>CAIRES010000060.1 GCA_903877645.1 uncultured Bacteroidota bacterium | reverse complement strand
GGGCATTGCTGCCTTTGCGCTCCCAGTATAATGCAAACAGTACGGCGGCACTCAGCACACTAAAGATACCAGCGGGGAACTTCCAGTGCATAGTGAAGGAGTATATGGCCACTGTGAGGGCAATGAGCAGCTCGGCGACACGGAGAGGGGTATTCGCGGGGCCGGTAACCCATTTGTTTCGGAAAATAGTGAGCACGGTGAGCAGCGCGCCCGCAGTGAGCAATGCGCCACCCCACAGGGGTATCGTATAATTATAAACTGCTATAATAAGGCCGGCCACCAAAAAAGCCAGCGCGCTTACCAAATGCAGCGTGGTGACCTGGTGGGGCTTCACTTTTTCTTCTACCAGCGGCAACTCAAATTCCATGGGCGCAAAGGTACGAAAAACCCCCAACCCCCTAAAAGGGGGCTTTCCTGTAGCGAGTAGCGTAGCCCCTACGGAGCAAAACGAGGTTTTTCGGGACGGTTTGCTACAAAGCTGTAGCCCCGATGGGGCGTATGCGATAAAAAGGGCAGTCTGAAACAAGTAGATCTTGGTGAGCCTCCGAACCATGGCTGCGTTGAGTGCTATCGGTATTCAGTTGACGTATAGGGTAAACATATTTGGTGGTCCGGTAACGGTATCATGGTTCGGAGGCTCACCATGACACCTACCTACACTTACATTTAGTAGCTGTACCTACTAGTTCGATTCTACAATGGTAACGCATACTGTGCATTGGTGCCATCACCGGGTAGCTTCACGTCAAAGTCTTTGAGGCCCTTGGCGGTGTCGCCTTGTAGCTCCAGTCGGCCGGCATCGGCCATTTTACGGAGGCGCCAGCCGAGGTAAAGATCGCCGGGGGGCAGTGTGAATTTGGATAATGCCTGGTTGATGACCTTTGATGCTTTCTGGAACTGGTGCGTGCAGAAACCAAGGAGCTGGTTGTCGTAATGCTCATCCGGTTTCGATAAGATTCGTTTGCCGCCTTCCAGTATGCGGTTGCCTGCGTTTTGCTCCACCAGCTTCTTCCATTCATCACCATCCACTTCCAGTTCGGCAGGGGTGACCATACGGGCCAGCTTGCGGGCTTTTACCAGTTCGCGGGGTTTTATCTCGCCCAGGCTCTTTGGGAAGAACACCTTGCCGTTCTCATCAAGAAACGGGAGTCCGGCTATATTTACCACAAAGAAACGACCGGGGTATTTGCCGAGGTATTTTAGTGTCCAGTAATAGGTGCAAATATCTGTAGGCCATGGGGCCAGCCACAGCCACGCCTTGGCCTCTTCGTCATTGGCCAGTTTCGCGCTCACATCCAGCAGACGTTCCATATCATCTACCTGTATGGGGGCTTTTTCATTGGGGGCCACCTCCTGCCAGAAGGCGGAGCGGAGTTCAGAGAACTTCTGTCCTTCTTCTTTCTGCAGCGGGCCCAGACACAATACGTCCCTGACCACCAGCACTGTTCCTTCCATACTTGGTTCTGATGCAATTGCTTCACTGAGTTGGGCAGCAGCCACATCGCCGGTAACTATATGATATATCATTTGGTAAAAATCGCTTTGGTGGCAAATGTAATGATGGAAACGGTAAATAGCGTTTGTATTTCGGTGGTGTGGCGGGTAGGGGAGCGAATTGTGGATTGGGTGGGGGAAAATGATGTGGGTTTTTGGTATCTTTGTTATATAAGCAGACTATATGATATCGGATGGTAAAAAAAGTAAGAAAGTAATAAGCCCGGTTAAATTGGAAAGTAGTAATTCGAAATTGCTCGCCGTAATTCTCAAGAAAGGTAAGAGAGATATGTCGGCATTCAAAAAGGCTTTTGGAAAATATCCAGATCTTCCGTCAGTTGCCACTATAAGAAAAACTGCATGGAAATGAATGTGCTATTTGATACCGATGCATTGATCGAGCATTTGAGGGGTAATGAAGATGTAAAAGACTTCATTGATACTATTGGCGGAGAGGAAAAATTAATCATATCTGCAGTAACATATTCGGAGGTACTTCTTTTTGCGAAGGATAAAGTGCATTTAAACAGGTTAAAGAAAGTACTGGCTGAATTGATATTGCTTGATGTAAATGAAACGTGAGTGAATTGTTCAGGCAAAATATGGATCAATACTCATTAAGTCACCGACCCTCGTTGCCAGATATGTTTAACGCTGCATTCTCGAAATACTATGATATTGATTTTTTTACACTGAACATAGCTGATTATACGTTTATCAAGGACCTTAAACTGATCCGGCATACCATTAAACCACTTCCCAGACAAAAAGGATTTTGGTAATCACACACTTTAATATTCAATGAATAATTACGAAATAGCAGACCATTTCTCTATGCTGTCCAAACTGATGGATATACATGGGGAGAATAGTTTTAAGTCGAAATCATATAGCAGTGCCGCTTTTAATATAGAACGGCTGCCTAAGGAACTGGCGGAGATGGATGATGCTGAGCTGTTCAACACACGGGGCATAGGCGATGCCATAGGCAAAAAGATACGCGAGCTGCAGCAGACAGGTAAGATGTATGCGCTGGAGGATATCATCTCCAATACACCACCCGGCATCATAGATATGCTGAGCATCAAAGGCCTGGGCCCTAAGAAGATCGGGGTCATCTGGACGGAGCTGGGTATAGAATCGCTGGGCGAGCTGGAATATGCTTGTAATGAAAATCGGCTGGTGGCACTCAAAGGGTTTGGGGCTAAAACGCAGGACAGCATATTGCAAAGCATCGTTTACTTCAAGCAAAATCAAGGCTTTCATCTTTGGGCAGAGGTGGAAGTAGTGGGCGAGGCCGTGATGAAACAACTACAGGGTCGGTATCCACATCACCTGTTTGCCCTTACCGGCGATATCAGGCGGCAGAGCGAAACGGTGGAGTTCGTGGAGATAGTAACCGATCTTGATACCGATGCGCTGAAGGATGAGTTTGGCATGACCGATGTAGTCATTGCTGAGTTGGAGGATCGGGTATTTACCGTACATATGTTAGGCTCGCCAAGGTTGAAGTTTTATAGCACTACTAAGGCCCGTTTTTATAACAGGTTGTTTACCACTACGGGTAGTGCTGACTTTTTAACTGCCTTCTTAGAAAAATACAATCTGGCTGATGAGCCTGCGAGCGAGGAAACGATTTTTGCGGATAACCAATTATCATTCATTCCGCCTATGCAGCGGGAGACTGCCGGTATACTGGAGAAGGCTGCAAGGCAGGAAATTGCATCGGTGATACAGCCTGGAGACATCAAAGCCATCATACACAGCCATAGTACCAACAGCGATGGGGTGCATACTATTGCACAGATGGCGGAGGCAGCTATAAAGCAAGGCTTTGAATACCTGGTGCTTAGCGATCATTCACAATCTGCATTTTATGCAGGTGGGTTGAAGCCCGACCAGGTGGCAGCGCAGCACCAGGAGATAGACGCACTGAATGCAAGTCTGGCCCCCTTCAAAATATTCAAGAGCATTGAGTCGGATATACTTAATGATGGCAGCCTCGACTATAGTCCGCAGGTGCTCAATACATTCGATCTCGTCATAGCCTCTGTACACAGCAACCTGAAAATGAGTGAGGAGAAAGCCATGGGCAGGGTACTTGCTGCCATACGCAATCCGTACACTGCAATACTTGGGCACCCTACGGGCCGGCTGCTGCTGTCCCGCAAAGGCTATCCACTGGATCATAAAGCGATCATAGATGCCTGTGCCGAGCATAAGGTGGTGGTGGAAATTAACGCCCACCCCCGCCGCCTGGATCTCGACTGGCGCTGGATAGAGTACGCCATAGAAAAAGGTGTGTTGCTGTCTATTGACCCCGATGCACACTCTATAGATGGGTATAAGGATACTTACTATGGTGTGATGGCCGCGCAGAAAGGCGGCCTAACAGCACAAGGGAATTTGAGTAGCTTTACGCTGGTGCAATTTGAAGATTTTTTGATCAAATACAGGGCGAAGCGCAATTGACATAATGGCAAAGCAGCAACAAAAAATAAGCAGTAAACAGGAAGCTCCGAAAACAGCAGTTGCGGCAGCGCCACGCTTTTCACTTAATGTGAAGCTTGCCTTTTTGCTGGGGCTGATCGCATTTTGTGTTTATGCTAATACATTGAAGAATGACTTTGCGATGGATGATTACACCATGATCATCAAAAACAGTATAGTGACAAAGGGCGCAAAGGCGATACCGGAGCTATTTACCACGCCACACTCCATGGGGTATGGCGCTATTCCTAACGATGAGTATCGGCCGCTGCCTATGGCCCTGTTCAGCGTAGAATACCAGCTTTTTGAAGGTAATCCTGCGCCATTTCATTTTGTCAATATTCTATTCTTCATGGGGTGCGTGGTAGCGCTCTTCTTTTTCTTAGATAAGCTCTTTGAGGGTACAAAAACAGCGGTGGTGTTTGTTGCCTGCCTGCTGTTTGTACTGCACCCCATACATACCGAGGTAGTGGCCAACATAAAAAGCGGCGATGAACTGATGTCGTTCCTGTTTGCTTTTCTGAGCCTGAATGTGTTTCTTGACTATTACCGTATAGGCAAGCCCAGGCATCTGCTGCTGGGTGGACTTTATCTTTTCCTGTCCTTTATTTCTAAGGAAACCTCGTTCACGTTTTTTGCACTCATGCCGGTTATCTTCTTTTTCTTTAGGGATGGAGCTAAGAAGCGCGGAGTGCAGATGCTGGTATGCGCGGGTGTTGCAGCGGCCGTTTTCCTGGCTATACGCTTTTCTGTGCTCAATTATTATCATGCCAATCACATCGGTCAGATGGACCTTGTAGAGAATGCATTGGCGAAAAAAGACCTGTCTGCAGAATCCCGGTTGGCAACAGCTATCCTCATTATGGGATATTATGTGAAGTTGTTGTTTGTGCCATATCCGCTTGTATGCGATTATGCGTTTAATGCTATCCCTTTTACCCATTTCAGCGATCTCAGGGTATTGCTTACGCTTGCCATCTATGTCGCACTGGTGGTAATTGTGGCAGTGCGGTTCCTGAAAAACAGGAAAGATCCTTACGCCTTTGGTATTGCTTTTTTTCTGTGTACTATATCTATTGTGTCTAATATCCCGTTTCTCATCAAGTCTCCGATGGGTGAGCGGTTTTTGTTTTACCCTTCTGTAGGTTTTTGCCTCGTTATTGCATTGCTCATCGAGTGGCTGATGAAGAAAGCCGGTAAAGCCGGGTGGGTAGCAATGAAGGATAAATGGGCGTTGTGTATCATTGTGCCGGTATGCCTTATTTATGCGTATGTCACTATCGATCGGAATACTGACTGGATGGATAATTACACCATCTATAGTGCCGATGTTAATAAGGTGCCGGAGAACTGCAGGCTGAATTATTTTGTGGGTTACCAGATACAGTTAATGTTGACTGAAGAACAAAACCCAGAAACGAGAGGTAACATGCTGCATGATGTGGTAAAATATTACCGCAAGGCACTCGACATCAACCCCGGATACAGGGACGTGGCGGCAGATCTTGGGGCGGCTTATTTTACTAAAAGACAGTACGACTCTGCGGAGATATATGATCTGTGGGCATTAAGACTAAGCCCGGATGCTATTGTTACAAGGAACAATTTATCCGGCGTTTATATTCAGACAGGGCAATCCCGGAAAGTGATAAACCTTGGTAATGAAACAATTAAGTTATTGTCGGGAGATGTAAAGACATACTCAGACATGGGTGCCGCGTACCTGAATATGAAGCAGTACGATTCGGCCATCATGTATCTGAACAAAGGAGTGGCTATCGACCCTGATTTTTTTGGTTGTAATGTTGCCTTTGCGTTGGTATATAATGACCTGGGTAATAAAGACTCGGTAAGAAAGTATGAATCCCTTGCCCAAAAAGTTAATCCCGCCTTTCATATAGGCCGGTAGCAAAATTTTCATATTCCATGGCATAGTTTTTACGCCTGTAGTGTGTAATAAACACACTTTTTATGGATAAGCTAATGGTTTTCGACGAAAAAATGAAAAGAAGGATGGGCATAATCTGTTTCCTGCCTGTAGTTTGCTTTGGCATCTGCCTCGCTTACTTCTTCCTTCTTCTGCTTCCTTTAACTCACGGTCATCCCGCAGTATCCAGCGCGGTGGGTATTACAAGCCGAAATTACGACACATTATTCGCTATGCTGGCGGCATCAGCCATCATCACAGCCCCTGTGTTCATCTATTGCCTGGTAATATTGGCCAGGGTAAAGCATATGAATGCTGCCAGCAAGTTGATGTGGATTGTTTTTCTTTCGGTTATGGCACCAATAGCATCTGCGCTGTTCTTTATATTTCATGTAAAGGATCTGCCTAAGTATGTAAGCATCCACCCAGATATTGCATAGGGTTAAATCCCAATATCGAAATAACAAACCCCAGGCTACTTAGGCCTGGCTATATATCGCTTGTTTTAATTGGAAGCACTGGCATTTGCCAGTGCTTCTTTCATATAGCTATCTATATTGCCAAAAAGGAATTCAGGGTATTCATTGCTGAATTTCATTTTTACAAAACCACCAAGCAATGGACGGGCTGCGGGTTGCTGCATATCCGCTGTGCTTATAGGTATAAGGTCGTACTCCGCATCGGGGAAGTAGCTGAGTACCCGCAGCGCAAGTTCCACACGGTTCACATAATCTGTGCTGCCTATGTTGTAGATGCCCTGCTTGCCATCCCGAAGCAATACAAACATAGCCCGTGCTATATCCCATGCGTTGGCCGGGGATGCGTATTGATCGTAAGGCAGTTTTAATGTCAGTTTCTGTTTATTCAAACATTGATCCACAATGCGGGCCACAAAATTCTTGCCTCTTACTTCGTTGCCATATACATTGGTTACACGCAGTACCAGGGTGTTGGGTATTTCCCGCAGCGCCATCTGTTCCGCTTCCAGTTTGTGACGGGCATATACACTTATCGGGTTCACGGGTGCATCTTCCAGGTAGGGGCCATGCTTGCCGTCAAATACATAGTCGGTGGAAATGTACACCAGCTTTGCCTTGCATTGTTTGGCCAGCGCTATGAGGTTGATGGTGCTTTGCACTGTCTTTTCATAGCTTTCCTGCTCGTGGGTCTCGCAATAGTCTACATGCGTCAGTGCGCCACAATGCACGATCACATCTGGCGCAAATGCTGCCACATCAAAGTTGTTCGGTTTGCCGGGTACAAGCGTGTCATAAAATACAGTGTTATCGGTAGGGTAGGAGTAGTAGGAACCCACAGCTTCCCATCCCTGCTCTGTAAAATGTTTCAAACAATTGCCGCCCACAAGGCCCGATGCGCCGGAGATAAATACTTTCATGTGTTCTGTTAATTGCTGCGAAGTTACTCCAACTTAGCTATTCTAATAATACAAAAGCCCTGTAACGTATCACAGGGCTTTTGCCATATACTTATCAATATCAATTATTACGCAGGGACACCCACATTCGGCATTTCCTGCGGATATAATTTGTGTTCCAGTTTTTCTCGCACTGCATCAAATGCAGCCAGTGTTTCGTCTATGTCCTGGTCGGTATGTGCTGCTGTAGGTATGATGCGTAGCTCTATCTGTCCTTTAGGGATAACCGGGTACACGATCACCGAGCAGAAGATGTTGTAGTTCTCGCGCATGTCGTAGGTCAGTTGCACGGCATCGTACAGGCCACCCTTCATGAATACTGGCGTCACCGGGGTATTGGTAGTACCAAGGTCGAAGCCACGCTCACGGAAGCCTTCCTGCAGGCGGCGCACATTGTGCCACAGCTTTTCACGCAGTTCAGGGTTACCCCTCAATAATTCAAGGCGCTTCAGGTTGCCCGCTACAAATGCCAGAGGTAAAGACTTGGCGTATATCTGCGAGCGTATGTTGTAGCGCAGGAAGGTGAGTATCTTCTTATCAGCAGCTATGAAGCCGCCTATGCTAGCCATAGACTTGGCAAAGGTAGAGAAGTAGATGTCTATATCTTCAATGCAATCCTGCTCATCGCCTATGCCTGCCCCTGTTTTGCCCATTGTACCGAAGCCATGCGCATCGTCTACAAAAAGGCGGAACTCATACTTCTCGCGCAGCGTCACCAGTTCCCTGATCTTGCCCTGGTTGCCGCTCATACCGAATACACCTTCCGTGATCACCAGTATGCCGCCACCGGTTTTCTTCACCAGCTCGGTAGCGCGTGCCAGTTGCTTATCGCAGTCGGCTATATCATTATGCTTGTATACATAACGGTGACTTGGGATGAGGCGCAGGCCATCTATGATGCAGGCGTGTGATTCTGCGTCATATACCACCACATCGTGGCGGCCACAAAGCGTATCTATCGCCGATACCATGCCCTGGTAGCCAAAGTTGAGCAGCATAGCGCTTTCTTTGCCTACAAATTCAGCCAGTTCTTTTTCCAGTTGGTCGTGTATATCCGAGTTGCCGCTCATCATACGCGCACCCATTGGCGATGCCAGCCCATACTTGGCAGCAGCATCGGCATCGGCCTTGCGTACTTCGGGGTGGTTGGCCAGGCCCAGGTAGTTGTTGAGGCTCCATACTATCTTTTCTTTACCGCGAAATTTCATGCGGTTGCCTATTTCACCCTCCAGTTTTGGGAATGCGAAATAACCCGGCGATTTCTCTGCGTAATCTCCTATTGGCCCTAATTTGTTCTCAAACTTTGCGAATATGTCCATGTTTTTCGATATTTATTACGTTTATGATCGTGAAAAAATACTGTGCGAAATTAATAAAAATATAACTGTCCGTTCATCGTATAAGTTGCACTTTTGCAGCTATATATACAATATTTCACAGGCAAAGATCAAAAAACGAACTAAAATGAGGGTTTTCAGGCTGTTTATTATTTTGTTAATACTCGGGTTTGCGTCTTGTACGCAGAAGCAGGATACGGTAAAGCGGCCAAAGCTGGTCTTCGGGCTGGTAATAGACCAGATGCGCTGGGACTACCTCTATCGCTACTACAACCTCTATGGTAATGACGGTTTTAAGCGACTGATGCGCGAGGGCTATAACTGCCAGAACACCAATGTGAACTACCTGCCAGCCAATACCGCTCCCGGCCATAGCTGCATTTATACCGGCTCAGTGCCCTCCATACATGGCATAGCCGGCAACAACTGGATAGATAATGCTACCGGCAATAATAATTACTGCGTAGACGATGCATCCGTGCACTTGGTGGGCGACGAAACAAAGGCGCCATCCATGAGCCCCTCTACATTGCTGGTCACAACTATTACTGATGAGCTGCGCCTGGCTACCAACCTGCACTCCAAAGTATATGGCGTGGCCATTAAAGACAGGGGCAGCATACTGCCCGCAGGCCACCTGGCCAATGCAGCCTACTGGTACAACGATAAGAACGGCACCTTTACCACCAGCAGCTATTACCCCAACCAGAACCCAACATGGCTTCAGGCATTTAATAAGCGCAAGGCAGGCGACAGCCTTGTGAAGCAAGGTTGGCAATTACTGCTGCCTGCATCTGAATACGGACAAAGTACCACCGATGCCAACACCTACGAGAAACCTTTCAAAGGCGAGAAAGCCCCGGTGTTCCCCCATTCGTTTGACTCGCTGGCAGATAGCGACCGCTACCAGGTGATCAGGAGCATGCCTGCCGGTAATACCTACTCTATAATGATGGCCAAAGCCTGCCTGGAAGGAGAGCAGATGGGTATGGGTGACCAGACCGACTTTATGGCCCTGAGCCTCTCCAGCAGCGACTATGTGGGCCACCAGTTTGCACCCAACTCTATGGAAACGGAGGACCTGTACCTGCGCCTCGACCGCGAGATCGCCGGCCTGCTCAATTATCTTGATAAGCAGTATGGCCGTAACAACTATCTCTTCTTCCTCACTGCCGACCATGGCGGCGCACACAATGCCGAATTTCTGGCTGATAAGGATGTGCCTGCCGGTGTGTTTTATGTGAATACTACAGCCGACCTGAACGCTTCGTTGAAAACACAATTTGGTAAAGACTCTATAGTGAATGGTATTGTGAACTACCAGGTGTTCCTCAACAACAAGCTTATAGCAGCAGAGAAACTGGACCGTGATAAAATAAAGCAAGCCATTTGCGACTGGATGGGCAAGCGCCCCGAGGTAGCCTATGTAATGGATATGGAAAACATGGACCGCACTCCCGTGCCCGAACCCATCCGCAGCATGGCCATCAATGGCTACAACCGTGCCCGCAGCGGTGCCATACAACTGGTGCTGAACCCCGGCTGGTACGACAATGGCGGCAAAACCACCGGCATGACCCACGGCAGCTGGAACCCCTACGACACCCACATACCGCTGCTGTGGTATGGCTGGCACATACCCAAGGGCGAAACCGACCGGCAAATAAACATGACCGACATAAGTGCCACCCTCGCCGCCCTGCTGCACATACAGGCCCCCAACGGCTGCATTGGCAAGCCTATAGTGGAGGTGACAGCCAAGCCGTTGATGCCATAAATCTAAATGGAACTTCTGCCGTTGCGTAAAACCCCGACCCTAAAGTGAGGTGTGGTTGCACTCGTGTTTTGACAGTAATAAGTATCCAGGTAATAGCTCCCGCAACAAGGTTCTGCTTTTTCTAGGTAGGGCCGGTGTTTACTGGTATTGTATATAACTCGGTTTCGGATATAGCTTCTTCAGTACCTCATCAGGGGTCATCATCACTTTGTAGGGTGGGGTGATGATGTCGTTCTTGTAGAATAGTTTGAAGCCGGAGAACTGCACCGGTTCGTTGGTCACTGCGATCCTGTATGAGTTTACTTTCTTTGCAGGGAAGCCCCATCCATCCATATCCATCACTAACTGTGTCTCGGGGTGCAGCTTTATTTTTTTGTAGTTGGTGATCATGCCATTCGTGAAGCGGTGTATCACCAATATCTTAGGGGGCAGGTTGTATTTTTTTACAAGGTTCACAAGGTATTCTGATGTATAGTTCACGTCAGCAGCATCGAAGGTGCCAATGATGCTGCCCGGCTTACGGCCGGTCTTCATTGAGAACTCAGGATCTATTGCCAGGTGCACATTGGGCATGGCCAGGTATTTTTCTAAGAGAGGTATTTCCTGCTCCAATGTGCTTTGCCCTACCTGTACATCAAGGAACACTACTGCATTTATTTTCTTCGCTATCTCCAGCGCTTTATCTATTTGTGTGAAGGGCATGCGTAGCCTGTACTTGCCGCCTTTGCCGGGCTGGCCTTGTGCTGTTGTTACTATGTAGTGTATGGCGGGTATTACAGGCGTCTGCGGATCAGCCTTCTGCCACTTCTTTACTTCTGCCATCAGGCGTTTCAGCATTTCATCAGGCGGGTATTCACCCAGCACACCCATGTGCGTGCTGTAGAAGTTGCCATAGTAGGCCACTATCCTGTTCATGGGTAGCAATGCGCCGGGCAGGGGATACGGGCCCTTTACCGGCCAGCCGTGTTTGGCGGTATCATTCAGCAGGTGCATCACAGACTTGTTGTACAGGTTGGTATCCAGTACCGGTGGCGGTGCAGGTGGCTTTATTGGCTCAGCAGCTTTCGGGTTTTCTTTTGTGGTTGCTACTGTACTCGCCTGGTTCTTTTGGCCGCTGGATGTATTGCAGCCAAAAAGGAAAATGCAGGAGAGCAGGAGAATGTTGGATAGTATTGTCTTTGGGTTAAAATTGTTTTTTGATACAGTGGCGCTGTTGTACATATTGGTTAATAGCTTATGGGGTTAGCAGCAAAATGAATCGTCTTAAATCTTTGCCACTTGCTTGGCTATGAGCGCAGACTTGATTAATTTTGCTGTACAAATATATGCGTAAACTATATCACATAAAGAATTTTATTGAATGGCAGGCATTTGGTGTATGCTCGGCTATAGGCGATAGAATAGGTGTGGCTACCTCCCGTATCCGTTTGTGGTTTATTTATATTTCCTTTCTCACCCTGGGCTCTCCCATTATCGTGTATATGATCCTCGCTTTCTGGATGAATATCAAGAACTACATCCTGTTGCGCAGACGGAACCCGGTAAGGTCGTAATTATATTTTTGCCGGTAGAATTTTTGCTGTAATAATTCTATTTTTCAATATGATCGGAAAGTTTTTAAAATTTGCTATCTTGCATCATTACAAACCAAATCCCGGCATATATGTCATTACGTTGGAAAAATATCCTGTTATCGCTTTCGGCGGCATCCTTGCTTGTTGCTTCGTGTGCGAAAAAGACCAGTTCAGATAACCCCTTGCCTACCAGTTACAGGCCTTCTGTGATCATCAGCAGCGACAATAATGTGTTATATGGTATTGACCCCACAACCGGCAAAAAGAACTGGGAATATGCATTGCCATTTCAGGCTACAGCTCCCGGATTGGTGTTCAAACCAACCCCTCTTTTATATAACGAGATGATCTACCAGCCAAGTCCTAACTGGGATACGATCTACAAGATCAATTCAGAAACAGGGGCATTGGTGAAAAAGATCCTTCTGTATGATACTACTGTTTCCCTGACAGTGCCAATACCATTTTCTGTGCAGTCAACGCCGATAGCTGATGGTAGCCTCGTTTACCTCACTACTACCAACGGCAGTATATATGCCTTTGATACAGGTACTTATAAAATTAAGTGGTCTTTCCTCGGTATTGGTGCAGCAAGCATTATTTCTTCACCGGTGATCTACCAGGGCAATGTTTATTTTGCATCTACCGGTGGTTATGTCTATTGCCTTGATAAGACTACTGGTCCTGATATGGCAAGCAACCCTATATGGGTATATCCGGGTGCCAAAACACCTACTATGCCGTCTATACCCAACTTCATCTCGTCGCCATCTATTTGCCCTCCTTATCTGTATGTAGGCAGCCAGAGCGACAGCAATATGTATTGTATCTACCTCACTCCGCCTACAGACCCTACACCGTCGGTACCTGCTACAGGTGTTTGCCGCTGGACCTATAAGACGAAGGGTGCCATCAATAGCTCGCCTACAGCATCTTATGGCAAATGTATCTTTGGCTGTAATGACTTCTACGTATATTGTCTCGATACAGCTAAGTCTGCCCTCACAGGCAGTGGAGGACTGATCTGGAAATACCTTACTACCAGCCAGGTCAATGCATCGCCTATCATCAGCAACCAGGTGGTATACATACCCAGCTACGATTATAATCTGTACTCACTGAATATCATAGACGGTTCTTTGAAATGGAAATTTGCCACTACCGGCCTTGTTAAATCAAGCCCCGTTCCATATAATGGTGCTATACTGGTAGCCAGTTACGATGGTTATTTATATTCTGTGGATTCTTCGCAGGGTACCCTGCAATGGAAGTATAATGTGAGTGGCAATATCCAATCTTCACCTGTTGTAGACAACCTTTCGGGTGGCAATTATGTTCCCCAGATCAGCGGAGGTGTAAATTAATTCATATATTATCGTATTTTTATAAAAAGCCTTTGCCCATCCGCAAAGGCTTTTTTGTGAGTTCGATTCACCATTTTTTGAGCGTGGGTGGGGAGCACCCATAAATTCCTTACCTTTAGTTGATAAGACTTGTACGGGAATGCTGTATGCTGTAGTAGATATTGAGACCACGGGGAGTTATGCGGCAGGAAACGGCATTACTGAGATCGGCATTGTGATACACGATGGGGAGAAAGTGCTTGATTTTTATGAGACGCTTGTCAACCCGCGCATACCCATTCCTTATTTCATCCAGCGGCTTACCGGTATCAATGACAAGATGGTGGCCAATGCCCCTTCATTCGAAGAGATAGCCGGGCAGGTAAATGAACTGCTGCAAGGCAAGATATTTGTTGCCCACAATGTCAATTTCGATTACTCATTTGTAAAGTATCACCTGCAAAATGCGGGTTACCAGCTCGATACAAAAAAGCTGTGTACCGTGAGGCTGGCACGCAAAGTATTGCCCGGCCTTAATGGCTATAGCCTGGGCAAGCTCACGCAGCAGCTAAATATCAATCATGGCAATCATCACCGCGCGGGTGGCGATGCTTTGGCTACTGCCGACCTGCTGCGCATGATCGTGGCAAAAGATGACCAGGATGTGATAGCCGGTATGCTGAAAGGCAGGAACAGTGAGCAATACTTGCCACCACACCTGCCTGTTGATGAATTGGAGCAACTGCCATCTACTGCCGGGGTGTACTACTTCTACAATGCTAATGGGAAAACCATTTATGTAGGCAAAGCCAAAAATATCCGCAGGCGGGTGAAGAGCCATTTCTCCAACAACAAAGTAACCCGTCAAAAACAGGAGTTCTTAAAAGAGACCTTTCGCATCAGCTACAAAGAGTGTGCTACCGAACTGATGGCGCACATACTGGAAAGTGCGGAGATACGCCGTCTCTGGCCCATATTTAACCGCAGCCAGCGGGGCTTCCTTGCCAAGTACGGCCTGGTGGCTTATGAGGACTTGCACGGCTATATGCGCCTTGCAGTGGAGAAGATACGGCGCAGCTTTAAGCCCATTTATACGTTCAATACCATCACCGAAGGGCACAACCGACTCAGGGAGCTCATTGCTGAGTTCGATCTTTGTCCCCGCATGTGCCATATAGGTACTGTTTGTGAATGTGCCACACATCTTGCCCCTGCCGCCTACAACAAAAATGTGGAAGACGCATTGGTGTGGATGCGTAAGCACCTGCCCACATTTGCGCTGATAGATAAGGGAATCGATGACAATGAACATAGTTGCATATTGGTAATGGAGGGCAACCTCTATGGTATGGGCTATCTCAATGACAAACAGAAGCAACTGAAGAATATCAAAACATTGCAGGAAAGTATAGAGCCGTTGCAGGATAATGATTACATCCGCAACCTTGTATTCCGCCATGCGGTAGAGTTTCCTGAAAAATGCGTTTCTTTTGCTTGACGTATCTCATTCTACTTCACCCTCTCCCTTGGAGAGGGACGGGGAGAGGTCTGACACCTACGAACTTTTCCCTAACTTTGCACCACATTCAAGCACATGGCCAACGCAATAATCAAGGTAGAGAACCTTGTTAAGAAATACGGAGATTTTGAAGCAGTAAAGGGCATCTCTTTCGAGGTAATGGAAGGTGAGATATTCGGCTTACTTGGCCCCAATGGTGCAGGCAAAACAACTACACTGGAAATACTGGAAACGCTCCGCAAAAAAACGTCGGGCAATGTGATCATTGATGGCAAAAACCTTGATGATGATCATCAGGGCATCAAGAACATCATCGGCGTACAGCTGCAGGCAGCAGGGTATTACCCCAATCTCAACCTGAAACAAATTATAGACCTCTTCTCCGGCCTCTACAATAAAGATGTGGATGCCATGGCCTTGCTGGACACAGTGAACCTGCGCGAGAAGGCAAAGAATAAATTCAAAGAGCTGTCCGGCGGGCAGAAGCAGCGCTTCTCCATTGCCACCACACTCATCAACGAGCCGAAGGTCATCTTCCTTGATGAGCCTACAACGGGCCTCGACCCGCAGGCCCGCCGTAATCTTTGGGAACTCATCAAGCAACTGCGTGAGCGTGGCGCAACTGTGGTCATTACCACGCACTACATGGATGAGGCCGAAGAACTTTGTGAGCGTGTAGCCATCATAGATAGCGGCCACATCATTGCCCTCAGTACACCCAATGAGCTGATAGATAAACTACTCACAACAGGCTTCAAACGCCCCAAAGCAGTAAAAGAAGCCAACCTGGAAGATGTGTTCCTGAACATGACGGGTAAGGAGTGGCGGGATGAGTAAAAAGCAGATTTGGTCAAACAAAGTACATATCCCAATAGCTTCGGCTTGTAAACTGTAGCTTGATGACAATAAGAGCAGCCTTTAGCCAAATCAAATAGATAGCACAGGGATTCTAACATAAACCACGGTTTTGATCATGGGTATGCAAAAAAATAAACGTCGGGGTTTATCCGTATGCGTGATATAAACCGTTGAAACGGTTGCATAATAATTAGTCGCGCCACCATCGGTCGTTTTCTTTTGTGGTGAGGTACTGCAAAGAAGTTTGGAATGCTATTTATGCTTTTTGACAGCCTTCTTTTTTCCCTGCTCTGCATGTTTGTCTTTTTTTATGCAGGCATCCTTTACCATTTGGCCTACTTCGGTCAGGGTATAAATTGGTTTTGCAGATTTGCCCTGCGGTAAGGCAGCAACGGCTGATGCCAGCGGCATGAACTGCGCATCAATAAAGGAGTTATCGTGTTCTGATACAAAGAAGTCGGCAGCCAGTGCAGGGATCTGTAGCAGGTACCAGGTATCATCATTGCTCATAGAGGTTCCTTTAAGTTGCAACTCGCGTGCCAGTAACGGATCGCTCATTCCGGTTACACTATAGTTGCCGGAGTTGCCGCCTACGGTGAGGAGTACCCGGCTTTGGCCATTGAGCATTACCGGCACGCGCCACTCATTTTTGATCACAAAATAATCTTCGCCTTCAGATATTGGTTTGTTGTAAAAGTCACTGTTAAATGCCAGTAGCCGGTAGGGTTTGCCTATGGTACAGCCCTCGGTGTGGTCGGCATTTGTGAATCCATAGTCTGCCTCGTGCCCCTGCTCTATTTTTGAAAGGTATACTTCCAACTGGCTTTCTCCTGCTGCCATTACCTGCTTATCCACATCATTGCCGGCGGGTATACGATAGGATACACAAACAACCAATAAGAAGAGCGACAGATACTTGTACATAAGAAGGCTTTTGTGCAATATACTAAATTCGGTTTTGACCGGGCAATGCTAAAATTTAAAGTTGTAGGTGATGCTCGGCAATATAGGCAGTATGTACACTTCGTACACCTTCACACTTACTTTTGAATTGACTGTACCCTCTGTATCTACATACAGGAAGTAGGCATTGTGGCGGTCATAAACGTTGTATACCGAGAAGGTCCAACTGCCCTGCCACTTACGGGGCTTGGCATGCTGTGGCGTATAAGTGGCCGACAGGTCCAGGCGGTGATAGGCAGGCAGGCGGTAGGCATTGATGGTGCTGAACTGCTGGTAAACTTTATTGTCGATCACGTAGAAGGCAGTTGGTAAGGTAATGGCATTGCCGGAGCCATAAACAAACACGCCCGAGAAATTCCACTTTTTGCTTTGCGTATAAGTGCCCACCACAGAGATGTCGTGGCGGCGGTCGTATTTGGCGGGGAATTCATTGCCATTGTTCAATTGTGCGAACAACTGGTTGGTCCAGGAAAGAGTGTAGCCTATCCATCCGGTGAATTTGCCTTGTGTTTTATTCACAAAGAACTCAGCGCCGTATGCCTTGCCGTTTCCGAACACATAAGACAATTCCGGGTCTTGCAGGTTGTTGGGGGTATAGCCATCTTTATATTGTATCTGGTTCTGCATGTCCTTGTAATAAACCTCTACCGACGTTTCTATTTTATCGTCCATGAAGTTGCGGAAGTAGCCCGCCGAATACTGCCATGCGATCTCCGGCTGTACAATATAAGTGCTGGGTACCCATACGTCGGTGGGTAGGGTAGTGCCGTTCTGTGTAACGAGGTGCAGGTATTGATAGGTCTTGGCAATACTGGTTTTTATAGACGACTTGCTGTCCAGCTCAAAGCGCATATTGAAGCGGGGCTCCCAGCCACCGTAAGACTTCACAATATCGCCACTGCCGTAGTGCGTGCTGTCTGTGATGTTGTTGCCGCCTTTGTCGTAGATATAGTGGGTATATGGCCCTACCTGCCCGAACCAGGAGTACCGCAATCCAAGGTTGATCTTCCACCACTTGATAGGCTCAAAATCATCGAGGATATACGCACCTGCTTCATGTGCATACTTGATCAGTGCGTTATCAGGGTTCAGCACTACACTGTCCACCTGGCCTGATACCTGGTTGGGGATGAATTTGTGATAGGTATAGGCAAGGCCTGCTTTAAAGTGGTGCTTGTTGCCGGGATAATAATCGAAATCTGTTTTGGCGTTATAGTCCCTCACCCCCGATGCGATCTTTATAGCAAATAAATTCTGGTTGAAGTTGGACGCAAAGTTATAGTCGTTGTAAATGAGTGAAGTATTGGCAAACACCTGGCTGCTAAACTGGTGGTTCCAGCGCAGGGTGGCTGTCTTATTGCCCCACGGTATATCTGCTTTGAAGGTGCCTGTTGTATTTTGGAACTTGAATTTATCGAGCCCCATATAGCCGCTGAAGTAAACCCGGTCTTTCTCTCCGAATTTGTAATTGGCCTTGAGGTTGAGGTCGTAAAAGTAGTAGCCCGTATTTTTGAGCTTGCTGGAGAATGGCCTCGCCAGCACGTCTATATAGGTGCGGCGGCCCGCAAGCATAAAGGAGCCTTTATTTTTCTTTATTGGCCCTTCTATCAGCAGCCGGGAGGCAATGAGCCCTATACCGCCATCCACATGGTACTCTTTCATATTGCCATCCTTCATAGACACATCTACTACCGAGGATAGCCTGCCGCCATAGTTAGCCGGTGCGCCACCTTTGATCAGGGTCACATCCTTAACCGCATCCGAATTGAACACAGAGAAGAAGCCGAACAGGTGCCCTGTATTGTATACCACAGCCTCATCAAGCAGCACAAGGTTCTGGTCGGGGCCGCCACCGCGTATATACAGGCCGGAATTGCCTTCACCCGCTGATTGTACGCCCGGCAGCAGTTGGAGGGTTTTCAGAATGTCCACCTCGCCAAAAAGCACGGGCAGCGTTTTGATACGCTCTATCGATAGGGTCACAGTGCCCATATCGGTATTCTTTACGTTGTCGTCCTTGCGGCCTGTGGTTACATTTACTTCTTTTAGATTGGACGAGGAATGTAGTTCCGCATTGAATGTTTTATTTTCAATCAGGTTCATGGTCTGCTCTATCGGAGCATAGCCCACATACGAAAAGACCACAGTGTAAGACCCGGGTGGTACCGACACTGAATAAAAGCCATAGCTGTTGCTCTCTGTGCCTTGGACGGCTTCTTTAATATATACAGTGCCTGAGATCAGGGATTCACCAGTTTCAGCATCACGCATATATCCACTCAGGGTCACCTTCTGGGCAATAGCTGTGGCCGACAGCACAGATAACAATAGCAATAAACAGCAATGCTTGACGTAAGCCATGATCTATCTAATAGTCCGTTTTCCTTTATAAACTGTCTGTCACCTCGCCGCATTCCATCATCTTCTTGCCGAAGTAAGGATTGTGTATTTCTGCTTCATCGCTCAGCCAGCTTGCACCTTTCTCGTTATACGCCATCGGGCAGTATTCGTGGTATATGTGTGCGTTCTTCAGCCCCGCGTTTTTGATGAGGCCATACATAGCGCCGGAGAGTGGTCCGAATGCCAGCCGCTGGTGTTCGCAGCTTGCGTCGTTTATGGCCGCCACTATTTTGCATTGCGTCGCAATGGTATCCAGGTAGGGTTTCAAAGCAGGGCCATTGACGGCATCCTTACCCAGAAACGATTTAAGGCTATCCGTTAAATGCTCCAGGGCTGTGGCAGCAGAAGTGCCATCGGCGCTCTTTGCGCTTACCATTGCATCTTTAACCGCATAATACTTCGTTACTACCGATAGCAGCATAGCTGTACCTGTATCATTCAGCTTACTGCTGGCAGGGTCGCGGGTGGCCTTGGCCTGTGCCTTGGCGGTGTCGGTTGTGGTAATCGTAGTTGTTGTGCCACTATTGCCGC
This sequence comes from uncultured Bacteroidota bacterium, assembly GCA_903877645.1. GTDB lineage: Bacteria > Bacteroidota > Bacteroidia > Chitinophagales > Chitinophagaceae > Nemorincola. Next base: position 38,858 of record CAIRES010000060.1, on the reverse strand, counting down.
AGCTTGCAAACGCCAATAAGCTACAACCAAGCACTATATATATAGAACGCATAAACAGATAAATTTCCATGCAAAAGTAAAGGAATGGGGTGTAAATAGAGAGAAACTGTATTGGAACAATTTTTTCGTTACTTGCAGATTATTATTTGTTATGTTTTTGCTGATGTGACCACTTTTTCAAAAAAATATAGGAACTTTGTAATGATGAAAGCATCTGGAATAATAATAGCGCATCCTGCAAGTAGCGATAAACTAGAGGCTCTGAAAGCCTTTATGAAGGCTCTTCATATAAAGTTCGAAGTGCAGCCCGTTAGTAAATCACCGTATGATCCTGAATTCGTTGATATGGTATTACAGGGCGATAAGGACATAAAAGAGGGGAAAGGCAAGAATATCACCCTGGAAGAGTTGGATAAGTTATGGAAATAATTCTTCTCCAAAAGGCACAGGAGCAGTTAAGCTACTGGGAAAAAACTAACAACAAAATAGTATTAAAGCGTATTTCTATACTTATACGCGCCATCACCAATGATCCCTATATAGGTATTGGTAAGCCTGAATTGCTCAAACATGAACTTTCAGGTAAATGGTCGAGAAGGATTGATAAAGAAAATAGGCTCGTTTATGCCATTGTAGATAGCGTTCTGTATATCTACACAATAAAAGGACACTATTAGTCCACTTTTAGCAATTCACTTTTCAGTTTTGCCTTAACTTCGCAGCCTTATGCTTATTTCATTACAAAATCTTTCATTTCATTTCGGGGCAAGGGCGATACTTGAGGATGCCAGTTGGCAGATAGGAACAGGGGAGCGCATTGGCCTGGTAGGCAGCAATGGTACCGGAAAATCTACATTATTGCGCCTGATGACCGGCGCGTATACGCCCGATGGCGGGGTGATCAATAAGCCCAAAGATGTATCTCTCGGGTTCTTTAACCAGGACTTGTTAAGCTTCTCTACCAATGATTCTATACTGAAAGTGGGTATGCAGGCCTTTGAAAAGGCGCACCAACTGGAAAAGGACATGGAAGAACTGCTGCTGGAGCTGGAAACCAAACCGGATGATGAGAAGCTGCTGGACGACTACAGCCACATGTTGCACGACTTTGAAGTGGCCGGCGGCTATGAAATGGAACACCGTGCAGCCGAAGTGTTGGAAGGCCTGGGCTTCTCCACTACTGATCTGCAACGCCCATACGACCAGTTCAGCGGTGGATGGCGTATGCGGGTGCTACTGGCAAAGATGATGCTGCAACAGCCCGAATTGCTGCTGCTCGATGAGCCTACCAACCACCTAGACCTGCCATCCATTGAGTGGCTGGAACGCTACCTCATCAGCTATCCCGGCAGTGTAGTCATTGTATCGCATGACCGTTACTTTCTCGATCGCATGGTGACCAAGATAGTAGAAGTATGGCAGCGCGACCTCGTGCAGTACAGCGGCAACTATTCTTTCTTCCAGAAGGAGAAGGTGGAGCGCATGGTATTGCAGCAGAGGGCATTTGAAAATCAGCAAGACTATATAAAACAACAAGAGCGCTTCATTGAGCGTTTCCGCGCCAAGGCCACTAAGGCCGCAGCAGCGCAGAGCGCCATCAAGCGCCTGGATAAGCTGGACGTAATAGAATCCCCGGATTCTTCTGTGCCTACAATGAATATCAACTTTGATGTGGCTACGGTACCCGGCAAGATAATATGTGAGCTGAACGGTGTGAGCAAATCTTACGGCCCACTGAAAATACTGGACCATGCCAAGGCAGAAATCATACGTGGCGATAAGATCGCACTGATAGGCGCCAATGGTAAGGGTAAATCCACATTGCTGCGCATCATCACCGGGCAGGAGTCTTATGAAGGTGATCGTAAATGGGGCCATAATGTAGAAGAAAGCTTCTACGCCCAGCACCAGCTCGAAGCCCTCACGGTAGAGCATGAGATACTGGAGGAAATGAAGCTGTGTGGCAGCGGCAAGAATGAGTTGGAGCTACGTCAGCTACTAGGCTGCTTCCTCTTTAGTGGTGACGATGTATTCAAAAAGATCAAAGTGCTGTCCGGTGGCGAGAAGGCGAGGGTAGCCCTGGCAAAGGTAATAGCCGCCAAAGGCAACTTCCTGCTGCTCGATGAACCTACCAATCACCTCGATATGCAATCGGTGGAAATGCTGATAGATGCATTGAACAAATATACCGGCACCATCATTATTGTATCGCACGATCGTTATTTCATCAGCCGTACCGCCAATAAGATATGGAACATCGAAGACGGCAAGATCAATGAATTTAACGGGCCTTATGATGAGTGGGCTGTATGGCACCAGGATAAATTGAAGCGCGAACAGGCAGCAGGCAGTACAAAACAGGCCGCAAAACCTGCGGTAGTAGAAAAGAAAAAAGAAGAGCCCAAGCCAAATGTCAGCAATGACCAACTGAATGCTTTGCGAAAGGAGTTGCAGAAGCAGCAAAAGATATTCCAAAAGCTGGAAGAGGAGATAAACAAAGTGAAGACGGCCACCACAGCCCTTGAGGCAAAATTGGCTGATCCTGATTTTTATAATAACCGCACCGAATTTCAGAAGGTTGATGAAGACTATCGCAAGCATAGCCAGAAACTTGCCGAGCTGAACAAAGAATATGATAAGACCTTTGAACAGGTGATGGAGTTGGAAGAAAAGATTGGATAGTATTCGCCACCAGGTAGCTTTTTGCTGTCCGCATTAAAATGCCTTTGAAGTGAAATATTGCCTCCGCAGAGCGCAAGGACAATAATAGTGTCGCATAAAGAGTAGTTTTCTTATAGATGCGGCAACATCGTTTATTCGATAGGACGATAGCTCCTGTGCTGTTAATATTTCTTAAATAAAATTTGTTCAAAACAAGGCTGGTGGTACGATTATAGTTAGTTTACACCAAAATCAGACTATGGATATTATCATTCAGTGCGAAGGGTTTACTGCAAGTGAGCACCTGGAGCTGTTCCTACAGGAAAAAATAGAAAAACTCGCCCAGCACAGCGACAAAATAATCCGTGCGCACGTTACCTTTTTAAAGGGTGCGGCATCAGAAATTAATAACAACTATTGCGAGATACGCCTCGAAGTGCCGGGTAACGATCATTTTGCCAAGAAGCACAGCAGTAGCTTTGAGCATGCCATCACAGAATGTATTGATGCGCTGCAGCACCAGGTGGACAAAAGCAAAGAAAAGGAATTGAGCGCACGTTAGTCGCTCACAATATATTGATCCGTACCCGGACTAATCATAGCCCGGGTACGGAATTTTTTTACCCGGCTATAAGTTCTTCCCAAAACTCTGCACCCCTGCGGGTGTGTGGTATCACTATGGTGCCGCCCACTATGTTGGCCACCGCAAATATCTCGTATACTTCATCCGTACTTAGCCCCTGCTCATGGCATTTGATGAGGTGGTACTTAATGCAGTCGTCGCAGCGCAGCACCATACTGGCCACCAGCCCCAGCATCTCTTTTGTTTTAGTGCTCAGCGCACCTTCGGCATAAGTATTGGTGTCCAGGTTAAAGAGCCTGTTGATCACCTTGTTTTGCTTGCCGAGGATTACCTCGTTCATCTTACCCCTGTAGTCGTTGAATTCCTGTAATTGGCTCATATTTTTTAGTTGTTAGTCGTTAGTATAAAGTCGAAAGCGGATTCGAACTCTGGCGTTTCAATGCCAAAAGTAGATACTATGCGGTTGCGGGCAAAATGTTTATAAAGCTCTTTCAGGGCGCGTAGTGTGTGGTGTGTTGTTCCGCCCTGAAAGGGCAAGATCCCAGAGCGGTGGGCAACGCCCATCGAAATAATGCGGGGTATCGCCCATCGAAATAATGCGGGTGGGCAACTCATCGGCGGTGTGGTTTTGTTCATCTGGCGTTGTTCGTGTGGCGTTTAATAGGGCGATGCCCTATTCTATGTGATTTTGCCCCTTCAGGGCGAATGTGGTGTGTGGGTGTTATCCAAGGGATGCACCAATTTTGTGATATGGAATTTACAGGATGGAATTTGGTCTCGATAGCTATCGGGATGGAATTTGGAATTTATCCCATTACTTTGCACCTCCAATGAAAGATGACGGAATAAGCCTCAATAAATACATCAGCTCCTCGGGCTTTTGCTCCCGCCGGGAGGCAGATGTGCTCATAGAACAGGCGAGGGTGACGATAAACGGCGAACTGGTACTCCCCGGTGCCCGTGTGAATATAGGCGATGTGGTGGAAGTGGATGGCGAGCCCATCAAATCATCTTCAAAGAAGCGGCCCATATATATTGCCTTCAATAAGCCCGTGGGTATTACCTCCACTACAGACCTCAAAGACAAGACCAACATTATCTCTTACATCAATCACCCCAAGCGTATCTTCCCTGTAGGGCGACTGGATAAGGACAGCGATGGCCTCATCTTCCTGACCAACGATGGCGATATTGTGAATAAGATCCTCCGCGCCAGCAACAACCACGAGAAGGAATACATTGTAACCGTAGATAAGGCTTTAGACCCCGACTTCGTGCGCCGCATGTCTGGCGGAATACCCATATTGGGAGAGATGACCAAGAAGTGCTTTGTGCGGCAGGAAGGCAATCGCCGCTTCCGTATAGTGCTTACCCAGGGCCTCAACCGGCAGATACGCCGCATGTGCGAGCATCTTGGCTACAAAGTATCCACCCTTACCCGCATCCGCATCATGAATGTATCCCTCGGCAACCTGGCCCCCGGCCACTGGCGCTACCTTACCCCGCAAGAAACTGATAAGCTGAATAGCATGATCTCGGGATCTAAAGGATAATGGACTCTTGAAGGTGAGGCACGGGCGTGAAATAACACTTCCCTTTAGGGCTAGGGTTTATCGGCAATGAGTTATATCATATCAAACTCAAAAACTTCGCCAGCCCTTTTTTCTTCTCCTCATCCAGCACAAATTTTATGTTATCGGTATAGTAGGTGTGCAGGTCGTAGTAGGGGAATGGGTTTTCGACTATTACTTCGTTCAAGTGTTTCAGCCCTTCGGCATTGGCTGCATTAAAGCGGTCTATGAAGCCCTGTGGCAGATCCTTATTGGCTACCCATGCGGCAAATATGAAGTCCAGCCCTGTGTAGTCCTTCCATGCCGCCGATAGGTCATACACATACTCAAAGTTGTGCAACTGCTGCAGTGCCCGGTCGCCAATGATCACCCCCGCATTGGCCCCATTGATGTAGTCTATAAAATGCTCGGATGCAGGGCGGTACTCCACTTTCTTCTTCCAGTGGTTTTCCAGCAGCAGTTGTGCCAGCCTTACCGATGTGCGCGATTGGTAATCGAGATACACTGTCTTTATTTCCTCCATTGGCACCTGGCTGAAGAGCGCTACCGATACTACATGGCCATCTGTTCCTATGCCGTAGTCGCTGATGATGCGCGCACCCGGTATGCCGGGCATGGCCGCCACCGGCAGCAACGCCAGGTCTATGCTACCATCCTGCAACCGCCTTGCCAGTTGGGAAGGGTAGTCTACCACCAGCTCCATTTCATTCATCACATCGCTGCGCTCTATGCCATAGAGCAGCGGTTTTGTATTCAGATAGCTAACTGCCGCAACTTTTATCTTTTGACTCAACCTGTATTTTTTAGCCCGGCAAAGATACATATAGCCACAGAGAAAGTCGAAGAGTAATAACTTTGAATGGACTGATAAATGAAGGTGCAAGTAACATCTCCCCGGCACAAGGTCCCGCTTTTTTGCGGGAGGGCTGGGGGTGTTCTCGCGATGGAAATTCCCCATTTGAGGGTAGGCTTAATGTGTGGGCAAAGGGGGGAAAAGGGGGATGTTTGTAATAACATGGGTCGCCTTCCCTGGTATCTTCCTCCTTTTTCACGAAAGATTACTACAAACAAGCCCATTCTTTTTATTTACTTCAGGCAATTCGCTAACATTGCTATACGATTGGGCGTGGTATCAGATTATGTCATCTTCACTTAGGGCCGTTCTTATTGCTTGTTTGCTGTTCACCTGTGGTTCTGTTTTTGCCCAGGTGGCAGATACCTCACGCAAAAAGGTGGACACCTCAGCAGATCAGCCCCCCACTACCATTGATATTCGTCCCGATACCCCCACTGCCGCATCTCCTCCTGATGTATTCAATCATGCCGACTATATCATCAATGGCAAGGTAGAGGATATGAATACCGGTGAGGGCATACCCTTTGCTACAGTATTCTTCCCACACACGCCCGCGGGCACTGCTGCCGACCTCGATGGTAATTTTGTATTCCGCAAAGACAAGCTGCCGTCTGATACGCTGCGCATAGAGGCGGTAGGGTATAAGCCGGCCATCAAGCTGCTCACTAAGGCCCGGCACGATTACAACTACATCATAGAACTGGAACGGTCCAATACATCACTCAACGAAGTGACGGTACATGCCGGCGAAGACCCTGCCGTGCTGCTCATGCGTCACATCATAGAGCGCAAACCCTTTAATGACCCCGACCGTACCGAGAACTATAAGTATGAGGCATACAACCGCCTGGAGGCTGACCTGCAAAGGCTAACCAAGTCGCAATTCGAAAAGATACCCCTGCTCAAGAAGTACACATTCGTATTCAATAACCTTGATACTGTCTCTGATTCAAAGCCCTACTTGCCGCTTTATCTTACCGAAACATTGTCAGATTATTACTTCCGCAGACACCCCAAGAAGCAGCGGGAGTTCATAAAGGCAAGTATGGTGAAAGGGGTGAACAATGAGAATGTGGTCAAGTACCTAGGCTCGCTGTACCAGAATGTGAACGTATACCGCAATTACATACCTGTCTTTGATAAGAAGTTTGTGAGCCCGCTCAATGATAATGCGTTATTTTATTATAAGTACACGATCAAGGATACACAAAAGGCATACGGGCATAACATCATCCTCGTGCAATTCCGTCCACGCAGGGCAGCAGAGAATTGTTTTACCGGCGATTTTTGGGTGGTCGATAGCATCTTTGCCATACAGCGCATGAGTATGGATGTATCAAAAATGGCCAATATCAACTGGGTGGACCGGGTGAGCCTCTACCAGGAATTTGCCCCTGTCGATAGCTTTTGGTTTTGCATCAAGGATAAGTTCATTGCCAATTTTACAGTATATAACTCCAATAAGTTGCCGGGTTTCATTGGCCGTAAGACAACAACATATCACAATATTGTGATCAATAACGACTCGGTGGCCAGGGTGCTCGACGACCCCCAATGGAAGGAAGACGTAACAAAACTGTCCGATGCAAAACAAAAAACTGATGAATGGTGGGCAGCCAACCGGCCTGATAGCCTCACTAAAAATGAGAAGGCCATCAATAAAATGGTAGATACCATTAATAAGATGCCCATCACTACTTTCTACAAAAATACCATCACTTTCCTCGCCAGCGGGGTCAAGGACATAGGCCCTATACAGCTTGGCCCATATTACTATATTTACAGCCACAACCCTGTAGAGGGCAATCGCTTCCGTTTGTCCCTCGGTACTCCGCGCAGTATAAAAGATGCACACTTTACCGGTTTTCTGGCTTATGGCGACCTCGACAAACGCTTTAAGTATGGCTTCACAGGTCTCTGGATATTACAGCGTCATCCTCGCATGTATGTGTATGGGTACTACATACATGATATCGCTCAAACCACCAATTATTACGATCAGCTGGGTTCTGATAATATCTTCAGTACCTTCTTCCGTAAGCCGGGCATACCCTGGAAACTGGCCTTTGCTGATGATCAGCGGTTCGAGTTCTATAAAGAATACTTTAGTGGTTTTAGTCATAAGCTTATACTCCAGCACCGAGATTATACACCATACACGCCCTTGCCATACCAGGGCATATTCTTTGATGGCAATGGCCGTCCTTCTAAAGATGTAGTAAGTACCGAAGCCGGGGTGGAACTGAGATATGCCTATAAACAGAAATATCTCGAAGGTCAATACCTGCGGGTCGACATTGGTAGCAAGTATCCTGTACTAGATCTGGAAGTGACCAGCGGTGTCAAAAATATCCTCAATAGCGGCTATAATTATCAAAAAGCCAGGTTCTCAGTAGCAGAGAGTATCAACGTGCCGCCTTTCGGGCATATTTACTATAATGTGTTCATTGGTAAATACTTCGGTACGTTACCTTATCCTTTATTGGAGATACATCCGGGCAATGAATATGAGTATTACAACAAATATGCGTTCGAAATGATGAACACATACGAATTTATTAGCGATGAGTATGCGGGTATCAATATTGAGCATAATGTGGGCGGCGGAATTTTTAATTACATACCGGCACTTAAGAAGCTGAAATTCAGGCAGTTCTGGACTGCAAAAGGTGTTATCGGCAACCTCAGCGATGCCAACCGGGAATTGAACCTCAACGGTCTCTATCCGTTCAAGACACTCAAGGGCGATCCTTATCTGGAACTGGGTACCGGGGTCTCCAACATCTTCCAGATCTTCCGTATAGATTTCGATTGGCGCGTATCACCGGTACCCACCCCCAACGAATTGAAATCCAAGTACTTCGGCATATTCGGCAGCGTACAGTTTCAGTTTTAAAGTATTTTTCAGCAAGTAGCGTCAGTACGGCTTTTTTGCCGTCAGACGCGTTTTAAGAGATTCTATATCTTTTGAAAGATAACAGATAGGCCTGGGGATAGAACTTTTGATCTTTGACAAATTAAAAAAGAGCGTAAAAAATAAATGACAATATTTTCCTCATAGCAGTAGAATTTGTTACAAATATATATCAAGACTTTCAATGATTTCCTTAGCACTTATCCCATAGATAAAACACATACCCACTATAACTAAAAAGTGTTGGGCTGTATTTCTTTCTGTTTTACCTTTGGGTCATAATTGGCAAATCCATTAAGACTGGTTACTTGGTCTTTGGCGCGAATTCAGGAAATAGAACATAGCCCATGGTTTTAACCTTGGGTAAAATAACAAATACGTACTGCAACCGTTTTAACGGTTTGCCCTACTCACACCCAGCAAACATTTTCCATCTTTCATACTGAAGTAAATTTAACCCTCTTTGTACGCCCAAGCCATAGCGAAGTACCCCGATAAGGCCATTGCCTGATCTCCTTGGAAAGAACTTCTCTGACAGTAGGTGGATCTGCGCGCAACCACAACAACCAAACACTTTTGTCATTCCGACGCAGGAGGAATCTACACTCGTAGTTCTCACCAGACCACTTTAGTTCTATAGGAGGGAGCATTTATGGAAGTTTTCTTTACCTTCTTCGCCCGCCGTAGCTATTTTAGCGAAGGTGGGTCTGTACAGAAATTAACCATTTATGGAAGTTCCTTAACCTTCTTGGTACATCGAAGCCGTAGCAAAAGAGTATTTATTGAGCAAATGATGAGCACAAAAGTGAGCAACAATTATCCACAAAATACACGCAACTTACTGACGATCAATATAAATGTGAGCAATAAAATGAGCAAAATAAATAGCAGGATCGGGGTTATTCGGAGGCTTCTTAATTAATGTTACTTTTGAGGGTCTTTAATGGTCAAAACAGTATCTATATCACTATTACCCGCACAGGCTGCTGACGAGCAGGTGGTGAAGTCGCATATTGCCGGGGAGTGTGGGATAAATGCTCATAAGATAACCGGCTATCATATACAAAAACGGTCTATTGATGCCCGCCAAAAGCAGGCGAAGATCGTATTGCAGGTAGCGGTATATATAGATGAGCCTCCGGTTGAGCAGCCTAAATTCGATCCCGAGTTACAGGATGTGACCAATGCACCGGTTGTCGTCATAGCTGGTGCAGGGCCGGCGGGTTTATTTGCGGCACTCCGCTTAATAACGCTAGGCGTGAAACCCATTATTATCGAAAGAGGCAAAGACGTACGCAACCGCCGCCGCGATCTTGCAGCTATGAATAAGGAGGGCATAGTAAACCCCGAATCCAATTATTGTTTCGGTGAGGGTGGGGCAGGCACTTATAGCGACGGTAAGCTGTACACAAGGTCCACCAAGCGGGGTAATGTATTATGCATACTGCAACTCTTTCACCATTTCGGGGCAGAGGAGGAGGTACTATATGATGCCCATCCGCATATTGGCACCAATAAGTTGCCGCACATCATCACAGCCATCCGCGAGCAGATCATAACATGCGGGGGGCAAATACTTTTTGATACGAAACTTATAGATATTATTCTTGAAGGTGATGCTGTTAAAGGGATAGTAACAGCAGATGGCTCCAGGATAGATTGCGAAACACTGATACTGGCTACCGGTCACTCGGCACGTGATATATTCACCCTGTTGCACAGCAAGCAGATAATAGTAGAGAGCAAGCCTTTTGCGTTGGGGGTGCGCATAGAGCATCCGCAACTGATCATAGATCAGGTACAATACCATTGTACTGCCCGCGATCCATTTTTGCCGCCCGCCAGTTATTCGCTGGTAGCGCAGGAAAATGGCAGGGGGGTATTCTCGTTTTGTATGTGCCCGGGTGGTATCATAGCCCCTGCGGCTACAGCACCCGGCGAGGTAGTGGTCAATGGCTGGTCGCCCTCCAAGAGGAATAACCCCTATGCCAACTCAGGTACAGTAGTGGCGGTTGATGAACGGGATTTTGCAAAATACCAATTCACAGGCCCGCTGGCGGCCATGCATTACCAGCAAATGGTGGAACAAAAAGCATTCAGTATAGGAGGTGGTAAACTCGTGGCCCCTGCCCAGCGCATGGCCGATTTTGTAAATGATAAGGTGTCAACTGCATTGCCCGGCTGCTCTTACCTGCCCGGTATACACAGCGCTGCAATAAATGAGGTGTTGCCACACGAAGTAAATGCCGCCCTGAAAAAGGCAGTAAAAGACTTCGGCAAAAAGATGAAAGGGTATTACACTAACGAAGCTGTACTCGTAGCCACCGAATCGAGGACCAGTTCGCCGGTACGTATTCCGCGGGATAAAAAGACATTGCAGCACATACAGGTAAAGGGCTTATTCCCGTGTGCTGAAGGGGCAGGTTATGCGGGGGGCATCGTATCTGCAGCTATAGATGGCGAGCGGTGTGCAGAAGCTGCTGTTGCGATGATGAGGGGGAAAGGGTAGTTCCATTACCTTTTACCCGGTATCATTTCGTTGAGTATTTGCTCCTTTGTCATGGAGGCATAGGTGGCTATGTAGTGTTTTACGGCTTTGTCATTTTCCTGGTCAGCAAGTTTTTGCAGCAGCTTTTTGCCCTCTTCCTTTTTGTCCAGCAATATCAGCACGATGCCCTTGTTTATGGCAGCCGTCTGCATATCGTTGCGGTTTACCTTGCGGGTGTCAGTGCTGTTATAAAGTTTCAGCAATTTATTGAAGGTGGTGGCGGCGTCTTTTTTGTGGCCGGTCTTGTATTGCAGCGCTCCGTAAAAGAACAGCATATCTGCCTTTTCAGGGAAGATGCGTGCAATACTCTTTGCCGTATTGAGTGCCGTGGTGTAGTGGCCAGCCTGGCACTGAAATCCGAGCAGGTTGGTCCATGCGCTGTAGTAGAAACTGTCTGCTTTAATAGACCTTTCCAGTAAGGCAATTATCGCCGGAAGGCTATCCGGGTTTGAACCCGACCTGATGTTCTTATTGATCGCACTGTCGTTAAGGCGTATAGCTTCAGCCTTGGGTGCATGAAAGACTGACTGAGCTTGGCTTGTTTGTATTGCAAGAAAGATGGCAGCAATGAACAGGTATTTCATGTATACAATGTTAAAGGGTAAAAGTAGCTATTTTGGTGACACGATCTTCGGAGCTGCACCAACAGCTCCTTGCGACATCCAGTGCTTGATCACCTGTATGTTCAGCTCAGGATAGCCGGTACTGGCCTCTACCCGGCCATTGTTCACCCAAAGAATGGTAGGGAATATGCCGCCGGTGTACTTGATGAACGGGTCTCTTGCAAGGCGGGTATGTGGCAAGTCTTTCGCTTCAGAGATCCTCCAGAAGTCAACGATATTGGTATCCACGCCACCTACTATCATGTAGATGGGCAAGGTGGTATCGCTTGCTCGCATCAGGTGCATCTTCAGGCCGGCTTTGCGGCAGTGAGGGCAGGAAGGGCTGAGGAACGCAAGTATATGTTTACCCTTTGCCAGGTCAACAGATGGAGCATACTTAGGGTCGGCATACAGGGCATGAAGGTCGATGTTGTATGGTTTGAAAATGGGCAGCGCTATATACATGGTGGCCGCGGCACAGATCAGCACTACTGGTGCTGCAACATTTGACCATGTATAATTAAATCCTTTACCGGAGCGCAGAAGTATGCCAATGGCCGCAAGCAGTATGGCGTTCTTGATCAGCGAAGAAGACGGGCTCATCCAGATGGCATCGCCAAAGCAGCCGCAGTTTACATTGTTGCCGTCCTTTATCCAAAGGCAGATGAGGTATATGCTGAATACGACCAGTAGCGCGAATGCAGCTTTAAGCACCCATTTGCCCTTGCCCCATAGGTGCAGTACAATGAGTGACCCCAGGCTGATCTCCAACCCGATGAAAAAGCGGGCAACAATGGCAGCTATTTTGAGCGGAATGTGTACGAACTCAACAATGGTATATTCAAAAGCCTCAATCGGTATCAATTTCGTGTAAGCAGAGTACAGGAACACAGCGCCGGTAGCAACTGAGAGCAAAATGAAGAAGATGCGTAGTGCGGTTTTCATAAAATAATGATGCTCAAAAGTAAATGCAATGACGGTAACTTAATATATATTCCGTTGGTCCATGTATAGTTTATTGAAAATTTCTTTTGGATAACATTTATTTCTCTTTATATTCGCAAAAATCAACTTTTATGAAAAAACACTTCAAATTTATTATTGTACTCCTTGTAGTGATCTTCTCCGGTACCAGCGGTTGTGTTAAAACGCCGGGTGGCAATTCTATCACTGACCTTATTGATGTCTCCAACTTTTTGCTGAAAGCATCAGTGGCTTTTGTGAAGGGTGCGGCAGCTACCATAGGTGTTAGCGCGCCATCGCTGGCTGCCGGTACTTATACTGTGCACTTCAATCTCACCGGCTATAACGCGGCCAACGGACTCACAGCTACGTTAGCAGTAAGTGGAGGTAGTGGTTCTTTTCAAACTCCGGTTCTTGCCAATGCGGGACCTACTTCAGTGCAGGTAACTTCTATCACCAGCGCATCAGGTACCAGTGCTACTATTTCCAGTGGCAATTCCTCATCCATGTTTGATTCTACAGGTACTATGAATGCCACGTATACACCGGCATCAGGCACTGCTATTGCGTTTCATGCTACGGATGTTACAGCGAGCATATCCGGAGGTGCACTGTACATTAACGGTGTGCAATGGCCTCAGCCGAACCTGGTCAATATCAATCTTACTGATTATTTGTATACAGGGGCAACCGGTACTGTAATGTTCAATTCTAACGACTTAACTAATCCAAGCCCTACATCTACTTTTAACGGCAATGCTGCGTATGGGCTGTCGGGATCAACTGGGGTAATCTCAGATCTTTCAGCGCATGGATCTATCACTATTGCTACATTGACACCAGTTATCTCAGGATCATTTACCTATACTAACGATGACTCCAGTGTGGTTGCCGGCACGTTCAGTTGTGTACATCCATAGTGCATATTTGAAAAAATGAGATCAAAGCATTGAAATATAATAAATAAAAATGCCACTTTGCAAAGTGGCATTTTTATTAAAAAATCTTCAAACTTATAAATGACAGGTAGTTCCACCGGGCAAGCTGTTATTTGCCTGATCCTCATAGTTTTGGCAACTTTTTTTTGCATCCACATAGGTCGCGTTGTCAATAGAGTGTGTTGCATCTCCTGAAACACCTCCTACCACTGTAGTACAGGTGCAAGTGTAATTCTTTTTACATGATGTAAATGTCAGGGCTGTGAGGCCGGTAAGTGCTATTAAGGCAACTGTTTTTATCGTTTTCATGGTTTTAGTTTTTAGTGCTATCAATGAGTAAGTAATACTGTGCCAACTGCCAAAATGAAATGTGAATAACTTTTTATTGTTATATGGCCAAAAGCGTGTAATTTTATGAGTAGTATGAGTAGATGTAAACTTATTGCGAAATAATAAATACTATCCTGTGGTGGGGCTATACAGGGGTAGAAGAGGGGTTTTTGTAAATTTTGGAATATTTTTTGCTAATTAGTAGAGCTTTCTTATCTTTGCCATCCCTTTTTTGGGGGGTACCAGTGTGCGCAAAATTATTTTGACCAGTTTTTGTTAATACAATTGACCTGTGATGGATAGGCTACGCCTATCTTCCGGGGTTTTATTGTTTGTAAAAAGGAGATCATTCTTACTATGGCTATAACGCAAAAAAAGAACGCTTCCGGCAGGTTTAACTTTGGAAAGTTACATGACGCGGCGGCAACGCCCGACCTGCTGGCCATCCAGCTCCAGTCGTTCCAGGATTTCTTCCAGCTTGAAACTACGCCCGATAAGCGTAACAATGAAGGCCTGTTCCGTGTGTTCAAGGAAAATTTTCCGATCACCGACACACGAAACATCTTCGTACTGGAATTCCTGGATTATTTCATTGACCCGCCACGTTACACTATCGAAGAGTGTATGGAGCGCGGCCTTACGTACTCTGTGCCGCTGAAAGCAAAGCTGAAGCTGAGCTGTAACGACGAAGAGCACGTGGATTTTGAAACGATCGTTCAGGATGTGTTCCTGGGCAATATCCCGTACATGACGCCCCGTGGCACATTCGTGATCAATGGTGCTGAGCGTGTAGTGGTATCCCAACTGCATCGTTCACCAGGTGTATTCTTTGGCCAGAGCGTTCATCCGAACGGAACGAAGATATACAGCGCCCGTGTGATACCTTTCAAGGGTGCATGGATGGAGTTCGCTACAGATATCAACAACGTGATGTATGCTTACATCGATCGTAAGAAGAAGTTCCCGGTTACTACATTGCTTCGTGCAATTGGGTATGAAACGGATAAGGACATTCTGGAGCTCTTCGGCATGGCTGATGAAGTGAAGGTGGATAAGAAAACACTTGCACCTCACATCGGCCGACGCCTGGCTGCCCGCGTATTGCGCAGCTGGACGGAAGACTTCGTAGATGAGGACACCGGTGAAGTAGTAACCATTGAGCGTAACGAGATCGTACTGGACCGCGACAGCGTGCTGGACGAAGACAACGCAGCAATGGTACAGGAAATGGGCATCAAAACCGTATTCCTGCAGAAAGAAGAAGTAAGCGGAGATTTCTCCATTATATATAATACCCTGAACAAGGATACTTCCAACTCAGAACTGGAAGCGGTACAACACATCTATCGCCAGTTGCGCGGGTCTGATGCACCGGATGATGAAACAGCACGTGGTATCATTGAAAAATTGTTCTTCAGCGATAAGCGTTATGACCTGGGTGAAGTAGGCCGTTACAAGATCAACCGCAAGCTGAACCTGGACATCAACCTGACTACCAAGGTACTGAGCAAAGAAGACATTATATCTATCATTAAGTATCTTGTACGCCTTACCAATGGTAAAGCGGAAATAGATGATATTGATCACCTGAGCAACCGTCGTGTACGTACAGTAGGCGAGCAGTTGTTTGCACAGTTCGGTGTAGGCCTGGCACGTATGTCACGTACCATCCGCGAGCGTATGAACGTGCGTGACAATGAGGTGTTTACGCCGATCGACCTGATCAACGCGCGTACACTTTCTTCTGTGATCAATTCATTCTTTGGTACTTCACAGTTATCGCAGTTCCTCGATCAGACGAACCCATTGTCTGAGGTTACCCACAAGCGCCGTATATCGGCACTTGGTCCGGGAGGCCTTAGCCGTGAGCGTGCAGGCTTTGAGGTGCGTGACGTGCATTACAGTCACTATGGCCGCCTGTGTACTATTGAAACACCGGAAGGCCCGAACATCGGCCTGATCTCCACACTTTGTGTGCATGCCCAGATCAATGACATGGGCTTTATCGAAACACCATACCATAAAGTAAAAGAAGGAAAGGTAGATCTGAAGAATTACAGGTTCCTGAGTGCGGAAGAAGAAGATCTTGCCAAGATCGCCCAGGCGAATGTGCCTATGGATGAGAAAGGCAACTTCCTTGAAGAAAAGATCAAATCGCGCCAGACAGGTGACTTCCCGATCCTTGACCGCGAAGAAGTGGAATTCATGGACGTGGCTCCTAACCAGATCGTTGGTTTGAGCGCATCACTGATCCCCTTCCTTGAGCATGATGATGCCAACCGTGCGCTGATGGGATCGAACATGCAACGCCAGGCAGTGCCGCTGATCATTCCACAGGTGCCTATAGTAGGTACCGGCCTGGAAGGTAAGGCAGCCCGTGATGCACGTATCCAGATACATGCAGAAGGCAATGGTGTAGTAGAATATGTGGATGCAGACCATATCCATGTGCGCTATGACCGTGGCGAAACAGCACGTCTGGTATCATTTGATGACGACCTAAAGATATACACACTTACCAAGTATAAGAAGACGAACCAGAGCACAAGCATGACACTCCGTCCGAGTGTGCGCAAGGGCCAGAAGGTGAAGGAAGGCGACTTCCTGACTGAAGGCTACGCAACACAGGATGGTGAGTTGGCACTGGGCCGTAACCTGAAAGTGGCGTTCATGCCATGGAAGGGTTACAACTTCGAGGATGCGATAGTGATCAATGAAAAAGTAGTGCGCGACGACTGGTTCACATCTGTACATATAGATGAGTATGAACTGGAAGTGCGTGATACCAAACTGGGCGAAGAAGAACTTACTGCGGACATTCCGAACGTATCGGAAGAAGCAACTAAGGACCTTGACGAACATGGTATCATCCGCATAGGTGCGCATGTAGGCGAAGGCGATATCCTGATAGGCAAGATCACACCAAAGGGTGAGACCGATCCTACTCCGGAAGAAAAACTGTTGCGTGCGATATTTGGTGATAAAGCAGGTGATGCAAAGGACGCATCTTTGAAAGCGCCGAGCGGCACAGAAGGTATCGTTATCAGCAAGCAACTGTTCCAGCGTGCCAAGAAAGATAAGAACTCAAAGGTGCGTGAAAAGACGGCACTTGAGAAAATAGATAAGGTACACGAAAAGAACCTCGAAGACCTGAAGGGCTTCCTGTTTGAGAAATTGCAGATACTGCTTAAGGATAAAGCATCAGCCGGTATCACCAACAACTTTGGTGAAACAGTACTGACGAAGGGTGGTAAATTCAATTCGAAAACACTGGGTTCTATCGACTATCAAAATGTAAACCCACTGGGCTGGACAGGTACTAAGGAAACTGATGACCTGATCAACCAACTGCTGCATAACTACAACATCAAATTCAACGAAGAGCTTGGCCGTTACAAACGTGAAAAGTTCAACCTGAGCATTGGTGATGAATTGCCTGCAGGTGTGTTGAAGCTTGCCAAAGTATATCTTGCCAGCAAGCGTAAGCTGAAGGTAGGTGATAAGATGGCGGGCCGCCACGGTAACAAGGGTATCGTAGCCAAGATAGTGCGTGAAGAAGATATGCCATTCCTGGAAGACGGCACACCGGTAGATGTGGTGCTGAACCCACTTGGTGTACCATCGCGTATGAACCTCGGACAGATATATGAAACTATCCTCGGATGGGCCGGTGAAAAGCTGGGTATGAGGTTTGCAACGCCGATCTTTGATGGTGCTTCTGTAGAAGAAATAGAAGGGCTCATCAATAAAGCTGGCTTGCCTGACTTCGGACATACTTACCTGTATGACGGTGAAACAGGAGAGCGTTTCCACCAGAAAGCAACGGTAGGTATCATCTATATCATCAAGCTGCATCACATGGTTGACGATAAGATGCACGCACGTTCTATCGGGCCATACAGTCTTATTACACAACAGCCGCTGGGTGGTAAAGCACAGTTCGGTGGACAGCGTTTCGGTGAAATGGAAGTTTGGGCGCTTGAAGCATATGGCGCATCAAACATACTCCAGGAGTTGCTGACGCTGAAATCGGATGACATTGTAGGCCGCGCTAAAACTTATGAAGCTATCGTGAAAGGTGACAACGTGCCTAAGGCAGGTATCCCTGAGTCGTTCAACGTACTCGTGAATGAACTTCGCGGATTAGGTCTGGAATTGAAATTTGAATAGAGTAGATAGTAGATAGTAGATAGTAATTAGTAGATAGTCGTTACGTATGAATAACTTTAGGGAACTCATCGTGTGGCAGAAATCGATCAACTTTGTTGTGAAGATTTATGAGATAACACACGATTTCCCCAAAGAAGAAAAATTCAATCTGGTAACTCAAATGCAACGCGCGGCAACATCAATGCCGAGCAATATTGCGGAAGGAGCGGGAAGAAATACAAACGTATCGTTTAAACATTTTTTGACAATTGCTATCGGATCTGCTCACGAATTGGAAACACAAATTATTATTAGTAAACAATTGGGGTATATATATGAAGAGAATTTCGGAATGTTGATTTCAGAACTAAGTGGGATACAAA
Organism: uncultured Bacteroidota bacterium; assembly: GCA_903877645.1. Taxonomy (GTDB): domain Bacteria; phylum Bacteroidota; class Bacteroidia; order Chitinophagales; family Chitinophagaceae; genus Nemorincola. Next base: position 20,360 of record CAIRES010000060.1, on the reverse strand, counting down.
AAATGCTGTACTCCTTGCATAATTCTTTACAATGATTTTCGCGACTATCTACTAAAGACTAACTACTAATTACTAAAAAACATGGCAATAAAGAAAGATAACCGTCCAAGGCCAGGATTCAGCAAGATCACCATTAGCCTTGCTTCTCCTGATGTGATACTTGACCGTTCATACGGTGAAGTACTTAAGCCTGAAACAATAAATTACCGTACTTACAAGCCAGAACGTGATGGCTTGTTCTGCGAAAAAATATTCGGCCCTGTAAAGGATTACGAATGTTATTGCGGAAAGTACAAACGTATCCGTTACAAAGGCATCGTGTGCGACCGCTGCGGTGTGGAAGTAACTGAAAAGAAAGTGCGCCGTGAGCGCCTTGGGCACATCAAACTGGTGGTGCCTATCGTGCATATATGGTACTTCAAGAGCCTTCCTAATAAAATAGGCTACCTGCTGGGTGTGAGCTCCAAGAAAATGGAGAGCATCGTTTACTACGAGCGTTATGTAGTAATAGCAGCGGGTGAAGCAGAAGACCTGATCCGTACCAAACTGAACCTTAAAGATTCAGAAAGCACGCATCAGCAACTGCTTACGGAAGATGAATACCTGGAGATATTGGACAGCTTACCAAAGGAAAACCAGTACCTGCCTGATGAAGATCCTAACAAGTTCATCTCGAAGATGGGTGCTGAAGCAGTACACATGCTGCTCGCACGCATCGACCTTGATAAATTGTCTTACGACCTGCGTAATGCAGCCGCGAACGAAACATCGCAGCAGCGCAAGCAGGAAGCTTTGAAACGCCTTAGCGTTGTAGAAGCTTTCCGTGATGCTAATACCCGTATCGAGAACCGCCTGGAGTGGATGGTGATGCAGTACATACCGGTGATACCGCCTGAATTGCGCCCATTGGTTCCATTGGATGGTGGCCGTTTTGCATCATCAGATCTTAATGACCTGTATCGTCGCGTGATCATTCGTAACAACCGCCTGAAGCGCCTGATTGAGATCAAAGCGCCTGAGGTGATCTTACGTAATGAAAAACGTATGCTGCAGGAAGCGGTGGATTCATTGTTTGATAACAGCCGTAAATCTAATGCTGTAAAAGCAGAAGGTGGCCGCGCGCTGAAATCATTGAGTGATGTGCTGAAAGGCAAGCAAGGCCGTTTCCGCCAAAACCTTTTGGGTAAACGTGTGGATTACTCCGGCCGTTCTGTTATCGTGGTAGGCCCTGAAATGAAATTGCATGAGTGCGGCCTGCCGAAAGATATGGCTGCTGAATTGTTCAAACCATTCATCATTCGCAAGCTCATAGAAAGAGGCATAGTAAAAACAGTAAAAAGCGCTAAGAAGCTTGTTGAGCGCAAGGAAGCAGTGGTTTGGGATATCCTGGAAAATGTACTGAAAGGACACCCGATCATGCTGAATCGCGCCCCAACGCTTCACCGTCTTTCTATACAGGCATTCCAGCCAAAGCTGATCGAAGGAAAGGCAATTCAACTTCACCCACTCGTATGTTCGGCATTCAATGCGGATTTCGATGGTGACCAGATGGCCGTTCACGTTCCGCTGAGCAATGGCGCTATTACAGAAGCGCAATTGCTGATGCTGGCGTCGCATAACATTCTTAACCCGCAGAATGGTACGCCTATTACCCTGCCTTCACAGGACATGGTACTTGGATTGTATTACATCTCTAAGGGCAAGAAATCAACTCCTGAAGAAAAAGTAAAGGGTGAGAATAAAGTTTATTACAGTGCGGAAGAAGTGATCATCGCGCATAACGAAGGCCATGCCGACCTCCATGCTTGGATCAAGGTAAGGGCAAGTGTGCGTGAAGCAGACGGATCACTGAAGACTCAGCTTATCGAGACTACAGTAGGACGTGTGATGTTCAACCAATTCGTGCCAAAAGAGAATGGTTTCGTAAATGCACTGCTGACCAAGAAATCATTGCGTGAGATCATCGGCTCTATCCTGAAGAACACGAACATTCCTAAAACCGTTGCCTTCCTTGATGATATCAAAACATTAGGATTCCGCACGGCGTTCAGGGGTGGTCTTTCGTTCAACATCAGGGACCTTACTGTTCCTGATATCAAGGAACAATTGGTTGCTGCGGCGCAGGTAGAAGTGGATGAGATCATGGAGAATTACAACATGGGCCTGATCACGAATAACGAGCGCTATAACCAGGTGATCGACGTTTGGTCGCGTGTGGATACACGTGTGACTGAAACGCTGATCCGTGAAATGGCTGCAGATAAGCAAGGTTTCAACTCTGTATACATGATGCTTGATTCCGGTGCGCGTGGTTCTAAACAACAGGTTAAACAGCTTGCAGGCCTTCGCGGACTGATGGCTAAACCCCGTCGTAGCGGATCATCAGGCTCTGAGATCATTGAAAACCCGATCCTTTCTAACTTTAAGGTAGGATTGAGCGTATTGGAGTACTTTATCTCTACGCACGGTGCGCGTAAAGGCCTTGCGGATACGGCCCTTAAAACGGCGGATGCCGGTTACCTGACACGTCGCCTTGTAGACGTTGCGCAGGATGTGGTGATCAATGGCGAAGATTGTGGAACACTCCGTGGTATCGCTACATCAGCACTGAAGGACAACGAAGAAATAGTAGAACCATTGTATGACCGTATCCTCGGCCGTACATCATTGCATAATGTGTATGACCCGATAACTGATGAACTGTTGGTTAGTGCCGGCGAAGAGCTTACAGAGGACGTGGCACAGCGCATAGAAGACAGCCCGATAGATACAGTAGAAATACGCTCGGTACTTACCTGCGAAAGCCGCAGGGGAGTATGCGCGAAATGCTATGGCAAGAACCTGGCTACCGGTTATATGACGCAGAAGGGTGATGCCGTAGGTATCATAGCTGCACAGTCTATCGGTGAGCCGGGTACACAGCTTACCCTGCGTACCTTCCACGTGGGTGGTGTTGCGGGTTCTTCAGCTATCGAATCGCAGCTGGTAGCTCGTTTTGATGGTACGATACAATTTGACGGCCTGCGTACTACCAAGTACAAAGACGCAGAGGGTGAAGAGCAGATCGTAACCATTGGCCGTACCGGTGAGGTGCGTATAGTGGACGTGGCTAATGACCGCCTGCTGATCACCAATAACATACCATACGGGTCTATATTGAAGGTAGCTAACGGTAAAAAAGTAGCTAAGGGAGATGTGATCTGCACATGGGATCCGTTCAATGCCGTGATCATTTCTGAGATCACAGGTAAGGTGCGTTTCGACAATGTTATTGAGGGTATCACTTACCGCGAAGAGGCAGATGAACAAACAGGTCACCGCGAAAAAGTGGTTATCGAAACAAAGGATAAAACCAAGATACCTTCCATCTATATAGATGGCAAGGAAGAAAAGAACTATAACCTTCCGGTGGGCTCACACATAGTGGTGAACCCTGATGACGCTGTGCATAACGGACAGGTACTGGTGAAGATACCACGTGTCATGGGCCGTAGCCGAGATATAACGGGTGGTCTGCCACGAGTTACCGAACTGTTTGAAGCACGTAACCCAAGTAACCCGGCTGTAGTAGCTGAGATAGATGGTGTTGTAGGATTCGGCAGCGTGAAACGCGGTAACCGTGAGATCGTTGTAGAATCACGCGAAGGACTGGTTAAAAAATACCTCGTTCCACTTACCCGCCACATCATGGTGCAGGATGGCGACTTCGTAAAAGCAGGTACACCACTTTCTGATGGTGCCACCACGCCAAGCGATATTCTGTCTATCAAGGGGCCGTTTGCGGTACAGGAGTACCTGGTAAATGAGATACAGGAGGTTTATCGCCTGCAGGGTGTGAAGATCAATGACAAGCACATTGAAGTGATCGTTCGCCAGATGATGCGTAAAGTAAATATCGTTGATCCGGGAGATACTAAGTTCCTTGAAGAAGATACTGTTGATAAGTTCGAATTCATGGACGAGAACGACTGGATATTCGACAAGAAGGTAGTAACAGAGGCAGGCGCATCAGATAAGATGCACCCAGGCCAGATCGTTACGATCCGCGAATTGCGCGAAGAGAACAGCGGCCTGCGCCGTGCCGATAAAAAGCTGGTGGAATACCGCGATGCCAACCCGGCCACATCTTCACCGATGTTGCTCGGTATCACTAAGGCATCACTGGGTACACAAAGCTGGATATCTGCCGCTTCGTTCCAGGAAACAACTAAGGTACTGTCTCAGGCTTCCATCAATGGTAAGTCGGATAGCCTCCTTGGCCTGAAAGAGAATGTAATCACAGGTAACCTCATACCTGCAGGTACAGGTATGCGCGAATTCGAAGACCTCGTAGTAGGCTCTAAGGAAGAATTCGAACTGCTGATGGCTAACAGGGATGTGTTGCAGTTTGATGAAGAAGAATAACCTTGATTTTCCTGATTGAAGGATCGTCCAGATGAAGTTATATTGAAAGAGAGACCGCCTTTTGGGCGGTCTTTTTTTTGTGTATATTTATTGTATGAAATATACCCTTAGTGCCTTATTTATTCTATTTTCTGCAATTGTTTTTGGGCAGAAATATCATAGCTGTAAAATCTATCAGTATCGAGGTGCGGATAGTGCCAATAAGCAATTAGTTGGTACGCAGTTATTTAATAAAAAGGGCAAGATCATTCACGAAGAATATAGACGGTATCTCAACTATTTGGATACTAGCGGTGATATAAGCGGGTTGATAAAAAGTGATGGCAGCTGCGACTACGAATACGATGATACTGTTTTGCAAGTTTCTATCGGTATTGATACTACAGCAGGCTTTTTGGATACTTTGAGTACCTACTTTTATTATGGTGACTATAGACGGCTAGATAGAAAGATATGCATAAAACATTTTAAGTATGTCGATTCATCGATTTTCTTCTCCGCCGCAGTGGATCTGCGGAAGTCGATTCACATGGATACGTTGAACTATCTGTATGATCGTCTTGGGAATATGATCGAAGAAATTCCCGGTGTGGAATCGGCGTATTTGCATGTCTTTCATAAGTATGACAACGCCAATAGATTAGTTAAAGATAGTGTTGCTGGAAATAATGTCGTTTTCACTTATTCCTACTCACGTAGCGGGTACAAAGTATTCGTATTCAAGCCGGGTGATCTTGAGCCTAAAGTTGCCGTGTATACTTGTGACGACAATGGCAGAATAGTAGAGTCTCAATGGGCTCATGAATTGATAAAACGTATCTACTCTAAAGATGGTAGTTTAGTGAGAGATATGTTTTATGCTAAAGGTGAATTAACTACTACTTACATTTTTGTTTATAAATGAACGGTTTCTAAGGCAAACTTACTCGATGATAAATTTGCTTTTACTTTCGATATCGGTTCTCGGATCGAAGACGAAATCGAGATATTTTGCTGCACCTTGTTTTGCGGTTACTGTAGCTGTGGCACGGCCATATTCACTTCCTTGCTGATCATATACTTTTACCGAAAGCGGACCAACGAAATCTTTGTCGAAAATGAGGTAGATGACCAGCTTGTTCTTAGTGGATAATGCGCTGTCGCTGGTGATATTGAACTTGCCAAAAGAAACACCTTTGCGTTTCAGATCGTCAGCAATTACGATCTCGCTATTGAATGTATTGGTAACACCGTTAGAAATTCCCTTCGCCAACTCTGAAGATCCGGCGCCAATCACTTCCCCTGTCTTGTTGATGGCTTGCTTTGCCGTGTCTGTTACGGAGTGGCAGGCAGTTGTGGATAGTATGCTTAAAGCGATAAGTAATTTTGCTAGTTTCATCGTTTGTTATAATTCAAATAAAGATACAAATAAAACTACCCCAAATACGCCACCGTACCGCCATCGCCAAACATATCATTGTTCTCGGCGATCACGCGCTCGGTGTAGGCGATGATGGTGTTGTCTAATTGTTCGCCTTTGTTGAAGAGCACCTCTACTTTTATAGGCAGCACGGCTATGGTGATGTCCCATGCCCTGAGCTTGTCCATGTGCAGGTGCAGGCGGGCGGCATCTTTTTCGGTGGTCACTATTATTTTGTTGGGCACATCCCAGTTGTTGTAGGCGGCCTTCATTTCTTCGAGATTGTCGGTAACGAAGTAGTGGTGGTCGGGATACGTAAGGGTGTGTACGTCTTCCGCGTTTTGTTTGAGATATTCTACAAGAGGCTCGGGGCGGGCAATGCCGCATACCAGTATAATGTTTTTGTCTTTGAGGTTCACGGCCTCATTGGTCACAAAGTCGAAAGGTGCATCGTATTGGATGCAGGTGAAGAATACTCGCTGTCCGGCTATAGGGTTTATATGTTCTTCAATTTCTTTTGCCTGTGCATCAGAAAGGTCTGTCGGGCATTTGGACACTATGATAATATTGGCGCGTTTGTATGCGGTCCGGCTCTCGCGTAGGCTGCCGAAGGGGAGTATGTGATCTTTATAAAACGGACGGGAGTAGTCAGTGATCAGGATATTCATTCCTGCCTTTACCGAGCGGTGCTGGTAGGCATCATCCAGTACTATAACATCTACATCGGGGCGGCGCTGCAGCAGGGCAGGAATGCCGATCATACGCTCCTCTGCAACACTCACCACCAGTTCAGGAAATTTGATGTGGTATTGCATGGGCTCATCACCTATGCGCAATGCATTTGTTTGTGCATCAGCCAGCAGGAAACCCTGTGTATGTCTCTTATACCCCCGGCTCATTGTAGCGGGCTGGAAACGATATTGCAGCAGTCGGATGAGGTATTCCACATGTGGTGTCTTGCCTGTGCCGCCGGTAGATAGGTTGCCAACTGTAATAACAGGTACACTGAATTCAATAGAAGTGAAGAATTTGGCATCATACATACGGTTGCGCAGCCACACAATAGCGCCGTAAAGCAGCGCGATGGGGTAAAGGAATATGCGCACTACGGAAAATATATAATAGAGTATGTTCTTGTTTTCCATTGAGTTGCAAAGAACGGCAATCTATCGCCGAAATCCCAATTGTTAATGGCATGGATTTATAGAGAAAAGCTATAGGCTGATCCTAAAAGGCCATTATTATGAAAACAATTGTTACTATACTTTTATCACTGGTACTTATGCCGGTTCTATCACCTGCACAGCTCACTATATCTACAAACGAATTCTACCACATTGGCGATGAGATACAAATGGTCAATTGCCTGGTGCCTGCTAATGATTCGGTTGGCGCAGGGATCACATGGAATTTTTCGGCAGACGGAGCTACCGGCGGTGTTTCCACAACATACGTACTGCACGATACGTCTACTGTTTTTTCAGCCAACCTGATGCTTATACTGCCTGATGGCTCTATTGAGTATATGCAGGAAAATAATACAGATTCTTATGTGCAGGGCATTGAAAATGCATCGTCACATGTGGTGACTAATTACAACAACTATGATATTGCCAGGCGGCCGGTGACCTATGGTTCGCACCTGGTAGATACTTACAGGGTAAATATCCCGGCAGTCGGTACACATGGTACCGGTGTTATTACGCAAGACGTAGATGGCTACGGTACACTTATATCGCCTACAGGCACGTTTAGTAATGTGCTCCGGGTTAAGAAATCGCAAATGGAGCTGGATACAACAACTGCGGGTGTGACGCTTGCTACCACGTTTTCCTATTTGTGGTTTGATACAATGCATACAGCACCATTGTTTAGGATCGATTCCGTCAGTAATGCCTTAGGAAGCATCCAATCTGCTGGTTTTTTAGCGGCAGCGTGAGGCGTAGCGCAAGTGCATGCGAATAGCGGTGGTTACACAGCATATATGCAAAACTCTGAACTGGATATTGCGGGGCCATTTGTAAGTGGCAGTGTCTACCGGGTGGTGGTATATAACCTGATAGGCAGTAAAGTGGCCGCAAATGAAATTGTGGCTGAAGGAACACGTCAAAGCATAGATATGCAAAATGCATTGCCGCCCGGGGTATACGTAGTAAGTATATCTGAAAAGAATAACCCGGCAGGCAGGGAAGTGATCAAAGTGATGAAACAGAATTAGTAATTTCTTGTTCGTTTAAAAGTCATAATTTACCTTTCCAAAAAAAAGGTAAATTTTGAATTGGATACAACACCCGGTAATACTGGAAGGCGACAGGGTAAAATTAGTGCCGTTAGACAGCGTTCATTTTGACGACTTGGTTCGGATAGCCGGGGAAGAAAGGATATGGGAGCGAATGTCCATCAACGGCGCTGATAAAGACAAGATAACACAGCTCCTTAAAACTGCAATATTGAAGCGGGCCACCGGCGAGCAATATCCGTTTACCATCATTGATAAAGTGAAGGGTGAAATTATCGGAAGCACCATGTTTCATAACATCTTCCCTGAGCACAGAAAGCTGGAAATAGGATGGACATGGTACAACCCGGTGTATTGGCGCACGGGGTATAATAGAGAATGTAAATTACTGTTGCTCACTTATTGCTTTGAGCAGTTGAAAACGGTTCGGGTGCAATTACAAACTGACGAAAACAATGAGCGCAGTCGAACTGCAATACTGGGTATAGGCGCCAGTTTCGAGGGGATAATGAGGCAGGAGCGAATACGGGCCAATGGAACACTGCGCAATACCGCCATGTACAGCATTATTGATGGCGAATGGCCGGAAGTAAAAGCGAAATTACAAGCATCTCTAAAGCCACGGACCATCTGATGCGGGAAGTAGACTATCTGCTGGTAGGACAGGGGATTTGCGGTACATTGCTCAGCAGGGAATTGCTACAGGCGGGGAACAGCGTTATGGTCATTGATGATCATAGCCCGAGTGCGGCCAGTATGGTGGCCGGAGGCATCATTAATCCTGTAACAGGTATGCGGATGGTGCGGTCCTGGATGATAGAAGAGCTATTGCCGTTTGCAAAGAAAACTTATGAAGATATTGGCGCCGAATTTGGAGTACAGCTAGTTCGGTTGTGCCCGATACTGGATATACACGTTACACAAGATGCGCGGAGTTTATTTGTTGATAGGATGCCGGGAGAGCAAGACTATTTGCATGAAGAAGAGGAAGGTCAATGGAAAGAATATTTTCGGTTCAATTATGGTATCAATAGGATAGCGCCGTCTTTGCTCGTTGATCTGCAGGGTATGCTGCAACAATGGCGTAGCAAACTAAAAGCAAACGATGCCATAATTGAAGAAGCATTTGACCTTGCTCATTGCACCATTGCACCGGATCATGTGGTGTACGAAAATATCAAGACACGAAAGATCATTTTTTGTGAAGGGGCTGCGGGCGGGCAAAATCCATACTTTGACCTGTTGCCATGGACTGCGGATAAAGGTGAAGCGCTGATCGTATCTATACCCGGCTTGCCTCGCGATCATATCTACAAACAGGGCATCAGCATAGTGCCGTGGAAAGACGACCTGTTTTGGGTCGGGGCTTCACACGACTGGAAATATACTGATCTTGAGCCTTCAGCTTCATTTACAAAGAGTGTTGAGACCCAACTTTCTTATTGGTTGAAACTGCGGTTTGAGATTGTTGATCATATAGTAGCGCGCAGGCCGGCTAATATGGAGCGCAAGCCATTTGTTGGTTTACATCCCCTGTTTTCTTCAGTAGGAATATTTAATGGTATGGGCGGCAAGGGCATATCTATGGCCCCGTATTTTGCGCATGAGTTTGCTTTGCATTTAGCAGGCAAAATATCACTTACTCCATCTGTAGATGTGAGACGATTTACGAAAATACTCAGTAGTAAAAACTATGGTTAGTGCTTGTTGGGCATGTGCAGCGAATCTACGCTCACGGTAGGTGTTTCTTTCCCCATGTGGCACGTTACGCAGGCTACTTCTTCCAGTTTATGGTCGGCACCCTTCATCTTGCCTATGTAGTCATGATTGATAGCCATGGTCATGCGCATCATATCTCTTGCCGTATTTTTTTCGGGTTTGCTGTCTGATGCAAAGTCCATATTGGGGCGGCCACCGGGACCCTGTCCTTCGCCTTTGGCGTGACAGAAATCACAATGTACTCCCAATGATTTTGAAAAACCTTTCATGACATCGTGCAACTCTTTTTCAGAGATGTCTTTGGGCAGCACCTTCAGATTGGTGGGCTTCTCCTCATGCTGCAACTGCACAAAGCTTTGCATGAATATCATTCCGCCGCAGAGGCCGGCTATCAGTATTCCTTTCTTGTTGATCCGCATGTGTGAAGTGTTTTGTGTGACTAAAGTATGGAAATTATCTCACCAATTCCAATAAATGAATAAACCACTTAGATTGAAAACTTTCGTTTCGGTCTAAGTGGTTTATTATGAGGTACTTAATAGGTTGGTTACACCTTTGCCAGCGAATTTTTAAGGAAGTCGATCACTTTTACTTCAGTAGAGTCTGTGTTGTTCAACTCGGCCAGTTGCACAGATATCCAGTCTGTAAGATGTATCAGGTAAAAGGCTTTTTCCCAATAGCTTTTAGCGTCAGTGGTTATTTCAAGAATGGTAGAAGTGTATTTTTTAATGATCTTCTTATTGATCTCCATGCGCGTCTGCACCCGGTCGAAATCATCATTACTGCGCAGTATGATCACTGCTTTATCTTCTGCTTTCTGGCGCCAGCCTACAAGCTCGTTATGGTTCATTTCCGGTATTACAGCGCTCCAGCCCAGCAGTTTGCTGTTCTCATTCAGTTGCTGGCGAAAGCGTATGGCAATGCCTTCAAAATGCGAAGAGGAGTAGACGATCGGAAGCTTTCCATTTATTTTTTTAGCAATGGCCAGTGCTTTTTTCTGTGTATCGCTTTCGCCGTCCTTCATTTCTTTTATTGCCTTCCTGATCTCTTTCTCAAACTGGTTGCCGATGAGGCTAAAGTGGCCAAGGATAAACAGCAGTTGTATTAAAGAATAGCCAAGGCAGGAGCGGGGTGGCATACCTGCCGGCACCAGTATACAATCATACTTTTTCTTTGTCGCAATGTCTGCTACAGTTCCGCCTGAAGTGACGCATACTATAGTTGCTTTTTTCTTCATGGCCTCTTTCATGGCCATCAATGTTTCTTCTGTATTGCCGGAATAAGAGCAAACAATAACTAATGATTTTCTATTTACGAAGGCTGGTAAAGAATAGTCTTTATTTACAGTGAAAGGGATTTTTATTTTATCAAACACATAATTCTGAACGATGGAGCCGCCTATGCCGCTGCCACCAAGTCCAGTTACGATAACGTTGTTAAATTCTTTGCCTTCGGCTATGAAACGGTAATTTTTTCCTATTATTAATGCCTCTTGTAATTGTATCGGGAAATCCTGTACTAATTTTTTCATTGGTAGATCAGCAGTTTAATGTCCAAACATAATGAAATCGGCATAAAAGGAGAAGAAACCGCAGCCACCTTTTTGCTAAATAAAGGTTATATTATCATTGAGCGTAATTGGCGTGCAGGCAAAAAGGAAATAGATATTATTGCTTTTAAAGATAATGTATTGGCTATCATCGAGATCAAGACCCGTTCAAGGGATGATCTGCTGTTCCCGGAAGAAGCGGTGAATAAGAAGAAGAAAGAGAACCTGAAGGCTGCCGCGGCTGTTTTTGTGAGCGATAAGCCGCAGTATATAAATATAAGATATGACATCATAAGTGTGTTGATGGATAGGGAGACGGTGAAGGAAGTCGTACATTTTGAAGAAGCCTTCTATTGAATAAAAGGTATTTTTGCAGCCATCTTACTTCACAATGAGCGACCGTATAGAGAAAATAAAGAGCTTTCTGCAGCAGACACCTAATGACCTTTTTCTTAACCATGCCCTTGCACTGGAATATGTGAAGGCGGGTGATGAGGCAAGCGCAAAGGCGTGTTTCGAAAAGAACCTCGCTTTTGACGCCACCTATGTGGCCACCTATTATCACCTGGGCAAACTGCTGGAAAGGGTAGGAGAGCCACAGCAAGCGTTGGTCATTTATGAGCAGGGAATGGCGCAGGCAAAAGCTGCAAAGGACATCCACTCCTACAGCGAGCTGCAAAATGCTTATGAAGATATTGCCGATTGAAACTCACCAAACATATATCCGTAAATTGAACGATCTGCTTCATTTATTTCGAAAAAATTGGGATAGCAAAAAATATACTTTGCCTGGCGCTAAAGTATTGATTGCTGTAAGTGGGGGTAGCGACTCAATGGTGATGGCAGACTTGTTTTTGAAGAGTGGCATCTCATTCGGGGTAGCACATTGCAATTTCGGATTGAGAGGAGAGGCATCAGATATGGATGCCCGGTTTGTTACTGCCTGGTGTATTAAACATAGTGTACCGCTTCATTCAGTTTTGTTTGATACAAAGGCTAAGTGCGAAGAGTGGAAGATGGGTACACAGGAGACTGCACGCAAGCTACGCTACGACTGGTTTGAGGAAGTGCGCAAGCAATATGGCTATACAGCCATCGCCACAGCGCACCACGCCAATGATAATGTGGAGACGCTGCTCATCAATCTGTTTAAGGGTACCGGTATCAGCGGGCTGCACGGCATCAGGCCGGTGCATGGGTATATCATCAGGCCACTACTATTTGCTGCAAAAGAAATGATAGAAGCATACATTGCTGAACATAAAATAAAGTATCGCGACGATGCCTCCAATGCATCAGATGATTACCTTCGTAATGCGGTGCGGCATAAGATCGTGCCTGTGGTCAATGAGCTGTTTACAAACGCTATCGCAAATGTAAATGATAGTATCACCCGTTTTGCCGAAGCTGAAATACTATACAGGAAAGCAATAGATAACCAACGCAAGAAGCTTATAGAACAACGTGGAAAGGACTACTATATACCTCTGCGAAAGTTGCAGCAGTGTGACCCTCTGTCTACCATTGTTTATGAGCTGTTGCAGCCCTTTGGGTTTGCTGCAGCGCAGTTGCCGCATCTGCTGGATCTGCTGAATGCGGGTACCGGCCGTTTTATTTCATCTGCCACACACCGTGTCATTCGCAACAGGGATTTTCTCGTCATCACTGCGGCACTTGCTGCCGAGGCTGATCTTATGCTCATAGAGGCTGTGCCATGTACTATAGATACAGGCAAGTATGTTTTTTCATTTGCAGTACAGCAGAGGCCGAAGGAGATACCTGCCGATGTAAACGAAGCATACCTTGATTTTAAAACGATTACATTTCCGATAGTGCTGCGCACCTGGAAGCAGGGTGATTACTTCTATCCGATAGGTATGAAGATGAAGAAAAAGAAAGTAAGCCGCCTGCTCATAGACCAGAAGGTGGCCCTGCATGATAAGGAAGACATCCGCATACTGGAGTGCAATAAACGCATAGCATGGGTGTCTGGCATCCGCATAGACGAGCGGTTTAAAATAACCACAAATACAGAGCAGGTATTAGTCGTAAAGCGCAGCCTGAAGAAGGACTAATAGTGCGGGTTCATTATCGCATTGATGAATGACATGCCATGCGTGGGGTCTACAACCAGCGCGAAAAGCAAGCCATATACCGAGCCTACAAAATGCGCATTATGGTTTACATTGCCAGCACCTCTTTTTGCCATGTAGGCCTCATAAGCCAGGTACAAAACTCCAAACAGAATGCTGGGTATACCTATGGGTATGAATAGTATCTGTATCTTGGACCATGGTGAATAATAAATAGTGAAGAACAGTATCGCCGCTACCCCGCCCGAAGCACCCAGTGACCGGTAATAGCTGTTGTTGCGGTTCTTGAGAAAAGATGGAAGAGACGCAAGAACAATTGCAGACAAGTAGAGCATCAAAAACAATTCTGACGGCTTACCGATCATTGCGATCAGGAATTCTACAGATGGTGCGATGAAATAAAACGTGATCATGTTGAAGATCAGGTGGTTCCAGTCGTTGTGGATAAAGCCGGAGGTGAGCAGGCGATAATACTCTGCCGGGTTATCCATTTTGCGTGGCCAAAGGATCAGCTTATTGATGATCTGCTCATTGCTGAAACCTGCTATGGAGATCACTGCTGTAATGATTAAGATCAGTATGGTGTAGCTCATGGAGTGGTGCTCTTTGCAGCGAAAGTAATATCATTTGGCTGCTTATTGCGCAAGGCTTTGGAATACAACGATATTTTCACACTTTTATCACCCGTATCAGGCATGGTGGTAGGGGGAGTTGTGGAGGATGCTGAATGAACGATAAACCTGCTCCGCGGTAATGAGCCGTACCATCTGGTGCGGGAAAACAAGGTCGGAAAGAGACCAGCACTGATTGGCTTTTTTTCTGATATTATCCGTTACGCCGTATGCGCCGCCTATAAGTATCACTAATGTTTTCACTCCCTGGTTCATACACTGCTGAAACTGCTGCGACCATTGTATGGAATTGAGCTTCTTGCCACGCTCATCAAGCAGTATCAGGTAATGACTCGGTTGCAGTCGCTTAAGTATCAGCTCTTCCTCTGTCAGTTTACCTCGCTCGGGGTCGGTCGTGGCGTTCTTCTTCGGTATTTGCAGCAATACCAGGTCAATAGGGCAGTAGGGCCTTGTTTTCTGGAAGTAGTATTGCAGGCCTTCTTCTATAAAATACTCGTTTTCCTTACCTACCGACCATATTTCTATATTCATCTGCCCTCTTTTTTCTGCTCAAAGGTGCATACTTATTTTGTCTTTACAGAAAAATGTTGCTATCTTTGCACTCCCTTAAAAAGGAATGGCCCCGTAGCTCAACTGAATAGAGCATCAGTACGGTCAGAAGGTTAAGGAAAGAGAAAAAAAGTAATAATAATAAATGGCCCCGTAGCTCAACTGAATAGAGCATCTGACTACGGATCAGAAGGTTTCTGGTTTGAATCCAGACGAGGTCACGCAGGCGGGTAAAGGGTTTCATTGATTTGAAGCCCTTTATTTTTTTGCTCATTCCGACACAATTTCGACACATTCACCCTTTATATTGACCTTTTAGGCTTATCGGGTAGGGTATAGAAAAAAAATTACTTTTTAGTTTCCGGGGCAAGTTCAGACGCATCATATTCTTTCCTGAAATAGAAATGCAAAACTTTACATCCTGCTCCCCCTGTGGTTAACGGAAATGCGTTTACCAAATGCCAATTTTGAGTACCCATGTAGTTTAGTGCAATCTCCCTTTTCGATGGCATCCTGCCGTACTCCTGCATTAACGTAGATATTGCCCATGTTATACTGTTGTGGTTTATTTCCCAAATTTCATTCTTGGTTCTCGGGTCTATAATTGGCTCTATCTGTGTTATAAACTTATCTTTTTCTAAACCCTTTGTTTGGTTTATTTTCCCATTTACGTTAGCAATGAAGATTTCTTTAGCTGCTTCGCTTAGGGTGTCAAAGTCATCTCTTGTAATTTGTTTCAGCTTGAAAAGGTCATTTGCCTTTTCAATATCTGTCAACTTTTGTAAACCCTTTTCTTTAGTTCTCATTTTGCTTTTTTTAGTTACCTATTAAATAATTGTGTTCATTTATCAGTTCAGCAATCACTTGCTTTGCATCGCATGGGCTTAATCCCCGCCTATGGTATTCCTTCCATATTTGAACGCTATTTTGGGTCAAAAAGGGAATTATATGTGAAAATATTGTCAGGTTAAAGGCCTAAAAACCAATTTGTACCAATTATTTTCCCCCAATCCATAGGAAACTACATTTTTTTTTTAGATTTATGCCCTGAAGTTCTGTGGAGGCATTCTCCACGGGGTGTCTACTTTTTAACAAAGTTAATAAAACTATAAAAAATGAGAAAGAAACTATTACTCGGAATGGCAATAGTCGCGGCATTTACCTTTTATTCCCAATTGGCATTTTCGCAGGGTATGGCGGTCAACGCAACAGGTTCGCCTGCTGCGTCTGCCGCAATGCTCGATATCAGCTCTACTACTAAGGGTATGCTCATACCACGTATGACTACCGCGCAGATCGCTGCTATCAGCACGCCCGTTATGGGGTTGACCGTTTTCCAGACTGATGGTGTGGTAGGTTTCTATTTTTACAATGGCTCTGTGTGGGTGAGTATGGTTACCGGTACTGCCGGTGGCGATCTCGTGGGTGTTTACCCAAACCCTTCACTGGCTGCGGCCGGCACTGCAGGTACTTACGGTGGTGTCAACGCCATACCTGTAATTACTACAGATACAAAGGGCAGGGTGATCTCTGTTACTACCGTGAACCCGTTACCTGCTACAGGTACTGCCGGTACTTATGGTAGCTCCACGCAAACTCCCGTATTCACTACAGATGCACAAGGCCGTGTAACATCAGTAACCAATACTACTATTTCAGGTACATTGCCGGGCGGCGCAGCTGGTGGCGATCTTACAGGTACTTATCCTAACCCGACTATCGGTGCAGGCAAAGTAACCAACGCTGATCTCGCAGGTAGCATTACATCAACCAAATTAGTAGGCACAGACATCAATACAGTTGGTACTATTACTACAGGTACATGGAATGGTACGCCTATAGCAAATGCTAACCTCGCTAACAGCGCTGTGACCGTGAATGGTAATACAGTTTCTTTAGGTGGCTCTACCACTATCACCGCGGTTCCGAGCGGTGCTGCCGGTGGCGACCTTACAGGCATCTATCCTAGCCCTACTCTTACTACTACTACCGTTACTTCAGGCACCTATGGCGATGCAACTCATTCCGGCACGTTCACAGTTGATGCAAAAGGACGTTTAACTAATGCAAGCAGCACATTGATCTCTGGTGTAGCTCCCGCTGGTGCAGCAGGTGGCGACCTCGCAGGTACATATCCTAACCCAACGATCGCAGCAACTGCAGGATCAGGTGCTGATGTTGTCAGCGCGATCAATGCATCGGCTTCAACCATCAATGTCGCAAATCTTACCAGCTCAGGTGTTACTGCCGGTAGCTATGGTACTGCTACCGCGCATCCTGTTATTACTGTTGATGCAAAAGGCCGTGTGACATCAGCGTCTACTACTCCTGTATTTAATAACACAGGTACTACCAGTACTGTACTTCATGGTAATGCAGCAGGCGCTCCTTCATTCGGTTCCGTTGTTTTAGGTACTGATGTATCCGGCAATCTTCCTGTTACTAATCTGAACAGCGGCACAGGCGCATCGGGTACTACCTACTGGAGTGGTGCAGGTACATGGACCACTCCTGCAGCAGCAGGCTCAGCAGGTGGCGACCTCGCAGGTACATATCCTAACCCAACGATCGCAGCAACTGCAGGATCAGGTGCTGATGTTGTCAGCGCGATCAATGCATCGGCTTCAACCATCAATGCCGCAAACCTTTCTACCTCAGGTGTTAGTGCGGGTTCTTATGGTTCTTCTACTGCTATACCAACATTTACTGTAGATAACAAAGGCCGTTTAACTGCCGCTTCTACAGCAGCCGTGATTGCTCCGGCAGGTACACTTTCCGGCACTACATTAAATTCAACAGTAGTTTCTTCTTCACTTACCTCAGTAGGCACAATAACCTCTGGTACATGGAACGGTACTTCAATAGATAATGCTCACCTGGTAAACACTACAGTTAGTGTGAACGGTACACCGGTAGCACTTGGTTCAGGAATAACTGTTACAGCTGCACCAAGCGGCGCAGCAGGTGGCGACCTTCTCGGTAGCTCATATCCTAACCCAACGATTGCCAACAATGCAGTTACAGGTGCGAAAATTGCAAGTGCAACGATCACCGGTTCAAACATCGCTTCAGGTACAGTAACCGGCACTAACATTGCCTCAGCTACAGTAACTGGTTCAAACATTGCCGCTACTACTATTACAGGTGGCAACATCGCTGCCAGCACAGTAACAAACAGCAACCTCGTGAACAGCACAGTTAGCGTGAATGGTACTCCGGTTGCACTTGGTAGCGGAATAACCATTACATCAGCACCGAGCGGCTCGGCAGGTGGCGACCTCACAGGTTCTTATCCTGCTCCTACATTAACTGCAACAGCAGTTACTGCGGGCAGCTATGGCAGCTCTACTGCTATACCATCATTCACTGTAGATAGCAAGGGCAGGTTAACTGCCGCAGGTACAAATGCAGTGGTGGCACCGGCAGGTACTCTTTCAGGCACTACATTAAATGGTACAGTAGTTTCCTCTTCCCTTACCTCAGTAGGTACGATCACCTCAGGTACCTGGAACGGTACTTCAATAGATAATGCTCACCTGGTAAACACTACAGTTAGTGTGAACGGAACACCTGTTGCCCTGGGTAGCGGTATCACCGTAACAGCAGCGCCAAGCGGTTCAGCAGGTGGCGACCTTCTCGGTAGCTCTTATCCTAACCCTGTTATTGCCAACAATGCAGTTACAGGTGCTAAAATTGCAAGTGCAACGATAACCGGTTCAAACATCGCTTCAGCTACAATTGCCGGTTCAAATATTGCTTCAGCTACAATTGCCGGTTCAAACATTGCTTCAGCTACAGTTACCGGTTCTAACATTGCCGCTACTACTATTACAGGTGGCAACATCGCTGCCAGCACAGTAACAAATGGTAACCTCGTAAATAATACAGTATCTGTGAACGGAACTCCGGTTGCCCTGGGCAGTGGCATCACCGTTACCTCTGCTCCAAGCGGCACAGCAAGTGGCGACCTCGCAGGTACATATCCAAGCCCAACCATTGCAGCTACCTCAGGTGCAGGTACCGATGTTGTTGCAGCTATCAATACTTCGTCTGCGGCTATCAATGCAGCAAACCTTGCTACCTCAGGTGTTAGTGCTGGTTCTTATGGTTCTTCTACTGCTATACCAACATTTACTGTAGATAACAAAGGCCGTTTAACTGTCGCTTCTACAGCAGCAGTGATCGCTCCGGCAGGCACACTTTCAGGCACTACATTAAATTCAACAGTAGTTTCTTCTTCACTTACCTCTGTGGGTACAATTACCTCGGGTACATGGAATGGTACTGCAATAGCTAATGCTAACCTCGCTAATAACTCAGTAACCATCAATACCACTACAGTGGCATTGGGTGGCAGCATCACCGTTACCGCAGTGCCAAGTGGCAGTGCGGCTGGCGGCGAGCTCGCAGGCACATATCCATCACCTACACTCGCTGCTACTACAGTAACCGCAGGCAGCTATGGCGATGCCACACATGCAGGTACGTTTACCGTAGACAGCAAAGGCCGTTTAACAGCAGCCAGCAGCACGGCGATCACCGGTACTACACCGGGCGGCAGCGCAAGTGGCGACCTTACAGGTACTTATCCTGGTCCTACACTCGCTGCTACTACAGTAACAGCAGGCAGCTTTGGTGATGCCACACATGCTGGTACTTTCACTGTAGACAGCAAAGGCCGTCTTACAGCAGCAAGCAGCACTACTATTACTGGTACTACACCGGGTGGCAGCGCAGGTGGCGACCTTACAGGTACATATCCTAGCCCTACAATAGCGGCAGGCGCGGTAACCAATGCCGACCTTGCAGGCTCTATAGCTTCAAGCAAACTGGTAGGTACAGACATCACTACAGTAGGCACCATCGCTACAGGTACCTGGAATGGTACACCAATAACTAATACATATCTTGCCAATAACACTGTATCTGTGAACGGAACACCTGTTGCCCTTGGCAGCGGTATTACTGTAACAGCAGCTCCAAGCGGCAGCGCAGGTGGCGACCTCACAGGTTCTTATCCTAACCCTACAATAGGCGCAGGCAAAGTAACCAATGCCGACCTCGCAGGCTCTATTGCTTCAAGCAAACTGGTAGGTACAGACATTACTACAGTAGGCACCATCACCTCAGGTACATGGAATGGTACTGCAATAGCTAATGCTAACCTCGCCAATAACTCCGTGACCATCAATACCACTACAGTGGCATTGGGTGGCAGCATCACCGTTACAGCAGTGCCAAGCGGCAGTGCGGCAGGCGGCGAGCTCGCTGGTACTTATCCATCACCTACCCTTGCTACTACTACAGTTACCTCGGGCAGCTATGGCGATGCCACGCACTCAGGTACATTTACAGTCGATACCAAGGGCCGTCTTACTGCTGCCAGCAGCACACTGATCACCGGCACTACACCGGGCGGCAGCGCAAGTGGCGACCTTACAGGTACTTATCCTGGTCCTACACTGGCTGCTACTACAGTAACAGCAGGCAGCTATGGCGATGCCACACATACAGGTACTTTCACTGTAGACAGCAAAGGCCGTCTTACTGCAGCCAGCAGCACTGTGATCACCGGTACTACACCGGGTGGCAGCGCAGGTGGCGACCTTGCAGGTTCTTATCCTTCTCCTACATTGGTAGCAGTAGGCACAGCAGGTACTTATGGTTCTGCTACTACAACTCCTGTATTTACAACAGATGCTAATGGCCGTGTAACTGCCGTTACCAATACTACTATTACAGGCACATTACCTGGCGGTAGCGCAGGTGGCGACCT
>CAIRES010000059.1 GCA_903877645.1 uncultured Bacteroidota bacterium | reverse complement strand
TTGGCTACAAGGTAGTAGTTGAGGTAATTGTCCAGCACATTTTCAAGGGCAGTACGGTATTCGTTCTGCACCACAAACACATCCGATAATAACGGAGCATCATTGTTCCACTCCTTATTCTTCTTCAGGAATTTGATGCTGTCCGGGTAACCTTCCAGGCTGTCCACCAGCGATTTCAGCAGGTCGTGCTCATTGCGGCGGGCATCCAGTTTGCGGTTCTCTTCTACCAGTTTGGCACGCAGGTCTTCCATCTGCGCCTGGCTTTCCAGTATCTTGGCCTTTACTTCTTCATGTTTGGTGATGAGGTCTTGCAGCTCATTCTGTTTATCGCCCAGTTGCTCATTGGTGTCTTTCAGTTCATTACTCAGTTGCGCTATCTGCGCCACGCGCTGCGTTATCTCATCCTGCACCTGCTGCATGCTACGCTGCAGGTTCATTACAGAGGTGTCAGCTATGGCTACTTTCTTCTCTGCCTCAAACTGGCTTCTTTGCTTCTGCTGATACTCACTACGCAGTTGCTCTACCACCAGTTTCTTTTCATCAAACGACTTGCGTTGCTCATCCAGCGATGTGCGCAGGGTTTCCAGCTCGGCTTTCAATTTTTCGAGTATCGCCTTTTCTTCTGCTATTTGTTTCTGAGATAAGGCAATAGACTTTTCCAGTTTCTCTGATTCACCACCTGCACCTGCCAGGAAATCGCGCAACGATTTATCGCGCTCCTTCAGGTACTCCAGCCTTTGCGCGGCCAGCTTCTTATCATTCTCCAGTTGGCGTACGCGGTTGATCAGTTCATTGAATTGTTTTTGCAAACCATTCAATTCCTGCTCCCGCTCTATCAGCTTCACTTTCTGCTGCTCTACCGATGCTTCTTCTGTGGCCACAATAGCCTCCAGCTGTGTTCTGCGGTCGGTTTCAGCATCATGCTGCTCATTCAGTGTTTTATATTGTTCGTTAAAATGCTCCAGCGAAGCCTTGGCCAGCTCTATGCTCACTTCTTTATATTCACCCTTTATCTGTAGGTACTTCTCCGCCTTCTTAGCCTGGCTTTCCAGCGTGCGTAGATTATTACCTATTTCAAAAAGCAGGTCCTCGATACGGGCGATATCCAGCTCGGTGGCTTCCAGCTTTTGCTTGGCTTCTTTCTTTCGTGTTTTGTAAATAGAGATACCCGCGGCCTGCTCCAGCATCCTGCGGCGCGATCCGTCTTTATCCTTGATGATGTCATCCACCATGCCCAGCTCTATGATCGCGTACGAGTCATTGCTCACACCGGTATCTAAGAAAAGGTTGTGTATGTCTTTCAGGCGGCAGCTTACATCATTCAGGCGGTATTCACTTTCCCCGTTCTTGTAGAATTTCCTGGTGATGGTCACTGTGGTGAATTCCGTAGGCAACAGGTTACGTGTGTTCTCAAACGTGAGCGACACCTCGGCCATGCCCGATGCCGTTCGTGTACGCGAACCATTGAAGATCAGGTCATCAAGATTATCAGAGCGCAATGCTTTGATCTTGTGCTCTCCGATCACCCAGCGTATCGCATCTACGATGTTTGATTTGCCGCAACCATTCGGCCCTACAATGCCGGTAATGGGGTTATCCAATATCACATGGGTCTTGTCTGCGAATGACTTGAACCCTTTTATTTCCAACGACTTTAATTTCAAAACAATAAAATTTAGGGGGAAGACAAATATAGGGTAAATGTCAGAACAATAGGAACATATTATACATAATACAAACGCCAAAAAATTTTGTTCATCTAATTTTCGCCTATACTTATAATGTTTATTTCATAAAACATACAATAATTAAATTTCTTGCGGAATACTCATTAGTTAATCTTCATCTACAATAGTTTCCGCTTTGTAATCTTCACAAAAGGATATAAACTTAGCTTCTGTTTCACTATCCCACATTATTAATCTTTCACGATCTAAAAGTCCTAATATTTTTTTATAACTATTTTGTGTTTCGTTAGTCAATCCAATTATTAGAATACATGAAGTTCTTGTAACGATGGTATATGAAAACTCAAATACTTCTCTTTCAAATTCTAATGGTATTCTTGTTGACCATAAAACACATTCCTTCTCCAAACCTTTCAAACTCAATATTGTGTCTGTTTCTGTTGAGATTCCGTTTTTTGAAATTTCCTTTTGCAACTCAACATCTTTTTCTAAGATCGTTATCTTGTGAAGATCATATATGTTGTACTGCAAAAACACTTCCTTTATTTTGGAAGCCAATGTAAGATATGTACTTCCATACACAACAATAGGCCTTGCACCTGGTGGAGAGCCTTTATAAGGTGTAATACTAGTGGTACCTTCATCATTACCAAATCTTAACGAAATTGTTTCTGATAACTTCTTAATACATTCGCTAATTCTAACAGGAAGCCTATAAGAACCTTCTAATCTATGAAAAGTTCTTTTATTCATATTCACATCTCTTGGAATTCGAGCGGCAACTCCAAGATGAATAGATTGTGCTAAATCACCAGCAATGGTAAAATTATTCGGGTTTGTAACCAATGAATAGAAGATTTCAAAATCAGCACCGGTACAATCTTGAAATTCATCAACGAGTATGTAGTCGTATTTTAGATTTATATGGTTCGATTTAAGCTTTGCATATAAGTATTGTCGCCTTAATGTGAAACTCTCAATACCCTCACGGTGCATTCTATTGGCATATTGTACCAAACACTTAAAAACCAATTTTCTTCTTTGACTGTTTTTTTGCAATGAAGGATTATTTCCCCTTCCCACTCTTTTAATATTTAGGTAGGTTTCTTCTCCATTAGTAATTCCAACCTGAAGCCCATATATCACTCGATGGTATTCTTCAAAAATAAAATCTGGATTTAAAATGCTATCATACTGATCATTGACTATTTTTTCATCTGCTTTTACGTTTGTGATTATCTCGCGTAACAAAGTAAAATGCTGTTGATGGTTTACTAAACCACGGTACCTAACCCCTCCTAGCAATTTAGGTAACATGTCGAAATGCAATAGCCGAATATTTGTTGTTGTATGGTTTGGATGATTAAAAACGAAATGGCTTGACTTCTCTGTATAACCATTAAAACCAGCATCATATCGTATCGTAAATTTCGAGGAGTCT
The DNA here is from genome assembly GCA_903877645.1 of uncultured Bacteroidota bacterium. GTDB lineage: Bacteria > Bacteroidota > Bacteroidia > Chitinophagales > Chitinophagaceae > Nemorincola. Next base: position 84,414 of record CAIRES010000059.1, on the reverse strand, counting down.
AGAATATCCTTTAACCATTCGGCTAGCTTTCCGATAAGACCCTTATTGAAAGTAGTTACAAGAATTTTTAAATCTTTCGAATAGTTATTCTCCTCAACAATATTTTTTATTTTTTCGGTTATTACAATACTCTTTCCACATCCTGCTGGGCCAACAATCACACTAGGGCTTTCTGTATTCTTAGCAGCTTTTTTCTGCTTATCGTTAAGTGCAACGTCTCTTCTAATCCGTATTGGCGGATTGAAAATATCTAAATGGGAAATGGGTTTAGATACAGAAGGGAAATTTAAAGATGCTTGCTTCTTTTGAAAAACAATTGCAGAGTGACTAATATCAATCCAACTTGCATTTCTTTTTAACTCATTAACGCTAAGCATTTCGCCTAGCTTGGTTCTTATTTGATTTATTTTTTGCAGTGGTTCTTTAAACAGTAATTGATTTTCATTTACTAAATCAAATTTATACTCTAACTGCAATAGCTGCTCCTTTAATGTTGGAAAATACTTCCTTGATTTATGTTCAGAAGTTAAAAGTAAAATAGTGTTGGGGTTGTACTTGTTTATAATGCTAATAAAGTCTTTGTTTATTTCAGTTTGATTATCTGAGTCATCAAATAGGTAACTAGCCGCTAGGATTGGATTGGATGTATTTAAGTGCCGTTCATTATTCCAGGAATTTACTTCATATTCGATAATAAAATTGGAATCTATTTCAGGATATGCTTGTATAAATTCTTTCCATAAATACTCCTTGTTATAAAGTAGCATAAATGGGCTTGTATCGATATTTACAACAGTAATTTTAGGCGGCTTAATACCATGTTTCTTTAAACCTGCGTAAATCAAACCTAATCCCCATTGGATGGCACCCGCACCAGCACCTAAATCAAAGACTTCGAAAGATTGTTCTTTTTGATCAATTATTTTATCAAGAAAAAATGATAGAAATGTATTTATACGCCTTGGGTGATACCAAAGGGAATATGCAAAAGCAGTGTTAGGTCTATCGTAGCATAAATCTTTTCCTTTAATTAGGTTGTAGCTCTCTATATGGCATTGTTTCAAATCATAAGCAAAATTTGGATTTGCTTTATGATTTCTATAAAAAGCAGTACCTGCATTCGCGATTAGATTATCCAGAATACTCTGCTGAGATTTTAGCCATGTAGTTAATTGATTTTTCATATTCTATATTGGTGCGAACCCTTGCTTACCCTCTCCAAGCCAAGGTAATTTTTCTCTAAATATTTTCACAACTTCATTATATTTCGATTCATCCCAATCCATTTTTTTTATTTGTTCTATAGCAATTTCCCTTGTGCTCGCAATAAACTTACCTTTATCTGGATGAAAAGGCTGAACAATAAATTTTTTCACTCCCGTTGCAAGTAATGCATTTACAAACCCATTAGATTCTTGAACAGGCAATAATGGTGTCATTGTAATGCACGTTTGAATACCTGATTCTGTTACCTCTTTTATTGCACTTAGCCTTGATTTGTTTGAAGGACATAAAGGCTCGAAAGCTTTTCTTACATCTTCACTATCTGTTGTCACTGTCATATTTACTTGTACAATATCAAACTGTTTTAAAATATCAATATCTCTGGTTACTAAGGGGCTTCTTGTTTGAATTACTAATCTTGGTTTATGATAAGTCAATAGCTCCTGAAGAATACTTCTAGTAAGTTCAAGTTGTTTTTCAATTGGTTGGTATGGATCTGTAACACTACTGATGTATATAGTTTTATCCAGAAGAGGCTTTTTGCGTATTTTTCTCAATAATTGCAAAGCATTCTCTTTTACTCGAACCCAATTGCCCCAGTTATTTTTATCTTCAGATGAACGAGAAAAAAAAGCAGCATAGCAGTAGTTACAACCAAAAGAACATCCAGAATATGGATTTAGTGTATAGTCATATGCACCCATAAAGCCTTTAGCCTCGGTCAAAATACTTGCCGAATTTACATACTCGATCTTTGCATGTCCAATTTTTTCTCTACGATTCTCTTCTTGTTGCTCACTAAACAATTCCAATATATTACTATTTTGAGGGTAAAAATTAAAGTTATAAAAAAACATAACAAAAAATGGCATAATTCAATGTGATTAGCCAGCCGTCCATACACTTTATTAAAAATGAGAAGAATATTTTTTTATTTCAATCCGGGTTTCTGACTTTATCGCTCATTAGCCTCCTCTCGATTAAACTTAAAATCTTTATCCTCAATATTCAATACCGTAAAGGTTTTTGCTTCAGCCATACACGCTTCATTAACCTCAAGCATAGCTTTCAGCATACGCAGTACTGGCTTATCTGCACGGTCTATGAGTACTTTTGTCTTTTCCCGCAGGTCTTTTAGTTCTTCCGCAGTCATTTTATGCAGATTTTAGAGATGATCACTTCTTCAACCTCAGCCCGTTCCTTGCTATCATTGCATCCACAGAGCGTTTCAGTGCAGCAGTGGCGCTTTGTTCGGTATACTGGTCATTGAGCACCAGGCGCAGTTGGTTGTGCACGGTTATAGGTGGGGTGTAATCTGTAAATTCTTCAAACGGGGCATATACATCGGCTATCACATCTGCCCGCGCAGAGAGAAAGGCTTCCTCGCTATCACGTAGCTGCATAGCAGAGGATACCAGTTCCAGGTCGGCATTAATACTGCGGCGGCGGCTCACAAAAGCGCCCATCTGGGTGCGGTATATGCGCAGCCCGGCCAGGCTTTTCACCTGAATACCCCGCTGCAACAGGCCATGCCAGGTTTTGGTCATTTTGTCCAGCGTGTCATTAGTAGCCACTATCTCCGTACACAGCTTTATCTTCTGCCTGCGCTCATAAAAGCCACAGGAAGAAAAAAACATAGCGATAATAAGACATGGCAATAACAGCCTCAACATTTTCTGCATTTCGGGGCTTAAAAATAACAATAAACAGCCTATTATCTGCCCATAGGCAAAAAGAATAGGGTTAAAATACGGTTATAAATCGCACATCCCCATTATCCTATACCTTTGCCACTCAATACGAATAAAACATATGGGCAAAATAGCCATTAATATAGTTACCGGTAGCCTGCAGCAGGAAGAAACCATTGTAGGGATAGACCTCGGCACTACCAACAGCCTCATCGCCATCGTGCGCAATGATACCCACCAGCCCATCGCCCTCAAAGAGACCGACGGGCTTGCACTCGTACCCTCCATCGTCCATTTTGATGAATACGGCAATACCACGGTAGGCAACCCGGCCAAAGAATTACTCATAGCCCAGCCCGAGCGCACCATATACTCTGTAAAGCGCCTCATGGGCAAATCATACAAAGACGTAAGTGGCGACACCGGCTTCTTTGCCTACAATGTAATAGACGATGGCACCGATGCGCTGGTAAAAGTGCAGGTGGGCGATAAATTCTACTCGCCCATCGAACTCTCATCCTACATACTCAAAGAATTAAAGAAGCGCGCAGAGCATATCCTCAAAACAGGCATTACCAAGGCCGTGATCACCGTGCCGGCCTACTTCAATGACGCCCAGCGCCAGGCCACCCGCGATGCAGGCCGCCTTGCCGGGCTGGATGTACTCCGCATCATCAACGAACCTACTGCCGCGAGCCTGGCTTACGGCATAGGCACCAAAAGCAACGAAGAAAAGACCATCGCCGTATATGACCTCGGTGGCGGCACTTTCGATATATCTATCCTTACCATCAGTAACGGCATTTTCGAGGTACTGGCTACCAATGGCGACACCTACCTCGGCGGCGATGATATGGACAACCTCATCGTGCGGTTTTGGCAGGAAGATACCGGCGAAGGCAATACAGACCTGGGCATAGGCAGCTCGCCCGATAAAACACTGATGCAGCAACTGCGCCTCACTGCCGAAGAAGCGAAGAAACACCTTACCAATAACGATGTGTTTGATGGCGCTATAAACGGGATACCCGTGCGTATAACCCGCAGGCAGTTTGATGACCTGGTGCAGCCACTGGTGAACCGCACCATAGATGCCTGCCGCAATGCCCTTAAAGACGCGGGCCTGAAACCGGAGCAGATCAGCGAAGTAGTAATGGTAGGCGGTTCCACACGTGTACCGCTGGTAAAAGACAGCGTGCGTAATTTCTTTGGCCGCCCGCTGCACGATGAGTTGAACCCCGACGAAGTAGTGGCCCTGGGCGCAGCCGTTCAGGCAGATATACTGGCGGGCAACAATACCGAAATGCTGCTGCTCGATGTTACTCCACTATCCCTGGGTATAGAAACCATGGGAGGACTCATGGACGTGCTCATGCCCCGCAACTCCAAGATACCCAGCAAGGTAGGCCGCCAATACACCACCCACAAAGACGGCCAAAGCTGTATGCGCATTTCCGTATACCAGGGCGAGCGCGACCTGGTGCAGGATAACCGCAAGCTGGCCGAGTTCAATCTGACCGGCATACCGGGTATGCCCGCCGGCCTGCCCAAGGTAGAAGTAACCTTTATGATAGATGCTGATGGTATACTGAAGGTAAGCGCTACCGAGCTGCGCAGCGGTGTAGCCCAGAGCATAGATGTAAAACCACAGTACGGACTTACCGATGAAGAGGTAGAAAAAATGCTCCTCGATTCCCTCACCCATGCCAAGGACGACATCAAGATCCGTGCGCTGGTAGAGGCCCACACAGAGGCACAACAAATGCTCGATACCACAGAGAAATTCCTCAATAAGTACCGTGCAATGCTTACCGAAGATGAGCTGGCCACAACTGCCGAGCGCATGACCATTCTACGCGAGGCCATGGATGCTAAAGACAAAGACCGCATACAGCACGAAACGGAAATACTCAACGATATCTCCCGCCCCTATGCCGAACGCGTAATGGATGCGGCCCTGAAGGATGCGATGAAGGGGAAGAAGGTGATATAGAAACACAAACATTAACCCGATTTTACTCATTGTTACTATGGGCTTAGCGTCTTTGCGCCTTAGCGGTAAAATTATGCCCACATACAATCGCCCATCTTTTTTATCTTTGCCTCCCTTTAACGGTTGTTCTATGCGTGTTTTCAAATTTGGCGGTGCATCAATAGCCGATGCAGGCAGAATGGGGGCCCTGCTGCCCATCATCAGGGAAGAAGTACCTGTGCTCATTGTTATGTCGGCGCTGGGTAAGACTACTAATGCTCTCGAAGTGATCGTGAAGCTGGCCTGCGACAACAAGGAGGACGAAGCCCTTGCCGCTACCCGCAAACTCGAACAGGAACATCTTGATTTTGCCCGCGGCCTGCTGAACGATACCCATTATGCAATGGCCGTTGATGCCTTGCGTGCACATTTCGCCGAGCTGGAACAAGCGGTACACCATACCGATAGTGCCCGTTACGATTACTCCTACGACCAGATCGTATGCATGGGCGAGGTACTATCTACCCGTATGTTCTCCCTGTTCCTGCTGCAAAGCGAGGTAAACAGCGAATGGACCGATGTGCGCAACATCATCCGTACCGACCATACCTACCGCGATGGCGTGGTGGACTGGGCATACTCTAAACACAATGCAGAATCTATACTGGGCAGCTTGCTCAAGCAAGGTAAGACAGTTATTACCCAAGGCTTCATCGGCGCTACCGAAGATGGCAAGTCAGTAACGCTGGGCCGCGAGGGCTCCGACTATACCGCGGCTATACTCGCAGCCATGCTGCACCTCGAGTCTGTAACTATATGGAAGGACGTGGCCGGCCTGCAGAACGCAGATCCCAAGCTCTTCCCAAACACGGTAAAGATAGATGCCATCAGTTTTAACGAGGTGATAGAAATGGCCTTCTATGGTGCGCAGATCATTCACCCCAAAACTATCAAGCCCCTACAGAACAACAATATACCGCTGTATGTAAAGTGCTTCCTCGATAAAACACTCCCGGGCTCTGTGATCAGGGGCGAGGTAGATGCCGCACATTATCCGCCACTTATTGTACTGAAGGACCACCAGGTGCTGGTACAGGTGACCACGAAGGACTTCTCTTTCATCACTGAGGATAACCTCAGCCGCCTCTACAGCATTTTTCACGACCTCAAGGTGAAGATCAACCTGATACAGAATGCGGCTATCAGCTTCATAGCATGTATTGATAACCGGGAGGACAAAGTTAAAGCGCTGATACAGGCCCTGGGCGTGGATTACAAAGTAGCTATCAATGACCATGTGAACCTGCTCACCATCCGCCACTTCACACCAGAGATCATTTTCGACCTCACCAAGGGCAAGCAAATACTGCTGCGCCAGGAAACGAGAAAGACAGTGCAGGTGGTGATGAAATAACAACCCCGGGTGCTAAAAAATAATGCTTTGTCATCCTGACGTAGTAAGGATCTATACTCGTGCGCACTCATAATAATGAAACGCCATCAATATTATTACTTAGACATCTCCCTAACCCCCTTCGGCAATCGCACATAGCCCGCCCTAAAGGGGAAATTTCCAATGTGAGTCTAAAACTCTAAAGCACTCATAACCACTTTGCGCCCATTGCGAAACCTTTGCGTCTTTGCGTTACAACCTCGCGCAGCAATCACATCCTGCCCTTCAGCACATCAAGTGCCAAAGTCAGCACCTCCATGTGATCAAAAGCAAGGGCAGTGATGTCTTTGATATTGATCCATGCTGCTTCGGCGGCATCATCTGCGCCTTCAACTTTGTGGGCATCATCGGCAAATGCATAGTAAACGACAGATACGGTGCGGCCTCTCGGGTCGCGGCCTACTTTACCGAAGGTGTGCAATTGAGTCATTGACGACAACAGCAAACCTGTTTCTTCGTGCAGTTCGCGTATGGCAGCGGCTTCCAGCTCTTCATCGTCTTCTACAAAGCCGCCGGGTATAGCCCACATGCCCTTATTGGGATCATGCTTCCTGCGCACCAGCAATAGCTGCCAGCCATCTGTACCCTTGGTAAATACCAGGGCATCAACAGTCAATAGAATATGCTGGTCGATCATAGTAATGAAACGCTATCAATATTGTTACGTGCGAGTCAACATCCCCCTAACCCCCTTCGGCCACCGCACAGGGCTCGCCGGCAAGGGGGAATTCCCAACATGAGTAAGCAAGAATGCGACCTTACCAATTAGTGTTTGAACAACCTGAAAATATCCAGCCCGTTGGCGTACACCATGAGTGTAAGCAGCAATACAAGGCCCACCGTAGTAGCGCGCTCCATTACCTTTTCGCTCACCGCCTTGCCTGTTATCATTTCGAACAGCAGGAAGATCACGTAACCGCCATCGAGGCCCGGTATAGGCAATAGGTTCATGAAAGCGAGGATAATAGAGATAAATGCTGTGAGCATCAGGAACTCGCGCATATCAAACTCTGATGGAAAAATCTTACCGAAGCTGATGATACCACCCATGCTGTCTTGGGCTTTTATTTCTTTCGATTTAAATATCAATTTAAACTGGCTAAGATAATTCCCGAATTGTTCAAATGTATAAGAGAAGCCCTTGGTTACTGCATCGAACAATCCATAATGGATGTGTTCGATTTTTAGATACCGCTCGGCGTTCATATATTGTATGCCCATTAATGAATCTTTTGGCACGGTTACATTTAATATTTGCGGCTCGTTATTTCTTATAACAGTAACTGTTATCGGCTTATCATAATTTGCCATTTTTAACTCTTCAAATTCACTTCTAAAACGGATAGGCTGTCCGTTTACGGCAACAATACTATCGCCATGTTTAAAATTTGCCTTTGCACCTATCGTGTTAAAAACGGAATCAACTACTGCAGGTAAAGCGGGTGAAATGAAATCACCTTTTTGTTCTTTCGTCATTTTACTAACTGTACCAGGAAGTATATTCATGCTCGTGTCCTTACCATCACGTGTAATTTGAATGGTTCCTCTCTGATCATGACTAAATAGTACCGCAGATGGTATGCGCTCAAAACGCTCGACTGGTTTATTGTCTATTGACTTAATCATATCTCCATTACGCAAACCAATACTCCTAGATAAAGTATCGGTAGAAATACCATATTTTGCATTTGTAGTGAGTAAATATTTTTCTCCATACACGCTAAAAATAATGATGTACAGTATTATAGCCACCAGCACATTCACAATGATACCGCCCAGCATGATGAACAGGCGCTGATAGGGCTTCTTAGAGCGGTACTCCCATGGCTCCGGCGGGCGGGCCAGTTGCTCCTTGTCCATGCTCTCATCCACCATGCCGGCTATCTTTACATAGCCACCCAGCGGGAACCAGCCAATACCATATTCGGTATCGCCTTTCTTCTTTTTGAACAAAGCAAAATTCAGCAAACCTGAGAACGGGAACAAAAAGTCGAAGAACAGGTAGAACTTCTCTACACGTGTTTTGAACAGGCGCGCAAAGAAAAAGTGGCCACCTTCGTGCAGCGCTATCAGCAGCGACAAGGCCGCAAATAACTGGATCACCTTCACTGCTGTGCCCGACATTAATAGGATATTGCTCATTTTTTTCAGTATATAGTAGATAGTCGTTAGTAATTAGTCTTTACTCCGTTACAGCTACTCTTTAATTTTATGTGTTATCAATCTTTTTTCCTCAAAAACGATATTCGCTCAATTATCATCTAACGACTATCTACTTTCCACTAACGACTTTCTGCGATCTCTATTGCCTCGCGACTATCTACTAATTACTAACAACTATCTACTAGTATATCGACAACTGGCTTTTCTTTAAAAACTCTGTTGTGTATGTTCTTGCTTCTGCGTCGCTGTGTATATATTCTTCGAGCGTAGGGTGTTCTATGAACTCCACACACTCCATTGTTTTTTCTATCATTTCGCTCATCTCCAGGAAGCCTACCTTGTTTTGCAAAAAGGCATGCACCACCACTTCATTGGCCGCATTCAGCACGCAGGGGGCGTTGCCGCCTTTGTATAGTGCATCCTTGGCGATGGCAAGATTACGGAAAGTTTTATAATCCGCCGGCTCAAAGGTGAGCTTGGAATGTTCTTTAAAATCAAGGCGCTTATAAGTGTTCGGGATGCGCTCGGGGAATGCCAGTGCGTATTGTATCGGCACCTTCATATCCGGCAATCCCATCTGCGACTTAATAGAGCCATCTGAGAACTGCACCATGGAATGGATGATGGATTGGGGATGTATCACCACCTCTATCTTATCATTCTCTACACCGAAGAGCCACTTGGCTTCTATGATCTCCAGGCCCTTGTTCATCAGTGTGGCGCTGTCTATGCTGATCTTGGCGCCCATGTTCCAGTTGGGGTGCTGTAGGGCATGACTGGCCTTTACATTCACCAGGTAGTTAGGCTTGCGGCCCAGGAACGGCCCGCCCGATGCGGTGAGTATCAGCTTTTCCACCTTGTTCATATCCTCGCCTACCAGGCACTGGAAAATGGCGCTGTGCTCGCTGTCTATCGGTATAATGGTTGCACCTTTTTCTTTGGCGCGCTGCATCACCAGTTCTCCTGCTACTACCAGTGTTTCTTTATTAGCCAGCGCTATGCGCTTGCCTGCGTCTATGGCGGCCAGTATGCTGTGCAAGCCTGCAAAGCCTACTATAGCGCCCAGCACTGTATCTATGCTCTCCCACTGTACCACATCGGCAAGGGCCTGCTGGCCGGCAAATACCTTTATGGGCAGCATCAGCAATGCGTCCTTTACTTCTTTGTACTTGTTCTCATCGGTCACCACCACGGCATTGGGCTTGAATTTACGCGCCTGCTCTATGAGCAACGCCGTATTGCGGTGTGCGCTGAGCACCTCCACTTCAAACTTTCCGGGATGCGCCGCTATCACCTCCAGTGCCTGTGTACCTATAGACCCCGTTGACCCCAATATCGCTAAACGCTTCATTCACTTATTTTTATCACAAAAACCTTGTGCGCAAAGGTATTTAAAATTTGTACGGTAATATGGAAGTATAATGATGTGTATATTATATATGAGGCAATTCTTTGTTAAAGTGGAATTCCCCATTTTTCAATAAAACTGCGTTTTGGGCTAAATTATTGTTTTTCAATGGTTTAGTTGTTTGAAATTCCCCATTTCTTCCCCATTTTCTCCCCATAGGCCTCACCCCGACCCTCTCCGAAGGAGCGGGAGGTATAATATCAGAACCTATGCTACTACTTCTATTGCTTCGAGGGCTTTGAGCGGGACTGTTGGGGATGGGGGTTCGGGAGCGATGGGAGCGGAGCCGGGTGGTGTATCGGGTTCGGAGTCATCGAAGGGACGCATCTCATAGTCAAACATTTCGCCGAGGGCGGGATCGCATTGGTATTCTTCGCTGATGGCATCTGCAAATTTGAAGTCTGCACGGTCTTTGACGTAAGACTGGATGTGCGGGCGCAACTGTGCTGCGAGCTCGGGGTCTTTATGGCTGAGTATATCGGCAAGGTGTGTGAATGATTCGAGGCTCTCGTTGATGGTTTGCCTGTTTTTGATGTTGCGGATGCACATGGTCATTTTGCGGAGCTGCTCGACCTCGTGGGTGAGCGGATAGGGTTGGTGCGCGCGTCCGAGAATTTCCTGATTGAGATTGGCGAGCATGTAGTAGAACTGCTCGGCCAGTTTTGCAGGAATGTGGTGCGCGGATTTTTTGAGCTGCCGCCAGTTGCCCTCCGACATCCAGTTGTGGATGGTTTTGCGGTCTATCTCGAGCAGGCGAGCAATCTCGGCCTGGCTCATGCCGGTCTGGAAGAACAGGTTGTATGCCTGCTGCTGTTTTTCTGTTTTCATAACGATAGTTTTTACGCCATTTTTGCAAAACGGGCACCAAAGTTAGACCGAGTTTTTGAGGGAGCAAAACAAGTGCGCGGGAAACTGAAACGCTGTCGCAGCAAAGGCTTTGTGGGCGCGGGAAGAAAATTTTGTGGACATTTTTAGCGATGTTGGTAACTGTGGAGTTACCAACATTTTGAGGTTTGTGTGAACTATGATTTGTAATGATTGGAATGATGGACTATGATTGCCAATGTATTACTTATTTACGCCGGTTGCAAACCGGCCAGATTGCGTAGAGACGAGTCGGCTTTGCTCAATGCTCTGCTACAGACTACGCGCCAGTGGAGAGTTTTGTATTATTAGAAGGTAGAGTATTATATTTGTTAGTGTTAAATCTTTAGACAATGAAAAATATCTCGCTGAAACAAAGGAGATTTCTAATAGTATGGATTTGCATTAATGCATTTGCATTATTTGTGAATATTGCACAATTTAAAGGACAAATTCAGGAAGAATACTGTAAGCAGGTTGTTGGTGAAAGTAGACACATACGACTTTGGCCTGAAATGCCACCTGAAGACTCAATTATCGCACGAAGGAAATACCTACATCCCGAAATTGATTTATTAACTCATGGAGATGGTTATGAAGATACTAATAAATTGGCTTATTTTTTTTCGTACAATCGTGGGTGTGGGGAAAAAGCAAACCTGGAACATTCATTTTATCCATTTCGTACTAAATTTTTATATTCATTTATTCCTGTTTATAGCTATTTTGATCAACCAGGGCATAATGTTGAATTATACGGTTGCGATAAACCAATGACGGGATTCTTAGGAATCTTTAATGGTTATAGTTACTTAGAGTTTGTAGTGTATACTATTCTTGGTTTTTTTATTATATATATTCCGAAGCTCTGGAAAGGAAAATGAACACATAATGGGTAAAGAACTGATCTTTTCGATTGTCTTACAGACGAACTGGTAGGTTCATTTACCTGTACAAATACTATAGTATGAATAATAATCCTACAATGTATGAAAGGGAACAACAGTATAAAAGTGATGGTCTTGATAATGAAATGAAGCAACTGCAAATAGACAAACACAAACAAGATATTAAAATAGGTCAAAGAACTATTAGATATTGGTGGATACCTATTACGGTTTCAGTTGTATCTGCTTTAGCTGCTGTTTTAATTCCTCTCTATATACACTATGCTGATGTCACTGATAAGCTCCAGATGCAAAAACAAATAAAAGAGTTGCAAGAGAAATTACAAGCGACCAATGCCAATACTTTATCCATTTTGGACGGTCTTTTGAAAATAGAACATAAGGTTGACACAACCAAAAAGTAGATTTTTTTTAATATTTTATGTTTTACAAATATTATATTTATTAGCACTAAATCAATAAGCAATGAAGAAAGTAATCATTATAGTAGCACTGTTATTAGTATCAAGTAGTTCTTTTGCTCAAAAATTTACTCTAAATGAGCTGATAAAGATGAACAATATGAACTTAAATGATTTTGATACATATGTTACAAGCAAAGGGTATGTTTTTGAAAATGGAAATACAAAAATGCGTAGTTATCACTATAATAAATCAAAAGTTAATGGCGAGCATTTTACAGCAGAACGCCATGTTTATAAATCAGAAACGGGCTTTATAGGGTATCATACATTACACAGTGAAGAATATTCATCATTTAAAAATCAGTTGAAAGAAATGCATTTTACTTTTATTAAAACAGAAAACGAACCAATGAACAATGCTGCTATTTTCGAGTATGAGAATAGTGATTATAAGGTATTACTAACATCAGATAAAAATAAGGATATAGATAATGGACAAGATTTAGATGGACAGAGATACGGTATTAAAATTTCAAGGAAATAAATACATTTCTATCAAGCAGAACTACTTGATGCAGACCAATAGTATAACCAATAGCTAGTAGAACTACTTGATAGAAATGTACCCACGCCGGTAGGCATTTGTTATTGATATGTTTATTGGGTTACCATTTTGAGATATTGGTATTAAACCCTGCTACTAAATTTTACATTTTATAAAAGGGAGGTAATATGACATGATCGATACATTACAAGTCGGGGTATGTAATTTTTAAATAAAACAGCCCTGAATAGAAACAAAGGGCTGTTGGTCAGTCAGATCAAGTTTCACAGACTATGAACTAACCGTCAAAATTAATAGTCATGAGTAAAGGAGTAAGAAGTAACAGGAAGCCCACAGAAAAAGTAAAGAGGGCAATATGTAATAAGAGTTTAAGAAAGACAGGCAGTTTTAGAGATATAAAGTGTAGAGATATAATTTTTGTAGGACGTGATTTAAAGATAGAGACCTTTGGTAGTAAAGTAAAGGAGCCAGCCGTAAATGGTAAGAGTATCAACTGGTTGAAGGTAATAACAGGAGTAGCAATGTTTATAGGGAATGTGGTAGTGTGGATAATGCATCAAAGTATATAAAAGAAAAGAACGAGATCATATAACTTAAAGGGCTACTGTAACAGGTAGCCTTCTTTTATTATATGCTTTCCTGTGTAAAGTGGTGTGTTAATGCCTAAATTTAAAGGCTACAGTAAAACGCATATCGTTCCGGTAAAACTCTTATTTCTGCGCATAATTACTGTAAAACTCATACGGAACATGGAACAATTTTTATCTCCTTACCTAAAACGCCCGGACCATGGAAGGCTATAAAGTATCATTTCGCAACAATAAGGCCACGGGCGCTGTATTACTGTCTGGCATAGATCACCAGCAACTGATAGGTATGGAGCAGGAACATAAACTGGACTTCCTGGTGGTGATGGGCAATGATGAAACTGATGCCCTGAAGATGGCTGATGAGCAGGTACACTCCTTTTGGACGGACTACCTGGGCCTGGCCTGATACTTGGAATGATTTTTATATTATAGTTATCATGAACTTTAATTCATTAATCATGGAAGGCTATAAAGTACGTTTTCTGCAAAACAAAGCAGTAGCTGCGCAACACCTCGACCACATAGATTATAAAGACCTCGTAAAGCTATCAGGCCAGGGAAAGAAAAAGTCCCTTGAGTGGCTGGTAGTTACCGGCAGGGATGAAAAGATGCCTTGGTATCTGCCAATAATATGGTGCATAATTTTTGGGCCGATTATTTGCAGGTGGCGTGACCTGCGCGAGTGCTTGCCACCACATAGGCACATAGAGCACATAGCCTATGTGGCCACTTCATCATAAGAATATAGTACACATAGCAAATTTCTACTCGCACCTATGTGGTCTATGTGCCTATGTGGTGGAGAAAAAATAATTCAATTGTTTATTTAAATACATGGTACACAAACAGCGCTGAAAGGTAGGCTATGCCGGACATGTACGCGAATTGTATCAGCGGGTATTTCCAACTGTTGGTTTCGCGGCGCACAATGGCGAGGGTGCTCATGCACTGCATCGCAAATACATAAAAAATAAGGAGGGAGAGGCCTGCGGCCAGTGTATATACCGGTGTCCCGTCTTCGCGTTTGGCATCGCGCATTTTGTCTTGCAGGGTTTGTTTGCTTGCCGAGGCATCGCCCACACTATAAAGGGTAGCCATAGTGCCTACAAATACTTCGCGGGCGGCAAAGGAGGTGATGAGGGCTATCCCTATCTTCCAATCGTAGCCCAGCGGGCGGATGACCGGTTCTATGGCGTGGCCCATGATACCGGCAAAAGAATGTTCCAGTTTGGCCCCTGCATGTTGGTGTTCTATTTCGGCCTTTTGTTCGGGGTGTGCTTTAAGCAGTGTGGCATATTGCTGTTCTACAGCCCGCATCTTAGATGGCGGCCCAAAGGTAGCCAGCCCCCATAGTATGAGCGACAGCACAATGATCACCTTGCCCACATCGACAATGAATATTCTGCCTTTTTGCAGCATCGTGATACCTACGTTCTTCCAGCGCGGGGCACGGTATACGGGCAATTCCATCAGGAAGAAGGTACGCTCCTTAGCTTTGACAATGTAGTTCATCACCTTGGCTACCAGCAGCGCCATAAAAAAGCCCAGCAGGTACAGCCCCATGAGCACCAGCCCCTGCAGGTTGAAGAGGCCGAGGAAAAGCTTATCGGGGATAACGAGGGCAATGAGGATGGTATATACCGGCAAACGGGCCGAGCAGCTCATGAGCGGTGTAACCATAATGGTGATGAGTCGCTCCTTCTTGCTTTGTATGGTGCGGGCAGCCATGATGGCCGGCACGGCACAGGCCATGCCACTGATGAGCGGCATCACCGAACGGCCATTGAGCCCCGCGCTGCGCATGATCCGGTCGGTAAGGAAGCTGATGCGGGCCATGTAGCCGCTGTCCTCCAGTATAGTAATGAGGCCAAACAGGATCATGATCTGCGGTACAAACACGGCGATGCCGCTGATACCGGCCAGCAGGCCGTTGACCAGCAGGTCGGTAACAAGGCCGGGAGGTAGTATGTTGGCAAGCGAGTTGCCCAGCCATGCAAACCCTTGCTGCGTCCAGTCCATAGGATAGCGGGCCAGCCAGAAGATGCCCTGGAAGAGGAGAAACAGCACGAACAGCAGTACCATATTGCCCCATACAGGGTGCAGCAGTATCTTGTCTATGCGCTCACTCACCACCATTTTCTTCATGGGGCTGTCCACCACCACGCATTGCTGCATCACACCGTCTATCTTTTTATAGCGCTGCATGATCTCCTCTGCCTGCATACGCGCTTTGTGAAAGCCGGCTTCGCCAAGCACCGCGGCTATCTGTATCCGGCGGGCTGCATTGATGTGGCGCAGTCCGGTATAATTGCACGCCACATGCAGGGCTGCATAGTTGCTCTCCAGGTTGCACAATTCCTTCACGTCCTGCAGCCATGGCCCGGCAAGTGTGGGGATGTCTATAAAATCGGGTTGTGGTTGCGGGCGTGTTTGCTGTATATCGGCAATAGCTTTTTTGAGCTGGGCGATGCCCTTGCTGCGCCGCGGATTGATGGGCACTATGGGCACACCCATAGCACGCTCCAACCCGGTAGTATCAATGGTGATGCCTTTTTGCCGGGCAATGTCCATCATCGTCAGGGCCATGACCACAGGTATCTTCAGGTCTATGATCTGCGAGCAGAAAAGGAGGTTGCGCTTTAAGTTGGCCGCATCTGCTATCACCACGATCAGGTCGGGCCGCAGGGCATTCTCCTGGTTCAGCAGCACCTCGTAGGTCACGCGCTCATCTTCACTCTTGGGGTACAGGCTGTAGGTGCCGGGAAGGTCTATGACATTGGCAGAGAGAATATCGGATATGCGGGAAACCCCGGTTTTCTTATCAACAGTAACACCCGGGAAGTTGCCGACCTTCTGGTTGAGGCCGGTCAGCACATTAAAGAGGGAGCTTTTCCCGCTATTGGGGTTTCCCACCAATGCTATAGTATATGGGCGTTGCATGAAAGAGCCGCAAAGTTACTGATAACTCATGTGCCGGATGGCTGTGAAAATGAGAATTTCCCGAATGTGTAAATGTATGCCCGGCGGGAGGAGGGCACGGGCAAGCCGAGCCATTTGGGGTTGCAATTTATACACGGTGTGTCCGGCGCAAGTTATCCGGCGCGAGGAGGGCAGGGGCAAGCCCAGCCCCTACGGCGAGTGCGTACGAAATGCGATGCGATTATTGCATATAAATTTTATCCTTTTTTATCTTCCGCTTCCAGCGCCGCAGATGCCTTTTTGAGGAAAGAGGTGGCAAATTCCTTCAATTCGGCAGAAAGGGCGGTATTTTTAGTGGCACGCAGGTAAGTATCGGCCATGCCATAAAAGGTCTGGTAAAAGAAGTCGTTCATCTCGTCTACCATCATTTTGCCGGTCCAGAGGTCGATGCGGAGGGCAGATTTCTCTTCGCCATCCCAAAGGCCGAGGAGTATTGCTTTGGCTTTTTGTGGCTCTGGTACGCCGCCATCGGGTGCGGTCCACTGTATGGCTTCTGGCATTTTGTCTTCGGCCAGTTCTACTTGTATGTTGATATGTGAGGTCATTGTTTTATTAGTCGAAAGTCGTTAGTAGAAAGTAGAAAGTCGTTATATGGTCGCAAAAGTACGGTTATTTGGTAAAAACCCCGACCCTAAAGGGAGGTGTTATGTGAACTTAGAGTAATTGGCTCTTTTCAGCCGATTAACCCTTTACCCAATTAACCCTAATGGCCCATCTTAGGCGTTGCCCACTTATTGAGCTGCTTCACACAGGCTGATATATCGCGGGGCAGCGGGGCTTCTGCATCGATGACCGTACCGTCTTCTTTGACGAATGAAAGGCGGTAGGCATGGAGGGCCAGGCGGCTGAGGAGCGGCTTTTCTTCCTCGTCTTTGCCGGAGAGGTTGAACTTCCTTTTGATAGAGGAGAGCATAAAAGGCTTGCCATCGCCATACAGCTCATCGCATACCAGCGAGTGGCCTATAGACTGCATGTGCACGCGTATCTGGTGGGTGCGGCCGGTATGTATCTGAAACTGCATCAGGGCATAGAGCGGCCATTGCTCGGCCACTTTGTAATCGGTGATGGCGAGCTTGCCTTTTTTTGCAACGATCATCCGGCCATTAGCTGCGGGATGCTCGGCTATAGGGCTTTCTATTCGGCCATCTTCGGGCATTACGATGCCATGTACGAGGCCCGCGTAAAATTTGAGCACATCATGCTCCTGAAAGAGTATGGAAAGGTGGCGGTGAGTAGCCTCGTTCTTGGCAAAGCAGATAACGCCGCTGGTGTCCTTATCCAGCCGATGCACTACCCAGATGCGCTGGCCCGTCTTTTCTTCGAGCAGTTTGTTGAGGCTGGGCAACATGGCGTTATAGCGATCTGGTATCACCAGCAGGCCGGCAGGCTTGTTGACTATAATAAGGTCGTCGTCTTCAAATATCGTTTCTATGTTCATTTGGCTAGTTCTTGTTTGTAACGCTCCAGGCAGTAGTCTTCATTCTCCCGCATCACCTCCTGGTCCTTTTTCTTTTTGTCTTTAAAGCCACAAAGATGCAACATACCATGAAAGATGACCCGGTGCAGCTCATCTTTATAGGTGGTCTTATACAGTACTGCGTTCTCCTTTACCCTGTCTGTACTGATGTATATCTCTCCCTGCATGTCCTTCTTGTTCTCGCTGAGGTCGAAGGTGATGATATCGGTAAAGGTATCATGATCGAGGAAGTTCTGGTTCATCTCCAGCAGAAAGGCATCATCGCAAAAGATGTAGCTAAGTTCCGCCGAAGTGACCTTGGGCATGTACTTAGTAATGAGTACATCAATGAATACAGATAGTTTGCGTTTGTTCTTTAACCCGGAAGTTGCGGTATGTTCAAAAAATTTCGCAGGCATAGGAAGGAGATTTGTGGCAAAGGTCGGATAAAAAAACAAATGAATGCGAAATCAGCAATGCCTTATGATTTTTCAAAAAACAATGCTATTGCCTCTTTCAGGTTAACTTTAAGCTCTTCAACAGTATGCCCATGGGATAGCACTGCAGGAATCTCTTCGATCTGGCCAACGAGCCAGCCATTCTATCGTTTTTCTATTATTGCCGTTAGTTTCTTATATAATACTTGTAATTCATTTTGTTACCTGCTGTACAATGTAAATTGCAGCTCTTTCACTTTATTAAATCCTTTGTCTGCACTCATAAAAGGCAGATCTAAATAGATCGCTGTAGCTGCGGCAGCGGCATCACCTAACTTAAGCCGGTATTGTTTCCGTATGTGCGTGTATAAGGTTTTGATGTCCTCATTAATTTCTATAACAGTACAATTTTTCAGAAACTCTTTTATCCTTACCAGTTCTTTTGCGGAAATATCCGGGTATCCGATCAATTCCAATTCTGTTATTACAGATACATATGCTTCTCTGCCTTGCAGGAAACCAGATATAGTTTCATCTCCGGAAAGTAAGTATAAAACTATATTTGTATCAAGTACAATTTCAACTTCACTCCCAATCATTTCTTAGCTTTTTTTGTATCTCAAGCGGATCCTCCTTTAACTTGATCACGCCGCAAAACTTCTTTGCATCAAGTTTTTTACGTGAATGAGCCTTTTGTAGCTTTTGATTGAGCAGCTCCATTTCTTTTTTCGTTGCACCCCGTTTTAATACCAATACCATTTACATTTTCCTTTATCCAAAGTTACAAATTTAATGATACAATAAACCATTGAAATATTACAATCCGGCAATATACTAATACCCCATATTCCTTTGCACTTTATAATTGTGTATTTTGCTGCAAAATGTAATTAGTATGTCGCGTAATGTAACCATATTAGGGGCGGGGCTGGTGGGCTCGCTGCTGGGCATCATCCTGAGGAAGCGGGGCCACGAGGTAAGTATCTATGAGCGCAGGCCGGATATGCGCAGTGCGTCTATATCTGCCGGCAAATCCATTAATCTGGCGATGAGTGCAAGGGGATGGAAAGCACTTGACCTTGCAGGACTAAGGGAAGAAATGGAGCCGATAGCCATACCGATGTATGGGCGCTACCTGCACATGCCCGATGGCAAGACCGCCTTTCAACCTTACAGTAAAAATAATGAAGCTATATATTCGGTGAGCCGTGGTGAGCTGAACAAGAAGCTGATGACGCTTGCTGAACAAGAAGGAGCACAAATACACTTTGAGCATCGCTGCGTGAATGTAGATGTGGCGGCAAACAAATTGTACATGCTGCATGACGACAAGGAAAAGACCATACAGGCTGATCTGCTGTTTGGTGCAGACGGCGCATTCTCTGCTTTGCGCGAAAGCTACTCGCACATGCCTAGGGTGAACAGCGAAAAAATGTACCTGGAATATGGCTACAAAGAGCTGTGCATACTACCCGGCAAGAATGGCGAGTGGGTGATGGAGAAGAATGCACTACATATATGGCCGCGTGGCAAGTATATGATGATAGCCCTGCCTAATACAGATGGCACATTTACCTGTACGCTCTTCATGCCTTTTGAAGGTGAGGGAGTTTCTTTTGAACAACTGAATACAGAGGCAGATGTGACCAAGCTATTTGAAACACAGTTTGCCGATGCCAAGGCGTTGATGCCCGGCCTGCTGGAGGATTTCTTTACCAATCCCACTTCCACGCTCATCACCACGTATATCTTCCCATGGCACTACCAGGATAAGAGCGCGCTGATAGGCGATGCAGCCCACGCAATAGTACCCTTCTATGGACAAGGGATGAATGCAGGGTTTGAGGATTGCACCATACTATCATCGCTGATAGACAAGCACGGCAGCGACTGGGATACGATACTGAAACAATACGAAGTGAAGCGCAAAGTGAACGGTGATGCTGTAGCAAAGCTGGCCCTGACCAACTTCACAGAGATGCGCGATAAGGTAGCCGACCCGAAATTCCTGGAGCGAAAGCAGATAGAGAAAGAACTGGGCAAACGCTTCCCTGATCGGTTTACTTCTGTTTACGAGATGGTGTCCTTCAGCCATGCACCGTATAATACTGCCATACAATGTATACAAGCGCAGGACGACCTGCTGAAACGCATAATGGATGAAGGTGATTTTTTTGCTAACATAGAACAAAGTAGCTTTGGGACATCACTCGATACCTGGGTGACGGAATATCACAAAGCGGTGCAACAACTAGCGAAGAATGAAGCCTGAGAAAAGATGGGTGCTGAAGAAGGCGGATGAGGCTACGGTAAAAGTGCTGAGTGACGCATTGAACATACAACCTGCCTTATGCAAGATACTGGCGCTACGTGGCATTAAAGATTACGAAAGCGCCAGGCTTTTCTTCAGGCCGGAATTAAGTCATTTGCATGACCCCTTCCTGATGAAAGGAATGAAGGAAGCGGTAGTACGTATCAGCGAGGCTATAGAATGGCACGAGCGGATAATGGTGTATGGCGACTATGATGTAGATGGTACTACCTCGGTGGCGCTGATGTACTCCTTCCTGAGAAAGAATTATAAAGGCGAACTTAACTACTACATCCCCCACCGCTACCGCGAGGGGTACGGTATATCAAAACAAGGAATAGACTTTGCCTCTGCCAATGGCTATAACCTTATTATCACACTGGATTGCGGCATTAAGTCGATGGAGATGATCACCTATGCGCGGTCGCTGAATATAGATGTGATCGTGTGCGACCACCACATGCCGGATGCGCATATTCCGCCTGCATTTGCCATACTTAATCCTAAACAGATCGATTGCAAGTACCCATATAAAGAACTGAGCGGCTGTGGTATTGGCTTTAAGCTGGCCAGCGCCCTGGCCATACACTGGAAGCAGAATATGGAAGAGGTGTACCAATATCTGGACCTCGTGGCTACCAGTATAGCAGCAGATATTGTGCCCATAGATGGCGAAAACAGGATATTGGCTTACTATGGAGTGAAAAAGATAAATGAAACACCATGCCTGGCCATATCTACCCTTAAAGAGTTG
This sequence comes from uncultured Bacteroidota bacterium, assembly GCA_903877645.1. Lineage (GTDB taxonomy): Bacteria > Bacteroidota > Bacteroidia > Chitinophagales > Chitinophagaceae > Nemorincola. Next base: position 63,235 of record CAIRES010000059.1, on the reverse strand, counting down.
GGAGGCGTGACCAAGGCACTTTCTATAACCGACCTGGTATTCGTAATAGGCCCGCGCGTGAACGCAGCAGGCCGCATGGATGATGCCCGTAAGGCTGTGGAATTCTTTATAGAAACAGACCCGGCGAAAATAGGCGCGCTGGCGGCAGCCCTACACTCTGATAACGACGACCGCAAGGAAGTAGATAAGAGCACTACCGAAGAAGCCATGTCGCTGATGGAAGAAGACCACATGCGCCACCGGAAATCGACGGTGCTGTACCAGCCACACTGGCACAAGGGTGTGGTGGGCATTGTAGCCTCCCGCCTCATAGACCATTATTACCGGCCAACCATTATGCTTACCTCGGCGAACGGCAAGGCAACAGGATCTGCGCGCTCAGTATCCGGCTTCAATATCTATGAGGCCATACATGAGTGCCGTGATCTGTTGCTGAACTATGGCGGCCACTTCTACGCGGCAGGTATGACCATGGAAGAAGATAAAGTAGCTGAGTTCATTGCAAAATTTGAACGAATAGTAGCCTCGACCATAACTGAAGACCAGCAAGTACCCGAAATAGAAATAGATGCAGAGATACCTATATCGCTGATAAAGCCAACCGTACTGAACATATTGAAGCAATTGGAGCCTTTTGGACCGGCCAATATGCGCCCTATATTTATGAGCACCAACCTGGTGGATTACCAGGGCAAATCGGCAACAGTGAAGGATATGCACCTGAAGATAGCTGCGCACCAGCACAATGGCCTGATCGTAGAAGGTATAGGCTTTAACATAGCTGATAAAATAGACATTGTACAAAGCGGCCCTTTTGATATGCTGTACCATATAGATGAGAATGAGTATAATGGCACTATGCGGCTACAGGTGAGGGTAATAGATGTACGAAAGACCCAAAACCCCTCCCGCTGATATAGCGGGACTTTGTTCCGGTGCTCCCCCTTATTGCCTGATTTTATTAACCTAAATTTTCCCGATTCTACAGAATATCCACAGAATTATTAGCAACCTTTGCCTCAAATACTATTCATGAAGACTTTCATTACGTCATTAGCTGTTGGTGCGGCGCTATTGGTTGCGGGCAACAAAGCAGCAGCGCAGGAATACCATGTACTCAATACTTTTCACATCGCCAGTGGCGGCGGCTGGGATTATATAGCTGTATCGCCTGCAACTGATAACATTTATGTATCACACGCCACACAGGTAAACATACTGAACAAAACTACAGGCGACTCGGTAGGTGTGATCCCTAATACAACGGGCGTGCATGGTATAGCCTTTGCGCCTGAATTCCTGAAAGGGTTTGTGAGTAACGGCAAGTTGAATACCGTGACCGTATTTGAGATGAACATCAATGTGGTGGAAGGCCAGATAAATGTAGGCGAGAATCCGGATGCGATCACGTATGACGGCTACTCCAAAAAAGTATGGGTTTGTAACGGACATGATAAAAGCCTGTCTGTAATAGACCCCGCCAATAATAATATTGTGAAGACCATAGAACTGGATGGCAAACCGGAAACGGCTGTAGCAGACGCAGATCATATCTACGTCAATATAGAAGACAAGAACGAGATACAGGTAGTGAACTCGCATACCTATGCGGTAGAACACAGTTGGAAGACAGGTGCAGGCAAATCACCATCGGGCCTGGCAATAGATGTGGCTACTAAAAGGCTGTTTGCCGGTTGCGATAACAAGCTATTGATAGTAATGAATGCAGAGAACGGCAAGATAGTGAAAGAGTTGCCCATAGGCGAGGGTTGCGATGGTGTGGCTTTTGATGCGGGCAAGAAATTAGTGTTCAGCTCCAACGGAGAAGGCTCACTAAGCGTGATCAAAGAAGTATCATCCAACAAGTTTGAGGTGTTGAAGCCAGTATCTACCAAGAAGGGCGCGCGCACACTTGCCGTTGATGAAAAGACACACAAGGTGTATCTCCCTACCGCTGACTTCGTAACGGCAACTCCTGGACAAGAAGCACCAAAGAAGCGCGGTATCGTGCCCGGCACCTTCCAGGTGCTTGTAGTAGGCGAATAACATCAATCATTATGAAGGTACTGATCATAGAAGATGAGCCTGTATTGAACAAGAGTATGGTAGCCCATCTCTCGTCGCAGCAATATCTCTGTGAATCGGCGACCACTTACCGGGATGCGTTGGACAAAGCCGAACTATACCGGTATGACTGTATAGTGCTAGACCTGATGCTGCCCGACGGCGATGGCCTGCACATACTACAGGCGCTAAAAAAAGCAGGGAAAACCGATGGAGTGATCATTATCTCGGCCAAGAATGAGCTGGACGATAAAATAAAAGGGCTGGAGCTGGGCGCAGATGACTACCTGACAAAGCCCTTTCATCTATCAGAGCTGAGTGTGCGCATCAATGCCATTATCAGGCGGAAGAACCTGAATGGCAGCAATTTGCTGACGTTTGAAGAAATAATTGCAGATACGTCGGCTAAGACAGTACAAGTAACGGGCAATGATCTGCCATTGACGCGGAAAGAATACGAACTGCTGATCTATTTCGTCATCAACAAGAACAAAGTGCTTTCCAAAAATACAATCGCCGAGCATCTTTGGGGCGATGATATGGATATGGCCGACAACTATGATTTCATATACGCGCACATCAAGAACCTGAGAAAAAAATTACTTGCAGCCGGCTGCACTGACTACATTCACAGTATTTACGGAATGGGCTATAAATTTGCTATCCGTTGAAGTTGCTTGATAAATATAACCGCCTGAACATTACAGCTACGATCATCACCTTTGTGATCGGCAGTTGCACTTTTTATTTCCTCCTACACTACATCCTCATTCACCAGATAGATGAGACATTGATGAGTGAACAACAGGAGATCGTGGCATTCGCCAATACACACCATAGCCTGCCGGATATCATCCGTACTAAGGACCAGTATACCAATTATGAAACCTTCAATGGCAATACAGCGACATCATTTCAGAATGTGAGGAGCGGTGAAAAAGAAGAAATGAGGCAAATACAGTTCGGTGTATCCACTACTGATGGTAATTACCTGGTGAAAGTAGCCAAGCCGCTTGAAGAAACAGAAGACCTGCTACAAGTGATCATAGGTGTGACCATTGGCATGATCGCACTGATATTACTGGTGGGCTACTTCATTAACCGGATAGTGATCAAAAAAATATGGCGGCCGTTCTACAGGACCATAGAAGAGGTGAAAAGTTACCGTCTAACGGATGAAACACTAAGGCTTGAACAAAGTGAAATAGATGAATTCACACTACTCAACCAGAGTATCAGTGAACTTACTGAACGTGTGCAACGGGACTATACATCGCTAAAAAACCTTACAGGACAAGCTGCACACGAAATGCAGACCCCACTGGCTATCATCCGCACCAAGCTGGACCTGCTGATGCAAAACGAAGAGGTACTGAGAAAACATGCACAACACATAGCTGATATGGAACAGGCTGTGCAACGATCTGCCAGATTACAGCAGTCATTACTGCTGCTTACTAAAGTAGAGAACAGGCAGTTTGCGCTTGATGAGCCAGTGCAGGCAGATGCCATCATCAGGCAAAAGCTTGCTGAGTTTAGTGAACTTGCAGAAGCCATGCACCTTCGCGTAGCTATCAATGACGAACCAACACTTGTAAAATTCCATCATCACCTCGCTGAGATCATCATCAGTAACCTCCTGAACAATGCTATCCGGTATAACGCAGCGAATGGCAAAATCAATATAGAATTAAAGAACGGCATACTAACTATCGGTAACACATCGACACAGGAACCACTCGATCAGGAAAAGGTATTCAAGCGGTTTTACCGGGTCCACCAGGGCGAAGATGGCAATGGACTGGGCCTTTCTATTGTGAAACAGATCTGCGAAGCAGCGGGCTATACGGCAAGCTATAACTACGTGCAAGGTCTGCACACGTTCACCATCAACTTTAAGCCTGCCAAATTCTGAATTTATTCAGAATCTCTTTATTCCTTTGCATTATGAAAACAGTAAGGTACTTTATTGTCTTATTATTAGCGATCGGGGCTCAACCGCTGCATGCGCAGTACGTCTTTAAAGCTCTAGTAAAAGACAAAGCAACAGGCGTAACTATACCCGGAGTAATAGGTGCAGATAAACATGGCCATGGCAACGCCTCTAATGACAGTGGCATTGTGATCATCCATGACCTTCCGGATGGCAGGGATACTTTTTTCTTTACTTCAGTAGGTTTTGATACGGCTCAACTTATAGTCACCATACCGAATGGCGAAGCGATGCACACGGTACTGTTTGCTGCAAACGAGAGTGAGTTGGAAGAGGCTGTGGTGGTCTCCTCAACCCGTACGAATGACCGTATCGAAAATTCGCCTACAAAAGTGGAGGTACTGGGGCTGGAGGAAATGACCGAGGAAAACACCATAAAGCCTGCAAATATTGTGGGCATACTGGGCGATGTGAGCGGTGTGCAATTGCAGCAATCATCTCCTGTTTCAGGCAATACCAATGTGCGCATACAAGGACTGAACGGACAGTATACACAGATACTGCGCGATGGAATGCCGCTATACGAAGGCTTTTCGGGTGGATTTGGTGTGTTGCAGATACCACCGCTGGACCTGCGACAGATAGAACTTATCAAAGGGTCGTCCTCCACATTGTATGGCGGCGGCGCAATAGCCGGTTTGATCAATTTAATTTCTAAACGACCAAAAGAAGAACAGGAAGCTGTATTCACTGTTAATGCAACTACACTGAAAGAGCAGGATGCGAATGCCTATCTGGCAAAGCGCAATAAGCATTTTGGCTATACCTTCTTCGCGGGCTATACGCACCAGAATGCTGTAGATGTGAATGGTGACGGGCTGTCTGATGTACCTAACCTGGGTACGTTTACGGTACACCCTCGCCTGTTCTGGTATCCTGATGATAAGACGACACTTATAGTGGGCTACAGCGGCACCTTTGAGCAAAGATATGGCGGCGATATGCAGGTGGTGAATAACCACGAAGACAGCCTGCACCAATACTATGAGAAAGATATTACCCAGCGCCATACCGGCGAGCTGATACTGGAGCGCACACTCACCAAGCTGGGCAAACTGACCGTAAAAGGCAGCGCCAGCTCCTTCAACCGGGATATAGAAACCAATACAGATGTAATAAAGGGGAATGAGCTGAACTACTATGGCGAGGTATCTTTGTTTATCCCGCACAAAGCCAGCAGCCTGGTGGTGGGCGTGAATGTGACCGGCGATAACTTCTCTAAGCTCCCCGGCACAGACAGCCTGGCGCTGGGCAATTTCACCAACAGCGCCATTGGTACTTTCGCGCAATACTCGTGGCACATCACCACCAATACTACCCTGGAGGGCGGCCTGCGCAGCGACCATACCAATAATTACGGCAATTTTATACTGCCACGGCTTACTTTCTTTCATCGCTTCAACGATATATGGGCTATGCGCGCAGGCGTAGGGCTGGGCTACAAAACGCCTAACCCGCTGGAGCCACAGATCATAGACTACCCCACACAGGACATACAGGCATTGCCGGCAAATATAAAGGCTGAAAAGTCGACAGGATATAACCTTGAGGGCAACTTTAAAAAAGATCTGGGCAACGGCATAGACCTTTTTGTAAACCACGCCTTCTTCTTCACGCAGATCAATAACCCGGTAGTGGCCACGCAGGCAGCTAACGGGCAGGTATTCTTCGCCAACGCAGGCAGCGTGGTGAATACCATGGGATTTGACACTTATGTGAAATTGACCATTAAAAAAACAGAGCTGTATGTAGGCTACACCTATACAGATGCCGAGCGCAAGTACCTGGCACAAAACCAGTTTATGCCACTGACACCAAGGAACAGGTTTGCCTTTACAGCCGCGAGGGCCTTTGGCAAAAACTGGCGGGTGGGGCTTGAAGGCTCTTACATAGGCACTCAATACAGGGATGGTGAGGGCAACACACCGGCTTACTTCCTCACGGCGCTCATGATAGAGCGTAAGCTGAGTAAGGTTTTCACGCTGGTAGTGAATGGTGAGAATTTGTTTGACTACCGGCAGACGAAGTATGAGCAGATATATACGGGGTCTATAACCGATCCCAATTTTAAACCATTGTGGGGGCCTATTGACGGCAGGGTCATTAATTTTTCGTTGAGGATCACGCCGAAGTTTGGCAATAAGAAAGCAAAAGATAATGACTAGGATCTTTGGTAATGTATATGCCAGTTGTTCTTCCAGGTTTTGCCTTCATCAGTAGTTGATTCCCAATCCCAGTCGAAGCTGTCGGGCGTTATGTTATGAAAGGTCATTCTATTTTGTATCCGTGTGCCATCAGGGAGTAGCGCCGGCCCGGTAAACAATATCATTTTACCATCAGTAAAGTTACCGGTAAGTACAATGTAGGCCCCCTGGTCATCTACCCATGTTTGCTGCCATAACTTCTTTGCAGGACTATATACCGACCAGCTTTCACCGGTGTATTTATGGGAAGGGTCTTTGAAATGCTCGTGTATCAAACACCCACCCATTTCTTTGGTGATACTGTTGGCTGCATGCACCGTGTCATTGTAAATTAGATCCCAGTCGCCGACCCAAAAATCAAACTGAGCACACTCAGGGGAGGAACAGGGGGCGGCATTTTGTGCTGACGTAGTTGAAGACATAATTACTGCTATAAATAATGAAAGGAAGAGCGACTTCATAGTAATAAAGCTATGCAATAACATCGCAGTAGTTATCCACCTAAAAGGGGGATAATACTATTTACCAAACACCGCCTTCATCATCACCTCCGTAAAAGCATCCCAGCTATATTTTTTTTTCTCGTGGAGGATGTTTTGGTGCAGATCAGGGAGCGAGTCGGGCGCATAAAATTTGAGTATCGCATCCGCAATTGATGTAGGATTTGGCTCTGCTATAAAGCCTACTTTGCCATCAGGCACTACCTCAGCCAGGCCGCCTACATTGGTCACAACCATTGGCTTCTCAAAATGAAATGCTATCTGGGTGATGCCGCTTTGCGTGGCATGTTTGTAAGGCTGTACCACCAAATCGGCTGCTGAAAAGAAGTAACGCACCTCGCTATTGGGGATGAAGTCCGTGCGCAAGTGCACCCTGCTTTGAAGTTGGTGTTTTTCTATGATGTTGTTGTTTGTGGCTTCTACAGCCTTATCATAATACTCACCGGCAGCGATAAGCTCTATTCCTGATTTGATGATGCGCTCATCTGCCATGGCCTCCAGCAGCAGGTCGAGGCCCTTGTACTCGCGGATGAAACCGAAGAACAGGAGATATTTTTTGTTTGGGTGCAACTTCAGCTTTGCGCAGGCTTCTTGTTTACTTACTGCGGTATCGTAGCTATCGTACACCGGATGGGGACTGAATACGGCAGGTTTATCAGTAAAGGTTTTCACATCTTTGAGCACATCCTTGCTCATGGCCACAAAGGCATCAACGGGCTTTATGAAGTACTTGGTGAATTGCTTATCTCCGGGCCTGCTCTCGTGTGGTATAATGTTGTCCACCACGCACAGTACACGAGTGTGCTTGTTTGCCTTTGCCTTGCGCAGTATGGTGCCAAAGGATGGACCCATGAAGGGCAACCAGTATTTGACGATAATGAGGTCGTAGCGCTCTTTATTCATAGCCGTACCCGTAGAGAGCCAATTGAGCGGATGAACAGAGTTGACCACCGTTTTTATGGTAAGCCCCGGCGGTGCAGGTTCATCGGTAAATTGTGTTTTGCCCGGAAAAAGAAATGAGGGGTATTGCAGCGAGAACGACCAGATAGTGACCTCATGCCCCTGCTCCTGCAACTGGTAGGCCAGGCGCTCGTTAAAAGCTGCCAGCCCGCCACGCAAAGGATGTGCCGTACCGAGGATCGCTATCTTCATGTCAATTTATTTGCAGGCTTAATAGCCTTTGTACTTGGTTTTAAAATCTTCCTGTGCCCGCTCATAATCGGCAGGTATGCCGATGTCTATAAAGTAGCCGTCGCTTTTGTAGCCATAGAATTTTTTATCGTTGGTGTAGCGTTCCAGGTAATCTTTCTCGAAAGAGAATTTATTGGGCAGCTTTCTTTCTATAAATGCCTCCCTGTCTATCACGTATATGCCGCCGTTGATGAGGCCGGCATCGCGCTGCTGCTTCTCTTCAAAAGAGGTGATCAGCCCGGCATCGTTGGTGTTAACAATGCCATAGCGCTCGAAGTTGTGCATTTCCTTGAGTGCCAGCGTGGTTTGCGCATTACTGCTTTGATGGAAGAGCATCATCTGGCGCAGGTTCACGTCGAACATGGTATCACCGTTGATGACTACGACATCGTCTGTTTCGCATTCTTCCAACGCGGCGAGTATGCCTCCGCCGGTGCCTAATGGCTCGTTCTCTACAATATAATCGAGCTCAAAGAAAATATCCTGATCTTCCAGCCAGTCAATTATGGGTTTGTTCTTGTAGCCTAAAGAGAGGATGATCCTTGTGCATCTTTGTTTTTCGAGGTATTCAAAGAGGTAAGAAAGAAATGGCAGCCCGTTTATCGGGGCCATGCACTTTGGCGCTTCTCCTATCACACCCTGTAGTCTTGTACCTAGCCCACCGGCCAAAATTATCGCTTCCATTCGTAAAGTTAATTAGTTAAAGGGTTAAAAGGTTAATTAGTTGTGGATTTTGAATTGACCATTTTCTTTAGCCATGCCATATATCCATTTAGCATTTTCTCTAATTCCGTTACTTTCTCTTTGTATTCAATTAGTGTTTCTTCTGAAATATATTTACAATCATACGCATCGATTATATGGTTCAATGTTTCGAATAATGAACCTCGCGCCTGTATGCAAAAATGTATCTGGTCTTTATAAGTAAACCGGCCGTAACCTTCGGAAATATTACTGCCAATAGATCTTGACGCTCTTATTAACTGATCTTCGTGCCGATATTTCTCTGTTTGAGGAAAATGTGAAACAAGTTTATAAATGCTATTCTTATAGCGTCGCGCAGCTTTCCAGACTTCTAAATCTGTAAACGATCTGTATATTTTCGCATCTTCCATTTAGCCTAGATAGTTAGCCTTACCGACCTTTTAACCCATTAACCTTTTAACTTATTAACCTAGATTTTCCAGGTAAAGACACCTCTTTCTGTGAATTGATATTGGCTGAAACTGCCGCCAATGCTTTGTAGTGTATGTTTTACTGCGTAGCGGGTATTGCCGGGGCAATAGAACATCATAAAGCCGCCACCGCCCGCGCCCGATATTTTGCCACCTGTAGCACCTGCTTTGAGAGCGGCCTCATATATTTCGTCCATGGCAGTATTAGAGATGCCCTTTGCCATCTGTTTCTTGAAACGGAAACCATAATCGAGTATGCGGCCTATGTCATGAACATTGCCTTTCAGCAGGGCCTCCTTCATCATCTGCGACTGCTCTTTCAGATGGTGCATAGCGTCTATACTTTCCTTGTTTTTGTCTTTTACATTCTGGCTTTGTGCCTCTATGATCGTTGACGAGAGCCTGCTGGTAGCTGTGAAATACAGCAGCAGGTTGTTTTCCAGCTCATTGAGGTATTGTGGCTTTATACGCAGTGGATTCACTATTACTTTGTTATCGGCATAGAACTCCATGAAGTTAACACCGCCAAATGTGGCTGCGTACTGATCCTGTTTGCCGCCGGCCATACCCAGGTCCACCCGCTCTATGTCGTAGGCCATATGGGCTATGTCGTACTCGCCCAGGGGCAGGTTCAGCCATTCGGCAAACACACCAATGATGGCCACTACCAATGTGGATGAACTGCCGAGGCCTGAGCCAGCGGGTGCATCTACGAGTGTGGTGAGTTTAAAACCACAGGGTACAGGGCCATATTTCTTTACGAGGTGATTGTATACGCCGGTAGCGAGGTCAAGCTTGCTATCGATGGGCAATTCTTCTTTCAGGTCATAAGAAACGACCTCGTTCCTATCCATAGCTTCAAAGATGACCTGCGGATCGTGGAGCGTCTCAATAGTCGCATAGGCATATAGCGAAATGGTGGCATTGAGAATGGCACCGCCGTACAGGTCGCAATACGGGCTTACATCGGTGCCACCGCCGGCAAGGCCTATCCGCAATGGGGCTTTACTTCTGTAGATCATAATAGGAAGCTAAATTAATAAAAATGCGGGAGTTCGGGGTATTATACCTTCAGGAGCATTATCGCAGGCATACATCAGGCTACCATTCTGCTATCCAAGTATAACGTATCCGGCGACATGTCAATATCTTCGCCCCACGATACGATACCCATACCGACCCTGGCAGTCTTAAAAAAATTATAGTCGCGGAGGGGTTCATACACCGGATAGTCAAGATAAGGTTGCATAGAGAAACGTCCTATTTCGCCATTATCAAAGATGAGCTCTAACGTATAATTATCCAATACCTTAACTTCTTTTACTTGGGGATTCATAGTTGTTATTTTAGGCGATTATTGGTATGTATCTTATATGCCTTCCTATTTCAACAACCGGTGTGAATCTATTTCTTTATATACAGGCCTATGATCATCAAAGCAAGCGCAACAAAAAGGCTTACGAACCACTTTACCATGTCAGATTTCGACTGCTCTATCTTAACTTCTACTTTTGATATTTCCTTTTCAAATTTAGTGTCAAGGTCTTTAAAATCTGCTTTAAATATGCTTTTGTATTCGTTACTATCTGCCTTTACTTCGTCCTTTACTACTTGCTCAATAGTTTCTGTTAGGTTCCGTGCTTTTTCATCCGAAAGATTTAATTCTTTACGAAGAATATCATATAGCCTTATGTTTACGGTACTCATGTTTTGCTAAATTACGACATTATCATACAATCTACAATTGTCTTATGTAAAAAAATCTATCAGATACCTCTTTTCACAAAAAATTATCAACACTATTCTATATCTACGGGTATTAATCAGTAAAATTGTATAAAGAAATTAATGTATGACAGAACCGGGCACTGAACCTTTAGTTATAGACGCTACGCAGGCTATACCGCACCTGGTAGGACAGATAGAAAAAGTGATCCGCGGCAAGCGCGGGCAAATAGAATTGGTGATCACCGCATTGCTGGCAGGCGGACATATACTGATGGAGGATAATCCCGGCACCGGCAAAACTATATTGGCACGTACCCTGGCGCAATGCATCAGTGGCGAGCGAGAGGGCGAACATGTGATCTTCAAGCGCATACAGTTCACACCCGACCTGTTGCCTATGGACCTTATAGGCACACACATCTTCGATGATGTGCATAAAGAATTCATTTTTAAGAAGGGGCCATTGTTCTGCAACATACTGCTGGCTGATGAGATCAACCGCGCATCGCCCAAGGTGCAGAGCGCACTGCTGGAGGCCATGGCCGAGCAACAGATCACATCAGGCGATGTGACAATGAAACTGGAGCGTTTGTTTTTCTCCATTGCCACGCAGAACCCCATAGAGATGGAAGGCACCTATCCATTGCCTGCAGCGCAACTGGACAGGTTTTACATGAAGATCTACTTTGGGTATGTAGATGAACAGACCGAGCTGAATATTTATCGCGAGTACCTGGATATTGCCCAAAACCTCGTGGACCTGCAACAGGCGCTGAGTATGCATGATATACTTTCTCTGCAAAAGCAGGCAGGCGAGGTGTTTGTGCATGACGAGATCGTAAAGGCGGTAAGTAATATAGTACGAGCTACACGCGACCACCAGGATATATCCCTCGGCGCTTCTACCCGCAGTGGTATTGCGTTCCTCAAATGCCTGCGTGCTTATGCGCTGGTAAAGGGCCGCACCTATGTGATAGAGGATGATGTAAAAGACATTGCCCGGGCAGTGCTGGAGCACAGGCTTATTTATCGCAATAAAGAAGGTAAGCTCAAATCACTGGAGAGCATCATCAACAAAGAAGCAGAGCGGCTGGCGAAATTAAAGTTGTATGCTTAGGCATTATGAAAGTAGCATCATCAATTAAGTGTATAATTCTTTGCAGGCTGCAGTATCGCGGCATTGCCGCACTGTGCGTGATGCTGTTTATGTTTGCCGGCAAAACTTCTTTCGCACAAAGCCATGGCAACAATGCCACTGCGGCAGCAGAGGCAAAAGCTAAAATGCAAAGCATACCCCGCCAGCTATGGCCTCCACACCCGGCGGCTAAAATGGAACTGCGCTATTTTGATATTGATGCCAAACGGGCAATAGGTATAGGGCCTGATGAGTTATTGCCCCGTGCCAGGGAATTCAAGCGGATAGACAGCACCTACTATGTGGGCTGGATGCTGGAAGGGCAATATAAATTTGACCATGCTGCCGACTACCTGGGGTATAAAAATGCGGCCATACCACTGGAGCGCGCATTGCACCTCATAGAGCATGATTATGCCAAGGCACTATCCACGCGCACAGACAGCATACTTGTATTTTACCCGATAAGGGCTATACAGCCAGACTATACGATCATTGCCTACTACCTGATGCAGTGCTATAGTAATACCGACCAGCCTATTAAAACAATGGCCTTGCTGCGGCATGTATTGAAATGGAAGTTTCAAGCCGACTACTACCTGGATACCTATGACTACCTGGCCTGGACGGTGCATCGCAACCGGTTTTATACCTCATCAAAATACACCTTCCTCAAAAACACCATTGACGAAAATGAAAAGCTGGCCGGCCGCTACCTCGATACAGCTATGCGGTGGATACAATATAATAAGCGGCTGAATGATAAGCTGGGAACCTATATCCCCTTCCTGAAAGATAATGATGAGCGGGAAAAACTTGGCGTTTATCACTACCGGTGCATATTGTACAGCTATGCGTTCAATATAGATTCGGCAGAGTATTACTTCGGATTGATGAGGGATGCACACCGGCTGCCACACAACAACTACGCCAACTTCCGCAGTATCTGCGGCGACTTCCGAACTGCTGCTGATGAGTACAAAAAGGCTGCCGAAACAGAAGCCGACGATAAACACCTGCAGGAATGGGCCTATTACAGCACCATACTTGATATATACAAAGCGCAACCAAAGGCGGGTGCCGAAATGGCCCGAAATATGATCACGGCCAATGGCACCACCCCCGGCTATGGCTGGTACAATATAGCCCTCGCAAGGTCGCTGCTCTATGATGGACAAGTAAGTGAGGCGCAACGCTATGCCGATAAAGCAGCCGACTTTAAAGAACTGCACATAGGCACTACACTCGGCCAAAGCCACTATGACTTCAGTATACAACTACTGAAGCTCATTAATAAAGACCGGGCATGGCAGATGGACCAGTTTGAACACCGCAACTGGTGGTACAACCCCGGCGTATTGAGCAGTATTGCCAAAAAGCTGAGCGAGAAGTACCTGCAGCAATTTCTCATTATCAACCAGTTTGCGCAAAATCCTGAACGGGAACGCGTGATCTACAAGCTGTTCTCTACCGAGAGTACCGTATCATGGGATGAGATATGGTACCTGGTACATGATTTCAGCACCGGGTATTTCATCAGCCGCTTTCAGAAGGAAGCAGAGACCGACAAGCGGCCAAAGGTGGTCAAGTATTTCAAGCTGTTTGCTGCCAAGTTGAAAATGCAGCAAGGCAAGTATCCAGATGCCAAAAAAGAACTGGACAAACTGCTGCACGATCCTAATACCGATGCCGATTTCGAAAAACTGTTCACCGCACGTATATATGAAGCTGAGGCAGAATGTGCCCAGCACATGAAACTCACTGCTGAACAAAGTGAATGGCTATACAAGTTGTCTGTGATCTACCCACAGTTAGTACCTTTTAGTCGTATGACCCCAAACATCAGCCTGCACATCAATGGCGCAGTAGATAAAGATGTCGAGGAAAGACTGCGGGCCTGCAACATCAATTGGGTGAATTCAGGTACTGCTCCGCAGGCCTATATCACCTTTACCCGCAACGGAAATAAGAAAGACATCACTTATTACGTTACTGATCGTAATGGCAATTATATTGTTCCCAAGCAATCCTTTGCCTGGCAGAAAGCCGATGAAACGGGTACGGCACTCGCTTACAGGCTGTTTAAGATTGGAGGAAAGGAGGAAGCGACAGATACAAAGCCGGCTGAATAGTAGTACGTTATAACCGCTTGCCAATCGCGTGGGGATAAACCGTTGAAACGGTTCTTGTCTTATTTTCTTTGTTTACCTACAGTTGAAACCGTGGGCTATGTTCGGATTATCGAAGCTGATCTCCAAACAAAAAGACCGCCCAATCGAGCGGTCTTTCATTATTTTGTGTGTGTTGGTATTATTAATGTTCTTCTTCTCCCGGCCTTAATGGCGTGGTCTGCGGGATAAAGTCATTGCCATGACCATCATCTTTGTAATCATAAGGCCAGCGATATACTTCAGGTATTTCGCCTACCCAGTTGCCATGGCCCGGATGTATCGGTGTGGTCCATTCCAGTGTAGTAGCGCCCCATGGGTTTGGATTAGTGAGCTTGCGGCCACGGAAAATGCTTGTAAAGAAGTTAACCACAAACAATAACTGTGTAAAGAATACGATGATGGCTACAATGCTGATGAAGGCATTGATACCCTGAAAATGCTTGAATGATTCCCATGCCGAGTAATCGTAGTAACGGCGTGGCATACCTGCGATTCCTTCGTAGTGCATCGGCCAGAAGATAAGGTAAGAACCAATGAATGTGATGAAGAAGTGAATATAGCCAAGGCTATTGTTCATGAACTTGCCAAACATCTTGGGAAACCAATGATAGATACCGGCAAACATACCGAAGAAGGCAGATACACCCATTACAATATGGAAGTGCGCCACAACGAAATATGTATCATGAAGGTGTATATCAAGTGCTGAGTTACCCAGGAAGATACCTGTAAGGCCTCCCGAGATGAACAGAGATACGAAACCAAGTGCGAACAGCATAGCAGGCGTGAACCTGATGTTACCGCGCCAGATAGTAGTCAGCCAGTTGAACACCTTTACCGCAGACGGTACTGCGATAAGCAGGGTAAGCAGTACGAATATAGAACCGAGGAACGGACTCATACCGGTAACGAACATGTGGTGCGCCCAAACAAGGAACGCCAGCAATGTGATACCAATGAGGGAAATGATCATTGCAAAGTAACCGAAGATCGGTTTGCGGCTGTTGGTAGACAGTACCTCCGATGCCATGCCCATGCCCGGAAGCATGATGATATAAACCTCGGGATGCCCCAGGAACCAGAACAAGTGCTGGTAAAGGATAGCAGAGCCACCAACATGCGGCAATGCCTTACCACCTATGAATATTTCAGACAGGTAGAAGCTGGTACCGAAGTTGCGGTCGAATATCAGCAACACAAGGCCGGAGAACAGTACAGGGAAAGAAAGTACGCCAAGTACAGCTGTAAAAAACAGCGCCCAGATTGTCAATGGCAGGCGGGTCATCGTCATACCCTTAGTACGCATATTAAGTACAGTAGAGATGTAGTTAAGGCCACCCAGCAATGAAGACACAACAAACAGAGCCATACTCATCAACCAAAGATCCATACCTACGCCGGAGCCAAGTGATGCTTCTTTAAGGGCACTAAGCGGCGGATAGGTTGTCCAGCCGCCTGATGCAGGACCGGTCTCTACGAAAAGGGAAGTGAACATCAGTATACTGGCTGCGAAGAAGAACCAATAAGACAGCATGTTCATAAAAGGAGAGGCCATATCACGTGCGCCCACCTGGTAAGGGATCAACAGGTTGGCAAACGTACCGCTCAGGCCCGCCGTAAGTACAAAGAATACAAGGATGGTACCATGCATCGTTATTAATGCATAGTAGAATTCAGGGGTCAGTTTGCCACCCTTTGCCCAATCGCCAAGGAATTTCTCCATGATAGGGAAAGTAGAATCAGGGAAACCAAGCTGCAAACGGAAAAACACAGACATCAAAGCACCTATGATCGCCCAGATAATACCAGTGATCAGGAACTGCTTGGAGATGATCTTATGGTCCTGGCTGAAAATATACTTCCAGATAAAATGCTGTTCGTGATGCTCATGGCCATGCATATCAGTTGGGGCTGTATCTCCACCATGCACTACATTTGGCCCGTCAATGATTATTTCTTGATTACTCATCTTTTAACATTTATGACTACAATTGTAGCCGATTATTTCATCGTTACTGCTTTTACACTATCTTTCTTAGGCGCATCCGTGGGTGCGGCTGCCGGAGTAGTCGGCGCTGCACCGGGGGCATTTTGAGAGTAGTACGTCTGCTGCGCAGCCATCCATTTATCATACTCTGCCTGTGTCTGCACGATCACTGTACCGCGCATAGAATAGTGGCCCTTACCACATACCTGGTCGCAGGATATTTCATACACAAAATCAGGATTGTGCGTGATCAGCTTCATAGAATCAGTAGTGATAGTAGGAGTGAACCACAATGTGGTAGTAATACCGGGCACAGCATCCATCTTCATACGGAAGTGCGGCAGGCCCACATCATGTATCACATCGCGCGAACCGATCAGCAATTTCACAGGCTTGTTGACCACCACATGCAGCTCGCCATTCTGTGCGATGATGTCATCCATGTTATGCGGGTCAGACCAATCGAGGCCAAGGATATTATTTGCGTCATTGATCTTGCGGAAGTCCCTCTTTCCCAGCTCCTTGTCTTTACCGGGGTAGCGGATCAGCCAGTTGAACTGCTTGCCCACTACTTCTACCACAGTAGCCTCAGGCGGCGCAGGAGAAGTAACATCAAACCAGTTGCGCAAACCAATGGCCACAAGAATCGCCATAGCAATGGCAGGAATGGTAGTCCAGATAATTTCCAGCTTATTGTTGTGCGGGAAGAAGAAAGTAGTGCGCTTATCGCCGGT
This sequence comes from uncultured Bacteroidota bacterium, assembly GCA_903877645.1. Classification (GTDB taxonomy): domain Bacteria; phylum Bacteroidota; class Bacteroidia; order Chitinophagales; family Chitinophagaceae; genus Nemorincola. Next base: position 46,353 of record CAIRES010000059.1, on the reverse strand, counting down.
AGACCTGTAACGGAATGCAAACCAGAAAAGAACAGCCTGTGTAAGGAAAAACACAATACCGGTAACCAGCGTGGTCATATTGAACATCATGTCATAGTTCACACCTGTAGCGCAGGCAGCAACCGGTAATAACTTCCCTTTAAACAGATCATTGCACATCCAGATGCCCCATATACTCAGCACAAACATTGCCAGCAGCAATATTGCTATGGTGCGGTTGGTGGATGCCTTCACCTTTTCTTCTCCGCGAATTACGGCAGCATATTCACTTGCTTTACCTATCTGGTATATAACTATAAAGACCAGAATTATCAATGTTATTATTATAAATCCCGACATGGTCGTTCAGCTTATATTTACTGGTTAAATTTTAATACTTTTTCTTTTATTCTATCATCCCGCAAGGGCCACCGTACTAACTTAAATGCACCGCTGTTTCTTTGAGCATTAGGTTATTGTTAGGCACAAGGTCTGATTTTGTAAGTGTACGCGACACACTGAATATCAATATGCCTGCAAAGCCCATGAATATTCCGATCTCGAACCAATTGATATGCCAGTACTGGCCCAATGGCTGTGGCATGATCATCTGGAAGAAATCGAGCCAGTGGCCGAAAATGATGACCATCGCCATAAAGGTAATAGTGAAGTAGTTGCGCTTGCTTGGGCGGGCCATCAGTATCAATATAGGCATCACGAAATTGATGATAAAGTTGGCATAAAAAATAATGCTGTAAGGCCCCTGCTGGCGCATCTTGAAGTGAACCGTTTCATCAGGTATGTTGGCATACCAGATCAGCATGTACTGTGCAAACCAAAGGTAGGTCCAGAAGATGCTGAAGGCGAACATGAACTTACCGAGGTCATGCATGTGTTCTTTGGTTACGAGGCCGAGATTACCCTGGTTTTTCAGGTATACTACCCAAAGAAGAATAAGCGACATACCACTTACAAAGGCACTGGCGAAAGTGTACCAGCTAAACAGCGTAGAATACCAGTGGGGTTGTACACTCATGATCCATAACCACGGGCTGGTGCTCATTTGCGTTAACGCATACACAAATAAGAATACAGCCCCGAGGCGGAACACCTTCCAATAGATCTTAGTATCATTATGTGGCGCAGACTCCTGTGCGATAGACAACGCGCGGATCTTGCGGCCGAAGAAAGACCACAAACCAAGGGTAACGAGCGTGAAGCCCACGAACATACCTTTATTCAAAAATGGAGACTTTCCTTTGAGGATCGGATCGTTGCCCGGAGTTACCCATCCGTAAATTGTATTGACCCCGTGCGAATCTCTGAAAGTGAATACGATAAGAAACATCACCACAGCAGCGATAGTAGCAAACACCCATACATTAGCGCCAATAGCCTCGGGTACACGGCGGTAAGCTATTATCCAGCTACCCTGCGCCAGCGATACTGCCGACATAACGAAAATGCTGACGGTAGTGATGAGCGTAAAGAATACGCTGTCATGTAGCAATACTGCCCAGAACCGCGCATGGTCAACGTCGGTAGTACCTTGCCCCATCAGCAGGCAGGCAATGCCACCTATAAGCGTAAGCACGCCGACCAATATCAAGCCTATGCTGGTATTTCGTAAACGTCCGGGGATCTCAAAACGGTCATTCATCTTTTCTACTTTAATTAAAATATCTTTAAAAATTATTTCGTTTTCTTCTCGTCTTTCTTAGCATCAGCTGCGGCCATTGGCATTGCTGCTTTGCCGGTATCTGCTTTCGCAGCAGGGGCAGCAGCGCCTTCACCAAATGTGAACGCATCACCGCCATTCTCAGACTGTACTTTTTTGATGTAGGCGATCACCATCCAGCGTTGTTTTTCATCGAGCTGAGCGGCGTAAGAACCCATCATATTCTTGCCGTATTTAGCGGCTGCAAACATCTGGCCTACCGGCATGTGCAGGTATTTGCCGTCTTTGAAATTGGCAGGCATAGAAGCAAACTTGCCGCTGGCAAATAATGGCCCCTGTCCATCAAGATTAGGGCCATGGCAAATGGCACAATATATATTGAAGAGCCTTCCTCCTTCCTTCATTTCGTCTACATTGAAGCGCAGGGAAGTGGTGAATGTTTTGTAGGATGTGGTATCGCCTTCTTTCAGGTGATCAGGCAACATGTGGCCACGGGCTATGGTGCCTGCAACCGGTTGGCGGCTTGTCTGGCCATCGGCAAAGTTTGGATTTGATGTGTAGGCATCATAAGCGCGCGAGTAGGTCATATCAGGCGCGTAGATATGCCCCGGATCGCGGCGCAGATTGCCGGAGTCGCATGACACGAGGCCGCAGATCGCGACACCCAGGCTTACCACTACTATGCTTTTAATTGTATTCATATTCAGTTAAGATCAAAAAAACAAAAAATCAAGAACAACACCTTTCTATTTATACTACCCGGCAGCCAGTTCATACGGCTCTTTCTTATCCCAGCGGCCATACCACCACCCGGCTTCCGCCACCTGTATGTTCACTTCTTTGGCGCCTGTCGTTTTCAGAAAATCAGCAACTTCCTTTTCATTACCATGCTTCCCGATCTCTATTGCCATCACAAAAAGATCATCACTCTGGCGCGGGTGAAATACGTGTTTCTTCACGCCCGGCATGATCTGGTTAAGGTAGCAAAAGGTCATGGTCATACCTACTGCCGCAAAAAGCACCGTAAGCTCGAACGTAATAGGTATCCAGGCTGGTAATGCAAAGTGCGGTTTACCGCCGTAATTAATAGGCCAATCGGAAGTAAATATCCAGGAAATGAAGCCTACTGCTGTGGATGTACCGCATAAGCCATATATGAAGCCGGCAATGTGCAGGTCTGTGCCTTTAAGGCCCATAGCCTCATCCAGCCCATGGACTGCAAAGGGAGTATAGACATCATGTATCTTATAACCCTTACGGCGTACAGATTTTACTGCGGGAAATAATACTTCCTCATCATCGTAAGCCGCTACAGCAAATTTTTTTATAGCCATTTTATATCAAAATTCTAAAATTCAAAAAACAAATTCCTTCTCCCTTTAGGGTCGGCGGTTTAGTGGTGCGCCGCTTCTTCATGATGATCAGCTTCATGATGTGTATGCACCACATGAAGGAAATCTTCAGTACTCTGGTCTTCGATCTTCTGCATACCCCTCTTGTAGTTGTCGCCTGATGTTTTCAAAATGAACTTGATCTCATGCACAGCTACCACAGGGAAATATTTCGCAAACAGGAAGTAGCAGGTGAAGAACAGGCCGAATGTACCCAGGTAGAAACCTACTTCAGGCCATGTGGGGCTGTAATATGTCCAACTGCTCGGTATCCAGTCGCGGTAAAGAGAAGTAACGATGATCACAAAACGCTCGAACCACATACCGATATTCACTACGATAGACATAACGAATGTGAACGGAACATTGCGACGCAATTTTTTGAACCAGAACAACTGCGGAGAAACCACATTGCAGGTCATCATCGCCCAATAACTCCACCAGTAAGGGCCCATGATACGCCATTGGAATGCGGCCATTTCGCCCCACGACTGACTGTACCACGATATGAACAACTCGGTAAGGTAAGCCACACCTACTATAGACCCTGTAAGTACGATAACCTTATTCATCGCTTCCAGGTGACCGATAGTGATATATTCTTCAAGATGAAGTATGCGGCGGGTGATCACCAACAGGGTGTTCACCATCGCAAAACCGGAGAATACCGCACCGGCCACGAAGTATGGCGGGAAGATGGTCGTATGCCATCCGGGTATTACTGAGGTAGCAAAGTCAAAAGATACTATCGTATGTACTGAAAGTACCAGTGGTGTAGAAAGCCCTGCAAGCACGAGTGCCAGGGCTTCCATACGCTGCCAGCTTTTTGCGGTACCCGTCCAGCCAAAAGAAGCCAGGCCGTAAAGCATTTTGCGGGTCTTGGTCTTAGCCCTGTCGCGTATCAGCGTGAAGTCAGGAATAAGGCCGGTGTACCAGAACAACAAAGAAACGGTGAAGTAAGTAGAGATCGCAAATACGTCCCAAAGAAGCGGAGAGTCAAAGTTTGGCCATAATGTACCACGTGTGTTTGGCAGTGGTAATACCCAGAAACCATCCCATACACGGCCCATGTGGAATATCGGGAACTGGCCCGCACACATTACCGCAAATATCGTCATGGCTTCAGCAGCACGGTTCACACCTGTACGCCAGCCCTGGCGGAATAATAAAAGGATCGCAGAGATCAGTGTGCCCGCATGGCCGATACCGATCCACCATACGAAGTTGGTGATGTCCCAGCCCCAGCCTACGGTACGGTTCACACCCCATGTGCCCAAACCCCAATATACTGCCCAGCTCACGGAAAAAATACCGTAGCCCAGCAGCAGGAGCGAAAAGAAAAATCCCACATACCACATACGGCCCGGCTTGCGCTCAATAGGCCCTATGATATCTTCTGATACCTGGTGATACGTCTTATCTCCATCTACAAGTGGTTCCCTTACAAACGATTCGTACTTAATATGCATAGCACGTAATTATATTTTTAATCCTTCATCCGCCGGGGCGGACTTTATTACACAATCAATTTTTCAATTCACTCTTTCTGCAACAGCCTCTATTCTTTATCCGCCTTAAACGTGGTACTTCAGGAGTTCATTCTTATTCTCATCCAGCGCATTGATCTCTTCCGTGTTCCTGATCTTAGCAAGGTAGTTCACGTTTGGCAATGTGTGGATATGCTCCAGTACATAGAACGTACGCTCTATCTGCTCTTCTTTACGGAGCTTAGAGATGTTGCTGGCCCTGTCGTTCACATTACCAAAGGTGATCGCATCAGTAGGACAAGCCTGCTGGCATGCTGTGCGTACTTCGCCATCCCTCATCGGGCGATCAGCTTTCTTTGCAGCGAGCTTGGCATCCTGCAGGCGCTGCACGCAGAAACTGCATTTTTCCATCACACCACGGCTACGAACTGTAACGTCGGGGTTCAATACCATACGTGTCAGGTCGTCATTCATATCATCACGGCGGCCATCTTCGTATATGTTATCTTCAAAGCAATCTGCACCATTCCAGTCCATCCAGTTGAAATGACGAACCTTATAAGGACAGTTATTAGCGCAATATTTAGTGCCGATACAGCGGTTGTACACCATCTGGTTGAGGCCCTCAGAACTATGATTGGTTGCAGATACCGGGCATACGTTTTCGCAAGGTGCGTTATCGCAATGCTGGCACAGCATCGGCTGGAAGACGGTCTGGATGGAATCCGGATCATCAGGCATACCGCTGAAATAACGGTCGATGCGGATCCAGTGCATCTCATGTGCTTTCAGCACATGGTCTTTACCTACCACAGATACGTTATTCTCGGCCATACAGCCCACTACGCAAGCGCCGCAGCCGGTACAGCTATTCAGATCTATAGACATGCCCCACTTGATGCCCATCGCAGGGTAAGTGGTTTCCGGCCCGTTCTGGAACAAAGTACCGTTCTGGCGATATCCTTCTTCTATTGTTGAGTCAACCGGGGCGTCTTTATATTCTTTGCCATCTTCTATCCATGGCACCGCAGAGAATTCAGAAATTTCTACACCACGCTCTTTGAGGAGCACCTGCGGGTCTTTCGTAAATTCGTTCAGTGTATATTCATGTACTACGGGGCGAGCCTCGTAGCTATTATGCGTTTGTGTTACTGCTACTTCATACTTGTCTGCAGTTTCGGTGATGCTTACGTCGCCATGATGTTCGAAATTGACACCATTAAAGCTCATGAACGGATAGGCATTTTTGCCACCCTTAGTATCATCGCTGGCTGCTGCACGGCCTACCTGCTTATCGCGGCCATAGCCTACTGCTATTGCCACTACATCATTGTGCATACCGGGCACCACGATCACCGGCAGATTCACCGAGTATCCGTTAGCGCCTTTTATGGTCACCACTACTTTTTTATTGTCTACTTCCGAGAAGCCTGTAAGCTCCGAATGTAAGGTCTTGGCACGTTTTGGGGATACGCATACGTAGTTGTCCCAGGTAGCGCGGGTTACAGGATCAGGCATTTCCAGCAGCCATGGGTTGTTGCTCCATGCGCCGCCATGCCCTATTGCTATCTTCTGGTATACAACCACCTCAGTGCCTGTAGATGGTTTTTTAGCCTGTATCTTAGCTACAGCATCAGCAGTGTTGCCTGCATAAGTGCCGCCGCCAATGGCCATATCGCCCGCAGGCTCTATGATACCCTCCTGCAACGCTTTGTCAAATGCTTCCTGGCTACCTGTTTTGGCCATCCAGTATGCTTTCCAGAAGTCAGCATAAGACCGTGGGTTGCCCGACCATATCATCAGCGTATCCTGCAAAGAACGGGTCTTGAACAGTGGCGATATACCCGGCTGCATCAGGCTGAAGTAGCCCGGCTTAGGTTCGGCATCACCCCAGCTTTCCAGGAAGTTATGGTCCGGTATGGCGTACTTGCATTTTTGCGTGGTCTCGTCCATGCGGTCGTTAAAAGAAACGGTCACCGGAACTTTTGCCAGCGCGGCAGCAAATTTCTTATTATCAAAGTAGTCGTAAACAGGGTTAACGTTGTGGAAGAATGCAGCACCTACCTGGCCTGCTTCCATTGCCGCTACCATATCTACCACATCTTTATCAATGCCTTGTTTGTTGTTGGCAGTTACTGTCCAGTTAATGGTAGTCCCATTAGCGCCTATTGCACTGTTGATCGCATTCACCACAGTCTGCACATTCACATCGTTGCAGCCACAAACCACCATACCATTACCTTTCTTCAGATCGGCAGCAGCTTCTGTGATGAGTTTATTCAGGTTAGCGCTTGGCAATGATGGTGCAGTACCATTCACCGCATTCAGCAATGCCACTGCTACCAGGCCCATTTCAGAAGGGCGGCAGGTGGCACGGTGATCAGCAGCAGCACCCGAAATAGTATGCGTAGCCTCTACCTGGTAATGCTTGGAGATAGCGAGATTTTTGACGCTGATCTTACGGCCTTTTGAATAGCCTTTTGAAAATTCAACAGGAGACAACCAGGTACCCAGGAAATCGGCATCAAGGCTTACAATGGTGTGTGCTTTATCGAAATGGTAAGTAGGCAATGTTTTTTTACCATAGCTGGCCTCATTAGCCTGCAGCATACCCGAATAAGAAATAGCATCGTAAACAACGTGCTTTACATTCGGAAATTTGGTAGTGAACTGGGTGATAATATCCTTGGTAGTAGGGCTGAGGATAGAACCGGTAACAAGGTAGCCGGGTTTTGTACCCATGCCTTCCTTCACCATCTTGTCTATCGCATCAAAAGTAGCTTCATTGCCATCTGCAAGCGGATGACGAAGGCGTGCTTTGTCATAAAGGTTCAATACAGATGCCTGAACCCTTGCAGAAGTACCACCTTTAGTAATGGAAGACAGGTCGTTGCCTTCTACTTTAATAGGGCGGCCATCCCTTGTTTTGATAACGATAGCGCAATAATCGCCACCTTCTGCAAATGTAGATGCATAGTAATTAGGCACACCCGGCACAATATCCTCCGGCTTTATTGCATAAGGAATAGCTTTACGCACAGGCATTTCGCAACTGGCAACCAATGTGGCAGCAACAGTGCTGAAACCTAAGAACTTCAAAAAGTCGCGGCGGGGAGTAGCAGCGTTGAATAAATTGTCGCTCAGATCGAACGGCAATTCTTCCTTAAACTCATTTTCCACTACTTCCTTATTGGTAGCAATGTTATTGAGATCTTCCAGGCCCGACCAATATTGTTTGTGACTCATATTGCAAATTCAAAATCTAATTCAATAATAATAGCAAATTTCAAATAAACACCTCCCCTTTAGGGGCCGGGGTTATTAGTAATGGCATTTCTGACACTCCGTACCGCCAACCTCAGCTTCGGTAACGCCTGTGCGCTTACCGGATTTCAGTTCTTCATGGTATTTCTCAAAAATACTGTAATAGTTGTTGGTGGTAAACTGCACTTCCGTAGCTCGGTGGCAGTTGATACACCAGCCCATAGATAAAGGAGCAAACTGGAACACTTCGTCCATTTCCTGTATCTGGCCGTGGCAGCGCTGGCACTGTACCTGGCCTACCTTCACGTGCTGCGAGTGGTTGAAGTATACATGGTCCGGCAGGTTATGAACTTTGGTCCATTGTATAGGGGTGGCCAGTATGTTGCCTGCCGCATCGCGGTTGTAATCTTTCTTTTCTTCGTTCCAGCCTGCATAAGCATACAGCTTCTTGATCTCAGCAGTACCGTCATGCTCCTGCCCTTCAGCATCTATCAGCGGATGCTCTTTGCTGTAAGAATTGATCTGCTTGTGGCAGTTCATACAGATGTTGGAAGACGGGATCATTGCCTGGCGGCTCTTTTCAGCGCCTGCGTGGCAATAAAGACAGTTGATCTGGTTGAGGCCCACATGTACTTTGTGCGAGTAAAAGATAGGTTGTTTTGGCTGGTAGTTCTGCTGGCGGCCTTCGTTCACAGCGCCATTCACTAACCAGTAACCGGCCATGATGAATATGATGATAGATGTAATAGCTATTACAAATTTACTCCTGTACAGGGGCATTTCCTTTTCATTAGCTATGCCTTCTTTATCATTTGCAGCACGTTTCATGGTCTGGTTGGCCCTCCACAGGAGTACTACCAGCACTAAAAGAGATAAAGTGATCACTGTATATAACCAGCCATTGCTATCTGCAGGGGCTTCGCTTGCACCAGCGCCTGCAGCAGGGGCTGCGGCTGCGGGAGCCTTATACTCATCCACATACTTCAATACCGCATCTATTTCTTCTTTAGACAACTGCGGGAACGCAGTCATCTGCGTGTGGTTGAATTTGTTGTAGATCGCTACGGCTGTAGGGTCTCCGCTGGCTATTACAGCCGAGGAGTTGTGTACCCAGTTGTAGCCCCATTCCTTGGTAGGGAACCCCTTATCGATATTCTGTAGCGCAGGGCCGGTCGCATCCTTCAACGGATTGTGGCACGAAGCACAGTTCGACATGAAAATAGCCTTGCCGTCGGGCGCAGCTATTGCTGAAAAATTGCATAAAAGCAAAAAGACGAAAAGCGGGCAAATGCCCCGGAGATATCTAAACAATGGCTTTAATGATTCTGGCACAGGAATAAATTTGAAAATTAACTTTCCATTATATAAAAAAGCGAGGCAAAACTACAACACAATCCTGAAAATCTGTACACATTTTGTAAAAAATGTTTCTCAATACTGGCGCGGGTTTCAGCCGTTTTTTTGTTATAAATTAATTTGTAATGTCATTTTATTGTCACGGCAATTATTTCCGCATTTTATAAATATCCCTCACCTTTTGCCTGTTATTTTATTGTTATGCAATAAAAAATTAAGTGTAAACAATACTTAAATAACCATTTGGGCAAGACATTTTCCCGAAAAACTATATACTCCCGGTCCGGCCGCCATCTACAGGTATAGAAGTACCATTTACATAGGCCGCAGCAGGGCTGGCCAAAAACGCGACAACCGCAGCTATTTCTTCGGGCTTGCCAAAGCGGCGGGCAGGTATCTCCTCTACCATTTCTTTTGCTACCTCATCTTTGTCTTTGCCCGTTTTTGTCGATTTATTGTTCAATATCGTATCCAGCCGCTCAGTGGATGTGGCACCGGGCAGTACATTATTTACAGTGATGCCGTACTGCCCCAGCTCATTGGCCATGGTCTTGGCCCATGATGCTACCCCTCCACGTATGGTATTGGATACGCCCAGGTCTTTCAAAGGTATCTTTACAGAAGTCGAAATAATATTGATGATGCGGCCAAAGCCCTCGGCCTTCATACCTTCTGCCACCAGCGTGGTAATGATATGGTTGCAAATAAGATGCTGTTGAAATGCCTGTAGAAACTCCTCGGGCTTAGCTTTCATTACCGGGCCGCCGGCAGGGCCACCGCTGTTATTAACGAGTATATGTACTGTATGGTCTTTTACAAATGCACTCACTACTTGGCGCACTTGCTCAGGTTGCGCATAGTCTGCCACGAGATAGTTATGCTTTTGGCCCGCAGCGGCAGGCAGTGTTTGCACAGCAGCTTTTAGCTTGTCTTCGTTGCGGGAGATGAGCACGCATGTAGCGCCCAGCGATGCCATAGCCTGCGCTGATGCCAGCCCTATGCCCTGTGTGCTGCCACCCACAAGGGCGGTCTTACCGGTAAGATCCATTGATAACATGGGGCAAAAGTAAAGGATTATCGTGCAAACGACAATGGGGGTATTAACTCTTACTTCTTATCCTCCTCCAGCCTAAAAGTTATGGGCAATGCGTACCGGCATTTTACTTTATTGCCACTTTGCCTGGCGGCATTCCAGCGGGGCATGGCCTTTACTACACGTATCGCTTCTTCATCACAACCCGCACCGATGCCCCTGATCACCTTTACATCAGAAAAGGTGCCGTCTTCATTCACTACAAACTGCACTATTACCCTGCCTTCTACATTATTAGCCTGTGCTTCTTTAGGATAGTGCAGGCTATCCTGTAGATACTTGTTGAGGTCATACGATTGTGTAGGCATCTGCTCCACATAAGTGTAGACCTGGTCTGGCCGTGGGGCCGGGCCAGCCGGTGTTATGTCTGGATTCATATCACTACCCGGGTCTTTTCCCTGGTGCATTACGGGATGCTTCGTTGTGTCTTTTCCCATGTTCTGTCCATGAACAGAAACTGTATGCATGCAGGCGCAAAATACGATCATCTTAAATTTCATACATCTCAATTAAGAACGTTACGTTTACTCATTATTCAATTCAAATGATACTGGCTGCTTCATATATATCTTTGCTGCTTTGCCATCCTTTTTCCCGGGCGTCCATGCAGGCATATTTTTTACCACACGCAGGGCCTCTTCATCGCAACCTCCTCCAATACCACTAAGTAATCTTACATCGGAAATCGAGCCGTCTTCATTGATTAGGAACACTACAATTACTTTACCCTGAATATTTTGTTTTCTGGCTGTCTTGGGATAATGCAAATTATCATTGAAATATGCATTTAAATCATAGGGAGGCTTGGGCTGGGTAATACTAATATCTAACTTTGTCGGCTGGTTAGTTTTAGCTTCAACTTTTCCTTCCAATTTAAAAGTGATCGACTGAGTAAACCGTACTTTCACAGGCACCCCATTTTGTTTTCCCGGTTGCCAGGCCGGCATAGTTTTAATGACACGCACAGCTTCAGAATCACATTCGTCACTTACACCTCGCAATACTTCGACATCTGCGATGCTACCATCTTCACTGACTACGAAACTCAATACTACCTTTCCCTCGATATCGTGCTCACGTGCACTATCGGGATAATGAAGATTTTTATTTAAGTACCTATTGAGTTCATAATGTGGCACCGGCATCTGCTCTACATACTGGTACACAGGCACCGTATTATCAGGGGCATTCTGAGCATAAACAGCTGAGACACACAAAAGAGAAAAAGACAAAAGCAAAGTGCGGAGATTCATAAAGAGATTATTTGAACAATCAATGAGTTAATCGGTGAGCTTAAAACTGATAGGTAGGTTAAACCAAACCTTTACGGCTTCGCCATTTACCTTACCAGGTTTCCAGGCAGGCATATTGCGTACCACTCTCAGGGCTTCCGCATCACAATCCTTATCGAAGCCCCGCAACACTTCGCAATCAGATATATGGCCATCTTCATTGACAATGAACTTTATGATCACGCGCCCTTCAATGTTGTGTGCGATCGCGCTGTCAGGGTATTGCATGTTCTTTACGAGGTAGTCGTTGTAATCAAATGCTGCTTTGGGCATCTCGTCCACATATACAAAGGTCTTGGAACTGTCTTTTGTTTCAGGGCCGGTAGGAGCACTTAATGTCTTGGTTTGCCGGGCTTGCACCAACGTGCCGACAAGTAAAGCAAATATCAGTATCACATTTCTCATTGATCAATAGGTATTTCTGCGAAAATAGCACCAAAAAGCCACTACGCAAAAAAAGGCCGCTCCACAAGGGAACGGCCTTTCTACTTCTCACACACAAAACAAAATTTAGTCTTTAACAACTTTCAGGTTGTGGTCTGCCATTCCTTTGCCTGATACCCGCACACTATACAAACCTGCAGGAAGTTTGCTCATGTCCACATCAAGCGAATAGCTGCCCTGCGCATATTGATAAGTGCGCACCACCTGTCCGTTCATGTCTATTATATTTACATTCACATTGCCTGCTGATGCCTGGTCGAGAATGATCTTAGTATTACTGACTACCGGGTTAGGATATACGGTAAGCTGATTGCTGCCTGCGGTATAAGTTGCAATCCCCGTTGTGGACATTGCGGCTGAATGTATTACCGCATCTTTTACCGGTGTACCAAACCCTACATTGCCTACACGGCTTGGGCCTGTGGTAGTGGTTCTGTGATAGCCTGTGAGCATAGCGCTCATGTCGTAGATCACAGAATAGTTGTTTTGCACGCTGCTGTCGCCAATGTAATTCGACACTAAGAAACCTTCATTAACAGAGGTTGCGGTATTGAAAGCAATATCCATATAGGCGTTATTGTAAGTAGTGGTATGCAACAATAATGACAATACAGAACTGAGGCTAAGATCGGTGGTGATGCTGCCGCTTGCGCCTGTACCTACAGAGCCGAACATAACCATCGCACCGGTGCTGGCATCGAAGCCAAACATGTGGGTAGCCGTATCGCCACCATAGCCTGTATAGGCTACTGATGAAAGACTGGCAGCAGTACCAAAGGACGCATCACCTAAAGCATACGATATCGCACCGTCTGAAGAGGCTATATTGCCTGTTGTGGCATCAAGCTGCACATTTACGCTGCCATTGTTACCCGTTACACGAATACGATTAGTCAAGGTAGGGATAAAACGGAAGCCCACATTTACATAATTTCCTGAACCATTATCTGTACCTAATGCAAGACTGATGGGGGTACTGTTCACGGCTGTAACGCCACCTGTTGTTGTATCTATTGTATAAAACTGGTAGGTCTGTGTAATGGAATTATAACCGAGGCCATACAGCATACCTGTGAAGGAATAATCAATAGCTACCATTGACTGGCCTGTTGCCATACCACTCAATGTGCGTACCCTGCGGATATTAGTAGGATTAGCTGCATCGAAAGTAACGAGGTTCCTCAGGTTCAGGGATAGCGCTGTCATCAGGCTGCCTGTAACTGCGGCAGTAGAATCGCGTGTTGCGGCAAAGGATATAGCAGTCACATTGAGTGTGCCTGCACCAATTGCACCCATATCGCTCACAGCTCCTGCAATGCCTTTAGAAAGATTGTACCTGTACAGGTGACTGCCTGAAAGCAAAGTGCTTGCTGCCAGATACACACTGTTGGTATGGGTAGCGGTATCGTACCATGTATCCATACCTACGCCACCGGTAGCAGTAAGCAATGCACCTGTAGTAACACCAATGGAATGAATGTTATTTGAGGCATTGTTAAAACCGTTGCTATAAGAACCCGCATCAAATGAAACCAATACATTGCTCACTGCATCATACCCTACTTCGGTTGTTGCGTCTGCTCCATAAAAGCTATTGGTATATGCGGTGGCCGCCAGTGATGTCATGGAACCAACGTGTACATCGCCAAGGCCGTATGACAGGCCACTGGTACCGGTAGTCATAATAGCGCCATTATCAGCATTCATGATGTAATTGTTGCCATTTCTCCCCACAATACGCATCTGGTTATCCACAGTAGAAACAATGTTAAAGCCCGCATAATGAGCCGAGCCGAGCGTAACACCTGAAGCCGCAGAGCCTACTGCGCTGGCAGTATAGGTACTGCCGCTATGTCCAATAGTGTATAATTGCGCTGTGTTAGTTAGTGAGTCATAACCTAATGCATACAATGCAGTAGTGCTTGGACGAGAATCAAGGCCCACAAGAAACTGGCCGGAAGCCACACCTGAAACTGCAAAAGGCCCTGCAATTGAGGACGGTGTACTCACATCGCTGATGGAGAAAATAGTATTGGCATCCGTTATGCCGTAAAGTGTCGTTTGCGCATACGAAGCAGTACCCATCATTGTCCCTGCTCCCACTATCGCTGCTAGTAAATTCCTCTTCATGATCAAATTGTTTTTAGTTTGTTTGAGCTATCCCATACAAATCCATGCCAACTTTACTAAGGAATTGTTATGATTCAAACGGAGCTAAAAACAGCGGGATATATATTCGGGCAAACTTCCCTAACTTGCGTACAAACAAATCATTCTATGAAGAAATTATTAGCAGCGACACTTATCCTTCTGGTAAGCGCAACCAGCATTTTTGCCCAGCACACTATGGACCCCAACAAAAAAAGGGCCAGCCCTCATGAAGTGGTAACCGGCAATCATATGAAAATAAGTTATGGCAGGCCATACGTAAAAGGCCGCGAAATTTTCAGCGAAACCGGCCTTGCCCCTTACAACAAAGTATGGCGCACCGGAGCTGATGAGGCTACCGAAATAACATTTGACAAAGACTGTAAGGTTGCAGGCAAAGCGGTACATGCCGGCACTTATACCCTCTTTACCGTTCCATACAAAACCGAATGGACCATTGTCCTCAACCGCAAGCTGCAACAGTGGGGCTCGTTTGCTTATGACAAAGTGAAAGACCAGGATGTACTTAACGTAACAGTGCCTGTACACAATCATGGTAACGTTACCGAGGAATTCACGATCTCTACTAACGATGCCGGCTTAATGCTGGACTGGGATAAAACAAGTGTACAGATCCCTATAAGTTTCTAAGCTATTTCTGAATATTATTCATGCCCTGTGTATCATGCACAGGGCATTTTTATTTAGCCAAAGAAGATATAACCTACTATTATAGCGCCTACCAACCCAATGAAATCAGCAAGCAAGCCACAGGCCAAAGCATGGCGTGTGTTCTTGATCTGTACACTGCCGAAGTACACTGCCAGCACATAGAAAGTGGTTTCGGTAGAGCCCTGTATAATAGCGGCCAGCTTGCCCTGGAAGGAAGCCACACCATAATGGCGCATCACATCTACCATCAGGCCACGGGCACCACTACCACTGAGGGGCTTCATGAGCGCTATGGGCAGTGTGGGTACAAAATCGGTACGCAGGCCCATAGCACCTACTACATGCCCAATGCCGTTCACGAGGTAATCCATACAGCCCGAAGCACGGAATACACCTATGGCAGCCAGCATAGCCACGAGGTACGGAATAATACGCACTGCCACATTAAATCCTTCTTTTGCCCCTTCAATAAAGTTGTCGTACACATTCTGCTTGCGTATCATGCCTGCTGTGATGAACAGAATAACGATAGAGAGAATGACGAAGCTACCAATAGCACCTATGACCTGATTCATCTTATCGGCAGGCATACCAGATAAAGCAAAATGTAGCAACGCAATAACAGCGCCGAAGCCACAGACAAACAGGATAACCGGAAGCCGGAGCAAGTTGATGCGCTGCACCACAGACACAATGATCATACCCGAAATGAAGGCAATGAAGGTGGAGATGAGCGTAGGCAAAAATATATCGGCAGCATTGAAGTTGGCCACATGCTGCTCCATAGCTATCGTTTGCCTGATGGCTATTACCGATGTGGGCACGAGCGTAAGCCCGGCGGTATTGAGCACCAGGAACATGATCTGAGCATCACTGGCGGTATCTTTTACAGGATTCAGCTCCTGTAGCTCGCCCATTGCCTTGAGGCCAAGCGGGGTAGCAGCATTGTCGAGCCCGAGCATGGTAGCAGAGAGATTCATAGTGACGCTGCCATTGGCTGCGTGATCCTTGGGCACGTCCTTGAGCAGGATGCGAAAGAGCGGCGATACTGCTTTGGATAGTACCCGAATAACACCTGCCTTCTCCCCTATCTTCATGATGCCGAGCCACAACGTCATCACGCCGGTAAGGCCGATGGATATCTCAAAGCCATTTTTGGCAGCATCAAAAAGGGCATTGAGCATCTCAGACAGCAGGCCTGTTTGCCCGAAAGCAAAAGCCTTGATGACTGCCACCACAAAGCCAATGATAAAAAAAGCTATCCAGACGTAATTCAATGCCATATCAGCATAAAGATAAATAAACGGTACAAACCCCAAAGCGAAAGGGGCTTCCTGCTTAAGAAAACCCCTTCACCCGGTTTGAAATGTCGTTTATTGCTTTGCGGCGCTGGTATCTGTGCTACCCACAGCAGGGGCCGTAGGAGGGGCTGTGCTATCAGGCTGATCAGGAGCTGTACCACCACTATTTGGATCATCGCCACCCATAGTATCGTTCTTGGTGAATTGTACCAACCATTTATCGTTTTGCCTCACCATAGTGATGGCCTGTTCCTTATCGGGCACATCAGACGTGGTGTAGGTAACAGTGGCAGTGGTATCTTTTATTTTAGCGTCTTTGATGGTCACAACGATCTTGGCGAGCTCCTTTTTGCTGGAGTCATTGATCATGGTGCTGAGTTCCTGGAACTGGCTGAGCAGCTTTTTGGTATCTTCAGTAGATAATTTCTTTGCCGCATCATAATCCATGTGGTAAAAATCTGTGAGCCAGGTTTTAGCCACGTCCTTAGGGCCGGTCTTACAGCTTACAAGGAACAGCGCAGCAAGCAACAAGCCAGACAAGGAAAGCATTATTTTTTTCATGTGATTCTTATTTGAGCGGCAAAGGTATTATTTAAACTTAGTTTTCCAAATGATATGTGCGTGCGGGTTGATGAACAGGTTATCTACACCTACGTACTTATGTCCATATATGATCGTAGGGGTTATGTACCCAGTATCTTTCATGGTTTTGTTCATCGCTTTATATACAAATTCGGCGCAGTATAGCTTATCATCTGTAGCGAGGTCGAACTGCATATCGAACCTGGGGCGTTGCTGATAATAAGCTGTCACCACTTTTCTCAGTTCGCTCACACTTGCTGTATCCAGCTCATAGCTGACCACTGCCAGTCCGAGGTTGTGCCGGGGGGAGAAAAAAAATCGTGCCGGGTCTCTGCGCAGACGTTCATCCGGATTATCCTCACCGCCAATGCAGTGATAGACATAGGCCTGGCCGTCCTCTATCATCACAATGCCGCAATGCGAGTAGGTTTTGTCTGTGAGGTTCATTTGCGAGAGAATGTAGCTGTCTGCGCCAATGCCGGTGCGCAGTACGAGGTAGCCGGATCTTAAAAGAGAAACGGCAGTATCTATAGCGTGATCGTTGTAGGCAGCAGTGGCGGGGTTGATCACCGGGGCAGCGGCAGGTTGTGCGGCTGTATTGGTGTTTAATCGTTTTATACCGAAGAAGGCGGGTATCGCTATTGCGATGGTGATGAGCGCTATCCTGATTGCGTTTTTCATTGCCGGTGGTTGGTTGCAGCGAGTATGGCAAACCGTTAAAACGGTTGCAGGAAGATATATAAACATCTACCCACGGTTGAAACCGTGGGCTTTGTTTTCATTAATTTTCGAGTAACTATTATTTCTGCTAATTATATTGCTTACACATTGAACCTGAAGTGCATCACGTCGCCATCGTGTACAATGTATTCTTTGCCTTCTATGCGCAGCTTACCGTTCTCGCGGCAGGCTGCTTCGCTTTTGAATTGTATGTAATCATTGTAAGAGATCACCTCAGCCTTAATGAACCCTTTCTCAAAATCGGTATGGATGACGCTGGCTGCCTGCGGGGCTTTCCAGCCTTTGTGGATGGTCCAGGCACGCACTTCCTGCACACCTGCGGTGAAGTAGGTAGCCAGGTCGAGCAGTTTGTAGGCACTACGGATGAGGCGGTTGAGGCCCGGCTCGGTAAGGCCGTATTCTGCAAAGAACAGCTCTTTATCTTCCTGTGCTTCCAGCTCAGTGATCTGCGCTTCAATAGAGTTGTTCATCACGATCACCTGTGCGCCTTCTTCTGTTGCGGCCTTTACCAGCGCATCAGAGTATTTGTTGCCGGTGAGCAGGGCAGCTTCGTCTACATTGGCTACATATAGTACGGGCTTGTCTGTAAGCAGGAATATGTCGGCAATAGCCTCGCGGTCTTCGCCTTCGAGCTTGAGGGCGCGGATGTTCTTACCATCGCTGAGGTGCTTGAGGCATTGTTGCAATACCACCATTGAGTTCTTCACCTTGGCATCGCCGGTCTTCATCAGCTTCTCTACGCGCTGTATCTTTTTCTCCACGCTGTCCAAATCCTTCAGTTGCAGCTCGGTATCTATAATGTCTTTATCGGCAATGGGGTTGATGGGGCCTTCATCGCGCAGAATGTTCTCATCCTCAAAGCAGCGGATCACATGCACTATGGCATCCACCTCGCGTATGTTGGCAAGGAACTTATTGCCCAGGCCTTCGCCCTTGCTGGCACCCTTTACGAGGCCGGCGATATCCACAAATTCTATGGTAGTAGGGAGTATGCGCTGCGGCTGCACCAGTTCGGCCAACTTGGCCAGGCGCTCATCAGGTACATCCACCTGGCCCACATTTGGCTCAATGGTACAGAACCGGTAGTTGGAGGCCTGCGCTTTGGCGCTGTTGCTCACCGCATTAAATAATGTTGATTTTCCTACGTTGGGTAAGCCCACTATACCTGCCTGTAATGCCATTTGAAGTTAAAATTTAAAGTGTGCAAAGGTAAGGGAAATAGTGATGGGGATATAGTCGATTATTTATGGTAAGACAATAACGATGTACTATTCCCATTCTTTTCAGACATTTTCCGGTTCTTTCCGGTTTTTGCAGGGTACCGGAAACGGCTATGCTGCTTTATTGGCAAGGGTTTCGGGGGTGTTTTGAGGCAAAATTGCAGGAATAAGTGCGGGGTTTCCGGTTTCGGTATCATCGGGGCCTTCGTCGTAGGAAGGAGTGATGGGAGATACCTGCTCCATGCCATACTCCATATTATAGGCGGCATAGCCATTGCGTACACGGGCATCAAAGTAGTTCTCGGAGTAATTACCGATCTGTCGGGCGAGGTCTTTGTTTTGGGGCTGCACAAATGTGCGGAATGTTTCCATCATCTGCATGTTCTGTGCAAGGGATGGGTATTTCTTCATGCGCTCTATACTACAAACAAGACTGCGGGTTATTTCCGCTTCCTGCGGGGTTGGGTAGCGCTTTCCCGGCTCACGGGAGGCGATTGCGTTCTGTAGCTCTACTAATTGCGAGCAGAGGTTTTCGACCACCATGGCAGGCGCTTCCATAGAAGCTTTGCGCAGCTTATCCCAGGCGTAGCTCCTGATCCAGTTGTATATGGTGCGCTCGCTTACGCCCACTGTTTCAGCTATTTCTTTCTGTGTTTTACCCATTGCCATGTAGAGGTGCCGGGCTTGCTGTATCTTGTCTGTCATAGGATAGAGGTTTAATTGCTAAGGCGCTTATTGCCCTATTTAGTGTTTTGATGCCACAAAGGTGAAAAGGGAATTGCAAACGGACAAAACGAATATCTATGACAGCGCGCTTTCCGCGCTGTCATAGATGCAAATACGTCTGTCATAGAAAAAAGTTTGCGCTCGCAGCGCGGGTTTGAGGGTGATTTTCACTTTGGGCTTTAACAAGTCGTTAAATGGGTGAAAATGGAGGGGCAAGGAGGGAGATATTATTTGTTTATGGTGTGTATGTGTGCAATGCCTCGTCACGGATTGTTGCACACCTGTGGTATTGACTTTGCGAATATTCCCATGCGTGTAGATCCTTCCTGCGTCAGGATGACAAAATACATACCATACTGATCGCAAAAAATCCTTCCTATCCTGGATGGCAAACCGGGATACTTTGTGGCAAAAAAAATGTGCAAACACTTTTCAGCATTTGCACATTCTCTATAAAAATATCGTTCTTAGTTGTTGGGAGTAGCGGTAACGTATGGGGCAGAAATAACGCCATTTACGAAATGCACACCGGCCAATGATTCGATGGTATTGAGGTCAACTTTGTGGTTAGCGAGCTTGTCGCCGGCCATGTATGGCTCAATGTTGTGAAACTCATAGCACAGGTATTCGTCGGTGCTAGGTATGTAGATCACCTTCCAGCACCATTCCGGTACTATCACGTTGTTGTCGCGGCCGATGACCCAGTTGCGACCTACAGTGCCTGCAAACACTTTTACCTTCTTGAATTTCTTGGTCTTCAGTATTTCCTTGTCATGCAGTTTTTCCCAAAGGGCCTTGTAGAGGTCTTTAGGCATTGGCATTACATTGGTGAAGTAGTAGCTTTCGGTATAGGCATCACGGTCGCAGGTATTCTCATCAGGCGACATCATTTGCGCGTTGTCAAAAAGAGAGTTATTGTAGTCGTCAGTCAACGTAGTAGCATCGGGCAACTGGGGATCCTGGGACAGCTTAATACCTGCTTCGCCTTTCATTTTGATACAGTTGAACAGGTCAGGAGTCAACGAATAAACCACCAATACAGGTATATGCTGCGTCTTTGAGAAATAAGAAGTGTAATTCTGGTTCCTTACTTTCACTATGTCCTGGGCGTAAGAATTGAAACTGATCGCGACGAGTAGCATAGCTACCAGTTTTGAAGTAATTTTAAAAATTCCTTTTTGCATATATGCCTTTTAATCTGGGTTAACAATTGATAAAATGAATTGTCAAGGGATAAAAATATGACTTTCGGCGAATTTTTTATAATTAAATCCTAATTTTTAGGGTGTTTCCTGAAAAAATGTTGCTTTATGGGGCTATAAAGACGAATTATCGGTCTTTATAATAGTCATACTTCCTCAATTCGGCGGCCATGACGTCAAATACCTGCTGCTTTAGGGCAGGAAGGTTGTCCATTGTCATATCGGCAACGGGTACGGGTGGAAGATAGACTACCCTGTTCCGGCCTGGCCATAATTTCCACCAGGCGGTAAAGTTCCAGCGATCAACAGTATCGGGCAGTATCATGGGGAAAATGGCAGTTTGTGTATTTATTGCCAGCCTGAATGCACCGTCGTAGAATGGGAGTAGTATTTTATCGGGGGTCTCATTAAATGTACCCTCGGGAAATACAATAATATTTCCTTCGCGGTGCAATACGCGCCACATGAGGTGCATGCTGCGGGCACGGCTGTGGAGGCTGCCCCTGTCGACCATAATAACGATCTGCTTGTAGATGAAGCCGACAATGGGGATACGCGATATTTCTTTTTTGCCCAGTGCCCTGAAGTAGCCGGGTATGGCCGGGAAGATAACCAGCGTATCCATATAGGAGATATGATTGGCTACCACCACATACCTGCCTGCGGTCGGGCGTGGCCCAATGCGGGTAACCGGCATGCCGATGCAGAACATCCAGCCCTCAGCCCATACCTTGATGATGGTGTAGATAGCCTTGCGGGCAGTAGGGTTATCGCCAAAGCTGAGCAGTACAAAAAACGGGAATGCAGCAAGTATGCTTACCGTGAAGGTAATGATGACATAAGCTGTATAGAATGGCTGTAGTAGCTTGCGGAGCATGATTATCGATGGGGATCAGGCGGACAACGAGGGGATATTGGGCCTGCCTACCACCTGCTTGCCTGCCCATGGTATCATGGCCATGAATATTACCAGCGCTATGAAAGAACACCAAAACAGGCGCTTGAACTTGCGGTCGTCATCCATATTTTTCTTAGTGATAGAGTAGCCGACGTGAATAAGTATGATGGCAATGATCATGCTCACACTGTGCTCCATACCATAAAAACGCGTATTTGTGTCTTTCATGCCCCCTGGCGCGGAGAGCCTGCCCATCCAGCCGTTCATCGAATACAGAGCCAGGCCAAAGAGCAATTGCAGGTCGCAAAAGATAAGCAATACCAGTGCGGCCTTCCTGTTGCCGGGCATAAACTTTTTCTTTCCCATCATGCCCATAAGGCTCTGCACTACCACCAGCACAGCAGCCAACAGTATGAAGTAACGAAGTATGCTGTGTATATAGAGTATATAAGGGGTAGCGGATTGCATATGTGGTCGTTTTGGTATTTAAAGGTAAAGGAATTTTCAAAAAAACAACTTGTATGGAAAAATATAACGCGAAACAGCCATTCGCAGGGGGCCTATACAGGCCAGTTCATGCGCCGGCGCAATTGCATGATGTGCGCGGTATGGTGCTTGCTGTGCCATGCATACATCGCTACAACCTCCCAAAGGGGTACATTGCGCTGCTGCTCAGGATGGAAATAGGTACGCTGCCATGCAGCATCGTCCATACTTTCGAGCAAGGCTACCAGGCGGCGGTGCATGGCATGTAGCATCGTCACTGATACATTCACGGGAATTGCATCCACATCAGGCAGCTTCGCCCATTCGGCTTCCTTGTACGGCTTTATGGTAGGGTTGTCTTCGGTAAGGGCCAGTTTCACGCGGATATAGGCATTGGCATGGCTATCGGCCACATGGTGTACCACTTGTTTTATTGTCCAGCCGCCCTCGCGGTAAGGCACTTCCAGTTGTGCGGCATCAAGGTTCTCGATGCAGGCATCCATCCATGAGGGGAGGGCCTTTATGATAGCGATCTGCTCTTTTCTCTGTTCGGGAGAGGTTGCTTCAGGCCTTACAAATTTGCCTATCGGGTATTTCAGTTGTTCCAATTGGTCTTGCATGATCGTTAAGTTTTAAAGTGTGTGTATTGCATAAAAAAAGCTGCCTTTTTCAAGGCAGCTTTCAGTATTTATTTTTTCCCCTTTGCCGGGGCGGCTGCTTTCTTAGCGCCACCTGCCTTTTCGGCCTTCTCAGCATCATCTATCTGCTGTACCGATTTGTTGGCCGGGTCGATAGAGAGGATGAGGTCTTTATATTTCTTTTCGTTGTCCTTATCCTTCTGATTGTAGTAGTAATACATCATGTATTCGTATGCCGACTTCAGTTCGCTTTTTTTATCATAGTTTGGCCCTACAATGCCCAGCCATGTGTTGAAGAAAGGAGCGGCGCCGCCGGTGGTAGCATCAGAATCTATTGCTGCGGCAAAGCGGCCTTCCCAGTAAGGGGCAGAAGGCTGTGCCGGGTATTTGGCAGCAAAATCTTTGGCTGCGTCCAGTGCTTTGCTATAAGTGCCGCAGTAGTAATACATGATACCACGCCATGCATAGTCGCCGGGCTGAACTGCGGGATTATTTGTTTTCACGAGGTTATCATACCAGTCTGCTGATTTGCAGTAATCCTTCTTGGTTTTAAATGCCTCTGCAATAGTGCGGTAAATGTCTGTTTTGTTTTGTGCAGTATCGCCGGCGATGCCTTTGTTATAATATACCCCTGCAGAATCGAGCTGACCTAATTTGAGGTAGAGCTTGCCGAGTTGTAAATAATCACCGGGTTTTATCCTTTTAGCATCCTGTATCTGGAAATATGTATGGAGCGTGTTAAGTGCTTTTACCGAATCACCGCACTCAGCCTGCGAATATCCGAGTATGCCGGTAAGTTCTACTTTTTGATCTTTATTAAGCTCAGGAGTACCCATCAGGGTGTTCACATAATTTACCGCATCGCAATAGCTTTGCGCCTGATAGAGGTTCTCTGCATACTCTATCTTATCAGACAGGGTGTTATCAGACAATCTCAGGTAAACCTTCATATTTTCCAATGCCTTCTGGTAAGAGCCGGATACCCGGTATGCTTTTGCGAGCGCCTTGTATGGCAGTGGGTTGGTGCTGTCTGCCGCTTTGGCTTTAGCGTAGTTATCCAATGCGCTTGGGTAATTGCGGGCTTCGTACCACAGATCGCCTATGCGCGAAAATGCGAGTGAATTTTTCACATCTTTTTCAGTTACGTGCTCATAGTTATTCATGGCTTCGCCACCGCCACCGGGTATCTTCCTGTTGGCATCGGCAAGGGCAATGTGTACTTCGGCATCGTCAGTTTTTGTAAGCGCATCCTTGTACCAGGTGATGGAATGCTGATTGTCGCCACCATCGGTATAAGTAATGGCATCGGCAGCATACCTTTCGGATACCCAATCTTTCTTTCTTGATTTTGCCGCGAGGTCTTTGCATATCTGCATGCCTTTGGCTATGTCTTTATTGACAAATGCCACGCGTGCAGTACCGGAGATATTGGCAGGATCTTCGGGGAATTTCAGGAAAGTGGTACTTGCCATGGCTGTGTTGCCTGTAGCCAGGTAGGTGAGGCCAAGGTAGTAATTGGCGCGTGCATCGGCCGCTAACGGCGTAAGGACACGCAGGGCAGACTGATACCTTTCGTAATTGTACATTTTAATACCGTTATCCACTGTGCCATCCTGCGCATTCGCGCTGATCGTAAAGCATATAGCCAATACAATGATCATTATTCTTTTCATGTTGTTACTCCTGCTATTTATTGTTTAAAAATTATTGCTTTATATCTGCTTCCCTTATTATTATCTGTTCTTTAAGCGGAAAAAAGTGTTCGTGCAAGAACAGCAATTGCCCGTTGTGGCTACCTAAGAAATTAGCAAAGCCCGTGCCAAGGCCGTGGTAACTCTCCGCATTGATATAATAAAGCTTGCGGGTAAGCGGGTAAGACCGCAGCGCCACATAGGCCTGGTATGGTTTGTTAAATTCCAGCTTCTTCGCTTTTGGGTTCTGCATGGCCACCACTTTCACACTATTGATAAAGGTACCCGCTCCTGAGGTATCCTCATTGGCATATACATAGCTCATTCCTACAAAGCCTATAGCATCGGGGTTCTTAGCAACGTAGTCGATCACATCTTTATTGCTCTTGGCGGCAAATACATTGCTTGCCAGCTTTGTGCCTTTAAGTATAGAGTCTGTTACAAACCTGAGTGTGCTGGAACCCTGGTCATCAAATACTGCGGTATATTTTTTCTTGTACATACCGGTAAGGATGCCTGTGAGTGCGTCCATATCCAGTAGGGTATCCCGGGATGCGTTGTTGACAATGACCGCAATACCATCGCTGGCCAGGGCTTCTGAAGAAGGGAATATTTTTTCCTGGTCGCAAAGGTCCTGCTCCTGCTTAGTGAGCTGCCTTGTTACGAGTATAAGGTGTGCAGTGTGGTTAAAGTAGTCTTTAAAACATTCCGCTTCGGGCTTGTAGTGTACCGTTATTTTAGCATCGGGATATATGCTGTCAAAGACCTTTATCTGCTCTTCTATTACCGGCTGAAAACTCTCATCAACAGAGATGTCTACAGCTCCCTTACCGAGCGTATCGGGATGTTTTGGTGCATCATCTCCGCAAGATGCGATGATGGCACTGAGTATAATACCCCCAAAAAGCAAGCTGATCCGCGACATAGAAAGCGCAATTTTACTCATTAATTTAAAGAATGGCTGTCGTTTATATCTGTTGTAACAATAATTTAACAGGGTGCAAATATAGTGGCAGTGGGTTTAGCTAAAGAAGATCAGTCATTTGCCGGATCTCCGGGTAAAAGCGCCTTAATGCCCCTGTATAACCTGAACAGGCCCCCGATGGCCATCATACCACCGATGATATAAGCGAATATAGGGGGGATGGCTACATTGGCAAACGACTTGAAATACAAGATAAAAGAGCCGATAATGGCATAGAAAATACCCATTCCTATATCCATAATGATGCGAAATTGCATTCTCGACCTTTTCCTTTCGTTGGTTTCGTAGCTCATTGGTGTCTTTTGTGGGGCAAATTTACTGTTTACTTCTGTTATGCTGATAAGACACCGGAAATGAGCGATTCCATAAATACACATCAATAAGCGACAAATGTAAAGTATTGTTAAGGATGCTATAGTGCGTTATGGAAATCCTACTTTTCCGGCTCTTAAAGGTATAAACTACATTTTATGCGCTACACACGCTTGTTACCCGCCGCCTGCGTAATGGTATTGATAGCCACAAACGCACATGCCCAAACAAAGCAAAAGCTGAATATAGAACAGGCAACCGTATTCCTGAGCGGGGCTGAACTGACCAGCACCGCAACGGTGTCGCTAAGCAAGGGCGAGAATGAAGTGATCTTCAGTAATGTGGCAGGCAATGTGAACAGCCAAAGCCTGAACCTTGGCGCTACTAATGGTGTGGTGGTGGAGTCGGCCACGTTTCAGAATAATTACCTCGCGACCGAGGTATTTTCGCCACGCGCCAAAGAGCTGAAAGACAGCATAGACCTGGTGGGCGACCATGTAGAGGAACTGAGCAATAAGATAGCCGTGATCACCGAAGAGATGGCCATACTGAAGGAAAACAGGAAGGTAAGCGGCAATGCCAATGGCCTGTCGGTGGCAGAACTGACCAAGATGCTGGACCTGATCAATGCAAAAATGGAAGGCTATCTGAACCAGAAAGACAAGCTTGATAAACAACTGGCAAAAACCGATGATTACCTGGCCAAACTGAACAGCCAACTCAATGAAGAAAAGAAAAAAGACTACCAGCCGGGCGGGCAGTTGGTAGTGAAGTTTTACGCGAAAGAAGCCACCACGGCCACTGTGAGCGTAGACTATGTAGTGCCGGGCGCAGGCTGGAGTCCCACGTACGACATAGTAGCCGATGATGCCCACAGCCCCATAAAGCTGTTCTACAAAGCCAATATACACCAGAGCAGCGGAGTAAGCTGGAACAATGTGCGCCTGAGCCTATCTACGGGCAACCCTAACGAAGGTGCACAGGCGCCGGTTATGAACCCGTGGTACCTGGCATTTTACACACCTCCCGTAACTGTAATGGCTTACAAAAAAGCCTTAGTGCAGCAGGACCTGGCAGCAATGCCATCAATGGAAGTCAGCGACCCGGTGACCAGCGCGGGCGTTTACCAACAACAGAGAGGAAATACATCAATTGACAATTATGTAACTGTAGATAATGCGGGCATCAATACGAATTTTGATATAGACCTGCCATATACTATACCAACAGATGGGCAGCAGCACCTGGTAGCCATAAAGAAATATGAGCTGCCCGCCAGCTACCGCTACTATGTGGTGCCGAAGCTGGATAAGGATGCCTTCCTGCAGGCGCAGGTAACCAACTGGGAAGACCTGAACCTGCTGCCCGGACAGTCGAACATCTTTTATGAAGGTACTTATGTGGGACAGGGATATATAGATGTGCGCAACATCAAAGACACCATGACACTATCGCTGGGCAGGGACAAGAAGATAGTGGTAAAACGCGACCAGGATACCAAGCTGCGCAGCACCAAGACCATAGGCACTAATGTGCGCGAGGCATTTGCCTACACCATCAGCATACGCAACACACGTAAAGAGAATATCACCCTGGTGGTGCAGGACCAGCAACCTGTGAGTACCAATACCGACATCACCATTGAAGACCGCGAAACGGCAGGCGCGGAGTTTGATGAAAAGACAGGCATCATGAACTGGACAATAGGCGTAGCACCGAACGAGACAAAGAAGCTTAGCTTTGGGTATACGGTGAAATACCCTAAAGGGAAGATAGTATCAGGACTCAAATAAGTTGCCCAATGGCTCAATGATGTATTTCCTATAAAAGGTACTACTTACTGCCTGGTCAGGCGGATCTCCTGGATGACGAAGTTGCCATCCTTTTGCTTCATCAATATGTACACATTGTACTTGCCGGAAGGGGTATCGAAGGTACCGATCATGAATTTGGAAGTGCTGGTGGGTGAGCCGTTGTCTGATACGGCAAAATCTTTAGGCTTGTTCTTTTCAAAAAAGTCTTCCAGTACAGCTTCTGCCTGGTTGCGGCTATAAATGTTTGGCGTATTGTTGATGGTAACCGGCACCACATTATCAAAATACATGCTGATCTCGGCTATGTGATCATTTTTTATGGCATTGGCCATGTCTTCTATCGGGGAATGCCCATTCTGCGCCTGTGCCGCGCTGAAGAACCCGGCGGCACAGATCAATAAAATGTATTTTTTATAACCCCTTTTCATAACAATGTTGTATGCGTTTTGTATCAATCGAAATAACGCAAAAACTAAGCCAAATATAATGACGTATTAAAATTATGCTAAAAACTTAACAAAGCGTGTAATAAGTAGCTGATAAACTTGCCGGTTGTGATGTAATACCGAAGACACCGAAATCATGTGCGAGATTTTCCAACACAATAGGCACATAGGACACATAGACTAATTGGTCTGCACTCATAAGTTTTGAGTACACATAGGCAAATTTCGCCCGTTTATGTGCCTATGGGGCGGCCTTGACTAGCCCAAATCATACCTGAAATTTACACACGGAATAGGTACCTAATTGGCATAATACATTAGTTGCCGGGAGCAAGAGATCAGGCGAGCAGTTCGCAGGGCTTCATACCGGTGACCCTTTTAAAGGCTGTACTAAAGTGAGAGATGCTGCTGTAGCCCAGTATATTGGCCACATCAGTTACTGAGCGACCCTGCTGGTTCAGCAATTCCTTGGCTTTCGCAATACGAAGCTCTTGCTGGTATTCATGTATGGTCTTACCTACCAAAGCCTTAAATCCTTTTTTGAGGTAACACTCATTCATCGCCACCTTTTTTGATAGCTCCCGAATGGTTTGCGGCTGGTCTATGTTCCTTTCTATGATGAGGCGGGCTTCCTGTATCTTCTCGCGCTCGCTATCATAAGCGAGGAAACGGCAGGCAGGCACATGGCAGGCAGCTACGGGGATGGTGATACATTGCAACGCACGGGATAACAACCGCATGGCGGCTTCGCTCTGCTGCAACGATCTTACCAATGGTGTAGTGCTTTCTATATCCAATAGCTGCTGTATAAGCAGGCGCGCCTGGTGACAAACGGAAAATTGCTGCTCAGTGGTTTGGTCGAAACGAAAAGGGCGGTTGCCCATGAGCGTCTCGGCGGGATACTGATCAAAAAAACCGGGCAAAAAGCGCAATGAAAAAACGCTTGCATTGATTGCAGAAGATTGCACATACTGTATGTAAAACAATTGCAGGCAGAATTTGCCATCATCAATAGGGAACAGGTACAGCATACCGGTATCCTCGGGCAGGTTGTCGTCGGGCAGGCTCACATCCAACCACTCCGCCTCAATGAAGTTGCTGATGGCGGTACGTTGCAGCGACACCTTATTTGCCTCTTCGCCTATAAAGCGTTGTAGTGCATCGGGCTGCTTTTGTATATGTGTTTTTATTGCCGGCAAGGTTACAAAGGTACGGGATGAAGTGTAATAGAATTGTCAGTTGATACTTAACTATTTATCACAATGCGATTCGTTGGGAACGGCTGAAGCCTTGGGCATTTAAAATGAATCAAATCAATACAGGTTTATTATGGTTTAGTACACATAATATCATCTATCTCCTTTAATACTGCAGGAGTAAGATGCAGATACACGTCAAGCGCCTTTAAGTTTTCGGTGAGCTGTTGCTCCTTGGTGGCTCCGAGTATAGCGGTGGTAACCCGCTGATTGTTGATGCACCAGGCTATGGATAAGGTTGCCAGCGACGTATTCAGTTCATTGGCTACCTTCTCCAGCTTCTTTACTTTTTCGATCTTATCTTCCTGCATCATCCGGTCTTTGAGCCAGCTATAATTCTCCAACGCCATGCGAGAACCTTCGGGTATGCCGTTATTATACTTGCCGGTGAGCAAGCCAGATGCCAGCGGGCTCCAGATGGTAGTACCCATGCCTATAGTGTTGAAAATGGGCAGGTAATCTTTTTCTACCTTGGCCCGCTCAAAGAGGTTGTATTGTGGTTGCTCCATAGCGGGGCCTATGAGACCCAACTCCTTAGCTACTTTATGTGCTTCCAGTATGTATTCAGCATCCCATTCGCTGGTACCCCAGTAGAGTATTTTACCCTGCTGCGGCAATATGTTCATGGTCACTACTACCTCTTCAATCGGGGTTTCGGGATCATGGCGGTGGCAATAAAAGAGATCGAGATATTCCGTCTGCAAACGGCGGAGCGCGGCATGGCAAGCTTCGGTGATGTGCTTGCGGCTAAGGCCGTGCTGGTTCGGCTTGTTGTCCTTGCCATAAAGGCCAAAGAATACTTTGCTGGAGATACAATAAGAAGTGCGGTCCCAGTTCTTGCGGCTGAGTACACGGCCCATCAGCTCTTCTGATTTGCCGCCCTCATACGCTTCTGCATTATCAAAGAAGTTGATACCGCTATCATAGGCGAGGCCCATAAGCTTGTCAGATGCACTATCATCCACCTGTTTGGAGAAGGTAACCCAGGAACCATAAGAAAGTACACTGAGCTGTAATCCTGTTTTTCCCATTCTTCTGTATTCCATGGCGTGGAGGTTTTATTAGGGTAGCTAAGTTTGTTATATCATGTACACTACCAGGCCATCCCGCAGCTTTGGTTCGAACCAGGTGCTTTTGGGGGGCATTACATTGCCGCTGTCTGCTATGTCAAATAATTGTTTGATGCTAACAGGATACAAAGAAAATGCTACGTCGGCTTCTTTGCTGCTCACTTTCTTTTCGAGGGCTGCCATACCACGGATGCCACCCACAAAATCTATGCGTTTGTCTACACGGGGGTCTTTAATGTTCAGCAATTTATCGAGCACATTGTCCTGCAGGATAGTAACATCAAGTATGCCTATCGGGTCTTCAGTAAAGGTACCCGGACGGGCTACCAGCTTGTACCAGGCGTCGACAAGGAACATGCCAAACTCATGCGGCTGTGCCGGCTTTACTACTTCAGTGCCTGTGCGGGTAACGACAAAATCCTTTTCCAGCGCCTGCACAAACTCACCTGGCACCATACCATTGAGGTCTTTGGCTACCCGGTTATAATCCATGATCTTCAGTTGGCTGGCCGGGAATATGCAGGTAATGAAATAATTCAGCGATTCCTCCCCGCTTACCGAATAGCCATTCTCCCGTCGCTCAGCGCATACCTTGGCTGCAGATGCCGCCCGGTGATGCCCGTCGGCGATATATGTGCAGGGCACGTCCTGCGAGAAATAACGGGTGATATTGGCCACCTTGGCATAGTCGTTGATGACCCAAAGTATATGCCTGATGCCGTCGGTGGCAGTAAAATCATATTCTGGCTGGTGCTCCTGCTTCCATTCTGCGATCACACGCTCCACACTTTCGCAATCGTTGTAGGCAAGGAATACGACCCCTGTTTGCGCACCTGTTATGGATATGTGGTTGATGCGGTCGAGTTCCTTCTCAGGGCGGGTAAATTCATGCTTTTTGATGATGCCGTTATTGTAATCATCTATTGATGAACCGCAGATAAGGCCAGTTTGTGAGCGGCCATCCATTACCAGCTCATAGATATAATAACAGGGTTCACTGTCCTGTATCAATGTGCCATCCTGCACCATTGCATCGAGGTTCTCTTTTGCCTTCTCGTATACCTGTATGCTGTGTACATCCACATTCTCCGGCAGGTCTATCTCTGAGCGGGTAACGTGGTAAAAGTTGTACGGGTCTTTTTTGAATTCGCGCGCTTCGGCCACACTCACTACATCGTATGGTAAAGTAGCTACAGCGCTTGCTAATTCTTTTGTGGGCCTGAGGCCTTTGAACGGGGTTATTTTTGCCATGTGCTTGTATTATATTCTTTGTATTGATCAATAGCCCCAGACCCTATCCACACTAATATATAAAAGTTTATCAAACCGCTTGTGCCTCAAACTCCTTCATTACCGCAACCAGGCGCTCAACAGAAGAAAGCTCTATAGCATTGTATAAAGAAGCCCTGAACCCGCCTGCCAGCCTGTGGCCTTTGATGCCGGTAATGTCTCTTGCATCGCAAAACTCGAGGAATGCCTTTTCCTGCTTTGCGTTTGCTGTGGTAAAGCATACATTCATCCGGCTTCGGTGCGTCTTTTCCTTTACATGAGGTGTAAACACCTTGCTGCTGTCCAATGCATCATAAAGCAACTTTGCTTTTGCTTTATTTTCCTTCTCAATAGTGGCAATTCCTTTTTCTTTTATCCACCTGAGCGTGAGCAGGGACACATATACGCCAAACACATTGGCGGTATTGAGAATAGAGTTCTCTTTCACGTTTGCCTTGTAGCTGAGCATAGGCGGCAGTTCGTTTTTGGCACGGGCCAGGAAGTCTTTCCGGATAACAGCTAATGTATTGCCCGCAGCGCCGAGGTTCTTTTGTGCCGCAGCATAGAACATGGCATACCTGGTATAATCTCTTTTGCCGCTAAAAATATCGCTGCTCATATCTGCCACAAGCGGCGCACCTGATTCACCAATGGTTTGCCATTGCGTACCATATATGGTATTATTGGTAGTAATGTGCAGGTAAGACAACGATGCAGGTACTTTCTTAGGCCATTCAGGCAAGTGGTTGTAGTTTGCTTTTTTTGATGAAGCCAGCACATCAGCCTTGCCGTAATTTGCAGCATACTGCTGCGCTTCATCTGCCCAATGCCCGGTATCGAGGTATCCTGCGGCGCCCTTGGCATCAAGGAAATTCATGGGGATCATACAAAACTGTAAGCGGCCACCGCCCTGCATCCACAGCACATCATAGTCGCTGCCAATGCCACAGAGCTGCTTCACGAGTGTCTTGCTCTCCTCCACAATGTCCATAAATTCTTTGCTGCGGTGGGACAACTCCAGGATAGATGATCCTGTGCTTCCAAACTTCTTCACGGCCTTTGAGGCTTCATGCAGCACTTCGGCCGGCATCTCCGCAGGGCCGGCACTAAAATTAATCTGTCTTTTCATGGTTCTCTTCGTCTTCTACAGTGGTTATGCCGCCGCTTACAGCAAATTTCATTGCCTCGCCTGCGGTCATTTCTTTTACAGGTTTTACATTTTTGGAATCGGTGACAATTACCCAGCCTGATATAGCATAAGCATGTGGCATATATACAGCCACCTTGCCTATATGGCCAAAGTGGCCCATATCCCGCTGGGTCATAAAGCCTATACGCCAAATCTCGGGATTCACATTCACGCAAACCCATACCGGCTTGTTGAACCGCTTTTTATCCCCTACAAATGATTTGATCAGATCACGAACAGAGGAGTATATATATTTTACGCCGGGCGTATGCTCCATCAGGTAGGAGAAGGAATCGAAGAGCCACTTGCCTACAAAAAAGCGTGTGCCGAGATAACCTACTATTGTTACCACCACTATAATGAGCAAAAAACCTACACCGCGGGGAACGACCGGTAC
This sequence comes from uncultured Bacteroidota bacterium, assembly GCA_903877645.1. Taxonomy (GTDB): domain Bacteria; phylum Bacteroidota; class Bacteroidia; order Chitinophagales; family Chitinophagaceae; genus Nemorincola. The sequence goes on along the minus strand of CAIRES010000059.1, from coordinate 13,326 downwards.
AAGATTATCTACGCCGGTGAAAACAGAATACAATACATATACCGTAATAGCTATGGGACTAAGCAATAAAAGCCCTTGCAGGAATGACCTTAAAAGTATAGCAGTAATGCGGCGCACGGCGCAAATGTACATAAAACGACAATTGCAGCCATAAACACAATCAGTTTTGGCTTTCCATTATATTTGCTTATTGTTTTATGCCGGGTATTGTAAAGTTTGGTATTTGTAATTTATTGAGGGTATTACTGCTTGCAGTAGTTACCCCCGTTTTATGTTATGCCCAGCAGCAATCACCGTTTGCAGGATTTGGCATTGAGGCCAATGAAACAGGTGGCAAAGTATTCAGGCACGAACCAAAATTCACACTGCCTATCCCCGCATTTTCCTCAGGCACCGACATCAACCTCATGCTCCATACTTATGGCCGTAAACAATGGGAACAGCGGACACATTACCCCACTATAGGCTTTGCCGTTGTATACATCAATTACGGCATGGACGCAGTGTATGGCCGGTGCTATGGCATGTACCCCAATATTACATTTCCCATCATCAGCCGCAATAAATGGGAATGGACCATGAGGCTGGGCGAAGGACTGGGCTATGTGAGCAAAACTTTCAGTCGCACAGCGCCGGCAGACACCATAAACGTAGCCATAGGCACGCATATCAATGGTATGACGAACTTCATGACCGACCTGCGGTATCATGTGAACAGCCATTGGGATGTGCAACTGGGTGCCGGCGCCACGCATATCTCTAATGCCTCTTACGGCAAACCCAACCTTGGCATTAATATGGCCGGTGTGCATATAGGTGTTCGGTACTTCCCGGTCACCTCAAAGCCGGTGCGTAAATATGATACCCTGCCAAAGCTGAGTAACAGATGGCTGGCTGAGGCGCGCCTGAGTATGTCCATGACCGCCCGCAACACCAACGGCGGGCCGCTATACCCCGTGTATATAGCCAGTGTATATGCCAGCCGGCGCTGGCACAATAGCTATAAATACTTTGTAGGGGCCGACTATTACTACCACGAAGATATTTATGCCTACCTGCGCAATACAGGGCTGGCTACAGGGCGCGAAGCACAAAACTCTTACCAGGCAGCCCTATTCGCGGGCAATGAATTTTTGCTGGGCAGGGCGGGCATAGTGCTACAGGTAGGCGCCTACCTGCATCAAACCTATGTAAAGCTGGACCCTGTTTATGAAAAAGTGGGTGGGCATTATTATCTTGTGCAAAGAGAAAAAGGGCCGGTCAAAGAGCTATTCCTGTCGGTATTCTTAAAAACGCACCAGACGGTGGCTGAGTTAGCTGAGTTTGGTGTGGGAGTGGGGTTTTAGGCAACAGCCACTAACTTATAGCACCAAGGTGTGCCTCACCTGCATGAAGCATCACACAATAGGGGTATTCCTTCATTCAGTTGTCTATTCTTAAAGAAGCAAGCTGAAGTCGTTATCTTTATCATATTATGCAACCTATCCATTGGCGACACATACGGCAGACATACCTATAGCAACTGCCGACAATGCAACCATGTTTGAGGCGGTTTTTAAAGAACACTTTAAGGGCCTGCACGGGTATGCCTGCTCCATAGTGAAGGATGAGACCATAGCTGAGGAAATGGTGCAGAATGTGTTTCTGAAGCTTTGGGAGCGTAAAGACCAGATAGAGATCCAGCAATCGGCGGCAGCCTACCTGTACCGGTCGGTGTATTATGAAAGCCTGAATTATTTAAAACATGTAAAGGTAAGGACCGCACACCAGGCACGGGTGGGCCATCATTTTAATGAAGAGCAGCCTGCTGTAGATAATGCAGCCGTGAAGGAATTGCAACAGAAAATAAATGACGCCCTGAAAGAACTACCTGAGCAATGCCGTACCGTTTTCCAGATGAGCCGGTACGAAGAACTCAAATACAAGAGTATCGCTGATAAGCTGGGCATATCAGTAAAGACGGTAGAGAACCATATAGGCAAGGCATTGCGGATCTTGCGCAGCAAGCTGGCAGATGTATTACCCATATTGATCGTCGTATTAATGAACATGAAAAACTGAGTGTATGAAAAAGGATCAGGAAAATATGATGGACGCACTGCTGGGCAAGTACCTGGCCGGCGAGGCCACTGATGCCGAGAAAGAAAGTGTGCAGCAGTGGCTGAATGAAAGCAAAACGAACAAGGCATATTTCAACGACCTGAAGCTGATCTGGTCGCAAAGCAAGATGGCTGTGCCGCAAAGCACTGTTAATGAAAATGAGGCGTGGAAAAGGTTCCGGACATTGACAGCACAAGGCAGAAAAGTGGCGTTACCAGCCCGCCCCGCCTACCGATGGCTGAAAGTGGCCGCAATACTGTTGTTATTTGCAGGGGCAGGGTATATGGCTTACTACATTCCGGCACAGGATAATAACAATAACCGGGTAGCTGTAGCGCAGCATACTGATGCCCATGTTGTACCATCCCCGGTCGCGGAACAGGCTACCCCTGTTGTCATAAAAACAGATACCCCCGCACAGCCGGTGATGAAGGCAATAAATAAAAATGCAGTGGCGTCTTTTGCACTACACCCAACGCACGATAATTTTCTCGGCCGGCATGAAATGGGCGTCACCCTGCAAAACCGGCATAAAAGCGAATTTTTCAAGCCACACCGGCATTCTATGGGATATAACAACACCGTAGCAGACGACGATTTCAAGACAAATGATTTTGTGTGCAACACCACCAAATGCCCGCTGGAAATATGCATTACGCAAACACTGCAATGCGGTGTCAACAAGCCTTCCTCAGCCTCTACATGCAGCATCATAGAGCCCGACCAATCCGGCCAGCTATGCTATAAGGATGCCAATAAAACAAACAGAAACTGCGCGCTTACTGTTGACCAGATCAGTATTAAAAGGATCTCTACGGGTGAGACCATCCTGCTTACTGCCGATTCAAAGCCATCTACAGCGTGGCAGGTATTCAACTACATTACCGGTAAAGAAAAAGGGGATATTTTAGCCGGTAATTTCAAAGACGACTGCGATGAGCAGCCCAATGAACATGGCCTGATAATAGACAATCTTTTTGGCGACTTGCGTCTACAATAAGCCCTTTTTATCTATAACATTCCCCATAGCAAAATTATCGCATCTATATTATGATAATAATGCCGGAAATAGTGCCTTTCAGGGTATTCCACAGGTTATGCAGACTGTGTGGATAACGGTCATTTTTTGTTGTTTCAGACCTATATTTTCGTTATCTTTGTAAAGTAAGTATCGCATTGATATTTAATGGGTTGGCCATATATAGAAAATGGCTTTTTAACCATTCTTCAAAGATCAATAAAGCACGGTTTTTTTATAGTATGAGTACTGAAAACGAAGTTTTACAAATACCTGCCGAGTACGGCGCGGATAGCATACAAGTATTGGAAGGCCTGGAAGCGGTGCGCAAGCGCCCGGCGATGTATATCGGTGATATAGGCGTAAAGGGTCTGCACCACCTGGTATATGAAGTGGTGGATAACTCCATTGACGAATCGCTGGCCGGTTATTGCACACATATCACGGTCACCATCCACGAAGACAACTCCATCAGTGTAATAGATGACGGGCGTGGTATCCCTACCGGTATCAATACCAAAGAAGGCCGCTCTGCGCTGGAAGTAGTGATGACCGTATTGCATGCCGGTGGCAAGTTCGATAAAGACAGCTACAAGGTATCAGGTGGGCTGCATGGCGTGGGTGTAAGCTGCGTGAACGCACTTAGTGAACACCTGCACACTACTGTATACCGCGAAGGCAAAATATTTGAACAGGAATACCAGATGGGTATCCCCATGTACCCGGTACGTGAGATAGGCGTTACCGACAAGCGCGGCACCATGCAGCACTTCAAGCCGGACAGCACCATCTTTAAGGATACCGTGTACAAGCGCGAGATACTTGCAGGCCGCCTGCGTGAGCTCAGCTACCTGAATAAAGGTGTGCGCATCATCCTTATAGACTCCCGCGAAATGACCGAGGAAGGCCAGTTGCCTACCGAAACATTTTACAGCGAAGGAGGCATAGTAGAATTCGTGCAAATGCTGGATAGGGCAGGCAAGCGGGAACCACTGCTGCCATTCCCCATATTTGTAGAGACACATGATAAGGAATCTAACGTGGCTGTTGATGTCGCGTTGTCTTACAACACATCTTACAACGAGCACATCTTCTCTTACGTTAATAATATCAACACCATAGAAGGGGGCACGCACGTGGCAGGCTTCCGCCGCGCCATCACCCGCGTGTTCAAATCTTACGGCGATAAGAACAAACTGTTTGAAAGAGCAAAGGTAGAGATCACCGGCGATGACTTCCGCGAAGGCTTGAGCGCTATCATCTCAGTAAAAGTACCAGAGCCGCAGTTTGAAGGCCAGACCAAGACCAAGCTGGGCAACAATGACGTAATGGGCGTGGTGGATGTATGCGTGAGCCGTGTACTGGAATCCTACCTTGAAGAACATCCGAAAGAAGCTAAGGTGATCATTGATAAAGTGATCATAGCAGCACAGGCACGCGCGGCAGCACGCAAAGCACGCGAAATGGTGCAGCGCAAAAGCATACTCACCGGTGGTGGCATGCCTGGCAAACTGGCCGATTGCTCTGAACGTGATCCCGAAAAATGTGAACTATACCTTGTGGAAGGAGATTCGGCGGGTGGTACTGCCAAACAGGGCCGCGACCGCAGCTACCAGGCCATACTGCCACTGAGGGGTAAGATACTAAACGTAGAAAAAGCACAGGAATACCGCATATACGAGAACGAGGAAATCAAGAACATGTTTACTGCGCTGGGCGTAAGTGTAGGCACACCGGAAGACCCCAAGGCGCTGAACCTGGCCAAGCTACGCTACCACAAGATCATCATCATGACGGATGCCGATGTGGATGGATCCCACATTGCCACCCTTATCCTTACCTTCTTCTTCAGGTATATGAAAGAATTGGTGATGCAGGGCTATGTGTACCTCGCACAACCACCCCTCTACCTGATCAAAAAAGGCAAAGAAGAAGTTTATGCCTGGACAGAAGAAGATCGCAAAGCAGCGGTACTGAAGCTGGCTAATGGCAAAGAAGACTCTGTGAACATACAGCGCTACAAGGGCCTTGGAGAAATGAACGCAGAGCAACTGTGGTCAACAACCATGAACCCTGATACCCGCACACTGAAAAGTGTGGCTATAGAAAGTATGAGCTATGCGGATGAGATATTCTCTATGCTCATGGGCGATGAGGTACCACCTCGCCGCCAGTTCATTGAGTCTCACGCTAAGTACGCAAAGATCGATATCTAGAACAGACAAAAAATAAACAAACAAAAGCGGCCCGGCGATGGGCCGCTTTTTTAACACCATCTTCTTTACCATCTAAAGCAATAACAATGGAATTAAAACCCACGTGGCATCAGCTGCACAAAGAATCATTAGGTTTCGGACAAAGGCTGGCGGATAGTGTAGCCAACGGCATGGGATCATGGTCATTCATTATTATCCAATCCATTATCGTATTGCTGTGGATGGCACTAAACGTGGTGGGCTTCGTGATGCACTGGGATCCGTATCCCTTCATCTTGCTCAACCTGGTGTTCTCCACACAGGCAGCCTATGCTGCCCCCATCATCATGATGGCGCAAAACCGGCAGAGCGAAAGGGACCGCATACAGGCACAGGCGGACTACCAGACCAACCTGGATGCCAAAAAAGAAATTGAAGCCTTGCAGCTAAAGCTGAACGCACTGGAAACAGAAAAGCTGGATAAGATCATAACTATGCTGGCAGAGCTGAAACTGAAGTCTTAATACTTAGCCCGTATCTCCTTCACCTGCTCCGGTGTGATCACAGCGCCTGTATTGCCGAAATTGGTATAGACATAAGTGAGCACAGCCGCCACTTCTTCGTCCGATAGTTGCTGTGCAGGCATCATATTGCTGTATTTGGTGCTGTTTACCATTATCTCGCTACTGCTACCCTTTATTACCATTGTTATTGCTTTTCCATGGTCGGCCAGGTAGTCGGCCTTTGCCAGCGGGGGGTAAGATGGCGGAACCCCTGCACCGTTGGCCTGGTGGCAGGCAATACAGTTGTTCTTATAAATGTCCTCGCCCGATGGCGCGGGTTTCATTGTGTTTGCAGTACCGGCTTCGGGGGCAGTATTGCTTCCGCATGAGGAGACGGCCAAGATGCCTATAACAATAAGTAGTACAAAAGATACTTTCTTCATGGCGCTTGTGCTTTATGTGACCAATACAAAAGAACAAAAAAATAAGATAGCTCGCCATTGCTCATTAACCGGCCGTTAAATCCGGTACTTTCCAACCCATGTTTTGTGCCTATTTTTCAAGAGATTTGTGTACGATTTTAAATTTGCAAGTAAATTTTATACATTCGTAGCGTAAATCAGTCTTTTTATGAAATATATTTATCTTTCAGTTTTATTATTGTTTGTTGGTTTCTCGTCATTTGCGGCGGCGGCTATATCCGGAACGATGTCGGTATGTGCAGGAAGCGCTACCACTTTAACAGACACCACGCTTGGCGGCACCTGGTACAGCCTTGATCCATCGGTAGCGACCGTTAACTCGTCTACCGGGGTGGTTTCAGGCGTATCTGCCGGCACCGTGATGATCAGCTATGACCTCGGCCTTGGCGGCGCTGATACGGCTGTTGTTACTGTATATGCAATGCCTTCCGCCATTGCCGGTATCACACCGGTATGCTCAGGCAGCACTATTTCTTTGTCTTCTACGCCATCAGGCGGCACATGGAGCCTCAGCCCCACAAGCGTTGCCACCATTAATGATACAGATGGCGTGGTGTCAGGCATTGTATCAGGCACAGCTATTGCCAGCTATACGCTTACCGGCGGTTGCAGTGTTACGGGTATCATCAATGTAGATCCATTGCCCGGTGGTGTTACCGGCATGGGCATTATCTGTATCGGTTCATCAACCACACTGACTGATGCTACAGGAAGCGGAAGCTGGAGCAGCAGCGATCCGAGTACTGCGTTCATCGATGCTACCTCCGGCCTCGTATTGGGCTCTACTGCAGGTTTTGCTACGATCTCTTACACCTTGCCTACAGGCTGTGGTGTTTCATTCCTCATGAATGTTGTATCGTCTCCGGCTCCTATTGCGGGCCTTCCTGCAGGAGACCTTTGTACCGGTACTTCTATCACATTTTCTGATGCAACCGCAGGCGGCTCCTGGAGCAGCGGCGATACTACACTTGCCAAAGCAGACTCTGCCACAGGCGTGATCACCAGCGTAGGCGCCGGTTTTAATATTATCACTTATTCTTTAGGTATCGGCTGTAGTGTCAGCACTATCGTTACCATCGACCCGGCTCCTACTGCAATTATAGGCGATAGTATGGCTATCTGCACCAGCAGCCCTGTTATATTGCTGGACACCACCACAGGCGGCACATGGAGTGGCAGCTCTGCGGTAGCTACTGTAGATACTGCAACAGGATTGGTGACCGGCCTTACAGCAGGTACTGCAACCATCTCTTACACAATAGGCGTATGCTCTGTTACCACTACGGTAACTATTGATGCAGCACCTTGCAACACAGGCGTAAGCACTACTACCACAGCAAGCACTACACCTGAATTATTCCCTAACCCTGCTACTGATGAACTGACCATCAAAACAGCGGGTAACTATTCATCATTCACTATTACAAACGGCATGGGACAAGTAGTAGCGCAGCAGCAGATCGCCACTAAAGAAACTACCTTAAATGTAAACACCCTGGCACCCGCTCTTTATTATATCACCTTTAAAGGAGAGCAGGGTACATTAGTTCAGCGGTTCATTAAATTGTAAGCCGTTAACGCTACAATATTTGTAACGCCTCCTGTACCGGGAGGCGTTATTTTTTTGCCCTTTTGCGGATGAAATTCCTGATAAGAAACGCTGTCAATATTATACTGATCAGGCCCCGGAATCAGCCCGATATATTCCACCACATAGTCACATAGGATAGGCTATCGTTCACTCATAAGTTTCGAGTACACATAGGCAAATTTCGCCCGCCTATGTGGCTGCATACTCGCGCTGGAAATTCCCCCTTTAGCGTAGGTCCCGATAGCTATCGGGATGCTTTGGCCGAAGGGGGTTAGGTGGATGCTAAGTGATGATAGTGATAGCATTTCATGATGACAACCATGATGCAATCCTTTTGCACGAAAAAGCGCGAAGCTATAAATAGCTCCGCGCTCAATAATTGTCATTTATTTATCATTACCTGATCAGCGTCACATTCCCTGATTTGCTGAATGTGCGGCCTGCCGAGGTTACTGCCTCTACCTGGTACACATACACATCATACGATTGTGCTACGCCTTTATATGTTCCGTCCCAGCCCGCATCTATATCTGTGCTCTCATAGACCTTGTTGCCCCAGCGGTTGTATATCCTGAAGTAATTCAGCTTCGCTATACCGCGCTTGTCCAGTTTGAAGGTGTTGTTAGGGCCGCTGCCATTACCCGGTGTGAACGCATTCGGTACTGCCAGCAGTGTCTCTGTACTCACGTCTATCTCTATCGAATCCGTGATCTTACAACCCCATTCTGTCGATGCATTCACTATGTACTTCGTGCTGATCTGTGGTGTGGCTATCGGCGCCGATATAGATGCTGAGTTCAACCCTGATGGCGGGAACCACGCAAAGGAGGTACAGTTCGTCTGTGTCGGTATCTGGTATGATTCACCCGGATAGATCGTTGTGGAGGCGCTGCCCAAGTATATCTCTGCGCTCGCATCTACTAACACATAGGCATGTACTGTGTCGCGGCAGTTGTATTGGTTGTATGCTATACCTACATAATGCTGTGAGGTGATCGGGTATACCCATGGCGAGGCAGCCATGCTGTCGCTCAGGTACAGGCCAGGATGCCAGCGGTAGATAGTACCGGGGTCTTTTGAGATCGGCATCAGCCTTACTGAATCATGTGGGCATACATGTACTGTCAGGTTCAGCACCGCCGAATCGCTTGGGTGTACATGAATGATGATGCTGTCTTTGCCGATACAGTTGTGCGGGGTACTCACGGTCAGCACTATCTTTCCTGAGTCACCTGCTGTATATACTGCATTTTGTATCGTAGAATCATCAAGGTCTCCGCCCGGCGACCAGTTGTAGCTGTAATGCGTGTACCAGCCCGGTGTCACTGACGCCTCCAGGTGAAGCGTATCGTAGCGGCACACAAAACGGTTGTCGCTGATATATACCTGCGGGTAGGGCTGTATATCCAGGTGGAAGGACTTAACTATTGGCGGACATGTCGAAATAGATGCGGTCAGCGTATACGTAGCCGACGTATCTGTAAGTATCACTGTGCTTGCTGTAGTTGATGATGATATACCTGTGGTTGGTGTCCACTGGTAGGTCATACCCGGTGTGCCCGATACCACTACAGGCAGTTGCTGACCGAGACACAATGATGTATCTGTTTGGGTGAAGTTGAGTGTGTCGAACAGGTTCTTTACCACCAAAGTATCTGAGCCGGGGCAGCCTACTACTGTTACCTGTAGCCAGTAGGTGCCTATGCTGGTAGCTGTCACTGATGGCGCTGTACTGCCGGTGCTCCACAGATAGGTCGCTCCCGGGGGATACGCGATACGGGATTGAAGGAGTGGGAAGGAGCCTGTGCATATAGCTGTATCAGGGCCAAGGTCTACTACAGGTATCGGTGATACGGTAACACTGATCACTGATGCTGTAGTACAGAAGTCGCTGTCGGTTATGGTAAGTGTATAGGTGCCTGAGGCCGATACATCTATCGTAGGGGCAGTGCTGCCGGTACTCCATGAATAGCCAAAGCCTGCCGGTTGAGGCGAGGATAGCGTAAGTGTATTGCCTATACAGAATGCGGTGTCATTACCCAGGTTCACTACAGGTACCGGCATGTAGCGTACTGAGAACTTGTCAGACAGTATGTGGCAGCCGTTATATGCGATCAGCCCGTAATTACCTGTTCCGGCGAAGGCAGGCTCTGTTGTTGATGAACCTGTGCCACCGGTGCTCCATACATAACTGCTGTAGCCCGCAGGGGAGCTAAGGGTTACAGTACCTACTGATATACAAACCGCATTACTGTTAGTCATAAACGTGGTATCAGTTGGCGTGATCGAAAAATGGAAGGTATCGATCTGCATATTACAGGCAATCGTTGCATACACATAATAGGTACCGGCTACAGATGCCGTAATAGATGAAGTGGTAGCCCCCGTATTCCATAAATAACCGGTATAGCCCGCAGGGCCGGTAAGTACATATGGAACTGGTGGTGATGCAAGCAAATTCAATATACATGTACTATCTCTCTCATGGGCATAGGTAGTATCGTAGCGGTTAGTAACGACTATAGTATCGGTATTCGGACAGCCGCCATTGTTTACTCTAAGCCAATATATGCCGGATACGGATGTGCTGATCGATGAGGTGGTTGCACCGGTACTCCATAAAAAAGTGGTGCCAGGCGGATAGGTGCCGGTAGAGGCAAGTGTTGCCGGCACGCCGGGGCAGGTGATCACATCCGGGCCAAGGTTTACCGCCGGTATTGGTGCCGTTGTCACATGTATCGTATCCGTTGCATTGCAGGATACGGAGTCAGTGACTCTAAGCCAGTAACTACCCGCGGCAGATACGCTGATAGATGTTCCTGTACTGCCCGAGCTCCAAAGATAAGAATCACCAGATGGCTCTGTAGATGTAAGGGTAAGCGATGTACCTGCGCAAATGGTAGTGTCCACACCAATATTTACTGTGGGCTGCCTTACAAAGGCGACATAGAATGTATCCGCAAGTACAATACAACCGCTGGACGCATATAATCTTACATTGGAGGTAGACCCAAGAGTGCCTGTTACCAGGTGAGAGGAACCAGTGCCTCCCGATGACCATAAAAAGGTAAGATAACCGTAAGGGGCATAAACTGTAACAGATGTTGTTGGCCCGCATACAGCAGTATCATGGCGCATGAAAGTTGTGTCATTAGGCCCGATACTGAAATGGAAAGTATCAATTACATAATCGCAAGCCCGTGATACTTCACCCAAGATATAAGTACCTGCGCTTGTTACCACAATAGCTGAATCTGTGCTGCCGGTACTCCATAAAAAATTGGCATAACCCACATCACCCACCAACCTGCCAAATCCAATCGCTGCACAGGTATCTACATTGGTAGCTTTGTGCAAAGTATCATTTGGTGGTAAAAAGGCTACATGAAAACTATCCACCAGCAAATTACACCCTGCCAAAGCACTACCTGATACTGCATGCAATACGTAATAACCCGCAGTGGCTGCAAAAATTGCAGTGTCGGTGCTGCCCGTACTCCATACATAAGAAGAGTAACCTGGCGGTCCATGCAGTGTGTCGCCAAATGCTCCGCAAACACTTGTATCATGTACGGAATGTGAGCTATCTATCGGCGCAACGAATGTGACATGGAAAGTATCAATGTGCATAGACGAACCGCAGTTGATATCGTATACATAATAAGTACCACCGGCACTTACATAACGTGTGGAGTCTATACTACCATCATCCCACAAATAGTTGGTATAACCGGATGTGCCTTTAAGTGTGAACCCGATCTCACCGGCAATACCGCAAACAGTTGTGTCCTTAGTGTTAAAAGTTGTATCCGGGGGTGCTATAGTATTGGCGTACTTACCAATATAAAAAGTTTCTCCACCCGATGCCGAGATCACATCAGGGCCTATGGTCATAGACGTCCCTTCCAGGTCACTACAGATGAACACATTGCCGGATGCGTCGGCGGCAATACCATTCTGGTCATCAGCGCCCGAGCTCAGGCCGGAATAACCTACCACGCCACCTGCCAGGTCATAACCCGCAATGAATACAGGATCGTCTCCTGCCACTGGGTATAGCAAAGAGCCGTCAATATTCGCTGTGTCGCGGTAATTACCACTCACCCATACTTGCCCGCAAGAGGCCATAGCTATACAAAAGCCCCATAAAGAACTATGTTTTGCCCCGATCGATTTACTCCATGATACCGCATCATGTGTGTATCTGACAAGGTATAATGCATACTGGGGAGCTGATGTGGCATACGGTCGTGTAACAGTAGTGCTGCCAAAATTAATGGACACATCTGTAAAGCCGCCCGTCATAAATACATTACCATAGTTATCTCTTGCCAAACCTACACCGAAAGCTCCATTTACTCCTCCCTCCCCCTCTGCCCACAAGGGCGCACCACTTGCAGAAAGTTTAGCAAGGTAAGCATAGGAATAGCTCGTTGGGTTAGTAATGCCTGAAGCCCCAACCACCATAGTATGGGAATAGAATCCTCCTGTAATATATATATCCCCGGTTGGGATCTCAGCAATGCCAAAGCCATAATCATTACCTGTGCCGCCTATTGCTTTTGCCCACAGCGCCGTGCCGGCAGGGTTAAATTTGGCTGCAAAAATATCATAAGTTCCACTTGGGCCAGAATTAGTAACCGTGATCCCGCCGACAGTCATTGAGCCGCTGCTGAAGGAAGAGGTAATATAAATATTACCTGCTGCATCAGTCGTCACACCGCCTGCGCTTAATATAGTTACTCCTACTGAGCCAAATGTAATAATTGATGACCCGCCACTAACGGCCCATAGCACAGTACCTGTCGGGCTGATCTTGGCAAGATAATAATTTGAACCCGTGCCGGTATGTGGCAAAGTATATGCACCAATATTCAATGTACCTGAACTAAACGAACCGAAAACAATAAGGTTACCTGACGGATCAGTTGTGATATTATATAAGTAGGTAGAACTCCCCGGAGCCGACGAAGATGCCGACCCCGCCCACAATGGTGTGCCGGTCGGGCTGTATTTTACCCATATAGCTATATAACCCGTACCTACTACCGGAATGGTAATTCCACTGCCGAAATCTGTTGTGCCGCCACCAAGCGTAATACCTCCGCCATATACATTGCCGGACGGGTCGGTAGCTACTGCCCAGGTATCCTGGCCACCGCCAACGGCGCCTTTGCCCCAAACCCAGCCCTGCGCAGATGCAGTGGTCTGTATGCTCTTTAAAGGGGCAAGCATTAAAATAGATAGTACAAGTAAGGTCGATAGTGTTCTCATTGTATTCCTTTTTATCCTGCCCCGAAACAATTCGGAACAGTAAATATCATTACCTGATCAGCGTCACATTCCCTGATTTGCTGAATGTGCGGCCTGCCGAGGTTACTGCCTCTACCTGGTACACATACACATCATACGATTGTGCTACGCCTTTATATGTTCC
>CAIRES010000058.1 GCA_903877645.1 uncultured Bacteroidota bacterium | reverse complement strand
TCTTGGTTTGGTTGCAGCGGTTGATTTGCGAAGTAACGCTGTCAGTTCTTCTTCGGTCTCTTTGACCGTAACTGTTAGTAAGATTGCCATACTTAACCACAGCAAAAATCATGCCGAATTATTTAGTCTAATTGGTATTACAATCAAAACGTCCCCTGTACCGTCCCTAACATGGGTAGTAAAACCATGAAAATCGATACTATGGCTACTGTACGAAAAGTTAAAAATGTCCTTTCAGGGCGTGTGTTACGTTGTATCGCAGTCTGCAATCCCTAACGCTTTTCTATTCTACATCTGTTTTCTAATCAAATGACCTACAACAAATTATGAAACAGCCGTGACCGAAATGGATTTAGGAGTGTGTAATTTTATGTGACAGTTAATTTAACATCCTTTTAATCGCTTGCTGGGGTTATTGCAATGTGGAAGGAATGTGTATAATGTTTTTTTGAAATTTTTACTTTAATCTTTACCGCGTACTTTTGAGCTGATACAATTATGCAACAGGTTATAAAGGACATTATCAAGGCATCTATAGATGTAAAGCAATCTATCCTTACGGATGAACAGTTAGTGGGTACAATAGGGGAGGTTACTGCCCTTGTAGCCAAGGCATTTGCCAATGGCAATAAGGTGCTGTTTTGCGGCAATGGCGGCAGCGCTGCCGATGCCCAGCACCTGGCTGCTGAGTTCAGCGGACGGTTTTATACCGACAGGGATCCTCTGCCTTCGGAAGCCCTGCACTGCAATTCTTCGTATATGACTGCGGTGGCTAATGATTATGGCTACGATGTGGTATACAGCAGGATAGTGAAAGGTACGGGCAAACCCGGCGATGTGCTGGTGAGCCTGAGCACTTCAGGTAATTCTGTTAATATTATCAAAGCTATGGAGCAAGCCAAAGAGCTTGGTATGATTAATGTAGGACTAACAGGAGAGACCGGCGGCAAAATGAAAGCCCTTTGCGACAAGCTGATCAATGTGCCGAGTAAGGACACACCACGGATACAGGAGTCGCACATCATGATCGGGCATATCATTTGCCAACTGGTGGAACAGGAATTATTTAAAAATTAACTAAGATGAATCTCTTGAATACTAAACCCGAAATTGACCAAAGCTGGACTTTATTCCTCGACAGGGATGGCGTTATCAATATAGAATCAGTCGGCTCTTATATTACCTCCTGGAGCGAATTTACATTTCATGATGGCGTACTGGACTCACTGAGGCTCCTGAGCGGTGTTTTTGGTAGTATAGTGGTCGTTTCTAACCAGAGAGGGGTAGGAAGGGGTATTATGGGCCTGGAAGCTCTGCGCGAGATCAATACCAACATGAAGGCCGAAGTGGCCGCAAATGGCGGCAGGATAGATAAGGTGTACAATGCCACTGCCGTACTGGATGAAGACCACAACCGCAAGCCGAATACGGGTATGGGCATGCAGGCACAGGAAGACTTGCCGCAGATCGACTTTAAGAAAAGCGTGATGATCGGTAACAGCCTCAGCGATATGGAGTTTGGGAAAAGGCTGTCGATGCATACCGTTTTCCTGACTACCAAGCACGAGCCCTTCTCGCTGCCCAATGACCTGATAGATGAGCAGTACAGCTCGCTGAAGGAATGGGCCAACAGGCTGGTGCCGGCACAACTGGTATAATTTAAATTCCAGAGGCCAAATTCCAAATTCCATTCCGATGGTTATCGGTAGCGCATTTCGAGACAAAATATAATGAGCACACATTTATTTGTGTGCTTTTTTTTGTGCATATATTTGTGGCAGAAAGTATTTGCAATGAGAAAGAGTTCCAGTTATATTTTACTTATTGGCTTTTTTGCTTTCATGATCGGAAGGCTGTTTTCTATGTTCCATATTCATGAGATGGGACGGTACTTTGCTTTATGGGCTATCTTTCTGGTGATCATCGGCCTTTTAATGCGGTTGTTCATTCCTAATGCTCCCGGCATGTGGACATCATACAGGCCGTCATTTCAACGCTTCTATCGTTTTAGTCACAGGGCTATAGATCTTGGCGCATTATTCCTGTTCACCGGGGTATTGGGTAAAATAATTCATATTTCAGGATCAGAATTAATCATGAAATTTGGATTGATCATTTTTGTTGTTGGTTGTGCTTGCCTGGGTGTTGTGTTGCAGACAAAGAACAGATTTTTCGTAGATTCTCCGGCTGATGCTTTGCTGACCGCCGCCGACCTCGAGAAATATGCAGGTATATACGCATGTGAGCAATTAAAGACCTCAATGGCAGTGACGGTAGTTGACAATCATTTGTTCGGGCAGATGAAGGGGCAGGGGGTGTTCCGGGTGTCGGCTGTTAAAGAAGATATATTTAATAATCTCACGTTAAAGGTAGTGATCGAGTTTTACCCTGCGCGGAACGAGCTGGTGCTGATACAGCATGGCGGGTACTTTACTTTTGTCAAACAGTGATGTTTTTACCGTACCTTCGTCCCCCTGCACAAAAAGGGTTCTTTTCTAACCGGAAAAAAGGGATTTTTTTATTTTTCAGATAATTTTTTAAATAAAAAGTTTTTCCTACCTTTGCAGTCCTTAAAAAACATGGCCAAACAATCACTAATTAAACAGGACGGGACAATAGTTGACGCGTTATCCAATGCGATGTTTCGTGTACGTTTGGAGAATGGCCATGAAATACTTGCTACCATTTCCGGTAAAATGCGCATGCACTACATACGCATATTACCCGGTGATAAGGTAGGTGTGGAAATGAGCCCGTATGATCTGAGCCGCGGCCGGATCATTTACAGGTATAAGTAAAACCCAGGCCCCTGCTACTAAAAGCAGGTGTGTTTCGGGGCTTTCTTTATGAAGGGTAGAGGGATCAGGACGAAGAAATAATTAATTAAGTAAAAACGAAAAATAGCAGACATGAAAGTAAGAGCATCAATAAAAAAACGTAGCGTTGATTGTAAGATTGTACGTCGCAAAGGCAGGTTGTACATCATCAACAAAAAGAACCCACGCTTTAAACAAAGGCAGGGATAAGAACCTAATCCTCTGAGGGGTTTTCCCTTTGTGAGGTTTTTTTAATTGTTAAACTTAAATTCTCAATATTAAATGGCTCGTATAGCTGGTATTGACCTTCCGAAAAACAAACGTGGTGAGATCGCGCTCACCTATATTTATGGTATTGGCAACAGTACTGCACGTTACATCCTGGACAAAGCTTCTGTGAATTATGACAAGAAGGCTTTTGAATGGAATGACGAAGAGCAGACTGCTATCCGTAATATCATCAACTCTGAATTCAAGGTGGAAGGCCAACTTCGTTCAGAAGTGCAAATGAATATCAAGCGCCTCATGGATATCGCTTGTTACCGTGGTGTTCGTCATCGTAAAGGATTGCCTTTGCGTGGCCAGCGTACCCGTACCAACAGCCGTACCCGTAAAGGTAAGCGTAAGACAGTGGCAGGTAAGAAAAAAGCACCTAAGAAATAAAATAACAGCGCTGCTGCCGGATCCGCTGTGGTGCGCGGGGAGGAGTGGTGCAGGGTGGGCGCAAGCTGCCTGATTTTTTAACTGATTACCTTATTTAACAAACAAAATGGCAAAAACGCAACAGGCATCGGCTAAGACCGTAGCCAAAAAAAGGATAGTAAAGATAGATACACACGGCGACGTGCATATCAATGCTTCCTTCAACAACATCATCATCAGCATTACCAACAAGAGCGGACAGGTGATCTCCTGGTCTTCGGCCGGTAAGATGGGCTTCCGTGGTTCTAAAAAGAACACTCCTTATGCAGCACAGGTTGCAGCACAGGATTGCGCGAAAGTAGCATCTGATGCAGGCATGAAGAAAGCAGACGTTTACGTAAAGGGCCCGGGCTCAGGACGTGAAGGCGCTATCCGTGCTATGAACAATAGCGGTATCGAAGTAACTTCTATCAAGGACGTTACGCCAATGCCACATAATGGTTGCCGCCCGGCTAAGAAACGTAGGGTATAGTCCTCGCATGATTCCGCTCCGGATGAGTGGGATTTGTGTTTGAACTAAAGCAATAAATAATCAACACAAGTATTTAATAATCAATTCATAATAAAGCTCGCTACGGATCGGATTTTACGATTTTTATAGGAGACGGAGCAGCTAACAAAAAATCGTCATGGCACGTTATACAGGACCAAAGAACAGGATCTGCCGCATATTCGGTGAGCCCATCCTGGGATCAGGCAAAAGCCTCAGCAAGAACAGCAACCCTCCCGGCCAGCACGGCCCAACCCGCAAGCGCAAAACAGCGAGCGAGTATGCAGTGCAGTTGAAGGAAAAACAGAAAGCCAAATACACTTACGGCCTGCTGGAAAAACAATTCGCAAACACCTACGTAGAGGCTGCCCGTTTGAAAGGCGCTACCGGCGAGAACCTGATCAAGCTGCTTGAAGCACGCCTTGATAATACAGTTTACCGTATGGGTATCGCTCCTACACGTCCTGCTGCCCGCCAGCTGGTATCGCACAAGCACCTGATGGTGAATGGCGAAGTGGTGAACATTCCTTCATACAGCCTGAAACCGGGTGATGTGATCGAACTGAAACCAAAGAGCAAGGCCAACACTACCGTTACCGGTATGATCCGTGGTAAGAACATCAAGATCAGCTGGGTAGAGTGGAATGAAAAAGATATGAAGGGTACTTACATTACACATCCTGAGCGCGAATATGTTCCTGAGAACATCAAGGAGCAGCTGATCGTGGAATTGTACTCTAAGTAATTGGTATTGGGGATGTTATATCATCCCTTTTACAGTTTAAATTAACAATCATAAACACAAATCAATATCAATATGGCCATATTGAATTTTCAAAAGCCGGACAAAATAGCTCTTCAGAAAACAACTGATTTTGAAGCGCAGTTCGAATTCCGTCCATTGGAGCCGGGTTATGGTGTTACCATCGGTAATGCTTTGCGCCGCGTACTGCTTTCCTCACTGGAAGGTTATGCGTTCACCGCGATCAGGATACCGGGTGCGGACCACGAATTCGCTACGATCAAGGGTGTGCTGGAAGATGTTACCGAGATCATCCTGAACCTGAAGCAGGTGCGCCTCAAGGCAGCCAGCGAAATGGGTGATTTTGCCGGTGAAAAAGTGGACCTCAATATCAAAGGCAAGGAAGTATTCACCGCAGGTATGATAGGCGATTCATTGCCTAACTTCCAGGTGATGAACCCTGACCTGGTTATCTGCAACCTGCAGCCGGGCACCAGCTTCCAGATGGAGCTGCATGTAGGCAAGGGCCGCGGATATGTTCCGGCTGAAGAAAATCGCCCTGCTGATGCACCACTTGGTGTTATCGCTATCGATTCTATCTACACGCCGATAAAGAATGTAAAGTACACTATCGAAAATACACGTGTGGAGCAGCGCACCGACTTCGAAAAGCTGATCATGGAAGTGGTTACCGATGGTACCATACACCCTGAAGAAGCTGTGAAGGAAGCATCGCGCATCCTCATCCAGCACCTGATGATCATCACTGACGAGAACATCTCTCTTGACACCAAGCGTGAAGAGAAAGAAACGATCGTTGATGAAGAAACATTGCTGGTGCGCAAAGTGCTGAACACTCCGCTTGAAGACCTGGAGCTTTCTGTACGCGCATTCAATTGCCTGAAAGCAGCTAAGATCAATTCATTGAGCGAACTGGTACAATACACCCAGGAAGAGCTCATGAAATTCCGCAACTTCGGACAGAAATCATTGTCTGAAATAGAGCAGGTGCTCCACGAGCGCGGCCTGCACTTCGGAATGGATATCAACAAGTTCCGCAGGGGAGACGATTAAGTGAAATTAAAAAGGAAAAATTAAAAAGTAAAATTGTGCTTTTTAATTTTTCCTTTTTTTATTGCTATAAGCCGGTAATACTGGTTTTTACTTTTTTACTTTTACTTTTTAATTTAACAAAGTACCCCATAATTCTTTGACACGGTATGGGGGAATTTAAAACACAAATGTCATGCGTCACGGAGACAAGATCAAAAATTTAAGCCGCACCGCTTCTCATCGCGCTGCCCTGCTTTCTAACCTTACTGCACAGCTCATAGAGCACAAGCGCATCACCACTACTTTGGCCAAGGCTAAAGCTTTGCGTGTATATGCCGAGCCTATCATTACCCGCAGCAAGCAGGATACTATGCACAATCGTCGTATCGTATTCAGCTACCTGCAGGATAAGGAGTCTATCAAAGAATTGTTTGGTGTAATAGGTGACAAGGTTGCCGGCCGCCCGGGTGGTTATACCCGCATCATCAAGTTGCCACGCCGTATGGGCGATGCTTCTGATATGGCTATGATAGAACTGGTAGACTTTAACGAGATCTACGGTAAAGACCTGGAAGCTGCTGCTGCCAAGAAGACACGCCGTAGCCGCCGTGGTGCCGGTACTGCTGCTCCTAAGAAAGCTGCGCCTGCTGCACCGGTTGCTGAAGCAACTCCTGCTGTTGAAGAAGCACCTGCTACTGAAGCGCCTGCTGCTGATACTGCCGCAGAAAGCACAGAAGAAACAACTGCATAATTTCAATTGCCTTTTATAGAACGGCTGCCTTGCAAGAGGCAGCCGTTTTTGCGTTTAGCGAAAAATATTATCAAAGACTACTTATAAATGTAAAATTTAACGTGTATCCTTTTTAAAGTTTGCAATTCCTTTCAGTGTCCTATTCCACAGAGAATAACCTGCCACTTAAACGATCATTCCTTCACAAATTTTCCAACATTAATGCCATTGATCTTTACAAAGTAAACACCTTCAGGAATTTGCGCTAAACTCACCTCGACCCTTTCTGTATTGTAATGATGAGAGTAAACAATCTTTCCTAAAGGATCGGAAATGTCAATAGACTTTATTGGCTGGTCTGCATATATCGTTAAGGTATTTTGTGCTGGGTTAGGATAGAGATGCAACCCGGTCATCTTTGCTAAATTTGGTGTTGCCAGCATGCAATTAACAACAGTAAATTCAAAATCTCTGTGAACGGTATTTATATGAATGCCACTACGCCACTCATTACAACATACTGTGATGACATAGGTGCCGGATTGGCTAGGTGTGCCTGTAAGTACTCCGCTCCTGCTGTCTATTGCCAGAGGAACAGTGCAATCTATTGGATTGTTGAATGAGAGAGGAGCTATATAATAATCAGAGAAAAACGGAGGAGGGGAACTGCCAATAGAGGCAGTACACAACTCATAGGTTAATGAGTCTCCATCTGCATCTGTGGCTGAAAAATCAAAAATTATCGGATCACCTTGGGAGATGATAAACGGTGGATAGTTGGTGAAGACCGCGCTGGTATTATATGTTGTTTCAGTTAAAGGCGGTATACTGCAAAATCCAATTATACCTAAACTTCCGGGGTGGGAAATATTTCTGATATTATCGTTAAGGCAACAGTGCTGATAAACAATTGAATAGCCAGAGGAATTGGCTGGCAGATAGAAGTCTTTGATAAACCTTTTCCAATTCCGGCAAAATGAACCAAGGTCAATCGCCTTGCCTGCACATGCTGTGACCGGTATTGAATCGGCATACGATGAATAGGATACTGTGTCTTCCATTATAAAAGTACCTGTGCCATTAAATACATCTATGACCGCTGGGTTATCTCCTTCGATGGCCAAAGGAATCCCATTCAGGCAATCCTGGTAGATGGTTAGTGTTACGCGGTAGTGATAAATGCCACCGGAACTGTCTATGAAAGCGTACGTCATATCCTGCCCTGCCAAGTGAGAGGCCCTCGCAGGCAATGTGGCGCATAGGAAAATGATGAACAAAAATAAAATGGGAAATAGCTTTTTCATAGAATCGAGTAGTATATCAAAGGTGAGTATTCAACACAATAACCGACAATACCCTGATTTTATTGTATAGCACTTATTTTATAAAACGGGTTGATGAATTTTCTCTTATAATGTTGGTGCGAGAAAAAAAATCAATCGTTGCTTTAGTGGAATGAAGTCACAATAGTTTATCGGCGCGAAAGGAGAAATTTCCTGAGGTAGCTGGTTTCCTGCTATCGGGATGGCGGGCGGTTTGTGAAGGAGTAGGGGGGGCTTTCCTGCGCGCGTATAACATCCCCCTAACACCCTTCGCCAATGCACAGGCCCTCGCTACAAGGGGTAGTTCCCGGCGCGAATACCCAGGGAAATGGACTTAGGAGTGAATAATTTTTTATGCAGTGTTTTTGTGCGACAATATGAGCATTCCCCCTTGCGGGCGAGCCCTTTGTGCGCGGCCGAAGGGTGGTAGGGGGATGTACATATCCCGCCGGGCTTACGACTTCGTTGCGCATAACAAAGCCTACTTACTAAAAGTAAAATTAAACGTACTCCCTCTTCCTGTTTGCGAATCAATGGATATGGTGCCGTCCATCTTTTCTACTAGTCGCTTTACTGTGGAGAGGCCTATGCCTGTGCCCTTGTTATTGAAGCGGTCTGTAGTGCCGAGGGTGCTGAACAGATCGAAGATGCGGGCCTGGTTGGCGGGGGCTATACCGGGACCGTTGTCCTGTACCGAGAATTTGTATTGGTTGTCGTTTTGAGTGGCGGAGATGAGTATGGTGCCGTTTTCTTTATCGTTATACTTTATGGCGTTGTTGCAAAGGTTCAGCAGCACCTGTAGCAGCGCATATTTGGAGGTGCGCAACTCCAGGGCGGTATTACTGGCTTCAAATTTGAATCCGGCGGGCAGGGTGAGCAGGTTGGAGAGCTCATTGTATATATTGCCAAGGGTGAAGGTCTCTTTGTCTGTATCAGCGCTGTTCACAACACGGGTATGCTCCAGAATGCCATCCACCATCTTTATGGCACTCATGGAGGTAGATTCCATCATATCCAGGAGTTGCATACCTCCTTCATCAAAATACTTCCCGTAAGCATCCTTGAGATAGACAACCGACATGGCCAGGCTGCTGCACGGCGATTTAATATCGTGTGCCACCACATACGCAAAGCGCGACAGGTCTTCATTGATCTGCTGCAATTGGGCTTTCTGCTGGTGCAGCAGCTTGCTTTTTTTGCGCAGTTCGAAGTAGGCGACTACCTGCCGGGCGAGGGCTTTAAGTGTTTCTTTTTGCTCTTTAGATAGTTCATTCGGTTTATTGTCTATTACGCACAGGGTACCCAGGGCATTGCCGCCTTCTGCGATCAATGGCACACCTGCATAAAAGGTAACATTGGGGTTGCCTGTAACGAGGGGGTTATCCGCAAAACGGTCATCGAGCGCAGCATTCTTTACCATGAACAGTTCATCCGGCCTGAGGATGGCATGGGCGCAGAATGCCATGTCCCTTGGTGTTTCAGGTGCTTCGAGGCCCACGCGTGATTTGAACCACTGCCGGTCAGTATCTATGAGTGAAATGAGCGAAATAGGCATGCCGCATATATCGGCAGCTATTTGTGTAATGTCGTCATAATCTTTATCAGGTAACGAATCTAACAGGTCGTATTCATGTAATGCGGTAATTCTTGCCGCTTCGTTGTGCGGTTTTGCTGCTGCTTTCATAGTTTAGTTAGGATGGTGATACAAAACTAAATATGTACGAAAAGAAATGCAAACCGGATTTTAATGAATTGTTTTTATTAACTGACAGTACAAAAATAATAAATTTAATTTTCAGTTAAATTGTAACTGTTTATTGAAAATGACTTCATAAATATTAATCGTTCAAATTTTATTATTTGATTCCCCCAACGCTACCCAACAGTGTACAGGCCCATGCCCTTCATGCCCGCATGTAGGTTTAAGCAATTCCCAGGTAGGCGTAAATTATCAATTGTATTGTGGTTCTACTGCCGTGCCGCCAATATTGGCTGGTACAGGTGGTGCACTTGACTTCGGTACGCAATGCGGCCCATGCACCTATACCATAAAGGCTACAAATACAGCTACCGGCTGTACTAATATTATGACCGGTAGCGTGGTTTCTACGCCCATCATCCCATGCACTATCACGGGCCCCACCACAGTATGTGTGGGCAGTGACATTACATTGAGCGGTTGCAGCGGCACTTGTGGCTGGAGCAGCAGCAGTCCCGGTACAGCTACTGTAGGTTCTTGCAGCGGCGATGTACATGGCGTGACCGCAGGTGTGGTTACGATCACATTCACCTCTTTAGAAGGTTGCATTTCTACATATACAGTAACGGTTAATCCTGTTTGCCCTATCATCGGGCCACTTAGTGTATGCCTTGGCCAAACCATTACATTAACTTCACCTTGTACAGGTGGTGTATGGACGAGCAGTAGGACAAGTGTGGCTACTATTGCCGGCACAGGTGTACTCACGCCTGTAACGACAGGGACGACCACGGTTACTTTTTCATCGCTTACAGGCTGTTCTAATTCAGTAGTGGTGACAGTAAATACTGTACCTGCTGCGCCGGTTATATCCGGTGGCCCGTTGAGTATGTGCGTAGGTGGTACTGTCGCATTAACAGGCACTGCTACAGGCGGCACATGGATGTTGTTCAACCTGGGTACGCCAGTATGTGGCACATTGTCCAGTACATCGACCGACCCGACAACCTTCACAGGTACAGCTTCAGGGGTGCAGGAGGTATTATATATCGTCTCCAATGCTTGCGGCAGCAATGTTGCATGGGTATTTGTATCTGTAAATGTATTGCCCCCAATTTCAGGACCTAATTCGGTATGTGTAGGATCGTCTATCACATTGACTGAAGGAACAACAGGCAACTGGAGTAGCAGCACAGGTGCGGCAACAGTAAGCCCATCGGTGGGAGTATCCAGTACTACGGTGCACGGTGTTACTCCGGGTGTTACTACCATTACATTCACTACATCGGCAGGATGCTCTACCACATGGGTAGTGAGCGTTAATGCAAACCCTGTTATTACGGGTATATTTGCTTATTGCGCGTATGCCTCTTATATCCCCGGCCTCACTGGCTCACCTTCGGGCGGCTCATGGACTGAAACGACCACTGGCCATGCCTCATTGGTATCGTTATCTGCTTCTACATCGCCGATAAATGCGTTTGGGCCGGGTACCGAAACGTTTACGTACACTACAACTGCCGGTTGTCATAGCAGCGCGGTTGTTACGATCAATCCAATACCACACCTCACAGGCAGTACAAGCATGTGTATGGGGTCTTCGATGACATTGACGCCAAGTGTTACCGGTCCGGGCACGCCCACATGGACTATCTATCCGGGCACCCATGCCACAATTTCCGGTGGGGTGGTGACGGCACCTGTTACTTCGGGTGGCCCTTATGTTGAGAACATCAGTTATTCCATCAATGGCTGTGTTACCTATTATACGATCACCATTAACCCTACTCCGGTTATTGGCGGGCCTTCGGATGTGTGTATCGGGGCTTCAATTACCGAGCCTATATCGTATGGTACCGGTTCGTGGAATTTGGTGCCTGTAAGCCCGTATGCGACAAATGCCCCAACTGGCGGTACGTATACAGTGGTTACAGGCCATGCAGTAGGTACCGTAGTGCTTCATTTCACCGGTACTACCGGTTGCCCTGCAGCTCCTAAAACAATACATGTATGGGGCCTTCCTAATCCCGGCACTATAACAGTTGTTCCGGGTGAGTTTTGTTGGGGGTCTCCCGGCGCTACGATCACGATGGGCGGCGCTGATCCGGGTGGTACCTGGTTCTCTTCCTGCACCGGTGTTACCGTTTCAGGTACACATATCATCGTTGCCCCCTGGGGTAGCGGCCTTCCTACAATAGGTTGTGGCCTCATTTATACAGTCACCAGCACACATGGTTGTGGCAGTCGTGCTTCGGCAACAGCATTCAGTGTGGATGCCTGCATTCCGAGAACAGACCGCCATACAGAGGGTGATGAGATGAGTATCATTACGTCGCCTGAACTGAAGGTATTCCCTAATCCTAACCAGGGCACATTTACCGTGAACCTGCTGTCGGATAAGAATGAATCAGCCGATGTGAAGATCACTAACATGGTAGGCGAAACGGTAAAGAAATTTACCACAGCCACGAACATAGTGAACGAGGTGAAGATCAATAACGCTCCCGGTATTTACCTCGTTATGGTAACCACCGCACACGGCAGTTATGTGGCTAAGGTAGTAGCAGAATAAACGGTTTGCAGGTGGCAGCCGGGCAATGTTTTACCCGGTTGCCACTGCAAATTTGTTGTACACTTTTTTTTTAAACACTTAAAAAAATCAACAGTATGAAAAAGACAATTTTATTTATTTCGTTCCTCCTGTGCGGGCATCATTTATTTGCACAAACGATCACGGGTACTACCAGTGTGTGCAGGGGATCCATCACTACTTTAAGCAATTCTTCAGCGGGTGGGGTATGGACCAGTGGTACTATGGGCACAGCTACCGTAGATAGCTTCTCTGGCGATGTGAGTGGTGTGTCGGCTGGCACATCAGTCATTACCTATTATTATGCAGGCGGGGGCTATACCACTGCTACTGTCACCGTTAATCCTTTGCCGGCAGCCATTACAGGTACCGGCAATGCCTGCCAGGGCGCCAATTCTCCGTTTGGGGATGCCACTACCGGCGGCACCTGGAGCAGCAGCAACAACAGCGTAGCCATGATAGACGGCAGCACAGGCATAGCTACAGGTATCTCATCTGATACGGCTACTATCATGTATACGCTCACTACAGGCTGTGCCTCGCATGCAGGTATCACCGTGAACCCTATGCCTTTGCCTATTACAGGGTCTTCTAATCATTGTGTGGGTGTTACAGATACGCTGTATGATTTTGGCGCAGGCACATGGACCACAAGCACTACGGGCATTATTGCCCTTGGCGCTACAGCAGGTGATATTACAGGTATCGCAAGCGGTACTGCCGATGTTACTTATACCTTGCCATCAGGTTGTGCAGTAGACATGACAGTGTATGTGAACCCACAACCCAATGCGGGCAACCTCACTGCGGCCAGCATTATCTGTATGGGCAATACCGCCAATGCGGCAAGTGATGCCTGCTGCGGTACCTGGAGCAGCAGCAATCCTGCCATTGCATCAGTAGGCCCTGTTTCGGGTATTATTACCGGTTTATCTGCGGGTATCGTTGCTATCAACTACAGTGTTACCAATCTTTGTGGTACGGCTATAGCCATCGCGGCGGTGCGCATACTCTCCACAGAGGCATGTGGCAATCTTGGCGTGAGCGCTACCGTTACTGCACCGGTTACATTGTCTGTATTGCCGAATCCTGCAAAGGATGGTAAAATGGTAGTGATCCTGAATTCAGATAAAGACGAGCAGGCCAGCATCATCATCACTAATGTGCTTGGTGAGAAAATCAAGGAGTTCACCACAGCTACCAATCAAAGCAATGATGTGAAAATAGACAGTGCGGCAGGCATTTATTACATATCAGCTACCACAGCTCATGGCAGGTACGATAGCAAGATAGTAGTAGAGTAGGGGAAATAAGGGTTGTTTGTTAAAATGAGGGTATCGCGGTGATACCCTCATTTTTTTGCTTTTTTTGACTAATTTACTCATTGAGGCATTAAGTTTTATATTTGTGTGCATATGGAACAGGACATCCGCTGGAAGCAACGCTTTGCAAATTATAATAAAGCATTAAGCCAGCTAACGAAATTTATCAATAAAGGAGCACTGAACGAACTGGAACAGCAAGGGCTGGTTCAGGCTTTTGAATATACTTATGAGTTGGCCTGGAATGTCATGAAAGATTATTTTACCTATGTGCAGGGCGACCAAAATGTGCTGGGCAGCAGGGATGCGATACAACTGGCGTTTAACAGGGGGCTGATCAGTGATGGGAAAATATGGATGGATATGATAGAAAGCCGTATTAAATCCAGTCATACGTACAATGAGGCTACTGCACAGGAAATAGCGGATAAGGTAGTGGGGCAGTATTACCTGCTCTTTGTAGCATTACAGCAAAAAATGGAGGCTTTATTATGATGTATGGCCTCGAAACTGAAGATGTAGAAAGGATCGTCGCTGTATTCAGGTCATTCCCTGAAATAGAGAAAGCCGTTTTGTATGGCTCCAGGGCCAAAGACACTTACCGGGAGGGCTCTGATATTGATGTTTCCCTTTTCGGCCCGCAACTGAACCTATCCATCGCAAATGCGATCTCCCAAAGCATTTATGATCTGAATCTCCCATACCTCTTCGATATTTCTATTTTTCATCAAATATCCAATCCAGACCTGCAAGAGCATATCAACCGGGCCGGTATTGAGTTGTTCAGCAGGTAGCGTATTGAGCTTTCCTCCGCCTTTTCTTCTTCATTGAGCCCCATCCGAACTGATATTTCATCCGGGCGGGCATCAAGCCATTGAGTAATTGAGCCATTAACTTATATTTGCCTTCATACATTATGGAATTAGATAAGAATTTTCAGCATAAGGAAGCCGAGCTCAGGTGGTACGCCCATTGGAACAATGCAGGATATTTTAAAAGTGAACCCGATGACCGCCCCCCTTATACGGTGGTGATACCACCACCCAATGTGACCGGTGTGCTGCATATGGGGCATGCCCTCAATGATACCGTACAGGATATACTCATACGCCGCGCCAAGATGCTCGGGTACAATACCTGCTGGGTACCCGGCACCGACCATGCCAGTATAGCTACCGAGGCTAAGGTGGTGAACATGCTGCGTGAACGTGGCATTGACAAGAAGAAAATGCCCCGCGACGAATTCATGAAGTATGCGTGGGAGTGGAAAGAGAAATACGGAGGCATCATCCTCAAGCAATTAGAAAAGCTGGGCTGCGCCCTCGATTGGGACCGCACCTCATTCACCATGGACGAGGACTACTATGCTGCCGTTATCCGTGTGTTTGTGGAGCTCTATGAAAAAGGCCTCATCTACCGCGGCGTGAAGATGATCAACTGGGACCCTAAGGCCAAGACCGCCCTCAGTGATGAGGAAGTGATACACCGTCAAACGAACTCCAAACTATACTATGTGCGCTACCGCATGGATGGCGACAAAGAAGAGTACATAACAGTAGCTACTGTGCGCCCCGAAACCATACTGGGAGATACCGCTGTATGCGTGCATCCGGCCGATGAGCGCTATACCCACATGGCAGGAAGGTATTGCTTTGTACCGCTCATCAACAGGCGCATCCCCATCATTTTTGATGAGTACATTGATAAGGAATTTGGTACAGGTGCACTTAAGGTAACACCCGCACACGACATCAACGATTACAACCTTGGCCTCAAGCACAACCTGCCTGTAATAGACACCCTGAACGACGATGGCACCATGAGCCATGCCGCGCAGATGTATGAAGGCGAAGACCGTTTTGTGGTGCGCAAAAAGATAGTGAAAGACCTCGAAGCAGCAGGCAACCTCGTAAAGGAGGAAGACTACAGCAACCAGGTAGGCTTCAGTGAGCGCACTGATGTAGTGATAGAGCCACGCCTCAGCATGCAGTGGTGGTGCAATATGCAGGACCTCTCCAAACCCGCGCTGGATGCGGTGATGAATGACGAGGTGGAATTTCACCCGGCCAAATTCAAGAACACCTACCGTCACTGGATGGACAACATCAAAGACTGGTGCATCAGCCGCCAGCTGTGGTGGGGGCAGC
The DNA here is from genome assembly GCA_903877645.1 of uncultured Bacteroidota bacterium. Classification (GTDB taxonomy): domain Bacteria; phylum Bacteroidota; class Bacteroidia; order Chitinophagales; family Chitinophagaceae; genus Nemorincola. The sequence continues at coordinate 3,347 of CAIRES010000058.1, read as the reverse complement.
GTATACCTGCCTGGTTCGACGAAGAAGGCGGCCTGTATGTGGCCAAAACAAGCGAAGAAGCACATGCGCAATATAAGAGCAAAAAGCCGGCGCTCTCCGCCGCAAACCCTGCACTGAGGCAGGACGAAGATGTACTCGATACCTGGTTCAGCAGTTGGCTGTGGCCTATGCAGGTGTTTGGGTGGAATGAGCAGCCCGATAACAAAGACCTCAATTATTATTACCCCACCAATACACTTGTTACTGCCCCCGAGATCATCTTCTTCTGGGTGGCGCGCATGATCATGGCGGGGTATGAATTCATGGGGCGCAAGCCTTTTGATAAGGTTTATTTCACCGGTATAGTGCGCGATAAGCAGGGCCGAAAAATGAGCAAATCGCTGGGCAACTCGCCCGACCTGCTGCAGATGATCGAAGACAGCGGCGCTGATGCAGTACGCTTCAGTGTGATGATATCTTCTCCGGCAGGTAACGACCTTTTGTTTGATGAAAGCCAACTGGAGCAAGGCAAATTCTTCTGTAACAAATTATGGAACGCTACCAAACTTGTGAAAGGGTGGGAGAGCCGCATTGCAGACAATGTGGAAGATGCCCAGGTGCAGTTCGCGCTCGACTGGATGGATGCCCGCCTGGCGCAGGTGTCCGGTGAGCTCACCGAATTACTCAAAGAATTCAGGCTGAGTGAGGGTTTGAAAACCGTGTACTCTCTGATCTGGAACGACTTCTGCTCGTGGTACCTGGAGTGGGTGAAACCAGCCATGGATGCACCTGTATCAGCACGTGTATATGAGCATACTATAGGTGTATATGAGCAGTTGCTGCAACTGCTGCACCCCTACCTGCCGTTCATCACCGAGGATATTTATCACCTGCTGCGCGAGCGTAAAGCAGGCGACGACCTCATCATCAGGCAGCTACCCGAATACACTGCGCCTAATGCCACTTTGCTGAAGGAAGGCGCTATGCTGCAGGACCTCATCACCGCTGTGCGTGACACCCGCAACAAGAACCAACTGAAGCCCAAAGACACCATAAAGCTGTGGATAGACACAAAGCACCACTCGTTTTATGAAGGCATACAGGATATACTGCGCCGCCAGGTAAATGCCGAATACATAGGTCATACCACTGAGCCGCGGCAGGGTACTATATCCATAGTGGTGGATACAGATAAGCTGTACATAGAGGCCGCCGCAGCCACCATTGATACCGCCGCGCAAAAAGAGGAAATGCAGAAAGAACTGAAATACCTCGCCGGCTTTATTGACAGCCTAGATAAGAAATTAGGCAACGAGAAATTCGTGCAGAATGCCAAGCCCGAAGTGATCGCCTTTGAGCGCAAGAAGAAAGCAGACGCACAAGCCAAGATAAAAACCCTGGAAGAGAGTATTAAGCTGCTGTGATCTGATACAACCATTTGTATATTTTAAGTTTATAAAACCAGCCCTATCAGCATGAAACAAGAAGCAGACACAAGTACAATAGCCCACTGGTTGTGGCGCACATTGGTGCACACAGGCGCCCTGCTTTTTATCTGCTGTGTTTGTTTACTGCCTCTTTCTTTGCGGGCGCAGATCACCCCGCTGGATGGCAGTAAACTCAACTACCGGGTCATCGGTTTTTCATTTCCTGCAAGGCAGGGTGCGGCACAGTATACTATAGAGATAGCCAATGGCAACTTTACAGATGATAAGCAGTTTAAAGGCCATGTGCGCCAGACTGTGCCATCGGGTAAAAATAAGGTGATCATAGAGGTTCCGTCCTTTGGTAAGGAGTATACCTGGCGCGTGGTTTATAAGAACAATAACGCTGTTGCTGCTACCAGCAAGCTATATCATTTTGCAACAGGCAATATACCGCCCAACAGTGCCGACAGCACCCGGCTGAGGGTCAAAGCCAATGCCGGAAAATATAAGGATGCCTATATCCTTATTGATGGCAGCAACAAGATTTATGACATGAACGGCATTACTGTATGGTATTTGCCGGATACCAATCCACTAAAATTGGAAAGCGATGTGAAGGTGTCACCATCCGGCACTATTACTTTTCTTGCTGCGCAGAATGCTTATGAGGTTAGCTTTTCGGGCAAAGTTTTGTGGGATGCAAAAAATAAATGCGGCAATAGTGATGTGACCATCAATGATTTTGTATTCCATCATGAATTCAGCAAACTGGGCAATGGCCACTACATGGCTTTGCTGGCGCCAATCCGGAATGAAGATCCGGCAAACAAGAGCACGAGAAAGAAATTCTTTCCCACGATGAGCTCCAGTACGCTTGCCGAATTTGATAAAGATGGCAACACCATCTGGTCTTGGGAGAGCAGTGCCTATTTGCAGCGATCTGACCTCCATGTATTGAAGGAGCGGTATCCCAAAAAGATAATTGATCAGCACGAGAATGCATTTTACTTTGATGAAAAAGACAGTGCCATCTATCTCGGTATGTCTGGCATCAGCAGGATCGTAAAGATCCAGTACCCATCCGGGAATGTGCTGAACGAGTATGGACGTAAATTCGCCATTGACCGGTTGAAACAGGAAGATACTACGGAGCCGGGTATTTTGAAATGGGAGCAAACATTAGCCAATCTATTGTTTTATCATCAACATTCACTAACGCGTTCTGCAGATGCAACTTTGTATATGTTTAATAACAACAGCCTGATGCCCGGCTTAGATCCGAATGCAGTTCAGGACAATTACCCACACATATTAATGCTGCAGGAATCAGGCGATACGCTGGTGCAGAAATGGGACTTTGATTGTAAGAAAATTATTGGCGACCGCATACTGATGAGCGGGGGCAGCGCAGGCGGAAATATAGTGTTACTCCCTGATCACGCCTTGTTTGTGTCTATGAGTACGCCCTATGGAGATATTTTTATAGTTGATGCCGATAAACACCTCCTGTGGAATGCGGTGTTTGAAAAGTACAACTCCGGAAAAAATGAATGGGAAGATTTTTCAAAGTACAGGGCCAGCATCATCACCATGGAGCAGATGGAGCAACTGATATGGAATGAGGGTAACTAAATAATTCCTTCCTCCCTTTTTTTTTCTCTCTCTCTTTTGTCATCCCGAGGTACGAGGGATCTGCACTCTACTGTACTCGTTATTTCACATACGCGAGTATAGATCCCTCGTGCCTCGGGATGACAAAGCAAAATGGTTACGAGGGATCAGCACTTCACCGTACTCGCTACACTTTTCTTTTCTTTTCTTTTCTTTTGTCATCCCGAGGTACGAGGGATCTGCACTCTACTGTACTCGTTATTTCACATACGCGAGTATAGATCCCTCGTGCCTCGGGATGACAAAGCAAAATGGTTACGAGGGATCAGC
>CAIRES010000057.1 GCA_903877645.1 uncultured Bacteroidota bacterium | reverse complement strand
TCCTACACTATTCACTTTTCTTACCCTGTTTGCGGCTTGGTCTGCGATAAATAGGTTGCCTGACGCATCTACAGCAATTCCATAAGGCGCACCCAAACGAACATCAGTGGCCGGGCCGCCATCACCTAAAAGTGAGCTTCCGGACCCGGCAACGGTTATAATGGTTTGGGCCTGTGTAGAATAGCAGGTAATTATAAAAGCAGTGATCAGCAACATTTTTATCTGTTTCATAGTTGTAATTTGAAAAAGTAGGTGGAAATAAATGTGAAGGTGTTTTGAAATCATAATTTTCAGCATGGGCAATTGCCCATGCTGAAAATTAACGATGATTGCTAGTCTTTTACAAACAAATGAAAACAAAAAAAACAAGTTGCCTTAAACGAGGTTGTACTGCAATAAAGTGACCAGGTAAATTTTCCCGGTTCGAAATCCCGGTATCCTCAAACACATACAACACGGTTATATGCGGTTTCGGTAAAGTGAGTTGCTGAAAATATTCATTTTTGATAGTACGCCGTTTACAAGATTTAACTTGGTTATCAGATACGCCAATCCGCTCTCAATGTTATAAAATTAGGATTTATTTATTTACTGTGCAATAGCTATTTGCGGCTATATCTTTATAAAAAAATAAATGTATTGATTATCAGTACGTTACAGAAACTTGAAACTAAAAAAGGTATATCTCAGTACTGAAATATACCTTACTATCCGCAAAATGCTTTTGCAAAATTGATGAGTTGTGCATGAAATAACCACTATGCCGCCGCCTCTTTCCTTGCCAAATACTCCGGCGTAAAATAAGGGCGCACATCAATCTTCTTTGTACGCGATTCGAGGAAGGCCATCACTTCGGCATCTGTTTTGAAACGGTCGCCGATGTTCACGAAATACTTGGCCAGCAGATCGTAGCGGTGGCGCATCAGGAAGACGAATACATGCAGGAAGTGTATGTGCTCAAATACGACAGAGTCATTATCTATATACTGTTGTAGGGTATTCTTAAAGAAGGTAGGATGCTCTGTCCAGTGCATACCCGACTTTACATGGTGACTAATGTGATAGCCATCGTTCCAGCATTTTACATTGTACTTGGTGTTGATGCAGGTAACACTGTTGCGGTAAGAATTTTCAGGCTGCGCAGGATCAATGAACGCATGTTGCGCCCAGTTGCCTGTCATAGCTATGATGCGGAAAGTAAAGAACGGCAGAATGAATACTACAATGGTAGCAGGCGCATTGACGAAGCACAGGGCCACACACATAGCTATGAACAGCAGTTCGCCCCTCACCGATCTATACAGCAAACGCTTCTTCCGCTTACGAAAAAAGTACGCACATAAGTGATAGATGCCGGCGAACAAAAAGCTGCCGACGTAAATACTAAAATCCTTGATGGAATCCCGTTGGAATTTCATGGTAGAACTTTCATCCTCAGGCATGTTATCTTCCACATGGTGCATACCTATGTGGTGTGTAAAATACGTTTCAGGTGTTTGTCCGAAAAAAGGGCCGATGACCCAGGGCAGGTAGTAATTCAGAAAGCTATACTTACTATTGAACCACGGCCGGTGGCTGGTGCAATGCATCATGAGGCCATAGGGGCCTTTGAACACCACATTGTTGAAATACTGGTACAAGATAGCCGCTACCCAAAACAACCATGTAGGGATACCCGGAATGAACAGCAATACGGCAAGCGGTATCAGCGTAAAGGTGATCTTCAGGGTCAGGTGAACGAAAGGAAGGTCTCTTTCCTCACGCAGCATAGGGGCAAAAAAACGATCTATGGCTCCACTCGGTTTAGCCACGCTTACCGGGTCATTGATCTCAGCTAATACTCTCATTAATATCGAAATAATGTATGCAGGCAAGGTACAGAAAAATCGTCAAAAAACAGGCTGTTTGCACGCGGCTAATACTTGAAAACGACTTTAACTGTGTTCACAAACTCCTGAATATCCGGGCTTACATTTGTCATATCTGCCTGGAAATACCAGTGATAGTTTGCACTACCCACACCTGCCCAAACTTCTAGATATCCCGCATCCGGCCACACCTGGCCATAGGTGCCATTACCGCCTTTGATCAGTTCATCAGGAACAGATGACCTGATGCCGTTTACCTGGCTGAGATCGGCCTGCGGTAACAGTACGTTAAAGTTAAACCCGTCAATGCTTTGCGGTGGGGTCTTTAATGAAGTATCCTTTCTAAAGTCATTAGCGGAGACACGATAGTAATCTCCCATAACGCCGCCCGCGAATCCCCCAGCACGGCCAATGATCAGGTAATCGGCTGTTGCCGTAGCAGTTGTGGTAGTTGTAGTGGTTACTGCACCACTGTTATTAACAGATGCGTTCAGCATATTTGAGTTAACCTTAGTTGTAGTTGTCGTGGAAGCGTCTGGCTGCGCCATAGTGCTGGCGTCTTTCTTGCAAGCCTGCGCCGTTATGATGAATAACAGGGCGGTGAAACAGGCAGTAGTTATCTTTTTCATGATCCCATCTTTTGCTATCTATAAGCAAAAGACTGTGCCGTCATTTCACAAAAAGAGGAAAATGTACCTGTTTGCTTTTATATTTAACAGTGCGTATGGCGGCTAATAATCACATACTTTTTCAGCACTCGCCGCAAAAGCCTGCACCGCTGTACTGGTGTGACTAATATCTGCCTGGAAATACCAGGTATAAGTTGTGCCCTTTACTCTGGCTATCACCTCCAGGTAGCCGGCATCAGGCAGGGCACTACCCACATTACCACTACCCGAAGCGACCAGCTCCGCAGGTATTTGAGACCTGATACCAGTTACAGCATTAAGATCAGTGGTAGAAAGAACTATATTAAAATTAAGGCCGGCACTGTCAGCAGGGGGTGTCACAACCGCTGTATCTTTTCTGAACTCTGTAGCCGTGACAAGGTAGAACACCTTAGTAGGCTGAGCAACGAAGCCGCCTACCCTGCCTACGACCAGGTAGTCAGCAGTGTTGGAATAGCCGCTGTCCTGATGCTTTTTGCACCCGGCACCCGCAATGAGTAATAACGAACCTAAAATGACAGAGACGATTTGCTTCATAACTGAGGCTTTGTGTTCTTATCGCAAAATACATGCCAGATAAAAAAAATCCGCCCCGGTGATGTGCCGGGACGGATCAAACTTCACACAAAAAAAATTATAGGCCTAATATCTTCTGTATCTTCTTGTCGAACACATTCTTAGGCGCTGCACCTACTTGCTTATCGACTACCTGGCCGTCTTTAATGAACAGCACACATGGTATGCTGGTAACGCCATAGTTGATAGACAGGTTAGGGTTCTCGTCCACATTTACTTTACCTACATTTACTTTGCCTTCATAATCTTTAGAAAGCGCATCGATAGTAGGGCCGAGGGCAAGACACGGGCCACACCACGGAGCCCAGAAATCTATCACAGATAATTTATCTGCTTTAAGCACTTCAACATCGAAATTTGAATCAGTGAATACTGCTGCCATTTTTATTTATTTTAATTCTTGATTGATTAATGAAAGCACAAAGTTAACTCAATAACCAATGCTGCGTAAATAGAGAATCCACATAGGTGTATAATCAATTCACATAGTGCCTACAAAATGTGAAACCCTTAACAGATCAAAACATAAAACAAAATTCTATGTCTTATCTATCGAATACTTAATGTCTTCATGCTCCATGATATAGCGCACCAGTTCATCATTCACCACTATCTTTTTGTTCTGCGATTTCAGCCGTACCTCCATGCCGTCCCAGTCGGCTATGCGTAATACCATCTCGGTATTGCCGGGGTTGTTTTTCAGGTTTTGTTCCATAAACGCTACAAGTATCTCATCCACCTTGTGCAGTGGCACAGATATATATATCCTTTTGGTGAGCAGCTTGCGCACCTCATCCAGCAGCATCATATTCTGTATCTGGAACTCCATAGTACCGGGCCGGAAACGGTGCTCGTCATAAACACCCTGTATCATCAGCTTCTGGCCGTTCACGAGGTAATTGCCGTATTGCACATAGTTCTTTTCCCACAGCACTATCTCCAGGTTGCCGGAATAATCGTTGATGGTGAGCTTACCGAATTTACTGCCCTTCTTGGTGGTCATGTGTGCCACATCGGTTACAAAGCCTGCTATACGTATATTGCGGCCCCTGTTTATTTCCAGCTCATTCACGGGTGTCATGCCGTAGTTGTCCATCTCGAACTTAAAGCCATCGAGCGGGTGCGCGCTGATGTATATGCCCACTACTTCCTTCTCCCTGTCCAGCAGCTCCGGCAGGCCCCACTTATCACATTCGGGCATGTTGGGCGGCTTCACCTCCGGCATAGCCGATGCACCAAACAGGCTGTTGGTAGCCACAGAAGAGCTGGCCTGGAACTGGTTGCCAAAACGCACCAGCCTTTCCAATCCCGTAATAGGATCCGTAACCGGTGCATAAAAATACTGCGCCCTGTGCAACTGCGGGAAGCAATCGAGCGCACCTGCCAGCACCAGGCTTTCCATTGATTTTTTATTAACCGTCCGTTGGTTTACCCGCTTGATGAAATCGTATACCGATACATAAGGCCCGTGAGCCTCGCGCTCCATCACTATATCCTCTACCGCGGCCTCGCCCACTCCCTTTATGGCATTCAGCCCGAAGCGCACCACATGCTCCTTGGCCACGGCAAAGCCCTTCAGGCTTTCATTTACATCAGGCCCGAGTACCTGGAGGCCCATGCGCTGGCACTCCTCCATGTAAAATTTGATCTTGTCTATACTGCCCTGGTTATTCAGCACAGCCGCCATATACTCTGCGGGATAGTGTGCCTTTAAATAAGCTGTCTGGTAGGCCACAAGGGCGTAGCAGGTACTGTGCGATTTATTGAAGGCGTATTGCGCAAATGCCTCCCAGTCGGTCCATATCTTTTGCAGCTTATCTTCCGGGTGGCCCTTGGCCTTTGCCCCTTCTATAAACTGCCCCTTCATTTTATCCAGTACGGCCTTCTGCTTCTTGCCCATCGCCTTGCGCAGCACATCGGCATCGCCCTTACTGAAGCCCCCTATACTCTGCGACAGCAGCATCACCTGTTCCTGGTACACCGTGATCCCATAGGTATCGCCCAGGTATTCTTCCAGGTCAGGCACATCATAAGAGATCGCCTCCTGCCCGTGCTTGCGCTTTATGTAGTTAGGTATGTACTCCATAGGCCCCGGGCGGTACAGGGCATTCATGGCTATAAGGTCATCAAATTTATCGGGCTTCAGGTTGATGAGGTGCTTCTGCATCCCCGGGCTTTCAAACTGGAACGTGCCATTTGTTTCGCCGGCCTGGTAGAGCGCATAGGTCTCTTCATCATCGAGCGGCAGCTCGTCTATATTTATTTCAAGGTTGTAATTTCTTTTGATGAGGGCCAGCGCATCCTTAATAATGGTAAGGGTTTTCAATCCCAAAAAGTCCATCTTGATAACGCCTGCGTTCTCGATCACATTGCCCTCGTATTGGGTGATGAGCGAGTCCACATCCTTTACCATAAATACCGGCAGCAGGTCGGTAAGGTCGCTGGGGGCTATGATGATGCCCGCCGCATGTATGCCGGTATTGCGCACCGAGCCTTCCAGCTTTTCTGCAGCATGCAGCACCTCGCTGTGCAGGTTATTCTGCGTGTATATCTCACGCAGCTTGTTCACGCCCTCCATTTCATCTGCCCCCAGGCCTTCTTTCTGGTCCAGGCTACCCTCGCCCTTCAGCGGTGCCTGCAGCAGGCGGCGCAGCGATATGCCCGGCCGCTCCGGCACCAGCTTGGCCAGCAGGTTACTTTCCGAGAGGTGCAGGTCCATCACACGGGCCACATCCTTTATACTGCTTTTGGCAGCCATGGTGCCATAGGTCACTATCTGTGCCACCTGGTTCTTGCCATACTTCTGCACCACATAATCGATCACCTTCTGGCGGCCTACGTCGTCGAAGTCGGTATCTATATCGGGCATGCTCTTTCGATCGGGGTTGAGGAATCGCTCGAACAGCAGCTTGTACTTAATAGGGTCAATGTTAGTAATGCCGATGCAATAGGCCACCGCACTGCCCGCAGCCGAGCCGCGGCCCGGGCCTATGAACACGCCCATATTGCGCCCCTCCTTGATGAAGTCGCTCACAATAAGGAAGTAGCCCGCAAAACCCATGGTGCGGATGGTAAACAGCTCGAACTTGATGCGCTCCTCTACCTCAGCAGTTATTTCTTTATAGCGCTCCTTGGCGCCCATCCACGTGAGGTGCTCCAGGAAGGCATCCTGGTCATTATTAAATTCCTGCGGCACCACGAAGTGCGGCAGCAATATATCCCGCTCCAGCTTCAGCGGCTTTATCTTATCCAGTATGTGGTTGGTATTATCCAGCGCCTGTGGTATATCACTGAACCGCTGCGCCATCTCCTCCTGTGTCTTGAAGTAGAACTGGTCATTCGGAAACGCAAAGCGGCCACCCTTCACCGGGGTTTCATCATCGTCGCCTATTTCCTTCCACTTCGGGTCGGCCTGCTTGGAGCCTGTGTTCACACACAGCAATATATCATGCGCGTTGGCATCGCCCTGGTCCACATAGTGGCTGTCGTTACTGGCTATTACCGGCACATTGTATTTGGCGGCAAAGCGCATCAGCACCTCGTTCACCTTCACCTGGTCGGCAATATCGTGGCGCTGCAGCTCTATGTAGTAATCATCGCCAAAGAGGTCCAGCCACCATTTAAATTCCTTTTCGCCTTCTTCCTCGCCTTTGCGCAATATGGTGCGGGGTACCGATGCCGCCAGGCAGCACGTAGTGGCTATAAGCCCTTCGTGATACTTCAGCACCAGCTCCTTGTCTATGCGGGGGTACTTGCCATACAGGCCCTCTATATAGCCCAGCGAGCATAGCTTCACCAGGTTCTTATACCCTATCTCGTCCTTGGCCAGCAATAGCTGGTGGTAGCGTATGTCCTTATCATCCTTAGAGAACTGGCGCTTGTGCCTGTTCTCCACCAGGTAGAACTCGCAGCCCACCACGGGCTTCACTACGGGCTCTTCTATATCCTTTCCTTCGGGGGTTTTGCCTACTACTTTTTTCTTCTTCCAGGCCTCAGCCACGAAGTCGAACGCGCCAAACATATTACCGTGATCGGTAATGGCCATGGCCGGCATATTATCAGCCCTCGCCTTCTCGTAAAGCTTCGAAATATTGGAAGCCCCATCGAGCAGGGAATACTGTGTATGATTATGTAAATGGGAGAAATTCATTGCGATCTTGCCCTACTGCCCATTAAAAATCCGGGCCTTTTCAGCTACTTACAAAGTAACGAAATTATGGGCAGGTGGGGAAATGGAGTTATCCACAGGAGGTGAGGGGAATTACTTGCTTAATTTCTTCACTATAAATAGGATGTTGGCCACCCAATCAGGCAAATCAGCCACTTCCATCTCTATTTTACCATTATTGAGAATAGCCATTTCTTCAACAACCTGCTCTGTATTGTCAATCAAGTAAACTTCTTGAAAAAGGTGTAACCTGCTTTTTAAGTAAATCAGGCAAAGATTATATCTGTCGGTAATGATATGAGCAGGTATAAAATGGCCTCCTTCTTTCACTCTCCTTTCTACCCTATCGATATTGATAAGAATATCTTTTGTGCATAAAAAATACAGAATTATTTCATAGCCTGCCTTTTTCATATTCTCTATCCAATTGTAATCTGCAGTTTTGGCAAGATTACTTTCGATCATAAAGTCCTGCTTAAATTCAAGATGCTTGCTTATCCGTTCTCTTGTTATTTCAGCAGCCTTAACAAAATTTTCTTCCGTATAGCCACCTAATTCATTCCTTGCAACTATATCCACATTTACAAAAGGAAGATCCGGGTTGATATACCCGTCTTTAATCGCATTATAATAGAATGTAGTCTTACCTGCACCATTAGGTCCTGCGAGAATAAATAAAGTAGGCATTATTTTGAATGAAAAGATTCTTGCAGAATAGTGATTTTCCCATTTTTAGGGTCTTCCTCTACGTACTGGCCATTAGCAACATAAACGATAGTGCTACCGGCAGCAATTGCTTTTGCCCGCACAAACTCCCTGAAAGTCTTACCGACTTTTTTGAAATCTATATTTACTAATTGTTTTGTTTCCACAATACAAAATTACTAAAAACGATTGAATTTTTATCTCTCATAATGGAGCAGGGAATACTGTGTATGATTATGTAAATGGGAGAAATTCATGCGATCTTGCCCTACTGCCCAGCTAAAAACCGGGCCTATTCAGCTACTTACAAAGTAACGAAATTATAGGGAGGTGGGGAAATGGAGTTGTCCACAACTTTGTGGACAACTTACTATGCCTTTTATTCCATTTAAGGTTATTTTTATACTTAAAAGCTTCATAATTGTGAAAAGGAAAATACCCATAATTCTTCTTTGTTTGTTTTCGTCATTATTTGTCACTTATGGAAAAGAACAAATTCAAACAAATACAAGCTAAAACGCAGTATTTGAAGAAAAATTCGCGGCCTTCAGGACAAAAATGCCTTGCTCCTGCAAGAAATTGATCGCATAGAAAAAACTGAATCAGATAACAACAAATCAACTAAAGACGACATCAAAACAAATAAGGATGATGTTAAGTCAATGATCAAGATTTATATCGGATTAATAACATACATCCTTGCAATTCTTGCTTTCGTGATTAGGGTTTTGGGGACATCATTTTATAAATAACCGAATTGAATAATGGACAATACCCAGAGACAAATACAGATAATATATCTTATAGCGGCTCTGTTGCTCGGCGCCACAACGGTTACCGCACAAACTAACAATACGGATACCCTGCACTGGCGCAAAGACCGGAAGTTGACTTGGGATGACTTTCAGGGTGTGCCTGACACTCACTCTATTGGGGGGGGGCTGGTACAGTATCTGGGTTTTCTACTGATTCCCATTATAATTCCGATAGTTCTATTAGTGTAATTGTAAAGGCTGTTTTTTATAAAGAGGATTCGTGGCAGAAAACACAATATCGAACACCTCAATCACTAAATCATGAGCAGGGACATTTTAATATAACCGAAGTTTTCGCAAGAAAAGTAACAGCTACCTTAAAAAAATACAAGTACAAAAAAGCCACTATAAACACAGTTATTGATAGTATAGTCAATAGTTCTTTCAAAGAGATGAATGCGGTACAATCTCTTTACGATAAAGAAACTTCCAATCACAGGAACTTTGCTAAGCAAAAGGAATGGGATAAGAAAATAGCGGCATGGCTCAAAAAATATCCGGCATAAATAACAGCAAAAAAAAAGTGGTTTGAGAAGTGCCAACCCCACTCCCTCGTTTGCAACTAGGATGCCCGGGCAGTGCGTTTGCAACGCACGAAAACAAATAATTACCCGGTTCGGCGTAGTCTCCGACTACGTCGCGGTGGCAACCGATCTCTGATCGGCGAAAAAAGCCTACCAATAAGACAACGTCAACACACCCGGCACTCCACGGTACAAAGCTTTTGCGCTGCTATAAATATAATCCTCCTCCTTCTCCACCCAACCTGCCCTGACCGGGTGTTGGGCGTTATAAACGCCGTGCCGGGATTCGTCATTGAAACCGAAACGAGTGGGGCTTTCGGAAGCGGGACGATTCGACCAGTGGGGACGCTTCAGCACTTTAGGACGAAGCGGACGCTTCGACCAGTGGCTAGCGGAATAGTAGTACTAAAAATGATTTAATTGAACTTCCTGCACAAGCAATTTTTGTTTGGCCCATTGCACGGTTATTTTTTCAACGTTTTCAGCATTTGCTTCTGGCCAGTAGTCTTGACGAGCATTACCGTAATCTAAATCGCCCCACGCCCAAAACAAAAAATAAAAATCAAAGAGATCATTTTCATCACCTTTCACTTTGCATTCATAACCTCTCTCTTTGCTATAATAGTATAGAGTACTCAAATCTCTTTTAACGTTATTCGCGCGTGCAATTTGCATGATCAGGTAGAAAATATAACTAAATTCCCCATCCTGTCTGATTTTCTTCAAAAATCCCAGTTCAGTTAACGCAACTTCTAAATACTCGATTGTTTCGAAATAATTCGTAGGCTTAGTTAAGGAAGCCAAGATCAACGTAGCATCAGTTTCAAATCCTAAAGAAATCATTCCTCCAGCCCAATCGACACAATCGTCAGTATCGAAGTCTGGAATTTCCGTAAAAGCTACTATTTTATGTGTTAATTCACTAACCATATCAAATGAGCCTTAAGCACTAATAAATAACTTCGGCAGAGTTACTTCCTCCTCTTATTCTTCAACTGCGCTTCATACTTCCCCTTTATCTTGGCTTCGAATTCGGGCTTTACGTGGTAGCCATATTGTACGGCTTTGTCTATGTAGTACACAGCCATGGAGTCGTTACCTACTGTATCATAGGCGATGCTGAGGTTGTAGGATGCCGATTGCAGCACATCTTTAGATTGAAACTTCATGGCCATTTCCCAGTCTTTGATGGCGCTCCGCACATTGCTATTGCCAAAGTAGGCTACACCGCGGTAGAAGTAGTAGAACGGATTGGAGGTATTGAGCGTCATCAGGGTGTTGTACTCGCCAATGGCCGATTGGTAATCGCCCTGCTGCACATGACTGAAGCAGCTATCTGCCAATATCTTTTCAGCCCCCTTGTTGAGGCGAAAAGCGGCCACATAGTTCTTGAGCGCGGCAGTGGTATCTCCCTTGCGGGCATACATCATGGTACGGTCGAGGTAGGTTTGGGCCACATTATCCTGCTGGCCCAGCGACTCGCTGAATGCGGTATCGGCCTTGGAGAATTGCTTTTTGATCATGTAGATATTGGCCACCTTGTCGTATACCTTGGCATCGGCAGCATGGAGGGTAGTGAGCACCTCGTAGTTCTCCAGGGCTTTGTCGTAGTCGCCCTTGGCAAAGTAGTAGTTGCCCAGCCACTTGTAAGAAAGCAGCGCACGCATAGGGTATTTCTCTATGGCATCAGAGAGCAGGGTCTCAGAGTCGTGCCAGGCATAGGTGCGGGCATAGGTGCCGTAAGAAAGCGCAAGAATGCAGCAGGAGACCAGTATGGTGACCCCCGTTTTGTAGGCAGGCACCCGCTCCATAAATACATTAATAAAGTAGGCAATAGCAAAGAATATACCCGCATAGGCCACATACGAATAGCGATCGGCCATGATGGCCGCACCTACCGATATGAACTGCAGCACGAACATGAGATTGACCGTAAAATACCCTACCCCGAATACAGTGACCCGGAACCACTCATTGTTCTTTTTGTACGCGAGGTAAATGGGTATGGTGAGGAAGGCGATGGACAGCAATGGTGCCGCATAATAAATGACCGGCAGCGAGCCGTCTATAAAGCGGTAAGGATAGGGATAGAAGGTAGAGAGGTAGGTAGGATTGAATATCTTGGAGATGTACATGACATAGCCATAGGAGGCATACATAAAACGCTCGGCCAGAGTGAGCGTGCTGAAGGAAGCGATAGCGCCCGTCTTGTTCTGCGTATAAAACGCCATAGAACCGCATATGAGCGAACTGAGGAAGAATACGATCTTTTCAGTAAGGAGCCTTTTATCCAGCGGGCGCCGGAGCAGGAAGTCGAGGCACAGCAGCGAGAACGGGAACACCACGGCCATAGGCTTGGAGAGGCAGGAGGCCACAAACAGGAAGTAAGTAGCCACAAACCAGTTCATCTTGCCGGTGTCTACATAGCGCAGGTAGCACAGCAGGCCGGAGAAGTAGAAGAAAGCATAGAGCACATCCTTGCGCTCGGCTATCCATGCTACCGACTCCACGTGCATAGGGTGCAGGCCAAATAACGCAGCGCACACTGTGGCAATGAATAATTGCCCGCTCTCCCTCACCTTGAGCCTGATGGCGAGCTGCATGGCAAAGAAAAAGACGAGGATGACATTGAGTATATGAATAATGATATTGGTGATGTAGTATGGCTCGGGGTTCATTTGCGAGAAATGATAATTGATGGCCAGCGATAGCATGCAGAGGGGGTGGTAGTTGTTCTTAGTGATGTCTTCTGTAAAGATCACTTTCAGGTTCTCAGGGGTCAGCGCCTTGATGTATTGGTCGTTGGTGACATAGTAGTCATCGTCCCAGTTGGTGAACTGGTTGTGACGGGTATAACTGAAGCATATGAAGGTGAGCACACACAGCACGCCGAGGATGATCCACTTCTTATTGGCAAAGGATAAATTCATTGCAGGGTAATTTATTCGCTCATTTGCCGATAAACCCCATCCCTAAAGAGAGGTGTGATCACACACCCTGCGCAAGCACGAATACGATCACATACATAAGGACATCAGCAACAATGAGCAGTTATTTTGTACGGAAAGATATTATGATTTGCGTATGAAAACAAACACTCCTTGAAAATGAGTAAAAACCGGCGAGAGAAAACATCCCCCTTGCCCCCTTCGCCCAACCACAAGGCTATCGCTAAAGGGGGAATTCCTACGGCGAGATAGCATAGAGGTACGTAGCAAAACTACTGGAATGCCAGGCCGAATTTCTTGTAGGTTTTGGTGCTTTTGTAGATAGGGTCCATAAGGTTATCGGCAGTATTTTGTGTATTGCTACGATTGCCGCCACGGCCACCGCCACCGCCCATACCCATACCCATTCCCATGCCACCCATGCCCATACTTGGCCTCATGCCGCTGCCACCTCCGCCGCTATGATTGCCGCCACTACCCTGCCCGGCAGGCCGTTTTTCGCCGGTGGTCTCAAAGCAAATACTGATGGACTTGCCCCTGTCGGCACGGGTGATCTCGTTTTTGAAGTAGAATGCCTTGAACGGTATGGTGGCTTCCCACACCAGCTCATTATCGCTATCGAGCGCCATGCCGACAATGATGCCGCAGGAGTCTCTTTGCAGGATGGGAAACTGCAGGTTGCAGCTCTTAAAGCCCTGCAGGGAGTACTCATTGGCATTGGGCAGCATGCGCCGCACGCGGTCTTCGAGGTCCATGCGGCGCTTATCGGCAGTATTAGCTGATGGACTTTGCCCCTGCTGCATCTTCATATTAGACGGGCGGCTGGCATCATGTTTGGCTGTGCCGGTGTTCCGCTCCTCTGGCACAGGAATGGGATAATTGATGGCCGTCACTTCGTCTTTATCGCCTTTCCGGTCTATCCATACTGTGAGGCCTTCTTTCAGTATCTTCAGTTGGGTAGCAGGGTCGCCGGTCTCTACGGTAATGTAGATGTTGTCTTTATCATTAGAGACCGAATAGCCCAGCATGGCCTTGTCGTCATATTCGGGGTAAGGCGATGGCCAGTCGTTGTTGTAGCCATCTATAGTGATGGGCTGTGCCTGCCATGCCCCCGGGGTTACCCTTTTTACTGTTTTTTTGGAGCCGCCGCATGAAGAAACAGCAATGGCCGCGATAAGCGCTACCGTAATGACTGAAAATGACCTTTGCATTAAGTGGTGATTAAAAAGGGAATAATATGAGGAAAAGATAGGGTGTTAGACCTTAAATAAACGGTAAAGTTTAAAGTTTGTAGTATATTTTTTAGCATTATTAAATAATAGGATGGTATTTTTGCCGTTAGATAACTACAAAATATAAAATATGAGTAAACTGATCAAGCGTCTCTTTATTACCATCGGAATCATCATCGGGCTATTCCTGCTTACGGCTATTCTTGTGCCTATCTTCTTTAAAGATAAGATCATGGCGCTGGTGAAAAAGGAGATGAACGATAACCTGAATGCTACCACTGATTTTAAGGATGTGGGTATTACCCTGTTCCATAGCTTCCCGCAACTGACGGTGAGCATAGAAGGGCTGAGCATAGTGGGCAAGGATGCGTTTAAAGATGATACGCTGATCTCGGCCAAAAGTATAGATGTATCGGTAGACCTGATGAAGGCCATCAGCGGCACCTATGATATACTGAATATAGAACTGGCCACGCCACGCATACATGCCATTGTGCATACCGACGGCAATGCCAACTGGAACATCACCAAGCCAACGCCACCCACGCCTGCTGCTACAACACCATCAAAGCCATTTGCCATGAAGCTGCGCAAGTACAGCATAGAGAACGGCTATATAGAGTATAACGACCAGCAGGGCAAGATGCACGCCATCATTGAGAACCTGGACCATAGCGGATCGGGCGACTTTACCAGCGATGCATTCACGCTATCGACCAAGACGACCATTGATGCACTTACCTTCATTGACGGCAATATTTCGTACCTCAATAAGGTAAAGACCTCCGTGGACCTGGACCTGGGTATAGACAACAAAACCAACAAGTATACCTTCAATACAGAGAAGATACAACTGAACGGATTGAAGCTCTCGACCAAGGGCTTTGTGCAGATGCCGGACACCAAAAATATGGTGATGGACATTACCTTCAACACACCGAGCAATGACTTTAAAGACATACTCTCTCTGGTACCGGGCATCTACACAGCTGACTTTAAAGACATCAAGACAAGCGGCAAGCTGAACCTGAACGGCTATGTAAAGGGTACGTACAACAAAAAGCAGATACCTGCCTATGGCCTGAACCTTGGTATACAGGACGGATCGTTCCAATACCCTGCCCTGCCACAAAAGGTATCGGACATACAGGTGAAGCTGGAAGTAACCAACCCGGATGGTGTGACCGACCACGCCGTGGTGAACCTGTCGCAATGCCACCTAAACCTGGGCGGGCAGCCGTTCGACTTCCGGATGCTGATGAAGACACCGGTGAGCAACCAGTGGATAGACGCATCGGCCAAGGGCAGCGTGAACCTGGCGCAGGTACAGCAATTTGTGAAGCTGGACGCCGGCACCAAACTTGCGGGTACTGTGAGCGCCGACGTATCGGTAAAGGGATCTATAGCAGATGCCAAGAAACAGGCGTATGATAAGCTGGATGCCGCAGGCACGATCAGCATCAACAACCTTTCTTATGTGGCCAAGGACTACCCTGATGGTGTGGACCTGTATAGCCTGGTGCTGACCTTCAATCCGAAGAATGTAACCGTATCGAACATGAAAGGCAAGTATATGCAAACGACATTTGCAGGCGATGGCGGCATCAACAACCTGCTGGGCTACTACCTGCATAATGAGGCACTAAGTGGCGCATTTCACTTCAGCGCAGATAAGATAGATGCGAACAAGTGGATGGGTACTTCATCGGCACCGGCTACTACTGCACCTGCAGCAAATGCCCCGGCTGCCAAGCCGTCTACTGCGCCATTCCTTGTACCTTCTAACCTGGATATATCTTTAACAGCAGAAGTAGGCTCACTGAAGTATGACAACCTGACGCTGACTAATGTAAAGGGCAGCCTGATCATCCGCAACGAGATCGTGAACCTGCAAAGCGTAACAGGCAATGGCCTTGATGGCACATTGAAAATAGATGGCTTCTACTCCACCAAGACCGACAAGAAAACACCGGATATACAATTTGACTATGCTGTAACCGGTGTTGATGTGCAGAAGACGTTTACTACATTCAACACAGTGCAGAAGATGATGCCTGCTGCCAAGTATGTATCGGGCAAGGTGACCTCTAACCTGACCATGACCGGCAAGCTGGGCGGCGATATGATGCCTGTGATGAACTCCCTTACCGGCAAGGGCGACCTGTCGCTGATCAACTGCATGCTGAGCAACTTCCCTGTTACGGACCAGTTGGCAGATAAGCTGCACCTGACGCAGTTCAAGACCATAAAACTGGATAATGTGAAAGAGTCTTTCTCGTTTGAAAATGGCCGCGTGACCGTACAGCCTTACAAAATGAAGATAGGCGATATAGATGCGGAGATAGCAGGCAGCCATGGCTTTGACCAGACCATAAAGTATGGTGTGAACCTGAGTGTGCCGCGCTCAATGATGGGTGGTGAAGCCAATAATATGGTGAATGGCCTTGTGAGCCAGGCAACCAGCAAGGGCGTACCTGTGAAGCTGGGCGACAAGGTGAACCTTACCGTAACGATAGGTGGCACCATGACCAGCCCCAAGATAGAAACCAATCTAAAAAGCGTAGCCGGCGACGCAGTAAGCGCAGTGAAGGATGAAATAAAGGCAGAAGTAACGAAGAAAGTAGACAGCGTAAAGAACGTAGTAAGAGATACTGTGAAAGCGATAAAAACACAGGTGGTAAGCCAGGCTAAAGATGAGCTGAAGAAACAACTGCTCGGTGGCGGAAGTGATACGTCGAAAAAGAAGAATGACGTGATCAAGAATGCGGGTGATAATGTGAAGAAAGGACTGAAGGGTTTATTCAAATAGCCTCCATCTAACTGCCATAAAACAAGAAGCCGCTCGATGAGAGCGGCTTCTTGTTTTATAAAGCAGTTCGTCTATTTAAGAGAGAAGTGTGGGTTATATATCAGGCCGAAGGCATTGCCCCACGGATCGAGGACGGTGGCTACCATTATGTCGCCGCCTACATCTCCCGGTTCCTCGAATGGTGTGGCACCGAGTGCGAGCAGCTCGTCGTATGCGGCTTTTACATTGTCAACACCCCAGTAGGGTACAGCATTCACTGTTTTGGGTTCATCTTTGCTATCCTCGGGCTGCAGGCCCAGTTCATAGCCCGCTACATTGAAGCCCACGTAGAATGGCTCGTCGAAATAAGGCTTTATGCCCAATGCTTTGGTGTACCATACTTTGGCTTCGGCAAGGTTGCCTACTTTATATCCTGCTGTGCGCAGGCCCTGGAGGTTTATACTCATGAAACAATATTAAGCAAATAAGTACCCCGACCCTAAAGGGAGGTGATATTTAACTATTATTTTTAAAATCAATAGGCTACAAACTTGCCGCGCGTTGAAAGACCCTGATCTTTTGAGGTAGCGTTGTAGATGTAGAGGCCGGGGGTTAGGTTCAAAGTGGCTTTGTTGCCTGTAAATGAATAATGACCCACGCTCCTACCCTGTGCATCGTAAACATCAAGCATATCATAGGCATTTACTATTGGCGCTTCGATAGACACTGCTCCACCACCCAATTGCGATATGCGGATAGGGGTTATTGCATCCAATACGCTTGAAACACCTGTGGTGCCGATGTGCAATGTATCGGTAAGTGTTTCGGAGAAGCAGGCGGTGGTGACTGTATGTGATACCACATATACCCCTGTGCCAGCATAAACGTGCGTTGGGTTTGCGGATGTGGATGAAGTTGCATCGCCAAAGGACCAGTTGTGCGTGGATGTGACCGGCTCGTCGTTTGTGAACGTAACAGAAGTGCCTGATGCTGAGTAAGAGAAGCCTGCATAAGGATAATGGCCATATTGCTGCCAGGTGGCAATGCTATCGAGCACTACTTTATCGGCGAGGCGCTGCAGGGTGTGTGCATCGGAAGCGGCAAGGCCATCGAAATAGGTGCAGCCTAAGGCAGGCTTGTGGAATATGGATGCATAAAGTACCGTTGTTTCGAGGTAAGAGCCTGCCACTACAGGGTGTATACTATCTGTCTGGTAGAGCCAGAGGCCGGGGAAGCTATCCCGTTCCACTTTCCACGCGGCACCTACAGGGGCAACATCGGCATGGTTATCGAGGGCCATTTGCAGGTAGCTCTCACGCAGGCTTTGCTGCATGCCGTTGTAGGTGCAAATAGGTGGATAGAACGCGCAATTTGACGGATCACCATCAGCGTGGCCCCACGTCATCAGGAACAGGGTTTGGGTGCAGGTGTCGTTGGCATGGATCATGCTGTCGAGTATATGTGCATACGGATATACCTCAGTGTCCACCTGTGCAGGCGGAAAAGCGGGGAGCTGACTTTGCTCCTGCAGCACTACTACATCCCATGGCTGTGAGAAAATGAGTGAAATAGTAGGCGCATAGACACTGTGCTGTGCAAACGTATAGCCACCGGGATCAGATTGTGCGAATACGAGTGTATCGCCTTTGGCGGCGGCAAATGCCTGTAGCATGGCCGGCATTGTGTTGGTATAGGTGTAACTGTTACCTATAAAGAGTACCGTTCTTTTGGTGGCGCGGGCCGTGCCGCATAGCAGGATCACCAGTGCCAGTAAAATGTGTAGTTTATTTTTCATGAATCTATTTTTTTAGCCACGGAGTACTCTCCAATTTTTGTCTGCACTTATTTACCAATAAACCCCGGCCCTAAAGGGAGATGTTGTTTACCGCCCTCATTTTCCGGATATAATTCAATATAGCGAATAATATTTACCAAGACATAGCTAACGCTCCTAATGGTTTGCCTTTCGGTTACATAAAGTAATATACAATAACTGTTTACAATAGTCATTAGATAACCCATCCCCGCGAGGATTTCGGCTAAAGCCATTCTCATTTTTTGCTTAACCACGGCCTAAAGGCCGTGGTTACGGGTGTTATTTCAATAGCTACCTGCCTGTTTCTATTTCTTCTCTTGTAGCATCATCTGCCTGATGTATTTCACCGGGGCACTGCCGTAACCCAGGAAGTGTTCGTGAAAGTCTTTGAGGTTGAAGCTGCTTTTCATTTTATCTTTGAGTTCATTGCGCAGGTCATATATCTCGGTGTAGCCGGTGAAGTAGCAGCATAGCTGCACCTGGGTTACTGATACGCGGCGCCACTTGCCTTCGGCTTCGGCCTGCTGCTGGAAAGCTTCGTTTACGAGCAGGTTCATAGCTTCTTCTTTGGTCATGTTGCGGGTATGCACGCTGTTGTCGAGGATGGTGTTGCAGGTGCTGCGGAGGTTCCATTTGTAGTACATGAGCCACATCTCGGGAGATGCTTCTGTGGAGTTCACGCCACGGTCGCCATCGTAGCCGTTCTCCAGCATCATGCGCTCGGTGTATACTGCCCAACCTTCGATCATGGCGTTGTTGCCGAGTATGGACTTGATGATGCTGGGTGAGCGATTGGCATACACCAGTTGCGTATAGTGGCCGGGGATAGCCTCATGGATATTGAGTATCTGCATAATGTAATGGTTGTACTCACGCAGGTAACTTTCGGCCTTTTCTTTGCTCCAGCCGGCAAGGCTGCCTACATTGTAGTAGGTGTTGCCGTTCTTATCGTAAGGGCCGGGAGCATTGATGGATGCACCGGCTACGCCGGCCATGTAATCGGGCTCTTTGCGCACCACCAACGGCTTGGATGGGTCTATGTAAATAAGGTTCTTGTTTTTGATGAAGGCCACCAATTCGGGCAACTGATGCTCTATCGCCGACTGGAAGGAATCGGGCTGCACATGATTTACAGAAAGTGCATCGATCATTTGCCTGATGGCTTTTAGTTTGTGTGCGGGCATGTCTTTGCCGGCGCAATATTTCGGCCACAGTTGTTTGGTGAGCTCGTACATTTTATCGTGCAGCTCCAGCTTGTGGGCCTGCGCTTTTTCGTAGATAGCATCTGCCGTGTAGCCGGATTGGATCTCGTAACCGAACTTCTTTTCGTATAGCTCCTTGCCGAGGCGGCAACTGCGGGGGTTGTCGTTCTTCAATGCTTTGAGCCATGCCACATAACTGTTGATGACATCCACTGATATGCCGGCGCGGTCCATCATCTTCGCTTTCTCTTTGTCGGTAAGGTGCGACTTCTTCAGGGCATCGGGCAGATCCTGCTGAAAAACGGAGAGACCACCCAGGCTTTGTTCTATGGCCAGTGCCGTATGCTCTTTGGTGGGGTTCTTAATATTGTTCTTTGCAGCGACATAGTAGGCCGGAATGGAGGCCATGCGGGTATAGAAATTGCGCAGGCGACTATCAATATTTTCATAGTCATTGCCCAGCATATCGGCGAAACCGCCGGATACGTTGTAGCCTGATGGGTCCCATTCGTAAGACTTTTGCTCTTTGATGCCCCATATAGCATACTTCAGTTGGTTCTCTACAAGGTGGTAGTCTATTTTGTTAGCATCGGTGAGATTGGTAAGTGGGTATTTTTGAAGCGAGTCGAGATTGGCTTTACAGAACGCAAGTTCCTTTTCGCGCGAAGCCTCGTCTGGCACTACGAGTACATCGTCGTATTTATGATAACCAACACTGCTGGCCCAGGCGGGGTATACCTTCCACATGGCGAGGATGAAGCGCTCTTTGTAGGCATTGAAGTTTTTATCGGCTGATGTATTGGGTGTGGCTGTGGCAGCATTCATATATATTACAGACAGGCAGATAAATATTAAGTGAAGTTTTCTCATGAGCATTTTTGAAAGTGCAAACATAATGTAGCAGGCGCATTATTTATCCCAGCTTTTGTATATTTATAAGACAATTGCACATTATGGCTAAAATAAAAGTAAACGGCAAGGGCACTAAAGACAGCCCATGGGAACTGACTACCCCACCCGGCACATCGGCATATACCATGTACAAGGACGAGGCGGCAGACCCGGCGGTGCTCGTTTGCACAGTAGGCAGCACTACCCTAAAGTACGACCTGCGCTGCATTAACGACCTGCACGCTATGCTGAAGAAGCATGGTGACTGGATGCTGCTGGGCAGTGCCGATGAACAGAAACCTGCCGCTGAAGGAACAGTGGAAGCATGGGGCAGATCTGAGAGCAACCCGGTGGGCGGCTGGTATGGACTGAAGAAGGGACTACGCGGCCGCTTTGGTATGTACCTACCGCCACTGATGGAGGCGCTGGGACTGGCAGAGGTGGAGGATAATGCGAAGAATAACAGGATGAGGGCGATTTAGAAATTCCGGGGTCCAAATCCCAAGTTCCATCCCGATGGCTATCGGGACAAATTCCAAATTCCAAGTTCCAAATCCCAGGTTCCAGGTTCGGGGATGCAAATTCTGTTTCAAAAGTTATAGGAGCTTAGGTGTATCGGCTCAACTAATGTTGTGGTGTGGCGATACCGATGATCTTGTTTTCGCGGATGGAATAGTAGACTGAGTAAAGAACGATAAAGCCATCGGGATTGCCGGCTCCGTAGACGCCGATCTCATATTTGACCGTGTTAGCGAAAATGGGCTTGTTTTGTGCGTCGGTAGAGTCGGAAGTGACGCGCATGACATAGAGCCGCATATCTGCTGTTTTGTTCACTCTATTCTGAACCTTCTTATATTCCTTCAGCGTTTTAATAAGGCTATCAGCCCTGTGCCATACAGCTTCGTAGTGATCTGTTTCCTGCTGGCAGAAACAGGGCTTAGTAAAAGCGAACATCAGCGCGAAAACGAACAGTATTTTCATTATGGTATGCATCAGCGGATAACAATTTTTTGCGTCAGCACCTTGCTTTGCATTGTTGCCGAAAGATAGTAGATACCGGGTGGCGCATCGAGATGAACGGTAGCGGATATGTTGGCTGCGACCGTAAGCTGTTTGATCTTCTGCCCGAGCATGTTGTAAAACAAGATAGACACATCCTGATCGATAGCAGAAGTGGCTTTGATATTAAAGTCGCCGGAAGATGGATTTGGGGAGACGACTAGCCCGGGCTGGATGTCATCAAAACCCGGAACAGCAACTGCGTTAGTGATGTAACGAATACGGTAGTTTCCCTCATCTGACATATAAATTCCCCCTCTACTGTCAATGGCTATATCTCTTGGAGAATTTAATCCTGCAGCAGTCGCAGGGCCTTTGTCTCCACTGTATGAGAAGGTATGATTTCCTGCTATCGAATTTATTATCCCGGATGCTGATATTATCCTCACGCAGCTGTTATAATGGGCGGGATCAGTAAAAACTATATTACTAAACCTATCTATTTTTACGCCAATTGGATTGCATATTGCTGCATCTATAGCCGGCCCACCATTACCACTAAAACCACAAGTGTCGGTCCCTGCAATAGTTGAAATTATACCGCTAGTAGTGACTTCGCGTAGTCTATCTTCGTCAGTAAAATAAATATTCCCTGAATTGTCAACGGCAACACCTAACGGATCAATTAATTGAGCAGCAGTAGCCGGACCTCCATCGCCTAGTAAACCAGCACCTGATAAACCTGCAACAATGTTAATGTTTCCGGATAAATTAATTTTATACACATGCTCATTAGCTATATAAATTGCACCAAAGGTATCCACTGTAACATAGGTTGGCAATCCTCCTAATCCTGTGGCAGTAGCTGGTTCCCCATCAATATAGGTGAGTCCTCCGCCAGTAATGGTTGTGATATTCCCCGATTCGTCTACCTTCCTTATTCGATGATTATTAAAGTCAGCGATATAAATATTGCCTAATTTATCTACTGCAACACTTACAGGGTTATTCAACTCTGCGTCAGTGGCAGGGCCATTATCCCCGCTAAAACCACAGGTACCATTACCTGCAATAGTAGTAATAATGCCTCCTGAAATTTTACGGATACGGCAGTTATCGTAGTCTGCTATCATCAGGTTATCATGTGGGTCTACTGCTAATCCTGTTGCGTTCAATTGAGCGCCAATAGCAGGTATGTTATCACCATTGTAGGTGCCAACACCTGTGCCGGCAATAGTGGTAATGGTCTGCGCGGAGACAGGGTGCAAGAAAAAGACCGAGAGAATGAGGAGGATATTTTTCATTGGGGTGACCTTCATAGAGGTATAGCTACTTAAAGGTATCGAAATATTATAGCATACCCATAAAAAAGCGAACTGCCTTGTGGGGCAGTTCGTGTTTCGGGGTATAATAGGAAACAAAGTAAATAGGGCTACGGGTACGGTATCAAAAAATTTACAGGGGCTGTTATCGCTATCGGGAAGGCCCGATACTATATAAGGCGTAGCAGGGAGTTAAAATGTTAGTGGGCATAAAATATATTTTTTATTCACACGCAAATCATTCGTTATTGTATCATCACTTTTGCCACGCTGTATGCAGCGGCATTGCATAATTTGATGACATACATGCTGGGCACGAGGCCAAGATCACTTATGGTGTGGGTATTCTGCCCGGCAGCAAGAGCAATATTTTCTTTGTATACTTCCCTACCCATCATATCGTAGAGGGCGAGGTGACCAGGGCCGGCTTCAGCACAGGAATAAGAAAGGCTGATCTTGTTTGACGTGCTTGCACCTACTACCGTAACGGGGATCGTTTGCTTGTCCGCATCAGTAATCTGCAATGGCGTGCGGGAGATGTTCACATTATCCAAAAACCACTCATTACCTGCGGATGCCACCGAAATGTACCTGAACGCAATACGAAATGCCCCGATATTTATGTAGGGGGACATATCCAACTGGTGGGTAACCCAACCTGAAACATCGCCACTACCAATAGCCGGCACCGCGGCACCAGTCATATTTGTAAAAGGAGTAGTATCAGCAATGGTGCCGGTGTCAGTAGTCAACAGTACAGCTATTGTGTCTCCGGACGGGGCCAAAGAGGTTACTTTAGAATCAAAGTTCAGAAAAATACGCCCTCCGTTATAGACGGCAAGATCGAGTAATGGCGTGAGCAGATAGGAAGTATCGAGGTGGTAATGCCCACTATAGGTACCGGAACAAATGACACAGTTGGATAAGTCCCTACCCACATTGGGTGAGCAGGTCCATGCCCCCTGTGGATCGGTACCCGGTACAGGCGTAAACACCAGCCACCCGCTGGCCATGCCGGAAGTAGTGATACATGCTACGTCAAAATTTTCGTGTAATGTATTAGACTGAGCCTGAACATGGAAATGCGCGATAGCTAATAATAAGAGGATAGAAAGTTTTCTCATAGTCGTTTGTATTTTAAAACATTCTTTGATAGTGTTGCCGCAAAAGAACAAACATTCACTTTGCGAACTTCGAACATAGTATTCAAGCTGCAAAAATAGTGCCAAAAATAATATATGAGGCCGTGTATAGTTGCGGATACAAATTAGACGAGGGTTCTCAATTAAATGTTAGTAATTTAGAAAAGTTTTTTTTGCTCCTAACATTTTCATAATAACACTCGTCTTTAGTATTAACAGGAAATTATTAGTTTTTATTTAGATGAATTTATAGCTATAGCGTGTTGCCTGACCTGATCAATATAAATACCAG
This sequence comes from uncultured Bacteroidota bacterium, assembly GCA_903877645.1. Lineage (GTDB taxonomy): Bacteria > Bacteroidota > Bacteroidia > Chitinophagales > Chitinophagaceae > Nemorincola. The sequence goes on along the minus strand of CAIRES010000057.1, from coordinate 32,376 downwards.
CTTTCCTGTGAAAGGGCAAAGCATAGCTGCCGGGCAAAGTGAGCTCAGTATGCTGATCAGGGACTGCATTGCGCAATCGAGGAGTGCACAAAAAAAACTATATGACCTGTACACCCCTGCCGCATATGGCGTTATCAGGAGATACCTGTACAACAACGAAGTAGCAGCGGAGGAGATACTGAACGATTCTTTTTTGAAGATACTGACGAAACTGGAGCAATACAATTTTACGGGCTCTTTTGAGGGATGGATCAGGCGGATAGTAGTGAACACGATAACAGACTATGCCAGGAAGAATATCATCAACGAGCAAAAGCACCACGAGGTACAAAACGAAGACGCATACATCAACAGTGAATCAGTAGAGAAAATATCGCACAAGGAGCTGCTGCAAATAGTGAACACATTACCTGATGCGCAGCGAACAGTTTTTAACCTCTTTGTTTTTGAAAATTACGCACACAAAGAGATAGCGGCACTACTGAATATCAATGAGAATAACAGCAGGTGGTATATGAATGATGCCAGAAGAAGACTAAAAGAAAAGATACATTCGATCATGAAGTAATGACCATATAAAATGGAACAACAAAGAAAAAGTATTGATGACCTGTTCAGGGAAGAGCTCGGAGGCTATGCCGAGACTCCGCCTTCGAGCGCCTGGGAGGCCTTCGAAAGGAAACTGGATGCTGCCCCGCCGAGAGCCGGTGGATTGTTCGACCGGTGGTCGGCATACATAGGCGCAGCCTGCCTGCTATTGTTGCTGAGTGTAACAGTAGCGGTTAAAATGAACAACAGTACGCCGGGTACTCTTGCTGTCAATACGGGCAGCAACAGCACTAACTATGCCGCAACCCCAGCTACAACCGGCACCGGCAAACTGATGGCAGATAATAGCAACACAAAAAATATTGCCGATAAGCCCGGCAATACGACATCTGCCGCAGGCAATAATAATGCCCTGCCAACCGGCGACAACAACAATACAGCTACCACTACTCATAGCAACCATATCGTAACAAACGCCAACAAACCTCTTATAAGAACAACAAACCACAACAAGGGCAACCACGGCAACAATAACTATGCAGCCAATACAAAACACAGTACAGGCAACAGCAAAGCGAATAACACTACCAACGGAAGCAGTGCAAGCAGCAATAATGACCAACCTGCCACTGCTAACGTATACAACAGCCGCCCGGCTGCGCATAGCGGGCCTAGTGCCGGTACGGAAGAAGATGCCACTGAAAAGAAAGAAGTAAAGGCAACACCAGATGTACCTAAAAAAGAAACGCCTGCTGCACCAAAACCATTTGCTAAAAAAGAAGCCCCGAAGAAACCATCAAAGCCGCCATTCAAAAACTTTTTTGAGGCAGGTGTAAAGGTGGGTTATGAAACAGGCTTTAATAATGATGCATCAAAAAAAGCAGTGGCCTCCGCATATGTGGAATACCACATCTCGCCGAAATTTGCACTGATGCTGCAACCTGCATTTAAGGCCGCATCACTGAGCACACGTAGGATAGGAAGTGCGGAATCGTATTATAAGGTCAACGATGATGGGAAGATGACAAAGAGAAATGACAGCGATTATACTCCGGTACCCGGAGGAAATGGCTGGGTGAGGTATTATGATTATTCGCAAACCCATGATTCGATCGTAAAGACATACACCATCGGAGGAACGTCCACTGAAATAGACCTGCCTATAATGCTGAAATACAACATCGTAAAAAATTTCTCAGTGTATGGAGGGGTGAATATTACCTACAACAAAACTATCGGAATCACTCAAAATACGTACACGAAAAACAACATATTAAAAACGGGTGGGGATACCACATTTGCACCGACCTATGACGGTACTCCGACACCTAAAAGCCTAAGCCAAGTAATCACATATTCGGGAACACCGTACCCTGCAAACTATATACCGACATATACGTCTGTAAGTGAAGGGCAGTTCAGAGTAGGATATATGGTAGGCTTCAGTTATCAATGCACCAACCGCCTGCTGCTGGATGCGCTGATACAGCAGGCAACCGCTACACCTAATGTGCAGGCGGGGTATAATGTCAATTCAGCCCTTGCAGCGCCGTATGTACGGTTCACAGTAGGGTATAAATTACTCACAAAATAGATATAACTATCCTTTTTTAAACAGGTAGTTAATGAAACTAGTCACTAAAAAATAAATTCATAAAAAACAGGCCAATTTCCTAACGAAAAGCATCAAAGCATCGTCATTATTAGCACAAGAAATTTCTTAACCCAAACAAAAACCAAACCGTAACCAAACAAATCAATTTTACCCTCAAAAACAAAAATGTATGAAAAAATTTCTTAGTTTAACCATCGTGGCCTTGTTCTTCGCTTTTGCGGGACACGCCACACTCGACCCGATCAGCATGCCGTCAACGACAATTTGCATGGGTTACTCCACCTACGCTATGGACAGTTCCGGGTTGGGTACATGGAGTAGTAGTGATGTTTCTGTAGTTACCGTTGGTACCGGAGCAAGCATCACCACAGGGGTGACACCTGTATCACCAGGCACTGCCACCATCACATACACTCTTGGCAGCTCATCTGTCACTATAGATGTTACCGTTAATCCTTCTCCGGCAGCTATTTCCGGCGCAGGCGCTATGTGCGCAGGCAGTTCTATCACGCTCACCGACGCTACAACAGGTGGCACATGGAGCAGCTATTCTACCTACTATGCCACTGTAGGCGCTTCTACCGGTGTTGTTACCGGTGTGCATACAGGCATGGTCACTATCGGGTACACAGCAGGCGGTTGCGAAGTAACTACTACAGTTACCGTTAGTGCTTCTTCTGCTACCGTTGACTCGATCCTCGGTGTAGGCACTACATGCGTAGGGTCTTCTACCACGCTCACCGATGGTATATCAGGCGGCGTATGGACAACTTCAGATGCAACAGTAGCTACTGTGAGCGGTGGTGTTGTAACAGGCGTAGCAGCAGGTATTGCAACAATAGAATATACTGTTACCGGCTCATGCGGCTCTGCGACAGCATCACGCGTGGTATCTGTACTGAGCGGCACAAGCGCAGGCACTATCTCAGGCGCTTCTTCAGTGAACATTGGCTACTCAATAGGCCTGTCTGAAACAGTATCAGGTGGTAGATGGAGCAGCAGCGACCCATCAATAGCTACCATTACTTCATGGGGTTCTGTTACCGGCGTATCAGCAGGTACTGTTACTATCTCTTACTCAGTAACTGCATGTGGCGCTACAACTGTAGCTACCTACACTGTTGTAGTTCTTCCTTTCACCGGCATCTCAGGCCATGTAACTTTCGGCACTACCACTACTACAGCAGACGTAAAAGTATGGCTGATCAACTACAACCCAACATCGCACATGCTTACTGCTGTTGACTCTACAGTTGTTTTCTGCAGCGCAGGCACCAGCGTTTACTACCAGTTCCTTACTGAGCCTACAGACTCTTACAGGATAAAGGCAGCAATACTTGATACAATAGGCACCGGTGGCGGTACAGGCTTTATGCCAACATACCACACCAGCAATTTCTACTGGCATGATGCTACCGTAGTTTACCACGTTTCATCAACTGCTGATGTAAATAAGGATATAGCAATGGATTATGGTACTGTGACTTCAGGCCCGGGCTTTATAGCAGGTGATGTAACTACAGGCGCAAACAGGGGCACTTCTGCTACTGCGCCGGCAGTAGGCTTGCACATATATGTGATCAACTCTGCAGGTGCATTAGTACAGGACACTTACACTGATGCAGCCGGCCACTATTCTTTCGGCAGCCTGCCATTGGGTACTTATACTATCTTCCCTGAAGCATTGCAATACATCACTACTGCTCTTACCAGTGTGACCCTGACTGCAGGATCACCATCTGTAAGCGGTGGTAATTTTGTGAAGCATACTATCTCCCTCACTATTACCCCTGCTACTACAGGCATCAATAATGTAACATCAAACGCATCTACAGTTGTTGCATTCCCTAACCCAACTTCAGGCAAACTGAATATCCAGTGGAATGAGAACACCACTGAAAAAGCTACAGTTTCTGTAACTGACGTTGCGGGCCGTGTAGTATACAGCACCACACTGACCATGGAGCAAGGCGCCGGTACTCACCAGATCGACCTTTCTAACATGAGCGATGGTTTGTACATCCTCAACATCAAATCAGCATCTATCAACTACAACAACAAAGTTGAGATCGCTAAATAAGTAAATCGAAGTATACCCAATAAAAAACAGGGAGGCAAATTGCCTCCCTGTTTTTTATTTATCAAGTATATTTTGGGGAGTTAACGATCGATCGCTATGAACACTGTTGAATACTAATAAATTATAAGTGACTGTTGAGCACCTGTTTTCTGTACAGGTTATATAAAGAAGGCGGCACTATCTTCATCACTTCCTCATTGTGGCCGGTATCGTGAAAGAATGAATGAGAAAAGGAATACACGAATACATTTTCTATTGCGTTCTTAATGGCTGCATTGCCATGCTTGTATAATTGCTCGGCGAGGTGCAAACATTTCTTTGCTGCGGCAGTATTATGATGAACTACCTGAATGCTGGTGTAGGTGATCATCTCTTTTACAATGTCGTATACATTTTTACAATCCTGCTGTTCGATCGTCTGCGACAATTCCGGTATAGCTTTCCCGATATAAGCGGGTAGTTCCTGTTGATCTATCATGATGAGGTTTTTATATAACAGACTAAAAACTGTGCCAAAAGATTAAATCATTGGTTACTTCATTTTACTCAGCGCAATCTGCCATACTTCCTGTTCCAGCACTTCTGCTTCAGCATTCATTTTCTCAGAGCGGGCGATGATGTCCTGCACTTCTGCATTGCCACTCAGGCCCTTGGCATTGGTCATTACATTCAGGTAAGTGCCTTTTACTGCTGCCCTGGCACACAGCGCGCCCACACCTGCATCACTGGCGCAATTTGGGTTGCCATGCTGCACCATTTCCTTAGCGAGTGCAAACGATTCAAAAGCCAGCTCCATGGTGCGGAAGGGTATCTTTATGGCATACACCGTAGCGGCATCAATGGCTGCCTTGCGTACTGCTTTTTCTTCTTCCGTATTCTTGGGCAGCCCAAAGCCGGCCATGATCATGTTGTAGGCATTGGTATCTTCATCTACCAGGTGCAGCAGTTCTTTCATTAGTTCCTGTCCCTTATCGGCATGGTTGGAGAATTCTTCCCAGCGGCTGTCCCAGCCTTTCTTATGTGCAGAGAGATTGGCGACCATAGTGCCAAGCGCGGCACCCAATACGCCACAATACGCAGCTATTGAGCCACCACCCGGTGCCGGTGTTTCGCCCGATGTTTCCAAAGCAAAACGAGTGAGCGACATATCCACCAGTTTCTTCACACTGTTATCTTGCAATTGGTATTCAATGATCTTCTTCTGCGGATCGAATGGCGCTAACTCATCAAGTCCCAGCGACTTTACAGCTATCCGAATCAGTTCAGCCTCGCCTACCCCTGTGCTGCGCTGCTGCTTGCGCAGGAAATACCTGCCGGCCTCCAGCATAGCCTCCAGCGGCACCAACCCAACGAGTTCGCTACCGGTCACCCGCATCCCTCTTGCTGTAGCCCGCTCACAGGCTGTATCAAACAGCACGTGCAGGGGGGTATGGTGCATATTGGTGAGGTTGATGGATATTTGTGCTACTCCATATTCTTCAATGAACCAGCCGATGGCCTTTACAGACTTCAGCAGGCCAGGTTCCCAAATAGGTTCTCCGTTAGCATCCTTGGCAATCTTGCCTTTTTCATCTTTTTTAGTACGGCCTTTTTCCCTGATGTCGAATGCAACAGCATTAGCCCTGCGGGTAGAGGTAGTATTGAGGTTCACGTTGTATGCGATCAGGAAATCCCTGGCGCCGATAACCGTAGCGCCGTTCTGCTCGTTGAACACTGCATGGCCATAATCGGGCTTCCATTCGGGCTTGGTTATTTTTGCGGCAAAGCCTTCGTATTCACCACTGCGTATCTCTGCGAGGTTCTTGCGATAGTCTGCCGATGCTGCATACTCATACAGGTATACAGGTATGCCTAACTCTTCGCCTACCTTTTTGCCGAGTATTTTTGCAAATTCTACGGTATCTTCCATAGAGATGCCGGATACCGGTATCAGCGGACATACATCTGTGGCGCCCATCCGGGGATGCTCGCCGGTATGCAGGCGCATATCTATTAGTTCACCTGCTTTTTTAATGGCCAAAAACGCCGCTTCTACTACTGCGTGTGGGTTACCTACAAAAGTCACCACTGTGCGGTTAGTTGCTTTGCCCGGATCCACATCCAACAGGCGCACACCTTCTATCTTTTCGATCTCGTCAGTGATCTGTTTGATGATCGTCATATCCCTGCCCTCACTGAAATTGGGCACACATTCTATTATAGCTTTTGAAAAGTCTTTCATTGAATCAATTTGTTGTAACAAAAATAGAGATTTATACGAGGATATTATTTAGCAGAGGCAAATATGCATGCATTTACTACATCATTAACACTATCAGAATAAACATAGCCCCACTTTAGTCAGGGCTATGTTTATTCTATTTACTGTTATTCTCATTTCCGTGATTTAGCCCATTCGGCCATTTTCTCATGGAGTATGTTCAGCGGCACGCAGCCGTCCTTCAACACCTCGTCATGAAAAGAAGCGATGTTGAATTTCGCGCCCAGTTGTTGCTCGTATTGCTTGCGTTCGCCGCTGATGGCCATCTGGCCTATCTTGTAAGATAATGCCTGTCCCGGGATAGCCATATAGCGCTCTATTTCCGAAGTCGCATCGCCTTCAGAGATTAGCTCGTGCGCCATCATATACTTGATAGCCTCTTCTCGGGTCATTCCTTTGTAGTGCAGGCCAATATCAACCACAAGACGGATAGCCCTATGAATACCATCGCTCAGATGCCCAAAGTATTGGTATGGGTCGTTGTATACACCCAGTTCCTTGCCCAGCGTTTCGCAATAATGCGCCCAGCCCTCGCCATAAGCGCCATACCACAGGAAGCGGCGGAACATAGGCAGGCCCTTATTCTCCTGTTGCAGCGATATTTGATAGTGATGTCCCGGTATAGCCTCGTGCAGGAACAAGGTGGTCATACCTGTGCATTGAAATTTCTTCGGATCAAGTATTGGCACATAGAATATACCGGGCCTTGAACCGTCTTCAGAAGCCTGGTTGTATTCGGCACTGGCAGATGCGGCACGGAAAGCTTCCGTCTGCCTGATAGTGAATTGTGTTTTAGGCACCTTCGAAAACAGCTTTTTCAATTGAGGGTCTTCTGCCTTCTTGATACCCCAGAAGCTGTCTATCACTTGTTTGTCGGTGGTAAACGGGAAGAATTTTTTATCTGTACTGAGGTACTTGAAGAACGATTGCAGGTCGCCTTTATAGCCAGTTTCATCCTTCACCTTATTCATCTCCGATTCAAACCTGGCTACCTCGCGCAGGCCTATGTTATATATGCTGTCGGGTTGCAGGTCGGTAGTGGTCCAGTAGCGTATGCAGTAATTATAGTAGTCTGCACCACCGGGAATATCCTTCATGCCGCTTGTTGCGCGCGCCTTTGGCAGGTATTCCTTTTCAAAAAAGTCATACAGTTTAGTGTATGAAGGATTCACAATACTGTCTATCGCTTTTTTGTAAGCGGCAGTAAGGCGTTGCTTATCACCCGCTGCAAAACTGTCGGGCATTGTCTTTATCGGGCCATAAAATATATTGCCGGTATCGCTTTTTACAATTGCTTTCAGTTGTGGCAATATCTTCATCACCAGGGTGCGTGGCAACACCCACCCTGTAGCCATGCCCTTGCGCATATTGTATATAGCAGTGTCTGCCCATGCGGGAAATACCGATAAACGTTTCAGCCAGTTGTCGTAGTCCTTTACTGTTTTAAAAGGCTGGTTGCCGCTGCCAGCACCCATCTGTGGCAGATCGAGCGTAAACGACCAGAACTGCGATATAGGCATATAATGTGTGGGGTACTTCAACCCCTCTATGCCCATCAGCATCTCGTACTTGAAGAGGCGAAAACTTACCAGGTCGTTCTTATCCAGCGTAGTGCTGTCTACCTTGCTCACTTCATCCAGGTATTTTTTATAAAACCTGCCCAGGCTATCCCTGAAGCTTTCAGCGATAGTGATCGTCAACTGATCGTTATAGCGGTTATCGCCATTAGAGGTTGCCTCCACCGGGAAGAGCTGCATGCGCTCTTGCCAATAGCTATCCAGCATGGCCGCCAGTTGTTTATTGTCTTGATCGTTTGTTGTAGTGGCAGGAGGCGTGTTGTTCTTACACGCCGCCAGTAATACAGGAAAAGCCAGTACGGCCATTAACTTCTTCATCAGATCGGTTTGTGCAAATAAAAGTAATCTTTAGCAATGTTTATTCACGCTATTAGGGGTAAAGATGGGTAAAGAGGTGTGTATAAAGGCTATTTCTTCGTCAACTTCCTGAATACATCTTCCAGTGAGTGCGACTGTGCCTGCAATGAACTGATATTGATGTTGTGGGTCAAAGACCACTGCATCACTTCTTTTCTCAATGCCTCAGGGTCGGTGGTGACAAGTTCCCATTTGTTATCGCCGGAATGTTCGTAGCGTTGTGCGTTCTTTAATTCATTTAAGAGCGCACTATCTATAGCATGTTCAAACGTCACAATAAGTATATCGTGGTTGGCACTGGCCTGCCGAAGATGCTCAATAGAATCATCGGCGACTATCTGCCCGTTATTAATAATGATGACCCTGCTGCACATGGCCTGCACCTCCTGCATAATATGCGTGGAAAGCAATACGGTTTTTGAGCCGCCGAGGTTTTTGATGAGGTCGCGGATCTCTACGATCTGGTTGGGATCGAGGCCCGATGTAGGCTCATCCAGTATCAGCACTTCAGGGTCGTGCAGCATAGCCTGCGCCAGGCCCACACGCTGCTTATATCCTTTTGATAATGCGCCTATTTTTTTGTGTGCTTCTTTGCCGAGGCCGGTCATATCCACCATCTCCTCTATGCGCTTCTTTGCATTCCTGCCCATACCGTGAATACCTGCGGTAAACTCCAGGTACTCGCGCACATACATTTCAAAGTAGAGGGGATTGGCTTCAGGCAGGTACCCTACGCGCTTGCGCACTTCCATAGGCTGCTCCAGCACATCAAACCCACAAACTGTAGCTGTGCCTGATGTGGGCGGCAGATAGGTGGTGATGATCTTCATGGTAGTGGACTTACCTGCGCCATTAGGCCCAAGGAAACCTACGATCTCACCCTTCTTTAATTCAAATGAAATATTGTCAACCGCTTTCTGCGTATCATAAATCTTGGTGAGTGCCGATACTTTTATAGACATAACAATAACCCCCGCAAGGGCTTTTGGGGAAGAGAATCGTGAATATTAATCTTTAGTGCCTTTGAACGTACAATCAACAATGGTATCCGATGTAGTATTATAAAAACGGGAAAAATTGTCAATGATCAATTTCGAATCGCTTTGCAGCGTCAAAGTGAACTTTTCTGTCTGGTTGATATTACTGTCTAAAGGAAAGATGATGGAATAAGTGCTTACCGAATTGCTTACATAACCATGCAACACCCTGGGCAGCAGGCTTTTGTAAGTAACGTAAACGAAATTGACATTTTTCTGATCGCCGGTGATCCATGCGGTATCTGTCACCTGCGGAGCACCGCCATTGTTGGCGCCATCATACCCGCATTGGGAATAGCCACCATAAACACCAATAAACCTGGCTACCGATAAAGTCTGACATTGTGACCCCTCATAACCCGTAGGGCAACGACATTCTCCGGAATTACAGGACCCACCGTTAAAGCAGGTCACGTTGTTGCATGTATTCCTTTCACATGCCGTATATAACATAATAACTATAAATGCAGACAATACGAGCGTGGTAAGCGCAGTTAATTTCCAAAACTTCATTCGTTGATATTTGTGTATAAAAATACAAAAAAATAATTGATCAGTACCTAATTCATCCTATTTTTTCATTCCCCGTGTTGCCGGCGGGCAAATTTCACTCAAAGGCGTTCCATCCCTGGGCTATCAGCTTGTGTTTAGCGCCTCCTTTAGTGATCATATACACGCCTTCTTCTTTTTTGGTAACATATCCAATAATGCTTATATCATTATTGCGGGCCATTTTTTCATAATCTTCCTGTTTGATGGTAAAGAGCAATTCATAATCTTCGCCGCCACTCAGCGCACATGCCGCAGAGCCGAGATTGAATTCCATGGCCATAGCCCTGGCATCATCATGGATCGGTATCTTGTCTTCGTACAGCACACAACCTACATCGCTCTTGGTGCAAATGTGCAGCAGTTCAGAACTGAGTCCATCACTTACGTCTATCATAGCCGTAGGCATAATATTATTTTCGCGCAACCACTCTACAATATCGGCCCGTGGTTCGGGTTTCAGTATACGCCGCGCCAGGTATTTTTGCTGCTGCAGGTCGGGCTGCACACCCGGATGTTCCAGGAATATTTTTTTCTCTCTTTCCAGCAACTGCAAGCCCAGGTAGGCACTGCCCAGGTCGCCTGATACACAGATCAGATCGCCTTCTCCGGCTCCCGCCCTGGTCACATATTTATCGGGGGCCACCTCGCCTATTGCTGTTACACTGATCACGAATCCTTTTTTTGACGTGGTGGTGTCGCCACCTATGAGGTCCACATTGTAGCGCTCGCAGGCGGCATATACGCCCTCATAAAATTCATCCATTGCCTCCACCGAAAACTTATTGGAGATACCCACCGACACGGTAATATGCGTAGGCGTAGCCATCATGGCATATATATCAGAAAGGTTCACTACCACGGCTTTATAGCCCAGGTGCATGAGCGGGGTATACATCAGATCAAAATGTACGCCCTCCAGCAGCAAGTCGGTAGACACTACACACTGCCGACCAAACTGGTCGATCACAGCGGCATCATCGCCCACACTAAGTATAGTGCCTGCCTGTACCGTTTCATTATTTTTAGTAAGATGCTCTATTAACCCAAACTCACCCAGCGAACCTATCTCTGTTCTGCTTATTTCATCCATCCTTCAGAATATTTAGGCTGCAAAGGTAAGTTTTTAGAATAAAGTAACCCGTTGCAGCAGTTGCCCCTATTTCCCTTATAATTTAGTAATACGCTTGGTGAGCACTTTATGCCCCGATTCATCAAATATAGTCAGTGAATACACCGCATTGGGTAGCCCGCTCAGGTCCATTTCCGTAGCATTCCGCAATTCCATCACTGTTTTCCCATCAGATACACTCAACACTGCGGTTACCGGCTTGCACCACTTAATATACACCACAGACTCGACCGGGTTGGGGAACACCTCGATATCTGCCGGGCTGCAATCGCTGGCATAAACTGAAGGATAAGTGGCCTCACAACCTGATCCGTTAGCTACGACCACCCCATAGTTGCCACTTGCAGTGAATGTATAGGTACTCATAGTAGCGCCGGGTATTGGCACTCCGTTGAGCGTCCATTGGTACGACGCATATAATACCGGCACAGATAGTGTAGCACCATTGACTATGATCGTCTGTGCTATGGGCAGCGTATCTACTGTGATGGGCTGTGTGGCAACAGCAGTGCCGCAATTATTAGTGACAGTATATCGCACTGTGTCGACACCGGCAGATAGACCTACAACGATCGCAGCGCCGGAAACAGATGCCGCAGCATTGCTCATGCTCCACGTGCCACCTGTTGCAGGGTCAGTAAGTACAATGCTATCACCAACACACAACTCAGATGCACCGCCAATACTGCCGGCATCAGGCAAGGGGTTGATGGTAATAGGCTGCGCAGCAAATGCGCTGCCACAAGTATTGACCAACGTATAAGCGATCGTATCTTTACCTGCCACAATACCTGTTACGATACCAGAAAGACTTCCTACAGAGGCATTGGCATCCGAGCTGCTCCATAAACCTCCGGCTTCCGTATCGGCGAACATGATCGTGTCGCCAACACAAACGTTTGCCGCACCTGAAATAGAAACAGGGGCCGGCGCTGCGTTGACAATAACTGTGTGTGCAGCAGCGAGTGTACCGCAACTATTGGTTACAGAATAATAGATCGTATCTGTGCCAGTTGATATACCGTTTGCTATGCCGCCTGCTATAGTAACAGCTCCGTTAGATGCACTCCATACCCCACCCGATGCCGTATCTGACAAAATAATAGTATCACCTACGCACAATACACTACGGCCGGAAATGCTTCCTGTAATGGCGATAGGATTAATGACGAGGTAATGAGCAGCAACAGAAGTGCACCCCAGCCTGCTCACGGTATAAGATACCGTATCAAGCCCCTGCACATTGGCAGTGGCAACACCCGATGCCGAAACCGAAGCAGTAGCATTACTACTGCTCCAGATGCCACCTGTGGCTGTATCCGTAAGACTTACTGTACCACCGGCACATAAACTATCAGCCCCCACGATCACCCCTGCCGATGGTATTGGATTGACCGTAACCACCTTCTTTGCCATTTGAACACCACACGTATTAGATACCGAATAACGCACTGTATCAATGCCTGCTAATACACCTGTAATGATGCCGGTAGCGCTGCCAGCAGATATGCCCCCTATATGTGCAGTGCTCCATACCCCACCCCTGGTGGTATCTGTAAGCGTCATTATTGCGCCCTTACATAAAGAATCCGGACCGGAGATAACGCCGGGAGACAACACGGTATCTACCCTCAATACAGTATCGACTATACAACCTGTGGGCAATGTGTAGGTAATAGTTGCCACGCCGCCTGAAAGCGCAGTAACAACTCCCGTGGACGAACCAATGGAAATGGAGCCTGTTCCGCTACTGCTCCATACACCTCCCACCGAAGTATCCACGAATGTAACCGATGTCCCGATACAGAATTTTGTTGTTCCCCTGATCTCCCCGGGCAATGGGTTAACGGTCAATAGCTTAGTGAGCGCACAGCCGGTTGAATTAGTGTACACGATGGTGGCTACACCAGGCGCATAGGTGGTAATAAACCCTGCCCCGCTGCCAAGGTTGGTGATCGTGGCCAGGGTACTGGTATAGGTGCCTGAGATATCCGCATTGAAAATTGTAGCAGTATCGCCCCAGGCACACATAGTAGCCGGGCCTGTGAACGGCGGTATAACGATCACGTTTATTGTATCACTCACGCTGCAACCGGTAGACAACGTATAGTGTATGGCTGTGCTGCCCCATCCAATAGCAGAAGCAAGCCCACCACTATTTACTTTAACAATTGTGGTGTCCTGGCTGCTCCATGTGCCACCGGGCGATGAGGAATTGTAAAGCGATGTAGCGCCAATACAAATATTGCGGCTGCCGGTGATACCTGCCGGAAGCGCATTTACCGTGATCACTACAGAAGCCGTACAACCACCGCCAAGTGAATAGGTAATTACCGGGTAGCCGGGGGCTATACCAGTAACGATACCTGACGAAGACCCAACAGTAGCCAGGGCCGTATTGCTGCTGCTCCAGGTTCCGCTGCCAACGCTGCTCAGCGTTACAGAAGACCTGACGCACACTACCCGAGAACCATTTACAGGCCCAGAAAAAACATCTACCGAAATGACCTTTGATGCAATACAACCACCGTCATTATAGTTGATAGTAGTAGTGCCTGTACCCACACCGGAAACTATACCACTCAGCGACCCTACAATAGCCACAGGCACATCGCTGCTGCTCCAGATACCACCGCCCACGCCATCTGTAAACGTAACAGACGATCCTATACACACAAAATTGCTGCCCACAATTGGATCAGGGGGCGCACTAATAAGTAAAGTAGTGCTTGTACTACACCCTGTAGGCATGGTGTAACGGATAGTAGCAATACCCGGCGTGCTACCGGCTGTCACAATCCCTGATCCGGGGGTGATCGTGGCTATTGATGTTGTAGTACTGGTCCATATACCACCAGGCAATGAGTCAGTGAGTATAGCTGTTGTGCCTACACACACACTTGGAGGCGCAACGATAGCCGGTGGCACCGGGTTAACGGTTACAATCTTTATAGCAGGGCATCCGCCAACGGTATAGGATATAGCAACAGTACCGGCCGATGCTCCGGTCACTATCCCGCCCGATGAAACACCGGCAATACCGGTAGCGCTACTACTCCACGTTCCTGCGCCTGTAGTATCGGTTAAGGTTGTGGTATTGCCTGCGCACAATACAGCCACCCCGGTAATAGCCGATGGCGAATGATTGACGGTGATGGTTTGCGTGACCGTACACCCGCTACCCAGTGAATAAGTAATGACAGATGTACCCGGTGACAACCCGGAAATTAAACCTGATAGCGACCCAACAGTAGCCACAGCCATATTGCTGCTGCTCCATATGCCACCACTCACACTATCCGTAAGCGTATCAGCAACGCCTATGCATACTGTTGTATAACCTGCTATAGCGGGCGGCAATGAATTGACGATCACATTCCGGGTGACGCTGCCTGAACAGCCCCGGCTATCTGATACCGTCAGCGTTACAGGATATGTTCCCGCAACGGAGTAGGCATAAGTTGGCGCACGCATGGTGCTGGTAACACCTGAAGCAAATGACCACAACCAGCCGCTGATAGTAGACAAACTGCTGGATGAAGAATCGTGGAAAGAAATAGTATTGCCCTGGCATACGGGGTTAGGCGCAATGCTGAAACCTGTTGATAATGCACCCACCTTTATTGTATCCCTGCCAACACTGAAATTGGTACAACCAAAACTGTCTGTAAGTATCAGCTTGGGCACAAAAGAACCGTTAGCGGTATAGATGTGTGTTATGGTATCGATCAGCGAAGGTGTGGACGTGACCCCATCACTAAAGTCCCAGGTAAGGCTGGAGACACTACTTACTGATGCGGCAAAGCGCACACCCAGCGGCGCGCAGCCTGATAACGGGCTATAAGTGAATGCCCCCGAATAACCAAACAAATTGACATGGCCGTATGAGGTATCTGTACATGAAAAGATATTGGTTGCCAGCAATTTTACGGTGTAATAGCCCGGCCTGATGTACACATCACTTGGCGAAGCGGTGAGCGAAGAAGTACCGTCGCCAAATATCCAGTAGTAAGACGTAGCGCCTGTAGTGGTGTTATTAAATACCACATTGAATGGCGAACAAACGGCAAAGGAATCAGTCATATAAAATGCAGAAACAGGAGTAGGATGCACCGTGATGTAATTATTGCGCACCATGGTATCCGTGCAACCAAATGTATCAATGACCACCAGCTTTACAGTATAAGTACCCGATGCTGTGTATACATGATTGGGAGAAGTAACAGAGCTTGTATCCCCGTCGCCGAATATCCACACAGAAGCGGCTGCACGACTGGAACTATTTGTAAAATGAACACTTTTCCGAGCGCAAATGCCCGTTGATGTAGCATTAAAAGAGGCGGCAGGCTTATGAACGATGATCCGCGACAAGCTAAGAAGCGTATCTGAGCAACCGATATTATCGGTCACTATCTCCTCCATCGCATAAGTGCCACTGGCTGTGTATTCGTGCGTTACAGACGGGCTACCCGAAAATACAGATATGCCATCTCCATAGAACCACCGGTACTGGGAAGGAGAAGCCCCAGTTACATCCCGGCTGTGATCTGTGAAATTGACCAGCAAGGGCGCACAACCTGATGGTGGGCTGAAAACAAAACTATCTATAGGCTTGGCTACTAACACAGTGGTAGCAAAAGTATCCAGGCAGCCATGGTTATCCGTGAGTACAACTGCTATATTGTTGATACCTACTGTATGAAAAGAATAGGCTACGGTATCAAAATTGTAGCCGGTCCGCAGGGTATCTCTCATCACACCATTCGTATACCAAGCATATTTTGTGACCATAGTAGTATCGGGGTGGAACAACCCGTTTTTGACCTCGAAAGCGATCGTATCCTGTACATCGCGGCAGATACTTGCCGAAGAGTCTGTAAACAAGGCATTAAGGCCTGTGAGTACCATCCTGGAATGGGTAGTGTCCCGGCAACCGGTAGTAGCATTGTAGGTGGTTAAATAAACATTGTATGTATCAATGGCAGGGTATACATGCGCCGGATTTAATGCAGCAGAAGTAGTGCCATCTCCAAACCGCCAGATATGGCTGTCTTCGCCGATCGAAAGATC
The DNA here is from genome assembly GCA_903877645.1 of uncultured Bacteroidota bacterium. GTDB lineage: Bacteria > Bacteroidota > Bacteroidia > Chitinophagales > Chitinophagaceae > Nemorincola. Next base: position 16,150 of record CAIRES010000057.1, on the reverse strand, counting down.
ACTAAAAAATATCTGCCTTCTGTTACTACAGTCAAAGTTGTAACCGATCACCGCACTCGGCGCTATTGAAGTATCCACAAGGCTATAGTATGGCGTTGCACATCCGTTGTAGCTTATCGCGAATTCAACGGTATATATGCCCGGCACCGTATAAGTATGCACAGGATTGGCTGCTGTGTCGGTATTAAGATCGCCAAAATGCCATACGTATCCATTAAAAAGCCCCGATGCGACCGATGTAAAATGCACCGGCTGTCCGGTACATATATGGGATGGCGTACGTGTAAATGAGGGCATCGGCGGCATGGAACCAACCCTTACCGGATTATCGGAACTCACAAGCTTTCCCCTGCAACCTGTAGCTGACATAAGCGTGCAACTGGGAGCATATACGCCACCTACTACCGAATAAGTATGAGCGGGAGACGCAAGCGTGGAAACGGGCGATCCATCGCCAAAATCCCATACATAGCTGGTGATGGCATCCGGGTAATCGTAGCTGATGATCGGGGGAACTAACGGATAGTATCCAAATCGCCAGAATGGGGCACCTGCATAAAAATCATAAACCAATGAGTATGGAGAAGCAGAAAACCTGACAACAAGCGGAGCGCATCCTTCAAAAGGGGCCCAACCACTTATTTTTAGTGAATTAATGGTATCCATTGTTGTCACGGTATCCTTGCAACCCGCAGGATTAGAAATGATCATCGTTATAGAATCGATCTCGCCAATAGAGTCGCTCCTGAAAACCCTATAAGGATAAGTGTAGCTTAATGTTGTGCCTGTGCCAAGAAGTCCATGATTATATGACCTCCACGTGGCTGTGCAACCGGTAGGCACTGAAGCGCTAAAAGTGATAGTAGGGTGTATACACAAATCATGTGGGCTGAAAGATATGCTCCCTGTCGGATGACTGATGGTAATGGAATGTATTGTGGTATCATAACAGATGCCGGTATATATAATGAGCCTTACTGAGTAGATGCCGGTGGCGGTATAAGTGTGGACAGGTGATTCAGAAACAGAGGTCCCCCCATCACCAAAATCCCAGGCACTGCTGATATGGGTGGTACTGGTATTATTAAATGTATCAGGTAAATTGATACACCCGGTGGGCGGATAAGTAAATGAAGTAGAGGTATTGCCTATTGTTATGTAGCCCGGCAACAGTGCACTATCAGGGCAGCCATGCCCGTCAGTCACCTTCAGGAATACATCGTAAGTGCCGGGAGTAGTATAGTTGTGAGTAGGACTGGGAAATGACGACGTGCCACCGTCTCCGAATCTCCATTGGCAGGAAAATGGGGTAACCCCTATTGATGTATTGGTAAAAGGCAAGGCGGCAGGTGGCTTACAGTATACAGTAGTTGGTGTGGAAAAACTTACTGATGCCGGCGTGTAAACAAGGATGTAAGGATCCTTGCTGAGCGAATTAATGCAGCCCTTGCCATTAGTAGCAAAAAGTGTGGCATTATAACTTCCGGAAAAGGCATAGCTATGTGAGGGAGACACTGCACTGCTGGTATAGCCATCCCCAAAGTTCCAGTTGTAAGTGATGCCGCCCCATGAGCCGGATGTAGTAGTGCTGGTATAGTGCACCGTACCACCCGGGCATATAGTAGTATCATCAGCAAAAAAACCAACTGTGGGCAGTGCATACACATGTATCGACAGGCTTTTTGTACTGCTTGCACTTCCGTTGTGGGCCACAAGTGTAATTGTATAAACCCCAGCAGTAAGGTAAGAGCCGGATACATCAGTAAGTGCAGTCGTAGTGCCGTTGCCAAGGTCCCAGGAATAGCTTGTAGCGCCGGAGGAAGTATTGGTAAAATGCACTACCATTGGCGCACAGCCTGCAGTATCATCAACCGTAAAATTGGCTGTCACCTGCCCGGTTGCATTTTGTGCAGAGATCAACAATACTGTCAGTAGTAATAGTCTTATAAATTGGATATTGAAGAAAAAGGGCTTAATGGTAGATTTATTCATATATGGATTAACTTAGGGTCATTGGATGTCAACGTCAAGGGTCTTTGCAAACCCAATTCCAGATCGTTTTATATAAATGTATAAAATTATTCGATAGATTCAAAGAGCTATTTTTGCAATAACATTCAAACAACATAATCCCCACAGAAAGAATCATGAGTCAAAAACAAACATTGTTTTTTTCGGATTACCGTAATAGCATGGATGACTATTTCTTATTACGGATCAGCGCAAGCATATTGTCATGGATCAGGCCATTGGTAGCCAGTGTTTGCTTTTCGAATACATTGTAATCCTGCCCGTCAAAGTTGGTCACCCTGCCCCCGGCCTCCTGTACTATGAGGTACCCGGCAGCTACATCCCATGCCTGGAGATTGTATTCCCAGAAACCATCGAAACGGCCACAGGCTACCCAGCAAAGGTCGATTGCCGCAGAGCCTAACCGCCTCACCGGCAGCCCTTCCAGTATCATCCGTTCAAATACTTTTATGGGGTGCTCCGAGTTCTCCGGCCAGTTGTATGGAAAACCGGTTACTAAAAATGCTGTTTTGAAATTACTCTTTGATGAGACCTTTATCGGTTTGCCATTCAGTGTGGCGCCCTTACCTTTTTCAGCAACGAACAATTCGTTCATTACCGGGTTATACACGGCTCCCATCAGCACAGAGTCGTGGTGCATTAATCCTATACTCACACAGCAAAGTGGTATGCCATGTGCAAAATTCACGGTGCCATCAATCGGGTCAATGATCCATTGGTAGTCAGAATCTTTCATCATCTCCCCTACTTCTTCACTGATGATACTGTGACCGGGAAATGATGCCCGGATAACACTGATGATCTTTGCCTCGGCCAGCTTATCTACCTCTGTTACCAGGTTGTTCACCCCGTCCTTATGGTCTATAGTAAATGCACCATCGAAACGGCTGAGGATGATCTTCCCGGCTTCATTCACGGCATCAAGCAATACGTCCTTCAAATCAGCCATAGGTCACAGTTTCAATTCTTTGCCGAGATAATAATCGATTACTTTCAGTTTAAAGATCAGGTCGTATTTCGCGCTTACCAGGTTAGCTGCGGCAGCAAACTGCGAGTTCTGGGTTACCAGCAGGTCAACAGTGCTGGTGAGGCCAAGATCATAACGCTTCTTTGCAAAATCGAGCGCACGCGTTGCGGCTTCATCCGCTCGCCTGGCGGCAGAATATTTCTGTATAGAGTTCATTGCATTGTTATGCGCCTTATACACATTCTGTTTCAGAGTGAGCTCAGCATTGTATTCATTAAGTTCTTGTGTAGCCAGGTTGATCTTCGCCTCCCTTACCGCGTACTGGGATAACCATCCATTGAATATCGGTACATTAACGTTTAAATATACCGACTGGCGAAAGTTACTGTTGAACTGTGTACCGAAGGGAATATCCTTATATACAGGCTGCCCGTTGATGTAGGTCACTTCCTGGTAACTGCTGGCAAAGTTGGTGCCCGGTTGGTAGCCCAGCGACAACTGTGGGTATAGCGAGCCTTTGGCCGCAGCCAGCCCCTTCTCCCCTGATCTCACCCTCAACTCTGCACCCTTGATCGCACCAAAATGGCTATGTGCTTTCTGGTATATCTCGTCGGGCTGCAGGCGTGCTATCATCATTTGCTCACCTACTGCCATATCCGGTATCTGGATATCAAAAGGCACATTAAAATCCAGGTTCAGTAAAGTCTTCAGATCTAATAATGCCGAATTATAATTGGATATTGAGTTAATGAGATTAGAACTGTCTGTAGCCAGTTGAGACTCCAGTTGTGCCACATTCAGCTCGGGTAGCCTTCCCGACTCTGCGAAAGCTCTTGTCTGGTCCAGTTGTGCTTTTGAAAGTTCTACCTGGTGTCTGCTGATGGTGATCTGCTCTTCCTGAAGCAGCGCATTAAGAAAACTGTTAGCCACATTAAGGGATACGTCATCCTTTAATTGGTCCAGGTCGGCAAGCGATGCATCAAGGGCGTATTTGTTCTTGGCAATCGTATTGCGTATCTGCATCCAGCCAAATAACAGCAGGCTGCCATTACCTGATGCACTTACAAAATTGTAACTGGCATCCACAAACTGGTTGGTGGTAGGGTTGATAGAACGGCCAAAACTTCTGCCATAGCTGCCATTTACACTGGCATTGGGCAATTGTGATAGCTGGCTTTGCAGCATTGTATACCTGGCCAGCCTCGCATTCAGCGAATCCTGCTTGATAGAGATATTGTGGTCTATAGCAAACCTTACACAGCGCTCCAGCGACCATACGTCGCTCTTATCCTGGGCATCAGTTGCCCCGCTGAACAATAAGAACACGGCAACAAATAAATTGAATAGTCGCATAGAACAAAAGTAATAGAAAATTCGGGATGTAATATTTGCAGTAATATAAACTTATAAGTGGTCAATGGCCATAAAAGCATTTCCGGCACCTTGGCTCGTACACATCTTTTTCACCCATCAGTATCTGGTCGTCAATTTTTGCTTTACGGTAAGAGTAATGGGCATTACTTCCACATTTGGCACATATCGCGTGTAGTTTCACTATATATTCCGCCCGGGCCAGCAAGTCAGGAATGGGGCCAAAGGGCTTACCTGTATAGTCCATATCCAATCCTGCCACGATCACCCGTATCCCTTTGCTGGTCAGTTCTTCGATCACCTCTATAATCTCATGGTCGAAGAACTGGGCCTCGTCTATGCCCACCACATCCACATCTGAGGTCAGCAGTAGTATGTTATAATGATTGTCTACGGGAGTAGAGCGGATACGGCTGGAGTCGTGCGATACTATCTCCTCGGGATGGTAGCGCATGTCCTTTGTAGGCTTGAATATCTCCACCTTTTGCCCGGCTATTTCCACACGTCGCAGCCGGCGGATCAGTTCTTCCGTTTTGCCGGAGAACATGCACCCGCATATCACCTCTACCCACCCCTTCTTATTATCTGATCTTTGCGGCTCTACAAACATATTCACAAGAATGACGAAAAATAAAAAATAACAATAATGAATTGAATATCATATCATTACACAAATATTTCCACATTCATTATGTAATTACCTGTAAAAGATGCCGGATTTTTATCTATTCAAACATCATCTCTTCTGATTTCCGCTTGAAGATAGGCAGGAACCATCCTGCCCGGATGCCGAAAAGAATGTCTATACGCTTCTCGTTATCGGCATGCATCACATCATACAGGTAATCGCGGCGGCCTTGTGTAAACCCAAACAGGGCATCCAACCCAATTGTATAGTTGAGTAGCAACCTCCTGTCCAGGTGCGTATAGCCGGCATAAACCTCTCCAAAAAGGCCGTTGCTGAGGCGGTCGTAGCCTTTCAGGTAGTCGCCCTGGATGGATGGGACATCTTTATTGGTATTGTAAATATCTATTTTGTGCTGAATGAACCCGGCCGAACCTATGATCGTAATGCCATCATCAGGCCGATGCTCGGATAAAGGGATGATCCTGCCCAACTGCAATCCCATGATGTACCCCCGCTCATATACCGGCACCCCTATGCGCTCGCCGCTACCATTAATGAACTCATAAAGACTAGTGCTTTGCCCGGAATATTTGTCGCGGATATTGATCATCAGCGAATCCTGCTTTACTGTGCCGCCAAAAATAAAATCGCACTTTGCTCCTATCAGCCAGTTGGACTTGGTCTTATAAAGTATCGCAGGCCCCACCCTGAAACTACTGCCGAAACGCTTGGCCATATCGCCCGCAGGCAGATCAAAGGCACCATTGACATTGATCAGTACCCCCTTCCTCGACTTAGGGATCACCGCCCTACCAAATAGCTTATCCTTATCCTGCGCCGAGGCGGATACCACACCTATCAATAATAACAGCGTAAAAATGTGTTGCTTCATGCGATGATTTCGGAGAGGTGAAATTAAAGCATTTATCATTATCCGTAACAATGAGGAATATTTTAACATTTTGAGCATTTGAACAATGAGCCAAATGATGAAAAGGTAACAAACAATAAATAGGCGCAATAACAGTTATCATAGTCATCATTTACATAATAGCTCAAACAAAAAACAAACAAAAGCCCAAAAAATCATAGTAATCATTCAAATCATCCTAATCATAGTTTACTTTTGCACTCGCTAAAAACTACATTATGCACAACCTCCAGATGGTGGACCTCAAACGCCAGTATCATAAAATAAAAAATGAAATAGATACCGCTGTCCTCAACGTAATAGAAAGCACTGCTTTCATCAACGGGCCGGATGTCAATCATTTTGCTACTGAGCTGGCTACCTACCTGGGCGTAAAGCATGTGATCCCCTGCGCCAATGGTACCGATGCCCTGCAGATCGCCCTTATGGCGCTGGGCCTCAAGCCAGGTGATGAGGTCATCACACCATCTTACACTTATATAGCTACCGTAGAAGTAGTGGCCCTCCTCCGCCTCACACCTGTATTTGTGGATGTGGATGCCGATACTTTTACTATGAACATAGACAGCGTAAAAGCTGCTATCACCCCCAAGACCAAGGCCATCATCCCGGTGCACCTGTACGGGCAAAGCGTGGATATGGCGCCGTTGCTGGAGTTGGCTAAGGCCCACAACATACCAGTGGTAGAAGACAACGCACAGGCCATAGGAGGCACTTATACTTTCCCTGATGGCCACACTGTTAAGACCGGCTCTATGGGTATCATCGGTTGCACCTCCTTCTTCCCGTCCAAGAACCTGGGTGGCTATGGCGATGGCGGCGCTATCTTCACCAACGACGATGCGCTGGCAGAAACCCTGAAGATGATCGCCAACCACGGCCAGAAGACCCGCTACTACCACGAGATGGTGGGCTGCAACAGCCGCCTCGATACCATACAGGCTGCCATACTCCGCATCAAGCTGCGCAAGCTCGATGAGTATTGCACTGCCCGCCGGGTAGCTGCCGACTATTACGACAATGCCTTTAAGAACAACCCCAAGATAGTAACACCATATCGTGCGCCATACTCCTACCACGTGTTTCACCAATACACCCTGCAACTAAAGGGCGTAGACCGTGATGCACTGCAACAGCAACTTGCCGACCGCAAGATACCTTCCATGATCTACTACCCGGTGCCCAGCCACAAACAGAACATGCTGAAGGAATTCAACACTGCTGGCCTGAAGCTGCCGGTAACCGACATGCTGCAGGACTGCGTAATATCCCTGCCCATACATACCGAGCTCACTACCGAAGAATTGCATTTCATCACCACAAACGTACTGGAGCTGGTAGGCTAAACCAAAGGATATGAAAGTAACGACCACCCCTATTGAAGGACTGCTGATACTGGAACCGAAGGTGCATGCCGACGACCGTGGCTACTTCTTTGAGAGCTACAATATGCAGTCGCTGCTGGCAGAGAGTGGCTACAATACCCCCTTTGTGCAAGACAACCAGGCCCGCTCAGTAAAGAATGTGCTGCGCGGACTGCACTACCAGAACCCGCCCGTACCACAAGCCAAGCTCATCCGTGTGCTGGAAGGCAGTATATGGGATGTGGCGGTAGACATACGCAAGAGCAGCGCTACCTACGGGCAGTGGTTCGGCATAGAGCTTACTGCGGCCAACAAGCTGCAACTGCTCATACCGCACGGCTTTGCCCATGGCTATGCAGTGCTTAGCGACACCGCGGAAGTATTTTATAAGTGCGACAACTTCTATAACAAACCTACAGAAGGCGGCATCTACTTCGCCGACCCCGCAATAAACATAGACTGGAAAATAGACCTCACCAACGCCATCATCTCCGACAAAGACCAGAAACAACCCCTCTTCAAAGACGCAACAAACAGCTTTGAATAACAACTGTGGAGTGTACAATTCCTACCACATAGGCACATAGATCACATAGCAGCGAGTAACATGCCCTATGTTTTCTCAAAAAAATTAAGGGCAGACCACATAGACTATGTGCGCTATGTGCCTATGTGGTGGCCCCACTCGCCCTGCGCCTTGCGCCCTTCTTTGTCCGCCGTAGCTTTTTCAGCGAAGGAGGATGCGGTAAAACCACTCGCATAGAACCTTGTACCCTTCCTTCGTCCGCCGTAGCTTTTTCAGCGAAGGAGGATGTGTGAACCCCACGCAACGGCAAACTACCTCGCACCCAGAATCGCCCGCAGCCCCTCCCCCATCGCCACTATCTTCCGCTCCTCATAGTCAAAGCACACCATCCCCGTGCGGCCATGCGCCACATCCTTCGGCACACCATCCCGCAATACAGAGATATGGTACAGCAGGCTGAACGAATGTTCCGTTACCTCATCCGCATACATCTGCACATTCAGCACATCGCCATAGAACGACTCGCCCTTGTACGCTATCTCCACATCGGCCATTATCAGCGCGCATCCATCAATGTTCAGCTCCGTAGCGCCATAGTGTGCCAGCAGTTGCATACGCGCCTCGTGTATGACGGACAGCACCGCATCATTGCCTACATGCCCGCCATAATTAATATCGCCGATGCGCACAGGTATCGTGGCCACATACAATGGATTTTCCGCAGGAAACTTTAACTTTACACGACTCATAAACGGTAGCTAAGATGAAAATAATTTGTGTAGGGCGAAATTACGCAGATCACGCCAAAGAATTAAAGAATGACCTCCCCACCACCCCTGTCATTTTCATGAAGCCCAAGGGCGCACTGCTGCTCCCCGGCAAGCAGCTCTACTATCCCGACTTCACGCAAGACCTGCACTATGAGTGCGAGCTCGTGCTCAAGATCTGCAAGAACGGCAAGCATATACAGGAAAAATTTGCCCGCAAATACTACGACCAGGTGACCCTGGGCATAGACTTCACCGCCCGCGACATACAGCGCGCCCAGCAGCAGAAAGGCCTGCCCTGGGAGATCGCCAAAGCATTCGATGGCTCGGCCGTGGCCGGCACCTTCGCCCCTATACCCGAAGGCATGGACGTGCACGACCTGCACTTCCAATTACTGCAAAACGGCAACAGCGTACAAGACGGCCATACCCGCGATATGATCTTCTCCATAGACCACATCATCGCCTACGTCTCTCGCTTCTTTACCCTCAACATCGGCGACATGATCTTCACCGGCACACCCGCCGGCGTAGGCCCCGTGCAGCGCGATGATAAGCTGGAGGGGATATTGGAAGGTAAGAAGGTGATGGAGGTGGAGGTGAGGTAGAAACCCCAAACCCCTAAAGGGGCTTCCCCGGATTAACGTGCATTATCTTTTTTGCTCACTTTTTCTTTCGCACGCTTTGTCATCTTGACGAAGGAAAGATATACACTCGCACATACTCGCTGTGGAAATTCCCCCTTGTAGCGAAGGCCTATGCAGAGCGAAGGGGGATGTAGCGCGAACCACACCAGTTGCCCTGGCCTTCATGCCGGGGGCTAAGCCACACATGGGCGGCTTTAGCCAAAAATGGTTAATCATTAAAAGACACTAATTCGTGAGATAATTACGCGATTTTTTAGACTCGCTTTTTAAAAATTTGGTGCTGGCGTTTTTTCGATCAATATATTGATCAAAATAAATTCCTATCGCAGGAATATACCATTCTGTAGCATCTGGATAATTTTCTCGAAATCCGTAACCGCAAGTCAAATAAAATGAATTACTGAAAACTATTCTATCATGTATATATCGATTGAAAAAGAGTTCAATGTTTAGCCCGCTATTACTTCTTATTCTGTTAATTGAATTTTCAATTGAGGCTTTATCTTTATTTTTATCACTGCAAATAAGCGTTATTATGTGATTTACCTTTAGCTCTTTACTAATTAATTTCCCCAAAAAACGCTCAAGGAAAATACCCTTAGTAAATAGATATGGATCTACTACTATTACGCCGTGGCTATTAGGCATTGCACCCATAATCGAATCTATCTGAATGTCAGTGTACGCAGGAATATGTTTAATCTCTACCCTCGTATTTTGTTCATGTAGTTCCAATTCCTTTGACATACAAACTATTCCGAATTCTGTGCTGACTTCATTGCAAAACGCCTTGCTTTCTGATAGGAAAACAAAATTAGGCTTCTTAATCAATGAATTGAATTGAGCATAATTCTTTGCTCTAAAAATTTCAATTTCGCTCTTACATGACTTAACAAGATTCTGCGAAGAAATATTTTGCAGTCGACCAGCTAAAATGCCTCCATCCTCATCTGCAATCTTCGCAATATCTACGGGGTTAAGAGAGATAATATTTTTTATTTCCTCAGCATCAAGATTTATGAAAATTTCAGCCTTATGAAATATCAAATTGTGGAGATACTGCATTGTTGATGGCACCTTCTCGAACGGCTGCGAAAGATGTTTACAAAATGAAACGAAAAAATCTGCTGATAAAAATACAATTGGACGAGCCATCGCTTAGTTATGTTGTTCCTTGCTATAGTTATAAAGTGCTATATTCAAATTGCTTGCCTCATCTAGAAATCCTTTACCAAAATTTTTCGATAATGACCCATCGCTATTAATGTCAATAGAATATACTTGCGACTCTCCTGCAGGAATATCCGTGGGAGTATGGAAATAGTATATTTTGATTTGTTCTGATTTTACACTGCCATCAACTACTAAGCCTTGCAGTCTGCGGATAAGGTACTCGCTATGCGTTTCTACGATTAGGTTTACAGACTTCGACCATTCAATGATAACATCTGCAAGTTTAGATTGTAATGATGGATGTAAACCCATTTCGGGTTCTTCGATAATGAATACCGGTCTTGAGTAATACAATTCTTCATTTCCACCTCTGTCTTTTGCAGTTGCTCTTTCAATATAATCTTGGTAATCAAGCTCGATACTTATTGCAATTTTCAAAATAATAGGAAGTAACTGATTAATTCCATTTCCATGATCAGCTAAATTAATTTGTCGCTTATCAACACCGCCTAACGAAATCACAATATAGGAACCATCGGCTGAAAGTGATAAATGGAGCTGCTCAGCAACTCCAAGCTTACTCAAAGAACCGTTTATTTTCTCAGCAATTGCAGAAAAATTGTGGCTATCTGTTGTTATTAAGTTAGCTATTGTTTTTGAAAAATAATTGTTTTTTTCTTTAAGAGAATAATACCTGTCACCCATGGGGTTCCTTGTAGCAGGGACGAACTCTAATTGCTTGAATGACTCAACAATGGCCTCCATATTTCCTTTTATAGAGTTGATGATAATACCTTCAATGAAATTATTTTTATTTGAAGAATAACCACCATACGCACGCCAAAAATTCGTTTCATTAGCTCCATCCAAAATCCAGCTCGTTGAAAACAATTCGGATTCATCCTGCCTATTTTCTATTTCTTTTTCGAACGCAGAAATATAATTGTGATCTTCTGTTTCCTGAATAAAAGTAATAATATCGTGTTTAAATATTTTGGTGAATTGAAAATCTAATTTCCGTATGATGAAACCGGTAAGTGGATCCAAAACTATATCATCTGTTGTAGATATAATCTTATTTAGTATTTGCAACTCAGTTTGCTGTATTTTTTTTAATTGCTGCTTTTGTTCGCTGGTAAACTGCTTATTCCTAATTTTAAGTTTTTCCGAATATTCCCGCATCTCCTTGGATGGAAAAGGAGATGTTCCGTTTTCGCTTCCGCCCGGCTTATTAACAATGTCATAAGTCAGTAAAGGGTATTCTATATCAACAATCGGTTCTGAAATGGATTTGATATTTTCATGCTCATTAAATTTCCAGGGTTTTGTTAAAAATATTGTATTCTTGAAATAGTTAAACTCTTCAATTTCCTTCGGACTTAAAACTGAAAAAAACATTTCATAAGTACAAGTTTCTACATCATCAAGCGATTTATAATTTCCCATAGTTCCACTTAAAAAATGATAGACTATGTTAGATGGGCTATCAAACTCACCTCCGGAATAATTTTGCCAAGAAAGAGCCAGATCGTTATACCGATGCGAAATCTTTTCTACGAAAGATTGTAACTCACTTAATTTGTCATAAAACTCCTCAATGCTGCTCCATACCTCAACAAAATTAAAACGAAATTGAGCTTTATCCACCACAAAAATATCTGACCTACTATCGTTATTGTAAATTCTTATTCTGCTTAATTCGCCATATGGTGTTACAGCCTCTCTTTTAGAATAGGTTATCTCAAGCGAATAATCATTGAGCATATTTATAAAATAAAACGGAAAGGTAAAAGACACCGTTTTATCATCGTCCTGTTTATTGTTTACCCAAAAATCAAAAGTACCAATGTTTAACTCACTATCAATTTCAAGATTGCCAAAATTTCGAAATGGATTTTCATTATCTAGCTTGTCTCCGATCATATTCTTTAGCAACAGCAAGGCTTTTGTGATACTGCTCTTGCCACTACTATTTGCTCCAGTTAGTATGGTCACAGGTGCAAAATCAAAATCAAATTTCCCGTTAAGCGCCCTGAAATTTTTTATAGATATTCCGGATAGCCCGTTTCTTTCTTGCATGTTTAATAGGTATGTGTGACAGATTATTTATTATCAAATGTAGATTATTATTTTCAGTTTTGCAAGATAAGAAATAGCACCCACTGGCGCGAGTTTGTCGCAGAGCCAAGAGCATAGCTAACTCGTGTCTCACAAATCTCGGCGGTTTGCAACCGCCTAATACAGCAAATCTGCAATTGGCGTCTCACGCCGGATGCCTATACAAATAACATCCCACATCCATACGAATTTTAATAACCACCTTTTTCACACCTCCACTACAAGTCCCTAAAAAAGAAGTAAAAATCAGCGCAAACCCTTGCCCCGCCTGCAAACTTTTTTCTATGATAGTCTCGTAGCGTTCTGTCATAGGCACGTACCTGTACTATCATAGAACTTCAATTTCGCGCTTCCCTATTTCCACCGGACCTTTGCGAGTTAAAATGTACCATACCCATCAATGGCACCCATAAAACGCAATACCCGCATTACAGAGAGGCAAGATCTTGCCTCTACACGCGCAGGATTACAGCGCACCCGGTGTAACAAATTCCAGGATTAACGACTAATGTGCTATGTCCCAAATGTGACACTCAATGGGACATCTGAAAAAATAAATACGGCCAGAACCCTTATCAATACTCACTTACATAAAAAATCATGATCAGAGTTATCCACAAAAAAAGTTTGCAACGAACGGGACATTTGGAGCATAGAGTACGCGAGTATAGATACCTCCTTAGGTCGGCAAGAAAAAATAAAAGCAGAAGTCTAATTGAAAGACTATAAAATAAGTGAAGCAGATAACATCTTCTCTCCTTTGGAGAAACCGGAGAGAGGTCTACCAGATGTAACAAATTCCAGGATTAAAAACCCGACTATCTACTATTTACTATCTACTAACGACTAACAACTAACGACTAACGACTAAAAAAACGGGACACCCAATGGGACATCTGAAAAAATAAATACGGCCAAAACCCTTGTCAATACTCACTTACATAAAAAATTATGATCAGAGTTATCCACAAAAAAAGTTTGCAACGAGTGGGACATTTGGAGCGTAGAGTACGCGAGTATAGATACCTCCTTAGGTCGGCAAGAAAAAATAAAAGCAGAAGTCTAATTGAAAGGCTATAAAATAAGTGAAGCAGATAACATCTTCTCTCCTTTGGAGAGACCGGAGAGAGGTCTACCCGGTGTAACCCGTTGTTCGTGATGTTCCGCAATCATAGTTCAGACAATACCCGGCAAGAAAGTAATAAATAGAGTTATCCACATTTATCGTACTTACTATTTTCCTTCATAAATTTATCCCTCGCAAAACCACCATGGACGTAAACATAGAAGCCAGTTGGAAGGAAGAGTTGAAGGAGGAGTTTGATAAGCCCTACTTCGGGCAGATCGTGCATTTTCTGAAGGAAGAGAAACAGGCAGGCAAGGTGATATATCCACCCGGGAAACTCATCTTTAATGCGTTTGATAAAACACCCTTCAGCAATGTAAAGGTGGTGATCATAGGGCAGGACCCTTATCACAATGCGGGGCAGGCACATGGGCTGTCGTTCTCAGTGCCGGATGGCGTGGCTCCCCCACCCTCATTGGTCAATATCTTTAAAGAGCTACATGCCGACCTGAACATAGCCATACCCCATACCGGCAACCTGGAGCCTTGGGCAAAGCAGGGTGTGCTGCTGCTCAATGCCTCGCTCACCGTGGTGGCCAACAGCCCTAATTCGCACGCACAGGCAGGATGGCATACCTTTACCGATGAGGTGATCCGGCATATATCAAAGGATAAGGAACATTTAGTATTCCTGCTTTGGGGTAAATTTGCACAAAACAAAGCTGAACTGATAGATACCAATAAGCACCTGGTGCTGAAGGCGGCGCATCCGTCGCCCTTCTCTGCGCACAGTGGGTTCTTTGGCAGCCACCACTTCAGCAAGGCCAATCAATGGTTGCAGCAGCAGGGCGAAAAACCAATAGACTGGAGTTTATAACAAGTAGATTTAACTTTGAAAATATAATTTGGTGTTATTCAGGGCTACCACATAGGCACATAGACCACATAGGAGCGGGTAATTGCGCCTATGTGCACTCGCAAAATGGGGTGCAGACCACATAAGCTATCTGCTCTATGTGCCTATGTGGTGGAAATTTTCGCGCCGGATCTTGATCACCTGATTGGATAATAGAACAAGAACTAATGAAGACAATAAAGAACATACTCGGGGCATTATTCATTATCTATGCATTGGTGGTCTTTGCCATCACTATGCTGGTGGTGTACATCCCGATCTGGATCATCTCGCTGCTCAAAGAACCCTCGAGGGCACGGGCACTGCATGTGGTCTTCCGGATATGGATGGGGGTATATATGCCACTGGTTTTTTGCCCGGTAAGCCGCAGAGGTAAGAAGAACTTTAAGAAGGGACAGCAATATGTAGTGGTCATCAACCACAACTCCCTGGCCGATATACCCGTATCCTCGCCATGGATACCGGGCCCAAATAAGACACTTGCTAAAATAGAAATGGCCAAGACACCGCTGTTCGGCATGATCTATAAAACAGGCTCTATACTGCTGGACCGTAAGAAGGAAGAAAGCCGCCGCGACAGTTTCTCTAAAATGAACGAAACGCTGAACATGGGCATCCACCTATGCCTGTACCCCGAAGGCACACGCAACAAGACCGACAAACCTTTACAACCCTTCTTTGATGGCGCATTCGTAACGGCAATACGCACACAAACCCCCATTATGCCGGGCATCATCTTCAATACAGGCAAGATACTGCCGCACGGCAAAAAGTTCTGGGCGAGGCCCTGCCCTATCCGCATCCACTTCCTGGAGCCCACGCCCACGGCAGGCCTCTCTTTGAGCGACCTGCCTGCCTTGAAAGAGCGGGTACACTTACAAATGGAAACCTATTACGTAGCTAATAAATAAACCACTCACTATGACCTTCACTATCATCGGCACAGGCAATATCGCATGGTTCTTCAGCTCGCGCATAGTGGCGGCAGGGCATAAATGCAAGGGCGTTTTCGGGCGCAATGCCGATGCTGTAAAGAAGCTGGCCGAGGGCCTGCTGGTAGAAAAGTACGGCAGTATAAGCGATGCCAATAATGTAAAGGCCGATGTTTGTTTCCTGGCGGTATCTGATGCCGCTATAACAGATGTGGCCGCACAGTTATCTTTTGAAAAGACGGTGCTGGTGCATACCGCAGGCGCTATGAGCATAGACAGCATTGCATCCGCAGCGCAAGACCGCGCCGTGCTGTGGCCTGTATATTCCATACTACGCCACAATGCGCCCAACCACCGCAACATACCCACCGCATGGGAAGCATCATCCCCACTTGCCAAACGCTATGTGCTGGAGATGGCCCACGCCATCACCGATGTGCTGTTTGAAGCGCAGTATGAGCAGCGCAAGTGGCTGCACCTGTCCGCAGTTATCGGCAACAATTTCATCAATCACCTGATGGCTATTTGCGAAAAGATATGCACAGAGAACGAGCTACCCTTCTCTACAATCATGCCTATCATCACCCAAACATTCGACCGCATCAAGACAGCCTCCCCACAAACCACGCAGACAGGGCCGGCTATACGACATGATGAGAATACGATCGTCCAACAGGTAGCACTGTTGTCGCAGCATAAAGAGTGGCAGGACG
>CAIRES010000056.1 GCA_903877645.1 uncultured Bacteroidota bacterium | reverse complement strand
GGTGTTGCGTGAACTGCGCGAGAAGGGCGGGGGCAAGCCCGGCCCCTACGGCGCGTGTGATGTTGTGTGAACTGCGCGAGAAGGGCAGGGGCAAGCCCGGCCCCTACGGCGAGTGTGGTGTTGTGTGAACTGCGCGAAGCTCTACGGCAAACCTGCGCCATTCGGGTGAGGTCGGTTTGGAAAAAGAAGTTGAATGCTTTTTGTTGATTTGGTTCCATCTGATTGGGGTTTTTGGTTTTTGTGTTGTTTGTCTGGCGCGAGTGCCACCACCCCTGCCTGAAAATAACTGCTTCGCTATTATTTTCAGTCGGTCCCCTCCTAGTTCGGCAAGCTCACTACCAGGCGGGGAGTTACCGTGTTGCCTGTTCTGCGCGAGCTTACCACCCCTGTCTG
Organism: uncultured Bacteroidota bacterium; assembly: GCA_903877645.1. GTDB lineage: Bacteria > Bacteroidota > Bacteroidia > Chitinophagales > Chitinophagaceae > Nemorincola. The sequence goes on along the minus strand of CAIRES010000056.1, from coordinate 34,845 downwards.
AAAATAAGTGCTTCGCTATTATTTTCAGTCTGTCCCTTGGCAGGCGGGGGCGTGTTACCTTATCTTCGCAAACAAAAGGGGGGTTATTTGACTTATATGTTACGAAACAACTGTTGAGCAAGTTCACCAACCAGCGGCACCGGCTGTGCTTTGCTGCTAACGGCATTGAATACGCCCATCAGCCATAATACCAGCAATCCAAGAGCGAGGATAACGACAATAATGAAGGGGAACAGATGCCACAACGCCAGGAAAGATAAGAGATTGATAATGAAGGCGATGATATGCAGCAGCAGAGTCTGGCGGAGATGAAAGGCGGAGAAACTGTTCTTGTCGTGGTTATAGAGTGCGAAATAGGCTATGAGCCATCCGATGAGGGTGATGTAACACACTACAGCGGCGGTACGCGGGTTATCGGGCGAGCCGAGATAAACTTGTTCTTGGGTGGCCATGCGCTTTTTTATAGCGATGCTACATTATCATGCCATGGGTGAATATGTTATTTCCACTTTTGGTTGGTTCTTAGCTGGAACAGCATATGGTAAATCCTGCTGAGGCCATAAGTGCCCACCAACCCGTAGTCATGTATTTTTTTGACTTCGCCGTTATTGTACGTTATGGTGAGGGTGCAAGCCTGGTCGTCTGTCCAGCCTACGGCATAGTTATCTTTGAGGGAGGGGAAGCGGATGTAATTTAATAGGTCCACAAGTTCATCGTAGTTTGCCTGCCTTATGGTTCCTTTGAATTTGCCGTCGGGGTGATTGTATTCTATGGCGTTGTATGAAGCGGTTCTGTCGGCGTATATGGTTATCGAGAATACGGGGCAACTACCGAAGCACGGGGTGGTGGTAAATTCTATCTTCTCTATTTTATTGCTTTCCGGTATTGCATTGTACTCAATGAAATCGCCGAATTTGTAGACTAATTTCTTTTGTTCGATAATTCTGCGTGTGCGGGTGCTGGTATCGTACCGGTCATATTCCTTAAAGCCGGTCAACACAATGGATGTGCCGTTTTCGTTATTTGGCATGGAAACTAAAGGGAACAGGCAATCCTCGTGGATCCTGTGGGTGAGCCTGTTGATGAAGAAATGGTTGTTTCCGGAATCAAGAATGCATATGATGTCATTATCCTCACACATCATCAGTATATCTGTGTAGCCGTTATTGTCCAGGTCTGCTTTGATATAAGGTTGTGGTTTGGCATTGTTACAAAGGCTCTGGCAGCCTTTATCACTGTATTTTAGCTGTTTATTGATCTTAAAGTAGACGTAGTCTGAGTCAACTGATCTTAATAGCTTTTCTACCTGGGCTATGCCCTTAATGTTGTCTATTTTATTGTGGCGTTTTTGCTTGTTTTGCGCTATTGCCATGAAAGGCAAAACAGACAGTGCCAGCATTGAGCAGACGTGTATAATGGATCTTGTAGCAGTCATAAGGCGGTATTTTATCACCTCAGCATAGGGTGCCTGTGAAACTCTTTGGTGCGGTCGAAGAGGTAGCGATAGGTGCGCAGTGTGCGGCTGCGGTTTGGGGCTATACTCTCGGCTATGTTGATCATCTTTGGATTGAAGTCGCCGATCCATTGCATCTCGTAATCGTCGTAGCGGGCCATAGGCTGTATCACCTTGGCGCCTTCTATGATGATGTAGGCATCAAGTCCCTTGCCCTGGAATTCGGGTACGATGCCAAATACCAGGCCCACAAAACGGCTGCATTTGCCAAACTTCTGTAGCAGCACAAACCTGAGCTTTTGCAGTAAACCGAACTTGCCGTTAAGGTGTTTGAAATACTGATTGAGGTCGGGCAGGTTCACCCAGATAACGATGGGCTCGTCTTTGTAATAGGCAAACCAGATAAGGTCTTCGTCCATTACCGGCTTCATGGTCTTGAACATTTTGAGCACCTGCTTTTCCTCCAGCGATTTGCCGCCGCCATGGCCTGCCCACGCCTTGTTATACACATGCGTGAAGTCCTTGGCGTACTTCTCTATCTGCGACTTCTTGATGGTTTCGGCTCGGTAGTCGGGGTCGGCAGCTATGCGGGCATGGCGCTCGTAAAATTTGGGTTCCAATTTTTGTTTCACCTTCATACCAAAGCATACCTGGTTGAAGTAAAGTTGAAAACCGTAATTCTCGAACAGGCTTACATAGTAGGGTGGGTTGTAGTTCATGCAATAGAGTGGCGAGTAGAAGCCATCGGCCACCAGGCCCCACCATTTGTCGCGCTCGCCAAAGTTGATAGGGCCATCCATAGCTTCCATACCACGGCCCTGCAGCCACTTGCGGCAGTGATCGAGCATAAAATCGGCACTGGCCTGGTCGTTGATGCACTCAAAGAATCCTACGCCGCCGGTGGGCTGCTCCTGCTTGTACTGGCGGTTCACAAAGGCAGCTATGCGGCCCGTGTACTTGCCACCATTTTCGAGCAGCCACCTGGTACACTCTCCCCGCTTGAAGAATTTGTTTTTCGCCGGGTCAAAGACCTCTTCGATGTCTTTATCCAGCGGGCGTATCCAGTTGGGGTCGTTGCGGTATATATCTATGGCTACCTGTAAGAAAGCTCTTTTGTCGGCCTCGGTCTTTACTTCATGCAATTGCATGTGGTAAAGGTATTAAATTCCAGTTTTCAAATACCAAATTCCAACAAGGTGGGGCTACCTAAAAAAGCAAATTTCATTACTCTTGTATTTGGTATCTGGTATTTGGAATCTGTGCTTTATACTTCATGTTGCATTATTTCTTTATGTGAATATTTGAACAACACTGCCGGTATGATGATACCCAAAACAAACATAGTATCCATATAGCGTAGCACAATAAAGGCGGAAAAAGTGCAGAACAGCAGGAATCCGAAATAGAACAAACCCCAGGAAATGAAGAGGCTGCGGGCACTTTTATCCAAGCTTTTCCATCTTTTTCGGTTATGCAGCAGGAAGAAAAAGATTATTGCAATGTTGAGCAGGTTTAAAGCGAAAGAGATGTATGGAAAGCCGGCCATTATTGTTTGCTGCAGGCCCGGAAACCTGCACGACAGCTCGTTAAAATCAAAACCGAACCAGTTTTTACACTCGGCAGGGATAGTCAGGTAAAAGCAATTATAGTCAGCGAGTATCTCAGGGGCGGGTAGGAAGAAATACTTACAGTTGGGGAGCATAAAGTATTGAACATAAGCCAGAGGATCATGTTTTACCAACGCCCAGCCATAGCGGCCTATATCTTGGGAACTTTTGAGCCATTCGGGAAAATATACTTCGCCCTCGTACTTGCTGCGTGCCCTCAGGTACAACTTCAAAGGCGATTTTGTATCCCACATGTACCGGGTACTTACATCGCCATCTTCATAAATATTATCTATGCGTGCTTTGACGATACGGTTGATGATACGGGATTCATTGTCGGGCAGGTCGATTTCTTTTATATTTATCTTTTTATAGTAGCATAGTGCATTATTAGCGATCTGCCAGCCCGAAAAACCGGAAAATACCCGAACCCCGAACTTTTCTTCAATTTTATTCTCCTGCCAGTTTACATAACTATATACCAGCACTAAACTCAGGGCGATACCGGAGATCTTGTAAGCGATCTTTGTTCTTGAAGCGAGAAATGAACCTGCTGTGACGAGGGGAAAGAAAAGCGAAACGTATCGCACGTACAGGCAGGTGACGAGCAGCACGGCCTGTAGCACCAGGATTACCCAATTAGGCCTTTTGATGAACCATATAAGCGAGGTAAACCAAAACACCGTCAATGAGCAAAACAGGCTGTCGCTGGAGATAAGATTGGACTGAAACAGCAGCATAGGATTGGCTATGACCAAAAGTAGCGTTACATACTTCAGCTTTGCGGGGATGCCCAACAGGAAATCGCAGCTAAAAAAGCAAAATACACTACTCAGAAAAAACAGGAGGTATTGGATAAAGACGACAGCCCCGGCACCGGTAGCTATATTATCATGAATGAAGTACAAAAAGTCGGGATAGCCTATCGGGCGATAGCCAAAGCCATCATGAATGACAGCATCTTTTACATAGCTGAATGAATCGAAGAAGAAATCGGGGAGCGGGAAAAGGAATTTGAGTAAAAGGAATAATACAATCCCCGAAAAAAAGGCAATGGCCAATAATCTCTTTTGTGTAACGAGGTAGGCAAAGAAGCCATCTTTATCAACAGGCACAGGTGTTATGGTGGGTGTAGTCTTCATGTGCGTTCAGCGCTCAAAGTGAAATCAGGTATTAATCGCAGATAAAGATAGGGAATGGCACGGTTTTTAAAACAAGTCATTCAACCAAAACCACATAATGTATATGAAAAATCTGATGTTATCATTCCTGCTGATCGCCGGAATAGGGTTTGCTGCCAATGCGCAGAACAAAACACAGGTAGTAGAAGACAAGAAGGTGACCAAAAAAACGTCGAATGTGCCGGAAAAGGTGCACAACACGTTTAGTAAGCACAAGCATTACAATGGCAAGAAGACCAAGCATGTGAAGACCGTAGAAAAGACAACACCTGCGCAATAGCAGGCTGCTTTCGGTAAAGCAGTAATGGCAACCGATATCGCTGCCATTACTGTTTATGCTGTTTCCATGATGTAAATATTATGATCTGCCCCTGTTGCCTGAACCAGAATTCGTGAAGCGCCTTGTGCTTTGCTGGTGAGCACCGGATACGGCGTTTGGCCTGCGCACTACTTCTTTGTTCTTAGGCAGGTTGATCTGTACCTGGCCACTCGATGCGAGCGGGTAGGGATGCCCTTCGATCACGGGTATCTTTTGCCCGGTGATCTTGAGGATGTTCCTCCAGTCCTGCATTTCTTCCTGATCGCAGAAAGACATAGCGGTGCCGCTGGCACCCGCGCGGCCTGTACGGCCTATACGGTGCACATACGTTTCCGGCACTTCAGGTATCTCGTAGTTGATCACGTGGCTCAGCAGGTCTACATCTATTCCCCTTGCGGCAATGTCTGTAGCTACGAGCACGCGTATCTTACCATCCTTAAAGTTGCTGAGCGCACGCTGGCGGGCATTCTGGCTCTTGTTGCCATGTATGGCCTCGGCCGTGATGTCTACCTTGTGCAGGTCCTTTACCACTTTATCTGCTCCGTGCTTGGTGCGGGTAAATACCAGCGCCATAGTGATAGCAGGATCCTTCAATACGAAATGCAGGAGCTGGCGTTTGTCTTTTTTGTCTACGAAGTATACAGACTGTTCTACCAGCTCGGCAGTGGTGGCGGGCGGCGTTACGGCTACCTGCTCCGGTTTGGAGAGTATGGTATTGGCGAGCTTCTGTATCTCAGGCGGCATAGTGGCGCTGAAGAACAGTGTCTGCCTTTTGAGGGGCAGCTTGGCTACTACTTTCTTTACATCGTGTATGAAGCCCATGTCGAGCATACGGTCGGCCTCATCGAGTACGAATATGCCGATGTCCTGTAGCTTGATATAGCCCTGGCCTATAAGGTCCATCAGTCGGCCTGGCGTAGCGATCAGTATATCCACACCACGATTGAGGGCCTGCACCTGTGATCCCTGCGGCACACCACCAAAGATGACGGTATGGCGGATGCGGAGGTTCTTGCCATAGGCAGCAAAGCTTTCGCCGATCTGTATGGCCAGCTCACGGGTAGGGGTGAGGATCAGTACCTTTATTTGCTTGGGCGCACGCTCGGCGTGGGCTGTTTGCAGTAACTGAAGTATAGGCAGTGCGAATGCGGCGGTTTTGCCGGTGCCCGTCTGGGCGCAGCCCAACAGGTCTTTTTGAGCCAATACTATAGGTATGGCTTGTTCTTGAATAGGAGTAGGATTTTTATACCCCTCGGCCTCGAGCGCCTGTAATAAGGGCGCAATGAGGTTCAACTCATTAAATGTCATTTGTTGTTATTAAAAATTAAAAAAAATTAACTGCCCGGATGCCTCTTCCGTATGAAACGGGTGAAGTGAGGTGTGTATCGCAAGCAATCTTTTAAAAGGTTGGAAACACGCGTTAAAACGCAAAGATACGGGAAAATGTGATAGATAGTTCAGATAATGTGTTAATGTTGGTTTTGCTGGGACAATCCCGGCCCTCCCGCAAAAAAAACGGGACCTTGTTCCGGGAGATGTTTGGTTGTGTTATGTCCTGCGCGAGTACAACCCCGACCCTAAAGGGAGATGCTACTTAGGTGCGAGTGCGTTATCTGACCTGCACGAGGGTAATGGTGAAGAACACCAACACCGGCGAGAATGTGTTAATGTTGGTTTTGCTGGGACAATCCCGGCCCTCTCGCAAAAAAAACGGGACCTCGTTCCGAGAGATGTTTGGTTGTGTTATGTCCTGCGCGAGTACAACCCCGACCCTAAAGGGAGATGTCGCGTAGCCGGGAATAAGTTGACTGTCGCGTGCAAGGGCGTTAGTGAAGAACACAAACACCGACGAGAAAGGGAGCCGTTTGGTAGGATTATCTCATCTGCGCGAGTACAACCTCGACCCTAAAGGGAGATGCTACTTAGGTGCGAGTGCGTTATCTGACCTGCACGAGGGTGCTGGTGAAGAACACCAACACTGGCGAGAATGTGTTAATGTTGGTTTTGCTGGGACAATCCCGGCCCTCCCGCAAAAAAAACGGGACCTTGTTCCGGGAGATGTTTGGTGGTGTTATGTTCTGCGCGAGGATGTTTGTCGTGGTTCGACAAGCTCACCATGATACGAACATCGGCGGTACGATATGCGCCTATTACCACTTCATCTTCTTCATTTCTCTGAATAGCTCCAGTTCCTGCTGGCCGCATTTTTTGAGGAGGTCGCTGAGGTCGTCGTAGGAGACGAGGTCTGATTTGCGGTCTTTCATCTGGCGGGCTGCGTGGTAGGCGAAGTTGCGCCAGTCGTCGCCGATCTTGGTGAGACGGGTGGAGAATTGCAGCAGGTCATCGCGCCTCAGCAATGTTCCCGCCTCCTGCAGGAAGGCTGCAAACAGGTAGCGGAAACCTGCACCACCGGTGCCTATCTCCTCCTGCATACGGATGATATTACCGAGGAACAGGGCAGCCTTGCGCGGTTCTAATTTCTTAGGATAGTCTTTTATCTTATCGGCCAGCAGGAAGATGGCTTTGTTGCCAAACCATGGTACGGGCGGGCTGAGCATGAAGAAGCAGGTTTGTTTGATTCCCTGTTCTATAGCTTTTGCGAGGTTGATGGTTTTGGGTGTACTGATGATGTTGTACATGAATCCCTTTGGCTCCGGTGTCCCTTTTGCAAAGCGGGATTTCACCAGGTCGGCAGGGGCAATGAGGGCGGGTTCCTCTATGATGGGATCGCTGATGAGGTATTGATCGCCCCGCTTGCCGTATGCTACATAGTTGTGGGCATTGAAGTGAAAGCGGAATGCCTCCGGCAGGTAGGGGAGGTAGAACACGCTGCCGAGCATGCCTGTGGGCTTGCCTGCGGCCAGGGCATCATCAAGGGCTTTCATGCCTTTGGCGGGGTAGCTGAAGCGCTGGGTTTGTATTTTTATATCCAGCCGCTGTGCTACCCGCTTGAAGATGGCACCGGGCCATATGCGGTAGGTGGTGCCGGGTATGCCTGCAATTTTAAGAAAGGGCAGATGGCCGAAGAACAGGCCTGCACCTATACCAAAGGCCATTGGTTCGCTAATGTCTATGCCTTCGTGGCGCAGCAAGTTGGCGGTAACACCGCTCTCGCAATGGGCGTGCTGGTAGTGCTGAAATTCGTGTTCGCTCATTGGTGGTTCTCCTTCTTGTCTTGTCCGAAATGGGTGAGCTTATCGGTAGTGATGTTGAATATACGGGCGTATTCGTCGAGCATAGCCGGCTCCAGTTCTTTAAATACGGAGGGTTTAAAGTGTCGTTTGATCTGCCATTCCCATTTCTCCATGTATTTGGCGAGCAGGGCAATGTCCATGAGGCTCTTCTGCATGTAGTAAGGGATAGGGCTGAGCTCGCCTGCCAGTACCTGTGCTTCTATGCGGGCCAGCTCTTCGTCAATATCGTCCCATGCCTGCTTGGTGGCAAAGTTCTCTGCTTCCCACCCGGCAGAGTTGATGCCTGTGTACTTGCCGTCTTTACCAACGGCATACATGAGCTTCTTCAGCTTTTCACCTTCTTTAAAATTCTTTGGGTCTTGCGGAACCTCCTCTACGTTCATTGTGATGTGCTTTACCTGTTTTATTAAAATCCTTTGCGAAATAATGTCACCCCTTCGGGGTTTTGCTGTTGTTTTTAATTTGCTACTATAATAATGCCACCCCTTCGGGGTTGACTTTTCCGTGTTTGCCGAAACATCCCCCTAGCCCCCTTCGCCGACGCACACACCCTACGCTCAAAGGGGGGATTTCCATAGCGAGTGTACTTTCTCTATATTATCTGGCAAGATAAAGAATTACCGGGAAATGGTCGCTGTAGCCATTGATCCAGTGCGTGCCTACGAAGGAGCGCTTGGGTTCGCCCTCGTGGCCTTTGTATTTGTCTATGATAAAGTCAGGTTTGAATATCTCCGCTTTGTCGAAGTGGAGCTTGTGGTTCTTGTTTTGGAGGAAGGAGCCGGAGATGATCACCTGGTCGAAGAGGTTCCAACTGTGTTTGTACTCTTCGGTGCCGGTGCCGCCGGCATATATTTCGGTAAAGGGGTCGTACATGCCGGTGGGGGCTACATCGTTTTTGTTGCCTTTGGCACCGAGTACGTTCACCACGCTGTTGTCGGTGGGGTTGTCGTTGAGGTCGCCCATCACTATGGCTTTTGCATTGGGGTTGTGCTTCATGATGGCGTCTATGGCATCTTTATCCACTTTGGCGGCAATGGCTCGCTTGGGGCCACTTTGTTCCTCGCCGCCCAGCCTTGATGGCCAGTGGTTAACGAATACATGCACGGTATCGCCATTGAGTATGCCGTACACATGCAGCACATCGCGGGTGATGGACTTTCCGCTCACCCCGGTGAGGTCAACATGGAGCGGCTCTGCTTTAAGTACTTTGAATAGTGCAGGGTTGTAGAGCATCGCCACATTGATGCCGCGGGGATCGGGGCCGGAGAACCATTCGTATTTGTAATTGCGGCGGGCTATTTCGGGCTGGGCAGCGAGGTCTTGCAGTACGGTATTGTTCTCCACTTCGGCCATGCCAATAAGTGCCGGGCCATCCTGGCCGGGCATACTCTGTATCACAGTGGCTATGTTGTGCAGTTTCTGCTCATAGATCTTTTGGGTATAGTGGTACTTGCCTTCGGGGGTAAATTCTTCGTCGTTCTTAGCAGGATCATGTACGGTATCAAAGAAGTTCTCACAATTATAGAAGGCTACTGTAATATCATGATCCTCAGCCTTCTGCGCACAGCCCGAAAAGCTGATGGCGCAGGCCAGTAAAAGCAGCAGGAAGTTCTTATTTATGAGCATGTATTTAAATTTTATGTTAACCGGTTATTATTAGCCTGTTTTTTCCTAATTTTCACAAAAATAGAAAGCTATGTCGATCAATCAATCTTTTATTATGGAGCTGCAACATGAGGCTGCCAGCACGCACAGGATACTGGAGCGTGTACCTGTGGACAAAAATGACTGGAAACCCCACGCTAAATCTATGAAACTGGGCAACCTGGTGTCACATATTGTAAGCCTGCCTACCTGGATGACGATGATCATGACCTCAGATGAACTGAACCTGGCAACTATGGACTACAAGCCGGTGATCGCCACATCAAATTCAGAGCTTGCAGAGACATTTGATAAAAATGTGAACGAAGCTGTTGCTGCCCTCCAAGCGGCAAGTGAGGCTGATTTTGGTAAGATGTGGACGCTTCGTAAGGGCGATCATGTGATATTGACCATGCCTAAGGCTTCCGTTCTCCGTTCAATGGCTATGAGCCACCTGTATCATCATCGCGGGCAGCTTACCGTTTACCTGCGCCTGCTTGATGTACCTGTACCGGGCTTATATGGCCCAAGCGCCGATGATATGATTGCTATGGCAGCGTCTTCTGAAGCTGTGGCTAATTAAATTATGTTCTTTTCAAAATGCCGTGCAACGACCGTTGCACGGCATTTCTATCTGCGATCTCCTGCTTTAAGAGTTGATCACGTTGCTGTATTCGGGGTTTTTATTGCGCAGGTCCGCACCACCTTCCAGTACAGATTTGATATTGGCCATGTAGAAAGCCCAGCCGGTAGAGCAGCCCATGTAGTAGTTATATTTACTCTTATCATCAGTGGGTATGTGTTCTTGTGTGAGTATGAGCTCCGTGTCGTTACCAACTTTTTTTAGGGAAATAGTAACTATCCCGGCTTTTCCAAACACAAAACGGAAGCGGTCGGTGCCGTTAGCATCAGTGACCACGCCACGCTCCACTGTAGTATCGGGGTGGCCATGCCACATCCATTCGTAGGTGTCGCCTTTTTGTATGCTGCTGTCGGCATCTCTTATTTTATCGCCGGGCATGGTAAACTGTGCTTTACGGAGGAACCAACGCTCCAGGTTGGTGCGGGTGGTCCATGCCTCATAAACGGTGCGCAGGCTGGCGCTGATGTATATCTTTTGAGCGAACTTGCTCCAGTCGGGTTGAGACATTTTATGGTTTTTGCGGATAAAAATATGGAAAGACGTTCATCCGGGGCGAAAATTTTTGAGCAGGCGACTGATTTTTTATTATTTTTAATGCCAAATCAACCCAAAATGAAATTCAGGATCATTACCATTTTAGCCCTGCTGGTTATCGTTACAGAATTGAGCAGTTGCGCCCGCCACCAATATCCCGGCCAATATCACCAGGACAACAGGGGCCGTGCCCGTTTCCGCTAATACTATAAGATACCGATCCTGAATCCCATGAGCCAGTTTATCCCCGGCATGGGCCTGAAGGCCACGACCTGGTATTGCTCATTCCATATATTATTGCACTGGGCTGATAGTTGCAGGGAATGATGGCCTACCATTGTGTTGTACATCAACTGCACATTGCCTGTTTGGTCTGGCAGTATGTATTCCGATTCGTCTATTGTAGTGAACCTATAGCCTGTGTAGGTATGGTTGTAATTGAATGAAAATCTTTTGTAGTCAAATCCAGCATCCGCCTGGACGCTGTAGCGGGGGGTATAGGGTAGCTGGCGGCCTACACTGCCGTCGTTATATATATAGCTGGATACTGTAGTTGCCAGTATGTAGGATGTGTTGACACCCACATGCAAGCGCCATTTACCAATGGTGTACACAATATTGTTCTCTGTTTCTACGCCCCGGCTATGTACTTCTGCAATGTTGTGAGGTGTCCATATAGCGCCGCCGAGCCATAAGATCCAATCGTGTATATCGCGGGTAAAAACAGACACATCGTGGCAGATGGCGAAGTGGCCTGCATTTATTTTTACAGTATAGCCTGCATCTTCATTCCAGCCCTGTTCGGGTTTCAGACCGGGGTTGCCGCCGGGGGCGTAGTATAGTTCGTTGAGTGTAGGTGTGCGGTAGGTGCGCTGGGCATTGGCGCGAACAGCCAGCCAGTGGGTTATTGCATACGATGCATCGGCACCGGGCATGAGGATACCTTTGCCGTCAATAGTTTCGGCACGTGCATTTAAGGCTATATCCAGCCGGTTATGCAATTCTTTGAGATCGTATGCTGCTGCAAGGGCAACCCTGTCTTGCTCTTTGGTTTGGCTTTGTACCTGCATCCATGATATTTGTACGGGCATGAACAACAATAATTGCCCGTATTGGTGCATTTGCGCCTTCCAGCCTATCTCCTGGTAGTATTGATAAGCGGTGTTGTAAGTTGAGAGCTGAACATCATCATTGCGGTAATGGGAATTGTCTTGTATAAAGGATGACTTGGCATACCACTTGCTGTTGGTGTTTTGCTTTGTCCAATCGAGCAGCAGGCGCAAGGAGCCATCTGTTTCGTGCTGTACGGAAGATGGCTCGAAGAGGGCCGGAGGTATTTGCCGGTCGTATCGCTGGTACCATGCAGAGAAGCTGATGATATTTTGTGTGCTGATCTTGTAAGCCGCCTGTACCATGGCTGCATCACTTTTTAGTGCGCTATTGGGCATGTTTGTTTTTGCGCCCGATCCATTAGTGCAGGGAAAGTTGTTTTGTGCGGATTGGGCAAAGATATTGGCAGAGAAATACCATCGCCTGTCGGATATACTACCTTTTATATTGCCTATATATTGATTGAAGCTACCAAGGCCACCACCGAAGGAGAGGTCTTTGTGGCCGGAATCGAATACAGGTGTTTCATTCTCTAAAAGTAATGCGCCGCCTACATTGCCACTACCCCAAAGGGCAGACGAACCGCCGTAGACCACGTTGACCTTATTCATGAACACAACAGGAAGGGTAGAGACATCGGCTATGCCGAGGGCGGCGTTGCTAATGGGTATGCCGTTCCATAGTACGGCAGACTGTGCGGAGGATGAGCCCCTGAAATTGAGTGTTGACAGGCCATTGAATCCGTAAGATTTCACAAACACCGGCACTTGCTGGGCGAGCAGGCTGGCCATGCTTTGGAGTTGATATTGGCGGAGGGTATTACTGTCTATAGTTTTTACCTTCTGGCCCGGAGAGAAGTCGTTGAGGCGGGTATCGGCGGATATTTTGTGCTTGGTTTTTACTTTTACTTCTTTGAGTGAGTCGGTTTTTTGCTGGGCGTACGCTGGGGACAAAGTGACCAATAGCAGTAGCTGGGGCATGAATGCCCGGAGTGTTTTTTTTATATAATGGATATTGTGCATGGTGTTGTCATATCCTAATGTGTAATCTAATTTAAACCGTTGAAACGGTTATGTGTTTCGTTGCTGTATTTTACCCACGGTTGAAACCGTGGGCTATGTTCCAGCATTGTTGTTTTATTTTCATCTGTCATAATTTTGCCCTTTAGGAGTTTTGTGTTGTGTTTATCGCGAGTCGATGGGCGTTGCCCACCGCTAAGGGATTTTGCCCTTTCAGGGCGCCGAACAGGGGAGTTTCCAGCACGAATATTACGCTTATTTATTGTAGTGGTTTTATTGTTGTTTAAAAATAAAAATGCCCCGGGCCTACGCCTACGGCAAAGCTATCTATTGGTGCTCCATTTTGTGTGTAAATATGCACACTCCCGTTTTGTATGAACCCTTTTGGGTCGCCGACATATATGTAGCCTGTGGCCGGGTCTATGCCGAGGGCCCAGAAATATTGTAATGCACGGGCGGCTATTAATGGCTGTGGGGGTAGTGTGGCATCGTGGATGCCCATACGGTAGATGCCATTGTTGTCGGAGCTGCCAAATTGGTTGGCCTCGATGAAGTACAGGGTGTCTTTGGTGGTGTTGAAGACGGGCTTTACAGGCTCGGCATTTGGAGGAAATTGCCAGGATGCCAGTATGTTACCTGTAGAAGGATCTATACGTGTGAGGGTAGCGATCTTGCCTATCTGCAGGCCATCACCGGCAAGCACCCAAAGGGTTTGTTCTTTGTCGAGCAATATCTCTTTGGGGGCATAGCCTGCCACTTGTATGGTTTGAGTTACTTTATCAGTAAGGGCATCCACTTTGTATATCTTATTGCCGGTGCTATCCCAGGTGCAGATGAAGGCATCGGTGTTGTAGATGCACATGCCTTCTGTGTTTTTATAGGGTAGCGTAATGCTATCCGTTACGGTATAATTCTGTGTGTTGAGGATATATACTTTGTTGTGGTACAGGCTGGAAACGTAGGCCTTGCTGCTGCTGACCTGTAGTATATACCGTGGGCCGGGCAGGCTGATGCTGGTGACCAGTTTGTATGTGTGGGTGTCAATTACGGCTACTTTGGCGGAGTTGTTGATGCATAAAAAGAATTTATCATTGACCAATGACAAACTCTGAAAAACATCACCCAGGTCCCGGCCATTGGCTGATTTATAGAGATCGCCATAAACAGTTTTGGTGGCGGGCTGGTAGGCATATAAAGAGGCATTACCCGCGGTGTACTGACCCTCGCATACGATGTACACAGAGCCTGAACCTGTGGGCGCCGTGTTATTGATGGGCGCTGGCTTATCTTTTTTGCAAGATACCCATAGACAGCACAGTGCTATGATCAGCGTTTGGTGAATTTTTCTACCCATTTGGTGCCATTAGCATCGTGAAACTGAAGGAAGTACATGCCGGGAGGATATGCGGATACAGGAATGGTTGTGTTGGCAGCGGTCAAGGAAAGCTGCTGCAATTCTTTGCCGGAGATGGTAACTATGGCTACAGATAACCCTTCGGCGATGGCACCTTGTATGCCTATGTGCAGCTCATCTGATGCGGGGTTGGGGTACGTTGTAATAGGAATATGGTTGGCTACTGTGCTTACTGCTGCGTTGCCCGTTTGGTGGATAGCGCCAACAGCGTCGAGATCGAAACCACCTGATGCAAATGCCGTGGGGTAGGGATCGTTAATGACCCTGCCATCCTTATCGTGCGAGGCGTGGCCTGATATGCTACCCACCACATCTATGATGCGTATGTGGGTGATGTTGTTCACATCCAGCCCGCTGATGCCGGTCAATTCGCTGAGATCGAAAGGGGTGCCGTACATGCCGATGTATTTGCCGGCTAGGTTATTGAGTCCAATGGCATTGATATAATCGTCGTTGGTGAGCTGTACGTTCTGTTCGGTATTAGAAGTTGCCGGGAACCTGAAATAGTTGACGCCATCAGAGCTAACCTCTACGAAACCCAGCTCAAGGAAAGCAAGAGAGTCGTTGGCTACATCAAGAAAGCCGTTCTCGAAAATGGCAAAGTCTGCGCCCGGGCCATCGTAGATTGGGTAGGCAAAAGAGAGTGTGGCAATACCGCTATCGCCCAGGCTCACAATAGTATGGTCGGGCGGGCCAATGGCAAGGCTGCTGTCGCCGAGGGAGGCATAGCCGCCGGAGGGATTGGCAATATCCATATAGCCACGCTGTACAGTGCATTGTGTGGCCCAGCCCGTGAACCGGCTGTCTGTTGCGTTGATAGCAGTGCTGCCGGGCAGGCCCGCCTGCGGCGCGTATTGCGAGCTGGCGATGCTGTGCAAGGCA
This sequence comes from uncultured Bacteroidota bacterium, assembly GCA_903877645.1. Lineage (GTDB taxonomy): Bacteria > Bacteroidota > Bacteroidia > Chitinophagales > Chitinophagaceae > Nemorincola. The sequence goes on along the minus strand of CAIRES010000056.1, from coordinate 19,845 downwards.
AGTGTGGCGAGTATGGATAGAGCGAGCATTTTCATTGTTTGGTATTTGGTAATTAAGGTGTGCCACACTTTGATAAGTGTGGCACACCGGGGAATTATTGTTTTATGAATTTCGCAGTTGCGGTTTTGCCATTGCCGGTCATTTGAAGTACGTATATTCCTACCGGTAAAGATGAGGTATTTATTTCGATATGACTTGAAGGGGCATAAGTGCCGATCACCTGTCCGGCCATGTTCAATACAGTAACAGTTTGTATTGAATTGTCATTCAGGTCTACATACAGCAGGTCTTTTGCAGGGTTGGGGTAAACCTTTGCCATTGCAGCCTGTGTGCTGTGTACAGCCAGTGAAGACTCCTGTGTAGTGAAATTGTCGATGCAGAAATAGGCAGGGGTGTTCATGCCGAAAGAACCGTTATCGGTAGAAGAAAGTGTTAAGCTGATGCTGTCCACATTGCCGAGCGGCAACAGGTCCACCCACTGCCACGTACGCAGGATGTAGTTCATGCTGGTATCGGGGAAGAGGTAGTCGGCGAGGTAGGTAGTAACGCTATCGACAGATGCGATGCCGTGCATGTAGCCACGAACCGTAAGCTTGAACCAATCGCCGTTATGGAATTTACGGGCGAAGAAGTCACCGTCCCTCATGCTATTGGCTGCATAAGTGCTGTTGGTGAGATAGAAGCCAGCTACAGGCTTGCCAACGGCAGACCCACGGAGGGTAACGTAATTGGTCTCGCCGTAGGCTACAGCATAGTTGGCAGACGGGCCACAACCGGTGTCTGTTTTGGCGGCATACTGGTTGCCGAAGCCACTGGTAACGCTGTCGCGCATATTGGAATAAGCGAAGCCACTGGTCCAGAAACCGCCGAAAGACGTATCATAAACGCACGGGAAGTGAGCGAGGCCGTCATTAAAACCTACATCGGTGCCGGATGCAGAGTAGTTGACATAGAATGTGTCGGCATGGGGTAGGGTGAGATCATCGAACGTGGCGACGGTCTGGGCCTTTAAGGCCGTTGTGCCCAGCAATAGGGCAGAAAACAGGAGCGTAGATGTGCGCATATATGAGTTGGTTTTTAAAAACAAATCAATAAAATGCAGCAAAGGGGAATTGATCAGATACAGAGAAACGCAGGAACGCCCTGCTTTTATCTCACCTGTGCTTTTTTTCCCGAAAGCAGCGATAAGTTACTCCCGGGTTATATACCGGGGCAAAGGCAGGTCTTCTGACTTACTCCGCTTTTTTGCGGCCTTCCCATCCGCCGGGTGGCGAACAGTGGCACAGGTAGCAAAAAAGCTCATTCGGAGCTTACAGCATCGGGTAATGTCCGGGATTTACACCCGGTTCCCTTTTCATCATCACGCAAGCGTGAGGAAACCATTGCGGGACAAAAGTAGGGAATTTATTGGAAAAAGAGATTTTGAAACGAATTGTGTTGTTTTTAGCTGCTATGTTCCCTAGCAGGAGTGCTGTCCGGTGCGAGGTGGGCAGGGGCAAGCCCGGCCCCTACAGCGGGTTGTTGTTTGGGTGACTATGTGAGATCTTCGTTCGGCGAGGTTATTGCCTGATAGTGGATAAGTTACATCCGCATCTTTTCGAGCAGTTCATTTAGTTGTTTTGACTCGCTATCTGTAATGGCATTGATGCTGTCGTTTACCTGTTCGATCAGCACGGTTGCGCTTTCTAAAACAGTAATACCTTTTTCGGTGAGGGAGATGAGTGTTTCGCGTTTGTCGGCTTTGGAGGGGGCACGTTTTACCAGCTTTTTGAGTACGAGGCGATCAACGATACGGGGTACGTTGGAACTCTTTTCTATTATGCGGGCTGCTATGTCTTTAACACAAAGCTGCTCGGGGTGCTGCCCTTTGAGGATACGCAGCACATTGTACTGCTCCATAGTAAGGTCTTCTTTTTTCAATAAGCTGCTGATCCGGTCTTTCAACCAGTAAGCGGTGTACAGGATGTTTATTGTCGCCTTATGCTTTTCATCCGCAAACTTGCCCGATAATATGGCCTCCTCTAACTTCATGCTGCAAAGGTAAGTATATATGGTCTTTTATGTAAAAACTTACCACAGAATAACAGATGAATGTTGAATATTTAATATGCTTATAGGCTGGTGCGCTCCTGATATAACTTTACCAAAAAAATAATCCAATTCCTTGATGTAAATAATTATTTTTGTTTTTCATAAGGTCTAACAATTCACAACACCTTTTTATCTGTAGATGAATAATACATATTCTGATCTCGTACAGCAAACCTTCCATTTTCCGCAGGAAGGGTTTGATGTGAATGACAATAACACATTAGAATTTAACGGAGTAGACATCTCCGCTCTTATAGAGAAGTACGGAACGCCATTTAAAATGACCTTCCTGCCCAAAATAGGGATGCAGATCAATAAGGCGAAAAAAATGTTTGCCGATGCCATCAGGAAGAATAAGTACGATGGTAAGTATGTGTATTGCTATTGTACCAAGAGCTCGCATTTTTCTTTTATAGTGGAGGAAGCGCTGAAGCATGGTGTGAACCTCGAAACATCATTTGCGTATGACCTGGATATTGTTCGCGCGCTGTATAAACGCCGTAAAATAACCAAGGAAACCTACATCATCTGTAACGGTTTTAAGACCCGCACCTATACGCGCAGTATTGCCAAACTCATCAACGAGGGTTTCAAGAATGTGATACCGATCATTGACAATAAGAACGAGTTTGACGACTATAAAAAATCCATCCGCGCGAAGGACCCGGTGAATATCGGTATCCGCATAGCGAGCGAGGAAGAACCTACGTTCGACTTTTACACCTCCCGCCTCGGTATACGCAGCAGGGATGTACTTGAGTTTTATGTGGACAAGATCAAGGGCAATGACAAATTCAGGCTGAAGATGGTACACTTCTTTATGAACAAAGGCATAAAGGATGATGTGTATTACTGGAGCGAGCTGAACAAGGTGCTGAACCTGTATTGCCAGTTGAAGAAAGTATGCCCTGAACTGGAAGGCCTGAACATAGGTGGTGGCCTGCCCATCAAGCATTCGCTGGGATTTGACTATGATTACAATTATATGGTCAACGAGATTGTATCTACGATAAAGAAAGTGTGCAAAAAGAACAAAGTAGATGTGCCGGATATTTATACAGAGTTTGGCTCCTTTACAGTAGGGGAGGCCGGCGCAGTAGTTTATAGCGTGCTGGATGAAAAGATGCAGAACGACCGTGAAATATGGTACATGATAGACAGCTCGTTCATCACCACACTACCGGATACGTGGGGCATTGGTGAAAAGTTCCTGATGCTGCCCATCAATAAATGGGACAAGGAATACCAGGAGGTACACCTCGGTGGCCTTACCTGCGATAGCCATGACTTCTACACATCGGAGGAGCATATTAATGCGGTGTTCCTGCCCAAGCTGGATAAGGAAAAGGGGAAAGACCCTCTTTACATCGGCTTCTTCCATACCGGGGCTTACCAGGACCAGCTTGCGGGCTATGGCGGCATCAAGCACTGTATGATACCATCGCCGAAGCATATAGTGGTGGAGTACGACAAGGACGGCAACCTGGAAGACTGGCTGTATGCCAAGGAGCAGACACCACAAAGTATGTTGAAGATACTGGGGTATATAAGATAAATTCCAGTGTTCAAAATCCAAATTCCATTTCAGGACCTAATCATATTGAAAAGCCCCGGACACTGAAGTTTGGGGCATTTTTTTATTGAAGCCGATCAAAGGCTAAACAGCTCTCTTATTTTGTTGGCCTGCCTGCGCGATACTTCAATTGTTTCGTTGCCGGTGAGGGTCAGTTTCAGGCGGCCTCCGAATGTTTCGGCTACGTTATTGATGAATTTTGCGTTCACGATCTGCTGCCGGTTCACGCGTATAAACTGCTGGTTATCAAGCGTGTCCTCTATGTGCTGTATGGACTTGAGTATGAGCGGGCTGTTCTTGTCAAAGAAGATCTGGGTATAGTTCCCTTTCGATTCGAACAGGCGGATGTCGCCTATGGTTACAAACCAGCATTTATTGCCGTCTTTTACAAATATGCGGCCTGCGGCCGTTAGTTTTTCTATGCGTACGGCTGTTCCCCGCTGCTGTAGCTGTTCCTCCGCTTTCTTTATCGCCCGTTCCAGCCGCTCAGGTACAATGGGTTTAAGCAGGTAATCAATGGTGTTGTATTCAAACGACTGGAGCGCATACTGGTCGAATGCGGTTGTGAAGATCACGGCGGGCACCTGGTCCAGTTCCTGTAGTATTTCAAACCCGTTTTTTCCGGGCAGGTGTATGTCCAGGAAAAGCAGGTCGGGCTGGTCTGCGGCGATCAACGTCAAAGCTTGCTCTGCCGAATCAGCCTCGCCCGTTATCGTTATCTGCGGAAAGTCTTTCAGCATGGTTTTCAGCTCCTGACGGGCCAGGCGCGAATCTTCTACTATGATGGCTTTGATCATGATCTTTCAATGCTAATGGTTACAACAACAAATGGCGGCTGCTCCTCTATCCGCAATTGTGCTTTATCGTTATACAGGAGCTTAAGCCGCTTTTCCACATTGTTCAGGCCTATGCCGATGCTGTCTTCCAGTTGATTCTTTTTCTGCAACGTCCCTGTGTTCTTCACACTCATGACCAGTTGTTTCCCGATGTTCCGGATGTCAATTGCAATTATACCTCCTGTTTGGCTGAGCGCTATGCCATGCTTCACAGCATTTTCCACCAGCAATTGCAGGATCATTGGGGGTATACTGTCATGCAATATGTTTTCTTCCGCATTTATGCTAAACTGCATTTTTTCTTCATACTGTATGCTCACCAGTTGCAGGTATTGCGATACGATATGCACTTCCTTCGCAACGGTAGTTTCACTGTTTTCGGAGTGTTGCAGGGCATATCTGAACGTTTCGGAAAACTGGGTGAGCATTTCCCTTGCTTTGTGTGGATCTTCCAGTATCAATGCCCTGATGTTGTTGAGCGCATTGAACATGAAATGCGGGTTGATCTGCGATCTTAATGTACCGAGGTTTGCTTTTTCTACCTCGGCTTCCAGCTTCCATTTCTCCACCTCGGTAATGTGGTATTGCCTGATGAGGTGATAGGTGAGGTACACCAGGTTCCATATGAGTACCAGTCCGGCCAACGGGATAAGCTGAAAAGCGACCACATGCATATTTATGTTGTACTTGCCGCCAATGGGCCACGTTACCAGCACGATCAGTAGCCACCAGCAAACAGATAGTACCAAAGTAGATGCGGATAAAAAGGCCACGAACCTGCCCAACTTCATGGTGAATGTATACTTGTATTTTTTAAGGTAGCCCCGATACACAGACGTCACAATAAAGCCACCGATACTGATCACCAGTAAATTAAAGTATTGAATGAAGGACGCCTTCCCCGATACAAAATGCTGCGGCAAAAAGTTGACAAGCCCTATCGCTATCCATGTAACGATCTGTATTGGCCAAAACCAGGATCTGTGCTTGTTGTCCATTAGAGTTTGTTTATCCATTCGGTTACAGTATTCAGTGCAGCGGGGTTCACGGTTTCAGTTATCTGCCCATATTCCGGAACTGAGCCTGTTTTCGCTTTCTGGAACATATGGTTAAGGCCTTCCATAGGCACTACCTGTACGTTTTTATTCCCGGCTTTTCGCGTACATTCTTTTATAGCTTTAAGATTATCTGCGCTGCGCACTTGCATATCCAGTGTTCCGTCCATAGCCAGTACCGGGCATTTTGTATGCGTTAAATATACTGCAGGATCAAATGCAATAAAGTATCTGAGCCATGGTGTGGTAGCTTCTCCTGCCATATCATCTGCACTGCGGCCTCCCAGGGCTTCTGTGGGGAATTTGCCCAGTTCTTCGTTCAGCATAGCTTTGATCTTTGTTTTCAGTTCATCTGCAGGCAGGGTCTTATTTTCATTCATTATGGCAAATACCTTCTTTTGCAGTGCTGCTGACTGTGCAATAGAGCTGTCCGGCACACCCGATAGGCGTAACTGGTCTTCAGTTTGCTCTACCATTAGTTGCGATATAGGTACCCCCGGGCCCGCCAGGAGTATGATGAACTTTACAGCGTTATTGTGGCTGGCGATCATAGGGGCTATCATACCACCTTCGCTATGCCCCATAAGGCCTATAGACAGGTTTTTCAGATCAGATCGGGATTGAATGTAACTAATGGCGGCCTCTGCGTCATCGGCAAAATCAGCAGATGTGGATGTGGCAAAAACTCCACCGGACGCACCGACCCCTCTATCATCGTACCTCAATACGGCAATGCCATTCCTGGTCAGCCAGTCGCTCCAAACGAGGAAGGGACGATGGTTGAATTGTTCGATCTCTTCATTACGGTTCTGCGGGCCTGATCCTGTTATCAGGACAACTATTTTTGAAGCCTTGCCATCGGCGGGCATGGTCAGCGTTCCTGCAAGTGTGTTGCCTGCTTTAGTATTGGTGAACACCACTTCCTCCTGCTTGTACGGATAGTCTTTTGGGTCTTGTGGACGGGGTACTGTCGCGGCCTTGGTTACTTTAGTTTCAGTATTGGTCAAAGAAAGGGGCATACTTTTTGGCCCTTGGGAGAATTCGCCATTTATTTTATTGCTGTCGGGCAGATAGGTGCCGGTATATTTCATACCTGCGGTGCTTGCTGCAATGGTTACCTGGTTGCCGGTTACGGTAGTGTTGTCCATCGGTATGCCAAGGACGTTTTGGTCGGGGCTATCCATGGTCGTTGTATACACGTCTCCTGTTTTGGAGATATGAAATACCACGCGTATTTGCTTGCCGTGTACAGGTAATGTGCCATACCAGTTACCCGAAATGGTTTGTGCCTGCAGACATACTGCCAGGAGTATTATCGTAAAAGTGGAAATGATCTTTTTCATATTGTTTTTGATTTTAGGTCAAATTTCAGCCGTTAATCACTACTGTACAACCGAATTGTGACGAGCGGTTATTGGAGATGATGAGCGGTTGAATAACAGTATGGCTGTATGATCAAGGTACGGCAAATGATCATTTATTTCAGAAAATCAGAAAATAGTTTGATCGCAGGGGAAGAAAAATCACCCGGGAGAGCAGCACATAGTATACGCAGGGCGTCAAGGGGTTCACCTCATTACACTACTTTGTTTGCGCGTTTACTTTCTCGTAAGAAACGTTATTGCTGATGAACTCAGGCACAATTTCCTTCATCAGGTACACGGTCTCAAGCGTATAGTGTTGCTGGGCGCATTTGATGAGCTTGTCCACTTTCTTTTCTACCAGCTCGAAGTCGTATTGCGGTACGTTGGCAATAAGTATCTTTTCGTGGTAGGTGGGTAGTGCGTTCTCGCTGCTGTTCAGCAGTTCTTCAAACAACTTTTCACCGGGGCGCAGGCCGGTGAAGATGATCTTAATATCCACATCAGGCTCTTTGCCTGCCAGCTTAATGACTTTGCGGGCAAGGTCAGCTATCTTCACGGGCTTGCCCATGTCGAATATGAATATCTCACCGCCCTGGCCCATTACTCCTGCCTCTATAACCAGCAGGGAGGCCTCCGGTATGGTCATGAAGAAGCGGGTGATATCGGGGTGTGTAACGGTGAGCGGGCCGCCTTTTTGCAACTGCATCTTGAACCGGGGTATCACAGATCCGTTAGACCCGAGTACATTGCCAAAGCGTGTGGTCACGAATTTGGTGGTGTGATTGCCGTCTTGGGCTATATGCCTGAAAAAACTTTGGGTGAATATTTCTGCAATGCGCTTTGAAGCGCCCATTACGTTTGTAGGGTTCACTGCTTTGTCGGTAGAGATCATTACAAACTTCTCTACGTTATTGGCTACGGCTATTTCGGCTAGTATTTTGGTGCCCAGTACATTATTAATGACCGCTACAGAAGGGTTGTCTTCCATCAGTGGCACATGCTTGTAAGCGGCGGCATGGAATACGATCTGTGGTGTGTATATCTCGAAAAGGTGCTCCATGCGTTGCCTGTCGCATATATCGCCGAGGTAGGCTTTTACGTTGGCATTCTTGTGCTTGTCTGTTACCTCCATGAAAAATTCATGGGTAGGGGTTTCGGCCTTATCGCAAAGGATGATGAGCGAGGGGCGATACTGTATCAACTGGCGAACGAGTTCGCTGCCTATAGAGCCTGCTGCACCGGTTACCAGTATGCGCTTTCCCTTCAGTTCGGTATAGATAGCTTCATTGTGTATCTTGATCACCTCTCTTTCCAGCAGGTCTTCTATGTTGATGTCTTGTAACTGTTGGGTATCCAGTTTGCCATTGAGCCAATCGCGCATAGCAGGTACCTGCTGGATGCGTATGCCGTAGTTGAGGCAGGTATCTACAAGGTAGTTGAGTTTTGTTTTTTCAATCTGTTTATTGGCAATGATGAGTACCTCCGCGCCGTCATTTCGCAGTTTGGCTATGCTGCTTTCATGGCTGTTATAAATAGGTAGCCCCTCAACAAATTTGCCCGATGCATTGAAAGAATCATCCATGAAGGCCATTACCTGCATATCGCCATTGGGCAGGCTGTTCATTACCTTCATGATGTGGAGGCCATCGGCAGAGGTGTCAAACACCACCACCTTTTTCTTATTTATCTTATCGCCATAAGACAATGCTTTGTAGAAATTGAAGCAATACCTTACTGCCAGCCTATAGGAGATGATAACGAATGTGGTAATGAGAAAGTTGATGGTTACTATCTGTAGGGTAAAGAAATTACCTGATCTTAAGAAAGTGACATTGAGGGTAAGATAAAAGAAAGAAGCAATGGCATTTACCATTACCAGTCTTTGTGCATCTTCTATATTAGTGTACCTGATGATACCTGCAAAGCTTTTGAAGACATAGAAAAGTACAGCATTAATAATAAATGCTACACCCATTATGAACCGTAAACCAACATCGGCGTGAGACCAGTTGAAGTTGAGTTTGAGCATCCGGGAAAGGAACAGGCAAAAACATACCAGGAAGAGATCTAAAAGGAAAACAAGCCAACGTGGAAGGATACGTATCTTATATGCCATAGTTTTCAGTTAGCGTTACAGGGATAAGTTGTTAAGGTGCTGTTATCAAAAACCGAAATACAATAGTACGACAAAATATGTATAATGTACAATTTGATGATGAAAATAATTGTTATTTGCTAAGTGGTGGTTATGGGTACTAAGCTTATGACAAGTCTTTTTATTTCAGAGATGTTTAGAAATACCGTTAATTGTCTTATATTTGATTCATATCTCCGATCTTATTAAAACAAGATTATCTATATATGCTTGATGGCGTTAACATACTGGTAGTAGAAGATAATGAGCTGAATCAGCGGATCACTAATTTTATCCTGCACAAACAAGGTGCCTCGATAAAAAATGCTTCAAATGGTAAGCAGGCCATTGAACTGATCAAAATAAGCCATTTTGATGTTGTGCTGATGGACCTGCAGATGCCAGAGATGGATGGCATCTCCACAGCAAAATATTTACGAAGAGAACTGAAAAGTAATGTTCCTATTATTGGCATCACAGCTGATATGTTTACCAATGATACACCTGAATGCCTGGAGGCCGGAATGGACGTTTGTATTTCCAAACCTTTTGAGGCCAAAGCGATAAGCGAGCTAATACTCGACATCATAGCAAAAGGCAATTAAAAATTATAGAACTGCATGACAGCACCTGCTTTAGACCTTAGTTTTGTTTATACGGCATCTGATAATGATACGGATTATATATATAACATTGTGTCTTTGTATATAAACACTGCTCAAAAAGGAGTTGCTGAACTGGAAAAGCTGATAAAGAATACAGATGATTATCCGGCGATAGCCAAGCAGGCACACTTTCTGAAATCGAGCGCGAACATAGTGAAGGTGCGGGATATGTATGATGACCTTGTGGTAATTGAAGCCGAGGCAAAGCTGGCAAAAGGCAAAGCAACAATATTGCCCAAGCTGGAGCAGATAACAGGCAACCTGAAGGAGGCTATGCCCTTGCTGAAGGCCGAACAGAAAAAATGCAAGCCTAAAAAGACCAAGTAGATAAAGGGGCTTGCCCTCACTATATAAATATGCTTAGGCCGTGTAAACAGCGTACCTTTACCGGCGGCATAATAATGCGAAACAGAAATGCGAAAACCACCACCATATTCCCCTAAAAGCTCATCGGCCCCAAAGCGATCTTATAAAAAAGACGCAGGAGATGACCGAGGGGACAGAAAAGAACAGAAGCCATACAGAAAAAATGAAAATGGCGATAAAGGCAAGCCTTATGGTAAGTCGGATAAGCCATATAGTGGCAGAACCGAAGGCGGAACTGCCCGCCCATACAAGAAATTTGAAGGGGGTAAAGACGGAGATAGGAGCGAAAGGGGCGGTGATACCCGCCCGCCACGCAAGTTTGATAAGCCATACGGTAAATCGGAAGGAGCGCCGGCCCGGCCATATAAGAAATTTGAAGATCGTAAAGACGGGGACAGCAGCGATACCCGTCCACCACGTAAGTTTGATAAGCCTTATGGCAAGTCAAGTGAAGGAGATCGCCCGGCACGCCCATATAAGAAATTTGAAGACCGTAAAGACGCGGAAAGGAGCGATAGTCGCCCGCCGCGTAAGTTTGATAAGCCATTTGGCACGTCCGGTGAGGGTGATCGCCCTACACGCCCATATAAGAAATTTGAAGGCCGTAAAGACGGGGAAAGGAGTGATAGGGGAAGTAGCAGCGATTCAAGGCCGCCACGCAAATTTGATAAGCCATTTGGTAAATCCGATTCAGACCGTCCCACTCGCCCATACAAGAAATTTGAGGATAGCAGGGCCGGAGATAGTACAGACAGGGATAGTGATGCAAAGCCGGCACGTAAATTTGAAAAGCCCTTCAGCAAATCTATAGACGGCGACAGGCCACCGGTGAGGGCATACAAGAAATTCCAGGAGAGAGGAGAAGATAAGAAGAAAGAAAGGGATGATAGCACAGGTGATAAGCCGGAACGTAAATCATCACCCGCCCGGTCTTTTGGCCCGGCAAGAGAAAGCAAGCCTAAAGACAGCAGGCCCTTCAGGCAACGGGAGACCAATGTGATCAGCAAGCCGGCGGAGGCGCCTAAAAAGAACACAGGCGCAGATGCAGTTGTGCCGCCGGTGAAGAAAAGAAAGGTAGTTGAGGAAGACGAGGACGATGAGGAATATGAAGATAACAGAAAGGGTGGTAAAGGTGGTAAGAAGGGCCCGGCAATACCTGATATAATGCCACTGAATAAATTTGTAGCTTACTCGGGCGAATGCAGCCGACGTGCGGCCGCAGAGCTGGTGAAGCAAGGCAAGGTGAAGGTGAATGGTGAACTGGTACTGGACCCCGGCCACAAAGTGTCGCGTACCGACCAGGTGACACTGAGTGGTAAAAAACTGTTTCCGCAAAAGGCACATGTGTATATACTGCTGAATAAGCCTAAAGGGTTTATTACCACTAACGATGATCCGCAGGGCCGCAAGACCGTGATGGAGCTCGTAGGTAACGCGGACGTTGATAGATTATTTCCCGTAGGCCGGCTCGACAGGAACACATCTGGCTTGCTGCTCATTACTAATGATGGGGAACTGACACAAAAGCTTTCGCATCCTTCTTTCGGGATGAAAAAGGTGTATCATGTGACACTGGATAAACCATTGACAAAGGCTGATTTTGAAAAAGTGGTAGAAGGTGTGGAGCTGGAAGACGGTAAGGCCATTGTAGATGAGATAGCCTACTTGGAAACCAAGAGCGAAATAGGGCTGGAGATACATAGCGGGCGCAACCGTATTGTGCGCCGGATATTCGAATCGATGGGCTATGAGGTAGAGAAGCTGGACCGGATGATGTATGCCGGCCTTACCAAGAAAAACCTGCCACGTGGCAAGTGGAGATACCTGAATGAGCGCGAGATAGTATTGCTGAAACATTTTAAACACTAAAGAGGAAAGCGATAGTATGAGTTTCATTACCGCTGAAAAAATACATAATGGCCATTACTGGATGCCGGCAGGCACTACAATAGAAGTATCTGCTGACGGCAGCATTATTGCCATACTGGATGAGCCTACACCAGATACTGTTTTTTATGAGGGTGTACTGGCTCCGGGCTTTGTGAACGCACACTGCCACCTGGAACTGTCGCACATGAAGGGTTTTGTGCCGGAACACACCGGGCTGATCCCTTTTTTGAAGAACATACCGCTGCACAGGAACGATTTTACGGACGAGCAAAAAAACGCCGCGCGTATAGAGGGCTACAATGAGTTGCTGAGAAACGGCATAGTAGCCGTAGGGGATATTGTGAATACCACGGATACCATGCACCTGCGCGCGCTGGACCAGCTTCATTTTTATACGTTTGTAGAGACCATTGGATTTAATGAAGCAGGCGCAAACAAGTCGTTCGACTATGCCGTAAAACTTTATAACGATTTTGCGCTACAGGAGCAGGGCGATATGATACTGAAGCAGGCAATAGTACCACATGCGCCATATTCTGTGTCGTCTACATTGTTTCGGCTTATAGACCTGCACCGGGATAATGTGATCATTTCCATACACAACCAGGAGAGTGATGAAGAGAACAGGTACTATGCCTCAAAAGAAGGGGGTGTACAAGACCTGCTGCGCACACTGGGCATAGACGATAGCTTTTTTGACCCCACAGGCCGCTCCTCTATACAGTCTTACCTGGAATGGATGTCGCCGCAACATCCTTTTATATTTGTGCATAATACTTACACCAAGCACCTGGATGTGCAGTACGCACACAGCAGGCTGAACGATGTGTACTGGTGTCTTTGCCCAAATGCTAATCTATACATAGAAAATGCACTGCCGGACATTAATATGTTCATCAGCGAGGATGCCAATATCTGTATAGGTACGGACAGCCTGGTATCTAACCATGAGCTGAGCATACTTTCTGAATTATACACTATTAAACAGCACTATCCTAAGCTGGATTGGGCTATGCTGCTGATCTGGGCCACTCGCAACGGTGCGCGCGCACTACAGATGGAAGACCTCATCGGAACTATAGAAGTGGGCAAACAACCCGGCATCATCCAACTTACTGGGCTTGATAATGCCGAGGCGAAGCCTGCAGTGAAGCGTATCATCTGATCATTGTACGTGGTAACGCTGTAAACGAAACTCCTGGTATGAAGGGGCAGAGGAGAAGAACCCCTCCGCTTTGATGATCATGCCTATACCGACGGCATACTTCGTGTCGTTTTCTCTTATAGGCCCGTAAGGCTCTGACGGAGGGATAAAGAATATCTGCCGGGTGGTAACGGTCTTAAACGTGCCGGCATCAACAGTGACTGAGGAATCCTTGAATCCCATCTTTACAATATACCGGAGCGTGTCGGGTCCGGCGGCGGGGTTGTAGAAATAGCTATTTACAAAAGTGTCCGTAAAATCCACCGAAGAGAACAGAATAGCGCCGCTCAAATTGACGGTATAACTGAGTGAGTCGCGCAGCAGGCTATATCCTGAGCCGTTAAGACTTACCGTGCAGTATTTATGATAGGTTTTGCCATTGACTAAGGTGTCCTTCTCGACATAAGAGCTGTCGTATTGACCGTCAGGATGGCCTGCACCATTGACGCTATCCACAAAGTATTCTTCATAGATCCAGTAATTGCCGGGTTTCAGTGCCGTGTAATCGGCATAGACCATCACCGGTGAATCAATGACAATGTTGGTAGGGGCGCCCTTCGACTTTTTGCAGGAGTGCATGCTCATAGCGGTGGCAATTGCCAGTAGGATAACGAGAGCGTGTTTGCGCATAATACAGTAGTGTGTTTTTCCTAAAACGAACATAGGGTTTAGTTATTGTTCATGCAATATCTTTCTTGAAATTGCGTTTTTGGGCATTTTTTTACATGCGCCATTAATCCTTAACTTTATCTGATGAAGGAGGTAATGGATAATTTTTCAAAAGGAGCGGCGGAATATGTTGCTTTTCGCCCGCTATCGCCTGAGGGTATTTTTGATTTCCTGTATGCACATACTTATTCCTTTGGGCAGGCATGGGATTGTGGTACCGGCAATGGCCAGGTGGCCGCGAGACTTGCAGAGCGCTTCAGTAAAGTATATGGTACAGATATCAGTAAGGAGCAATTGGCGCTTGCTGTGCAGAAAGATAACATCACATACCGGGTAGAAAGGCCAGAGCAAACATCATTATCCGATCGAAGCATAGACCTGGTCACTGTAGCACAGGCTATACATTGGTTCGATCTCAACAATTTTTATAAAGAGGTAAAGCGGGTGGCAAAGCCCGGCGCGCTGATCGCCGCATGGACCTATACCACACCGGGTGTTACACCGGCCATCGATAAGGTCATTGCGCATTTGTATGAGGATATAACCGGCCCATACTGGGATCCACAACGCAGGTTGGTAGATGCAGGATATGCAACTATACCTTTTCCTTTTGATGAACTAGTGGTTCCTGAACTGAACATAAAACAGCAATGGAATATCAGCCAGTTATTGGGCTACCTGCGCACCTGGTCGGGTGTGCAGCACTATATGAAAAAGGAACAGCATGATCCGGTATCACTTATTGAGGCAGACCTGCAAAAAGCATGGGGTAATGAAGAGTTACTGGAGGTGTACTGGCCGGTGCGGGCAAGGGTAGGTAGGGTTTAGTAAATTGTTCTTAATGCACTGCCACTGCCCCTTCTTCGGCCAGCAACTCCTGGTGCTTCCTTCGTACTGATTCGCCGATGGGAGTGGGTTGGCCATCATCGTCTATACGTACAAAGGTCATAGAGGTGGTGCATACTGATGTTTCATCGCCGCTGTATACATTGTATTTGCGGGCATCAATATTCAGCTTGATGGAGGTGTTGCCCAGGTGGGCTACCTCGCCATACAGGCGGACGTGGTTGCCTATCTTCAGGGGTTTCTTAAACAGCATTTCGCCTACTATGAGTGTCACCATGTTTGGGGTGCAGCAATACTCTGTGGCGTAGGCCGCTGCGGCCTCATCTATCCACGACATCATAAAGCCGCCAAAGACGTTTCCGTGTATGCCAATGTCTTTGCCCATGCATATTTTCTTGTTGATCAGTTTCATCATAATGGTTCAGTTCATGCTATAAAAAAAGCCCCCCGGTATCAGCGAGGGGCGTGTATAATTCAGTACAGAATAATATCATCCCCTCCATACATGGCATGCCTTACAGCATTTGCCGGCAGCATGTTTTGATGTGTGTTTTATATTCCTGTTTGTGTTCATGGTGCAATATTAGGAAGAAAAACTGAACCAATTGTTTAAGAAATGGTAAAATCTTTTTAGTGGATATTGGAAGCCGCTGCCAACAATATATTAACCGATCAACTGATCAACATACCGCACTGCCTCCCTCATTCTGCTGCCATACCAACTGAACATCTCCCCATCCACGAGCATTACCTCTACGCCGGGCAATGCGGCTTTGATCTCGGCGATGTGTGCCTCTTTAAAAGGGTATGGCTCAGAGGACAGGAGCACAAGGTCCACGTTCTTATCCTGCAGTTCTTCGAGCTCTATAGAGGGGTAGCGCTGCCTGTCTGCCAGTACATTGTGCCAGCCTATGGTTGCTATCATGTCGCTGATGAAGGTATCGCCACCGGCACACATCCACGGCTGGCGCCAGATAAAGTACGCTACCCGCTTTGATACAGTTGCTTTTTTTAGCCTGCCGATACCGCTTTCTATTTCCTGTGCAATAGCAGCGGCCTCATTTGCTTTGCCCACAAGTGTGCCCACCTTAAGTATCATTTGCAGGCCCTCGTCTATCGTTTGTATGTTGCTTATCCAGGTAGGGTATAGCGCAGCCAGTTCCTCTACCTGCTCCTTGGTATTCTCTTCTTTATTGGCAATGATCAGGTCTGGCTGTAGTGACTTTATAATGTCTATATGCACCGTCTTGGTGCCGCCCACTCGTTTCTTGTTCCTGAACCATTCTTGCGGATGCACACAGAATTTGGTGATACCCACTACCACCTCCCGCAGGCCAAGGTCATAGAGCAGCTCCGTTTGAGATGGCACAAGAGATATGATGCGGCGTGGCGGGTAACTTATCGTCACCTCATTGCCTATCATATCAGTAAAGGTCCTTGCTGTGCTCATGGTGTTTGTGAATGTAAATTTTATCAAAAAAATGCAAACTGTGCTAAATGAATGAAATATTACTTAACTTTATCTATCTGTTACCTTATCAAACAACCAATTATGAAAAACCTAACCATTGCTTTTTTAGCTGTTATCGCCCTTTGGGGATGTAATAAAAAATCATCATCGCCCACAGTAACTATTTACAACCTGGATCCTTCCTTCAAAGCAGGCTACTCTTTTCAGCCGGGGTCTTACTGGATATGCCGGGACTCTATAAGTGGTGAAACAGACAGCGCCTATGTGAGCGGCTACACAGACAGGGACATACAGGTAGGCGGTTGTGTACTCAACAAAAATATTGTCGAAGACGAGTATATCTATTATACCATTAACGTAGTGCCTGTATCTGTGCAGGTGCCTGCTACTGATAGTGAAAGATGGTACGTCAACTTACGGGGCTCGTTGCTGGGCTTTTACTCTGCAAAGACGGGAGATAGCGTCGCACAAGAGGAGTGGTTTAACCTTGGCCAGTATCCGTTTGCTGCCGGGCAGTACCAGTCCCAGGCGGGCGAAGGGTGTGTGCTTCGTGGCTATCGCGATAGTGGTTATATCTCTTTGCTGCCCGCTTATATCTCTGCTACCGGCAGTTTCAGCAATGTGGTAGTCTCATCGCACATAAATGAGGGGCCGGGCGAGAAAGCGTACAACGACATTTACTACCTTGTTTCAGGTGTTGGCCTTGCCCGTGTGGAGCTCAACCACATTCCTTCGGCCAGCCATCGTGTGCTGATACTCCAGCGATACCATATTACCCAATAGCCACAATTACTCCAGCCGTTTGTAGTAGAACAAGGCAAAGAAGCTGAACAGCGCATCCAGTTCAAACATATTGCTCATGTAGTCCTGCGGTATCTTGTGCTGCCTGATGGCCAGGTATAATGAGGTGTTCACTATGGTCAGTAAGATGTAGCCCAGTGCGCCCCATTTGCGCATATCGCATATCGCCAGCCAAAAGGTAATGTACCCTGCCATCCATACCACCTCCAGCCATGCTATAGAAGGGACGGGTACACTTCTGTCATCCCATATCGTCCATAGCAGCCACAGTATATGAAACAACCCCACCAACGGGAATAGTATTGGCGGTTTCTTAATGAGGTCGGTTGTCAGTTGTTTAAGGCTGCGCATAAGTAAGTATTTAGTTTTCTGCCTAACGCAATTTAAACGGTTGAAACCGTTTTGATCATGTTGTCTTTTATGTACCCATGGTTAAAACCATGGGCTATGTTAAACTGGTCCAATCCCGCCAGCTATCTGGGTATTTGGAATTTGTTATTTGTTATCTGTTATTTACCTCTTATCCTTTACTAAAGGCATTCAATATATCATACTTCGTAAGTATAGTATACTGGCCGCTTTCATCCCTTGTAAGTATCGCCCCATTGTCTTTGTTGATGTAGTGGGTAAGGCGGTCGAGGCGGGTATCCATGTCCACCACCGGTAGCGGCTTGTCCATCACATCAGCTATCAGTTGGTCGCGCACATCCGTTTCTTCTATCAGCTTTTTGAAGAGGCTGGCCTGTGTGATGCTGCCGGTCATTTCGTTCTTCAGCATCACCGGTATCTGCTCTATGTCGTATTTCTTCATCAGGTCCAGCGCGTCCATCACCTTGCTGTTCTCATCAATGGTCACCAGGCGGCGCCGGCCCAGGCCACCTATCAGGTCGCGCACGGTGTCCACCTCCAGGAAGCCGCGGTCCATCATCCATTCGTCGTTATATACCTTGGCCACATAGCGGCTTCCATGATCATGAAAGATCACCACCACCAGGTCGTCTTTCTTCAGTTTGTCCTTCAGTTGGCGCAGGCCGGCTATCACACTGCCGGCCGAGTAGCCTATGAATATCCCTTCTTCGCGGGTGATGCGGCGGGCCATCAGCGCACCATCCTTATCGGTCACTTTCTCAAAATGGTCTATCGCATTGCGGTCATAATTCTGTGGCAGAAAATCTTCGCCAAAACCTTCAGAGATATAAGGGTGTACCTCGCCCATATCCAGTTCTCCGGTGTCAAACCATTTTTTCAGCAGGCTGCCGTAGGTGTCTATCGCCCACACCTGTATGTTGGGGTTTTGCTCCTTCAGGTACTTGCCGGTGCCTACTATAGTGCCGCCTGTGCCCGATGCCACTACCAGGTGCGTCACCTTGCCCTCGGTCTGCTTCCATATTTCGGGGCCGGTTTGCTCGTAGTGGGCCTGGCGGTTGGCCAGGTTGTCGTATTGGTTCACATACCAGCTATTGGGTATTTCTTGTTGCAGGCGGCGGGCTACCTGGTAGTAGCTGCGCGGGTCTTCAGGGTCCACATTGGTGGGGCATACTATTACTTCTGCGCCATGAGCCTTCAGTATGTCTGCCTTTTCCTTGCTTTGCTTATCGGTAGTAGCGAATATGCATTTATAGCCCTTGATGATGGCCGCCAGCGCCAGGCCCATGCCTGTATTGCCGCTGGTGCCTTCTATAATGGTGCCGCCGGGTTTAATCTTGCCTTCGCGTTCGGCAACTTCCAGCATTTTCAGCGCCATACGGTCCTTTATGCTGTTGCCGGGGTTAAAGGTCTCCACCTTGGCATATACCTTGCAGGGCAGGTCGGCTACCACACGGTTCAGGCGCACGAGGGGGGTATTACCTATGGTTTCGAGTATGTTGTTATAGACGCGGTCAGGCATAGTGTTGTTTTTTATTATGGGGCGAAGGTAAGGCAAATTGCTCAATAGCAATTTTCACCACAAGCCTCCTTTGCTATGGCTACGGCGGCTGAAAAGGCCACAAAGAACCATCATGGAAAACGGACTTTGTTCGCAAAAAAGGTCTGTTATAAATTGATTTGAGCGAAGACGAAATTTCTATGCCGGTATTTGGTTTTGGCTATAATCGATGTATTCTGTTCTGCGCGAGATTGTTGCTGGTGATAAGACCAACAGCCAAAAAGAAAATTGTGATAATAAATAATTTGTTATTTTTATAGTCAAGTATGAAACTACTTATCTCATCAAAAAAAATCGCACAAGGCATTTTATTAATGTTTGCCATTGCAGCAGGTGGGGAATGTGCCTGCGCGCAAACAATAAATACTTTTGCCGGTAATGGCATACCATTGTATCGAGGCGATGGTGGTATAGCCACCGCAGCGTCATTAGGCGAACCACAAGGATTAGCGATTGACGGTGCAGGTAATATATATATTGCAGATCAATTAAATAACTGTATCCGGAAGGTAAACACTTCAGGTATCATCAGTACCATTGCGGGCAATGGCGTGGCAGGGTTTAGCGGGGATGGCGGTGCCGCAACCACGGCTACAATTGCAAGTCCGCAAGGTGTAAAAGTTGATGGAGCTGGAAATGTTTATTTTTCAGATCAAGGAAATGAACGCGTCCGCAAGGTCAGCACTGCGGGTATCATCACCACCATTGCAGGCAATGGTACTGGAGGCTACAGTGGTGATGGTGGCGCAGCAACCGCAGCTACGATACAAAGCCCGCACGGAGTTGCCGTTGATGGAGCAGGGAATGTGTATTTTGCAGACGAAGGAAATGGCCGCATCCGAAAAATAAGCACTTCCGGTATCATCAGTACCATAGCAGGCACTGGCAGCAGTGGCTATACCGGCGATGGCGGTGCTGCAACGGCGGCAGCAGTAGGCTTGCCTTATTTTCTG
>CAIRES010000055.1 GCA_903877645.1 uncultured Bacteroidota bacterium | reverse complement strand
CAGTCATTAAATCCACAAGCCCAACACCTTTTTTGAATGCCATATATAAAAATTGAAAAGGGTTTCAATTTACACAATTGAAACCCTTTTCCAGTATAGCTTTCACTTAATTTTTACCAACTATTTTTGACCACATTGTCTATAAAATAATAAAACCCGCGATGAGCGGGTTTTATTATTTTACCTCTCCCCAAACGGGAGCAATAACTTAAGGACGTTCAAATGGCGATATGAGGGTTCTTACAGTACCCATATCCAATGGCTCATCAAATGCTGCTGTAGCGCTATGCTGCGGCACTGTGCTTTTGCCATCGGCAAGTGTGGTGATGTTGACACTGGTTGCACCTACAGACTGTATCACATTGTCTTCGCCCAGGTAATTGGCCTGTGTACCTGTAGTAGGCGGAATATTATTGGTGATCCATGGTGCGGGCAGTTCGGCAGCGCCTGCATTGCGCCTGATGAGGCGGACGTGTGCTGCGTGGCGTGCTTCAACTGTTGCTATCTGCTGCGCCTGTATAAGCAGTGAATTGCCGGAGAAAGTAGACATCTGGCCTCCGTATGCACGCACGCCGGTATCTTCCAGCACCTCAGCAAGTATGAGGAATGTGGGGTAGTTATCAAAAACAGTAGAGTAAGTGCCGCCGCCTGTAAAGTCGTAAGCAGCAGGTACAAATGAGCCTGAAGTAGTAGGATCGGTAAAATGATTAGGCACAAACGGCGTAGCGCCCATGGCTGTGATTGTAGCATTCAGGAAAGCAACGTGAGCCAGCTCATGCGCCTCAATGGTAGCAAAGCCCGGTTGGTCTGCAGTAGGTATCAGGTTACCGGTCCTGTTGGCGGTATGGTAGAAAGCATATTCGAGGTATTCGAGCTCCAGCGCGAAGTTGAGGGCATCCACCACCACATCTGTGGTGCGGCCATAAGCTTTTTTGAACATAGAGCCGATGGCCAGTGGCAAAGCGGCAACAGCCACCTTGGAACCAAAACTTTTGAGGATGTGCCTGCGGCCGCTAAGACGCTCGTAAACCTCCTGGTCTGTTTTCTCGATCTGCTGCAGAATATTTTTAAAATTCATGACCTGTTATTTATGTGGTGCACCGTATAAAAGATGCGGGAATAATGAGTTGATCAACCTGGTAATTTCGAAGAATCGTAGTGCGTGAAAATATAATTCTCGGCAGTGGCCAGTACTGTGCGTGGCGACACAGCAGCCATGTTGAGGCCATTACTGTCGATAACAGTGCTGTCGGCAAAGGAATTATAGTTGAGTATATCGCGGAAGTAAGCAGAGTGGCGCGCCTCTACGGTAGCCATTTTGGCAAACTCCACCGCATAGGCCTGGTTCTCAAAATAAGTGGTGGCTGCGATAATACCTGATAGCACCAGGTCCTCCAGCATAGCCGCGAATGTGAGTACGCTGGTACGGTCGATAAAGGTTACAGAAGAAAAATTGGGAGATATGGCGCCTACTGCGCTTTTTGCCAGCAATGTCTGCAGAAATTCTTTGTGTGCAATTTCCTGGTCGCGCACATCGGTCAGCAGCAGGAGCTCATCAGCAGTGAGTGCGAGATTGGGGGTGGCTACTGCCTGCGTATAAAAATCGGCTTCGAGCTGCTGAAGGATGTAGATAAAATTGAGCAGGGCGAAATCTTCGCTGCCAATATACGTATCCGTAGGTTTAGACCCTTTGCATGCGGCCAGGAAAAGACCTGCACCGGCCATGCCCCCGGCCAACTGAAAAAAACGGCGCCGCGACACATCATAACCCGGTTCTATCACCTGCTGATCTTCAGGTGCGATCATTAATTTCATACGCTCTGTTTAAAAGTTTTTAAGGGTAGCAGCAAATACAAAATGCCCCTACCGGCCCTAAAGTTAAAAAAAGGATGCCGCAAAGCAACATTTCCTTATGCCCTAAAGTTATTCAGAAAACTTTGCACCCAAAAATATAAGTAAAAAAAAGTTGTGTAGTGAGGCCGGAAAACAAAATATGCAATAGTTATACGTATATGCGCGATATTTTCCACCACATAGGCACATAGAGCATATAGGAAGGAGCAAAAACCCATGTGTACTTAAAGCATATTAAGTTCAGACCACATAGTCTATGTGCTCTATGAGCTATGTGGTGGCCTTGCATAACACCAAATCAGCACTGAATGTTGCCTGGAGGGACGCACCTGATTGTTGTAAAATAGAGATAGCAGTCTAATTTTTACCGACAATGAAAATAAAAGGGGCCATGTTGTGGCTGTTGAGCGACTTCCTCACTTTAGCGGGATCGCTGATGACCTTGTATTTCTGCAGGTCTATGATCTCGAGGCTGGCAGTGTCGTGGCGGCTGATTCCGGTATAACGCAGGTAAGAGGCCAGGAATACGGCAGACGGCACATCGGCAGCGATAATGTTCTTCACATAGTGCATCCAGTCCTTGTTTGCGTGTTCCATATAGGGTTGTTTTTACCGGTTAAACAACATAATAACTATACCACGGTCAGTATCTCCACTTATTGTGCTTTACTGGCTTGTACACGCCGTTTATGTCGTGGCCGCAACCACATTTTTTGCTGCGGCAGCCTGTAGCGCCAATACCTATGATACCCGCACAGATGATATAAATGATGGCCTTACGGCTGATTGTTCTTTTCATAATATACTTTTGTAAAAATAAGGATTATTGTTCACAACAACACACAGGCGAATTTTAGTGGCCCCGCTCGACTGGGGGCTGGGGCATACCGCCCGCTGTGTGCCCGTGATCGCCTATTTGCAGGCCTGTGGCCATATCCCAGTAGTGGCGTGCAACCCCTGGCAGCGGGTATTTATAGAAAAAACCTTTGGGCCCATAGAAATTATTGACCTGGAGGGATACAATATCACCTACAGTCGCCTCAATAAGTATGCGCAGGCGGGGCTGCTTTGGCAGATGCCCGGCATTTTGCGCACCATAGCAAGAGAACACCAATGGCTGAAGCAAACAGTAAAACAGCACCGCATAGACGGCATCATCTCAGATAACCGGTATGGGCTGTACCACGATACCCTGCCCTCGGTGATCATGACGCACCAATTGCAGATACAGACAGGCTTTGGGCAGCAGGCCGACCGTACTGTGCAAAAGCTGCACTACCGCTACCTGGCTCGGTTTGGCGCCACGTGGGTAGTGGATACGCCGGGCACACCCAACCTCGGCGGCAAGCTATCCCACCCCCATGCGCTGCCGGGCAATGGGCTGTACATGGGTTTACTGTCCCGCTTTGCAGGCAAGGCAGTGGGTAAAGAGACCGATACTATCCTCATCCTGCTCTCAGGGCCGGAGCCGCAGCGCGGGCAGCTTTCCCGGCTGCTGTGGCAGCAAGCCTGTGCATTGGGCCGCGAGGTTGTATTTGTTGAAGGGAGCATAAATGCGGATGTTCCGGCACATATACCACCGCACATCACCTACCATCAGCAACTGGCGGGCGATGCATTATTACCCTTACTGCAAGGTGCAGGTATGGTCATCTGCCGCAGCGGTTATTCAACACTCATGGACCTTGCCGCACTTGGCAAAAAAGCTATAGTGATACCCACACCGGGGCAAACTGAGCAAGCCTACCTGGGGCGATACCTGCATGAGCAGGGTGTTTTTTACTGTGCGCAGCAAAAAAAATTTGACCTCGCCCGGTCATTAGCTACAGCAGAGGATTTTCCTTTTCATGCGTTGCTAGTGGATGGGGCTTTTGGGTTTTATAAAAGTGTGGTGGATGAATGGGTGAAGATGTAAAAAAATATTGTCCAAGCTTCATTACTTTATTTCGTCATCGTTCCTAAGCTTTAGTGGCGATAGCACCGTTCAAGCTATTGCTACTATTGAGCCTTCACCAATTTTCTCGTGATATACGCAACACCTCCCTTTAGGGCCGGGTTTGATACTCGCACCAAATATACCCCATTGGCTAACCCGCTAATATCCACCCGCTGCTCATCCGAAACCATATCGCCCCTATATAACACCTTACCAAGCATATCACAGATCACCACCTCGCATCCCTTTGAATTGGTCACCACCATAAAGCCGTGCGCCGGATTCGGCAACACCTCCCTATTTGTCATCGTGAGTTTGTCGAACGGAACCCCCGCATTATCAACAACCACCACTCCAACAACATTCGAAAGCCCTACATTCCCACCACACATGCCACCACTCATCACCACACAATACACACTATCTCCATCATTAAAGTTACTGGCAGTATAAGTGGCATCAGTAGCTCCCGGTATCGCCGCCCCATCCAGCATCCACTGATACGTAGGAGTGCCACCATTAGTAACTATAACTGTAAATGTCTTTGTAGCTCCTGTCAGTATTGGACCTGTTGGCGCAGCAGTTATCGCCACCACGGGTATCAGCTGCGGATCAACAGTCATGGTTATCGAATTGCTCACCACACTTGCTGGCACAGCACAATTTGCATTGCTGGTAAGTGTTCCTTTTACGACATCGCCATTTACAGGGGTATAGCTGTATGTGCTTCCCGATGCGCCGGCTATCGTAACACCATTCACCTGCCATTGATAGCCCGGTGTAGATCCGCCGTTGGTGATGACCGAAGTAAAGCTTGCTGTTGTACCCG
The DNA here is from genome assembly GCA_903877645.1 of uncultured Bacteroidota bacterium. GTDB lineage: Bacteria > Bacteroidota > Bacteroidia > Chitinophagales > Chitinophagaceae > Nemorincola. Next base: position 35,215 of record CAIRES010000055.1, on the reverse strand, counting down.
CACAAACCGTATCATGTGCCGTGCTGATACTGATAGTCGGCACCACATCTGCATTCACCGTCACTGTCTTGGTTGCTGCTATCGAGCCGCAATGATTCGATACCGTATAATCTATCGTAGCCACACCCGCACTTGTCGCACTCACTGTACCGCTGCTACTGCCCACTGTAGCTGATGCAGCGCTCCACACACCACCCGCAGTCGCATCACTAAGCGTGATAGTGCTGCCCGCACACACATTGCTGCTGCCTGTGATCGTCCCTGCACTGGTTGGTGCTGCATCAACAGTTATCGTCATACTCTGCGAACAACCGTACCTGCCGGTGGTATAACTGATGTTAGCAACACCCATAGTTAATCCATCAAACACACCCGCAGTGCTGATCGTGCCTGCTCCACCGCTAGCAACACTCCACACACCACCGACAGAGGTATCGCTGAGTGTGGTACTCGCACCTACACATATACCGTGGCTACCCAATATATCCCCCGGCAATGGGTTCACCGTTATGTTAGCCACCACAAAGCAGCCGTGACTTTCTGTATAAGTAATAGTAGCCGTCCCCGGTGCATAAGAAAGCACCAACCCCGAATCAGATACCGTTACCAGTGTACTCGTAAAGCTGCCACCTGCGAGTGAGTCACTCACCATCATCGTACTACCCCACGCACAGATATGGGTAGAGCCTATTATCGCAGGCACCTGTATTACCGCCACAGGATATACCGATGCACAGCCCGTGCTTGTCGAGGTATAGCTGATATCCACCGTGCCGCCTGATACACCTGTTACCACACCACTGCTACTGCCTGCTGCTGCTGCCCCTGAAGAACTGCTCCACACACCGTCGGTAGTCCCATCATGCAAGGTTACCGTACTTCCTGCGCAAAGCGTGGATGATCCTGTGATACTCGCAGGTGTTGGATTCACGGTCAATGCCTTATTTACCGTACAGCCCACACCCAATGAATAGATAACATTCACGGTTCCTGGTATGATACCAGCCACTACTCCATTTGTAGAACCTACTGTCGCTACCAGTGCGTTACTGCTGCTCCAACTCCCGCCACCGGCATCTGATAGTGTATCTGTACCACCCACACATAAATGATTATTGCCTGTAATTGCTGTAGGCAAAGAATTTACAGTCAAAACCGTGACTGCCGCACACCCGCCTATAGTATAGCTGATGGTGGCCACGCCGAGTCCAATCCCTGTTACGGCTCCTGTTGAACCTAACGTAATGACACCTACCCCATCAGGACTGCTCCATGCGCCACCCGATGCCGCATCGCTGAGTACTGTGCCCGATCCAATACAGATCACCGTCGATCCGGTTATTCCCGGCGGTGCATCATTTACATAAATACTTGTATTGATCGTACACCCGGTAGGCAAGGTATACACTACCGTACCCGGTCCGATGCTCACGCCGGTAACGATACCGGTACTCCCTTCTATAGTTATCGTGCCGCCACCCGCGGTCCATACGCCGCCGGTAGTGGCATCAATCAACGTCGTTGTTAGTCCGGAGCAGACCGTTGCTGCACCGGTGATGGCATCCGGCAATGGATTCACTGTTACTGCCGCCGTCGACAAGCAACCCGGCATGGAGGTATAGCTAACCATCGCTACCCCTGCCGTTATACCCGTTACCACGCCGCCGGTGCTGCTTACTGTGCCGGTGCCGCTTGCTGTCCACAGGCCGCCACTGCCTGCACCCAGGGTTGTTGTTCTGCCTACGCATACATTCATAGTACCGGTTATTGCCGGGGCTGCCGGGTTCACTGTCACTACTGCACTTACGGTGCATCCGCTGCCCAATGAATAGGTAATGGGCACAGTACCTGCACTCACACCTGTCACCACCCCACTTGCGCTTCCTATACTGCCGGCACTCCCCCCTACAGTCCATACACCTCCACCCGCTGTATTGCTCAGGTTGGTTGTATTGCCTACACACACATGCAGTATGCCCCCTATGGCCGATGGTGTTGTATTCACAGTTACCACATAATTGGCTATGCAACCCGCTGTGGTTGTATAAGTAACATGCACCACGCCTGCACTGGAGCCATTTACTATGCCGCTGCTGCTGCCAATGGTTCCCGTTCCTGAGCCACTCCATCTGCCACCCGTGGTGGCATCACTCAATGTCGTTGTATTTCCTACACATATCCCTGTAGCCCCTGTTACCGGACTAATGGGGTTTACCGTTATTGATTTGTTTACTGCGCAAGAACCTATCGAATATGTAATTACCGCAGTCCCTGCGCTCACACCTGTTACTATCCCGGTGCTTCCCACCGTTGCCGCGCCACTCGAGCTCCATACCCCGCCACCGCTCTCGGTGAGCAATAACGAACTACCCTGGCATACGGTAGAGGTGCCGCCTATGGGTGCAGGTGTGGGATTTACTGTTATAGTATCATACACCGTGCAGCCACCATGGCTGTACGCCACATACGCAGTGCCTGCGGTAATGCCACGCACCACACCGCCTGAGCTGATAGTACCCGTGGTTAAAGGTGTAATACTCCATGTGCCGCCTATCGTTGCATCCGTTAGTGTTATGGTGCTGCCGCTGCATACGGTGGACGTACCCAGTGCTATTGCCACCGGCGATGACAAAACGGTCACTGTTTTCGTTACGGTGCAACTACTCCCAAGTGAATAAGTAATAACAGCACTACCCGCAGATACCCCTGTCACCACTCCGTTTAGCGACCCCACCGACACCGTTGTATAAGTACTGCTCCATAACCCGCCACCTATAATATTGCCGAGTGTATCTGTTATGCCGCTGCATACGGTGCCTGCACCTGTTATCGTCATTGGTGCCGGGCTCACTGTCACTGCGGTGGTGGCGCTGCAGCCTGCTGCCGAAGTGAAAGTGATCATAGCCACACCGGTGTCCACACCCGTTACCAGGCCGGTAGATGATACTACGGTAGCCACACCCGTGCTGCCGCTGACCCAGGTGCCGCCGGTGCTGCCGGATAGTGTAGTGGTGCTGCCCCTGCATAAGGTGCCTGCCCCGCTGATCACCGGTGTAGGATTCACTGTTATTGCCGCCGTTCGGTAACAACTGTTGCTGAGTAATGTGTAAGATATTGTCGCCACACCGCCGCTCAATCCTGTTATGATCCCCGTTGTTGGTGTACTGGTTGACCCCACTACAGCCACGCCGCTCGCACTCCATACTCCGCCGCCACCCTCCGTAAGTGATAGCGAACTACCTGCGCAGATGCTGCCTGCGCCCGTTATGGCCGCCGGTTGTGTATTTACGGTGATGATCTTGGTGGTGGTGCAGCCGGTAGGCAATGTAAACGTAATAATGCCGGTGCCGGTAGTCACACCCGTTACTACACCGGCACCTGCTACCGTAATGGCGGGGCTTGTAGTGGCCCATGTACCCAGGCTACCTTCCGATTCGGTGATGGTGGCCCCCGGGCATACGCTATCCCTGCCGCTGATGGCAGCAGGTAGTGGGTTCACGGTGACTATGGCAGTGATATGGACAGTGCCGCAACTCATCGTCACATTGTAGCTTATTGTTACAGTGCCTGCGCTGATGCCCGCCACAGTACCGCCAGTGCTCACAGTGCCTGCACCGCTGGTGGCGGCGCTCCAGGTACCACCGGGCACTATATCGCTGAGCGTGGTAGCGGCCCCTACACACGCGTGTAGTGTGCCGCCTATGGGCGCGGTATAGCCTGCTACCGTTATATGCACTTCAGTGGTATCAGCAGCAAAGCCATCTGTTACCGTTATTTTAAAAGAGTCATTGCCCACATAGCCGGTGGCGGGCGTATAACAGATGCCTGTGGGCGTGAGCGCACCACCTGTAGATACTCCCGTGCCGCCCGTGGCGGCGCCATGCAGCGGAGCTGTGAGCACACTCCACGTTTCTGTTTGCCCTATATCTGTATCTCTTATGGCTAGTAGTGTATTTACCGAGTCCGGGGCCGAGTTTTCACATACCGAATAGCTGAGGCTGTGACTGCTGAAGTGGGGCGGTAGATTTCCGTTGGGCAATAGTTTTCTAACTCTGTCGGCATACAAATCTCCGATATATACGTTTCCCTCCGTATCCAAACCTACATAAAAGGTGGACATGTTTGCAGATAAAGCCAAGCCGCCATCGCCACATGCCCCACTAGTGCAAATTGACCCGTTTCCGGCAATAGACGAAATTATACCCATTGTGTCAATTTTCCGTACTCTAAAGTTTCCTCCATCACCAATATATATATTCCCTATTCGATCAACTGCCACGGAGTAAGGGACAATCTGACTAGCAGTTGCAGCCCCTCCGTCACCAGCAAACCCTGCCACACTTGTGCCTGCGATCGTACTGATTGTACCGAAGGTGTTTACTTTCCTTATTCTGTAATCCCAATAATCAGCAATGAATAAATTTCCACTCCCATCAATAGCTATTTTTTCTGGTCTTCCAAATCCAGCAGCAGTAGCCGCTCCGCCATCGCCATACCCTCCGCTGCTTGGAAATCCATTGCCCGCTACTACAGAAATAATCCCTAAAGTATTTACTTTACATATTCTGGGGCCATATGTCCCGCCAATCAGGCATATGTATAAATTTCCCGCCCCATCGGTGGCAACACCATTAATTGTCGAAAGTTGCGCATTGGTTGCTGGTACACCGTCGGGGAAACTTGATCCGCCACCGGCAACGGTAGTAATGACGCCAGTAGTGTCCACTCTCCGCATGCGATTTACCCCAGGATCAGATATATACAAACTTCCAAACGCATCAACACATACATCATAAGGTTGCGATAATGCCGCCGCAGTTGCAGGTCCTCCATCCCCCCCAAACCCGTAAATGCCTCCTGCGAACGTGCTTACTACCCCTGAAGCATCTATCTTGCGTATCGCATAATTTGAAATGTCTGTTACGTATAAGTTCCCTTTTTTATCAAAAGCAATGCCCCCCACAGAATTAAATTTCGCGGCTGTTGCTGGTCCACCGTCACCTGTATAGCCTGGAATAGCAGTACCATCACCAGCAACAGTTGTGATCATCATAGTTTGCGCACTATTAGCACAAAAAAATAACAGGAAAGAAATAGATAAAATTATCCTTTTCTGTCCCCGGCGAGTCTCCCGCTTCTTCCGCGGGGACTCACCGGTTCGCGCCGGGCACACAACACCTACCAAAAAACGGGCTATCCGCATACTTGAGACGCAATTGATATACTAAGTTAATAAAATAAATTTATGATATTCATTTTATTTCCCAACACACAACACCTGCCATCCCTCATTGATCAATAAATCACAATATCTATTTTATAAAACCACCCATAACTAAAAGGTGTTGGAGTGTATTCCTACGTATTTTATCTTTGTGCCATCAAAAGTTCTTTGTCCGCCTTCGTCCGCCAAAGTTTTAACGAAGGAGGATCTTTATGACCTTTGTGCCGTTAAAGGCATGCCTCAGGTCTAATACCTCTTATCGAAAAATGAGTAAACTCCCCGCCTGCTAAGGAGGGGACGGATCGAAAAAAGGGCTAATCCTTTTTTCGATCAGGGGTGGTGGCACTCGTGTAAACCTATTTCAGGACGAGGCACTCATCCAATGGGAGATCCAATGGGACATCTGAAAAATAAAATACGCCCAAAACCCTTGCTGATACTCACTTATAGATAAAACCACAATCGGAGTTATCCACATAAAAAAGTTTTCAGAGCATGGGACATTTGCCTACTCGGATATAGATAACTCGTACCCCAGTATCACACGAGCGGGACCTATTGGGCTTATAAATAAGTGGAGGATAAATGGTGTATGGACTATAAGCCAATTAGCGCCAGATGCTGCGATGCCACTTGCCTGCCAAAGAAATTGGTGGCGTGCAGGTCGAAGTCGGTGGTATCGTCGGTGGTGAAGAAATGCTGCTGGCCTTGTCTGGAGATAGTGGCCTCTATTTCGGGATGGCGGTGCAGGTAGTGCGTGAGGCTGGAGGCCACTATTTCGCCCTGCGCCACTACACGGATCTTATCCGGCAGGTACTTCTGTATCTTATCCATCAGCAACGGATAATGGGTGCAGGCCAGCAACAGGGTATCGAGGCCGGGGGCGGCAGCGAGCAACTGATCAAGGTATTTCTGTACAAAGTAGTCGGCGCCGGCGCTGTTGTATTCGCCGTTCTCTATGAGCGGCACCCACATAGGGCAGGCAAGCTGGTACACCTTTGCCTCCGGGAAAAATTTATTGATCTCGATCTCGTAAGAGCCGGAACTTACAGTGCCCTTTGTACCCAGCACACCCACTACCTTGCTGCGGCTGAAGTTGCCGATCACCTCGGCCGTAGGGCGTATCACACCCAGCACCCGCTTGCCGGGTGCTATCAGTGGCAGGTCCTTTTGCTGTATGGTGCGCAGCGCCTTGGCTGATGCGGTATTGCAGGCCAGTATCACCAGCGGGCAGCCCATCTTGAAGAACCATTCCACGCACTCCAGGGTGTATTGGTGCACGGTATCAAACGAGCGGTTGCCATATGGCGCGCGGGCATTGTCGCCCAGGTACAGGTAGTCGTAATGAGGTAATTGCTCTGCGATGGACCTGAACACAGTGAGGCCACCATAACCGGAGTCAAATATACCAATGGGGCTAGCTGTGTTCATGGGCTAAAATTACATAAAAAAAGAGCGCCAAAAGACGCTCTTTCTTAAAGATCAAATGATATGATTAGTGTGCTACTACTATTTGTTTTACGATCTGGTTTTTAGCGCCTGCTATCTTCACGAAGTAAGTGCCGTTTGCAAGGCCGTTCACAGAAACCGCGCTGCTATAGTCGGTGCCTGAAGGAGCATTCCACTGGCGTACTTCCCTGCCTTGTGCATCGTAGATAGAGATGCTTGCAGCCTGTGCTTCAGCCCATTTCACATCTACATGCAGCATGCCTTGTGCAGGTACCGGGTAGATGTTGGCATCATCAGCATTCAGCGCTACGTTATTTACAGCGGTAGTAGGTGTGTATATTTGGTAATAGTACCTGCTCATGGGATCGCCATTAGCAAATTCGTATACACCAACTACGTTCCATGACTGACCAACAGAGGAAACCAACTGGTTGTTGCTGTTGTAGCTGTAAGTGTATTGCATTGAATTTACCCAGGCGCTGCCTACATTATCCCATGTCTGGTATACATCTACAGTGGCCATGTGGCCCGATGTGAACAAGGTATAAGAATGTAATGTGCTGTTCACCCATGTGCCTGTACCTGCATCGTAGTTCTGATACAATGTATAGGTCATGTTGCCTGTAGAATCGTAAGTGTTTGAAGTCATGGTCAGAGGAGCCCATGTGCTGCCTGTCCAGGTGCTGTAAGTAGTAGTAAGCAACTGGTTGGTGCCTGAATAAGTATATGCCCACTGGCTGGTGTATACAGGCGAGCCTGATACATACATCTGGTCAGTTTCGTTGATCTTGTTGTTGGCGCCATCGTAGTAGTAGGTTTTCTGCGTGCTTGCTACGAATGCCAGTGTGCCTGCATCCCAAGTCTGGTATTGGTCTACATAGAGCTTGCCGGCAGAATTGTAGCTGTATACATCCTGCGAAACGGGAGTCCATGCAGAGCCACCCCATGATTGCTCGATCATAGTAACCACCTGGTTGCTGCTGTTGTAAGTATATAATGTGTTGGTATTGAGCTGCCAGGTAGTGCCATCCCAGTACTCAGAGATAGTGCTGGTGATGTTGTTGTTGGCATCGAATGTTTGCACATAATACCAGTTGTTTAAATATGCAGAATCGAAATAATACCATGATGTGGAGTTGTCATATTTCATGACATGCGTAAGGTCACCGCCTCTTGAGCCCGAGTAAGCATAGCTGGTGGAATCAACAGGTACAAATACAGAGCTGCTGTTTGACCAATCAGCCCGTCCGACCAACCTGGATGATGTCTGGGCCTGGGCGCTTTGGCTAATGATAAAAGGTAACGCAAGTGTGAACAGTAGTAATTTTCTTTTCATAAATTAGGCCATTTATTTTTAATAAAAGATTAGGTACGATATAAAAAACATACAATGATACTTATTTTTTTCTGTAAAATAAAACAGTTTAGAAAAAAACGCCGTTTTAATGAAAAGGCGGAAACGAAGGGAAAAACCAGGATGCTGGTGCAGAAAGAAGGGTAATCGCTGTGCTTTATTAATGCGGGGTTATATAAAAAAATCGTCACGGGAGCAGAGCTGAGGCAAGCTGAATGAGCTATTCTTTAAAAAAATAGTAGGTCTGTGCATTTGTTTTTAAACATAAAGGATATATCTTGCGTTCAAATACTACCTGTAAATTCTAAGATGTGTGCTGATAAGTTAGTTATCAGGGTGTGGAAGGTGTCCTATAAAGAATTGTTAAAATCGCCGAATATAAAGAGTGAGTATTGGTTGCAATTATTTAAAAAAACAAACGTTAAAACAGACTTCTATGAAGAAAATGATACCGGTCTTATTGACATCCTTTAGCCTGATCGTGAGCCTGTCATTCAGCAGTTGCAGCAAGAAAGGGTTTGCTACCGGGCCAGATGATTATAGCGCCAACGACACTTCTTACATCCCCTTTACCAAGGGACTGAAACAAAGGCTGGACCATGACAATGTGGACCTGACCAAAGTACAGTTCTACATTGACCAGAAACTGGTGCTGACACGTACAAGCGGCTCTGAAAAAGGCACAGTGAAATCGGGCATCATCGTTTTTGACAATGGCCAGAAAGTAAATGAGATCGAAATACCTGCGTTCACACCGGGTGTGTGCGAAAAAACAAATGGCGATGATCTGAAACTCAGCTTCGACCTGCCGGGCAAAACCATCGAATTTGGTGCGCTGTATGAAAATAACAATTTCATACTACAGGGCACTAACTGGCGTAACGGCATGGTAGACATTAACTACGACGGCCAAACCTACCAGGTACAATGTGCCACCTGTAGCAATGTAGGCGATGTGAAACTGCTGGTACGTAAAAACCAGACGGTAAAAAAAGAAGGCGGCGCTAAAGTGCTTGCCGGCAGAAAAGTTAATTAATCTCTCCAAACTTTTGATATAAAAAAATCCCGCTGACCAGCGGGATTTTTTTGTGCGTAGTTCATTCAAAGTGAACAAATTGCTACCAATTTATTAAGACATTGTTTACAGAAAATTATGGTTGGGTTACCATTACTTAAGCGGCATGTAAAGAGCAGAGAGGCATTTACTTTTGAGCAAAAATCAAAAAGTAATGCCCAATATCTATTTTAAAGTTTTATTTTTTCTACTCGTTCTTTCATCTACTACCGGCTATTGCGGCACCATAAAAGGTAACGTGAGCGAAGTAAATGGAGAGCCGATAACGGGTGGCATAGTGCTGTTACACGGCACCAGCTATGGCACCACGACAGGCCTTGATGGCAGCTACGAGATCAAAAACATTGCAGCAGGCGAATATGACCTGGAGATTCTTTATTCGTCATTTAAAACGTTTCATCAGCATATTGTCATTAAAGACGCAGAAACACTTACGCTCAATGAGCAACTGGAATCTTCATCCAAATCACTTGCCGACGTTGAGGTAAAAGCAAAAACAAAAAACGGCAGTGATGAGCAGGCAAGGAATATAGAAAAGAACAGCGACCAACTGCTGAATGTGATCTCGGCACGCACGATAGAAGTATTGCCGGATATTACTGTGGCCAATGTATTGCAACGCGTATCGGGTGTGCAGGTAGAGCGTGATGCCAATGGAGAAGCCCGCTATGCGGCCATACGTGGTATGGATAAGAGGTATAATTACACCACAGTGGATGGCGTAAAGATAGCCAGCCCCGACGATAAAGCACGTTTCGTCCCTTTAGATATATTCCCCGCTGAAATATTAGACCGTGTGGAGGTAATCAAGTCTTTAACTCCGGATATGGAAGGTGATGCGATAGGTGGCGTAACCAACCTGGTGATGAAGAATGCGCCGGACAAAGCAGTAATCTATGCAACAGCGGCAACCGGGTACAATGATAACCTTTTCAATGAAAAATATAACAGTTTTGATAAAGGCGCTATAGCAGCCAAAGACCCTTATCAAATGCACGGCCAGGCATATAGCGCTACAGTAGCCGACTTCCCGCTCAATAGCTCTATTATAAAGCCTGTACAGGCACAGCCCAACGGGCTTTATAGCCTGAGTATAGGCAATAGGTTCTTCAAGAACAAAAAACTGGGTGTCATGTTTTCCGGCAGTTACCAGAATACCTTTAAAGAGACTAATAACATGTTCTTTAAACCTGCATCACAACCTGTGCCGGGTAATGTACCCGAATTTGATGACCTCGACCTGCGTAAATATTCTACACACGAGACCCGTATAGGACTGCATGCTAACATTGACTACCGTTTCAACGAGAGAAACAGCATCACTTTGGGCGCTTTGTACATCAACCTGAAACAATTTGAAGAACGTAACATTGTAGACACTGTGATCACCGCAGTAAACAGGCCCGGACCGGGATTAGGTACTGTTGATTATAAAGACCGCACAGGTGAAAGAACAGACAATATTCAAAACCTACAGCTTAAGGGCAGGCATCAACTCACCAACCAATTGAAAATTGACTGGACCGGAAGTTATTCCGAGGCTACCAGGTCGGTGCCTGATCTGACGGAATTCACTACGGAAAACAATTTTAAAAGAGACCCGACAACCGGGGGGATAGTACAAAGCGGGCAGATCCTAAAATCCATCGGTAAGAGTTGGGAAAAAACAACAGACCAGGATTACCAGGGTTTCCTGAATATCACCTATACCCCCACACTGTTTGGCAAAGAACTGGAACTTAAAGCCGGTGTGACCGACATGAGCAAAACGAGAACCAATTATTACAATGCATATAGTATTAGCCCTGTAGGTGTTATTGGCGGCGTTCCTTATACTAATGTAAACAGTATAAACCCGGCAACGATAAACGTTTCGTCATCTCCTACCGGAACTTCTAATGACCAGGGCCTTGACTATAAAGAGAACGAGAATATACTGGGATATTATGCCCAGGTGAAACTGCATTTCATGCAGGATAAACTGGAAGTGCTGGGTGGCGTGCGCATGGAAAACACTTACATACATGACAGCGCGAACCTTGACCCCCACTTGAGGACAGGTGTATTCGCAACCTATAATTATTCCAATACATTGCCCAGTTTGCACCTGAAATATAAGCTCAGTAAAAAGGAAAATCTACGGCTTTCCTATTTTGAATCAATTTGTCGCCCGGGATTTTTTGAATTAGTGAATTATGAATTTTCGGGAGAAGATTTTAACGAAGTGGGCAATCCAAACCTGGTGGCTAGTGTTGCACAAAATCTCGACTTGCGCTACGAATGGTTTCCTAAAGGTATAGACCAGGTACTGGTAGGTGCATTCTATAAAAATATACAGAACCCGATTGAATATGTATTGGGAGCGCTGACAGGGCCATCCAATTTGTCTTTGGGCCCTCAAAACCTTCCTAATCCGGCTACGAATTATGGCTTTGAATTCGTAGTTACCAAGTATTTCCACTATTTCGGCGTTACTGCAAATTATACATACACTCATTCTTCAGTCACGGTGCCATCAGAATACCTGGGAGTAGACTCCGGTCATGTACAGCACATATATAACGTTACTGAAACGCGCCCTCTACAAGGACAGGCTGCACATGTAGGGAACATTGCACTTATCTATAAAAACCCGAAGCTGGGGCTGGATGTGCAACTGGGTGAGCAATATACAGGCAGGCACATTACTGTAGCTTATGGATTTAAGGGGCTTGATTATTGGCAAAGAGGGCTTGTACTAAGCAGCTTTTCTGCTGAAAAGCGCATTGTCAAGCATCTCTCGGTATATGTGAAGATCAATAACCTGCTGAATAGTAAGTCTATCGTAGAGATGAACGTATCGAACAGTTCATTCAACAACCCGGCCACTCCAAGCTATTACCTACCCTATCAAAACCAGAAAGACGGCAAGACGCTGGTGGAGAGCAACTCTTACGGACGCAATTATCTCATTGGTATCCGATATAAAATTGATTAAAAAAGTATTCATTGTCCACTAAAAATAAAACCATAAACAAAGTATGAAAGAAATCAAATTAGGCATCCTGACTATACTGGCAGGTGCAGCGTTTTTCGCAGCATGTAAGAAATCAAGTTCCTCAGTTTCCGGAATACAGAAACAAGTAGGCTCATTCATCACCGGCGATTCGCTCTGCGGAGCGATCAAAGGAACACTTCAGTCGGGCAAGACCTATTTGCTCACGTGCCCGGTAACGATCAATGCAGGTGATACTGTGCTGATGCAAAGTGGTGTGACGGTAAATGTGGTGAACCCGGCAGCATACATCCTCGTGCAAGGGTCCTTCCTTTCATTGGGCACAAAGACTGCACCGAACTGGATCACAGTATCTTCGATCACAAAAACCGACAATACATCAACTGCTAATGCGCCATCTACAGACCCGGCCTTCACGAGTCCCAATTTGTGGTTAGGTATCCAGTGCGATAGCTCTTGTGCGCTTATGGTTATGAAATGGACACACCTTGAATTCGCCGGTGGGACCTTTGGCACTACGACACCAATATCGACACTTGGTGCCGGAAATAAAGCATGGCCGTTGTACTTTAGAAACGCGAACGGCTATTGTATTGTAGAGGATTCCTGGATCTACGGCAGTACAGATGATGGTGTTCGTTTTGCAGGTGGCAAGATCTACTTTGTACGTAACACGCTCGAGAAGGTAGGCTATATAGGCGGAGATTGCCTTAACGCTAAACACGGCACAGTAGGCATTATGGCGTATAACATGTTTGTAGGCATAGCTACAAACGGCACAAAGGCATCTGATAAAGGAACCGGAGCTACCCCAACCTGCCAGATAGATATGTTTAACAATACCTACGTAAATGGTGGCTACCGCCAGCAGCAAACAGGCCGTGGTGGTGATTGCAACTACGAACAAGGCTCTTTCGGGCAGGCATATAACAACCTGATCGTTGATTGCAAGTTTGGTTTCCGTATCGTAGGCAACCCGGCAGCAGATACTGCCCATTGCCATTACGGATATAACTACTCTTACGGTGATGCCGATTCACTTGTTGACCAGTTCTACCCGGTTGGTTATATCTCTAACCCTGTTGCCACCAATATTCCGGCACCCGCTACTTTCTTGCCAGCAGGTTATGTTTTAGGTGATACCTATTCTGCTCATGCACTGGTAGGCGCAAACAATCCAATGTTTGTCAACTATACGTTAGGTACTTCCGCAAATATCAACATCAATTATACTTCCGGATTTGATTTCCATTTGCAATCAAGCTCGCCTGCAATCGGTAAGGGCTTTACCAGCTGGAGTCCTTTGACTTCGATCAATTTACCTATTGATCCTGTATTCGGGGCCACTGCAACTGTAGCGCCGGGCAAAGATATAGGTTGTTACCAGGCCGACAATTCGGGCAACCAGCATTAATCCAATTTTTTTAAAAAAATAAATGTCCGCTACCCGAGGGTAGCGGACATTTTCAATAAAACATAATCATGAAAATAAAAAAAAACACCTTCTTGTTTGTTGCAGCCGTTTGCTGTATTCAAACAGCATTGGCACAGACTGATACGATACGCATAATGGCATATAATGTGCTGAACTACGGTGAATACCCGCTGTGCCAGGGTGCGAATGGAATATACCACAACTACCTGGACACCATAGTGCGCTATGCCAACCCGGATATTATAGGGCTGGAAAAAATGGGATCCATACAAACCAGCCCAACAGACCATAATTATACTGCGGTAGCCGGCTTCCAGGATTCAATTTTACAATATGCGCTAAACCCTGCATTTCCGGGCAGGTATAATTATTGCCCTTTCACCAACAATGCCGCTTCCGGCACAGAATGCCTGGTATTTTATGATCAAAATAAGCTCGGCTTTGCAGCCCTTACCTGCACTTATACCAATACTGAGGATTTCAATACCTACAAACTGTATTATAAAGACCCTAACCTGGCCACGACACATGACACCACCTTTCTTTATGTAACTGACAACCACGACATATCGGGCAGTAGCAGCGCCGCAGACAGGGGTGCGCAGATAGCCGGGGAAATGGCACAAATACAAACACATTTTACCCATCTGGGCAATATGATCAATATGGGAGACTTTAATTTAAGAAATACTTCTGAACCTGTATATCAAACCCTGACCAATCCGGCAGATACCAACTTCAGGTATTATGATGCCCCATTTTATCCTGATGGGATATTTACCTATCCTGCAGACTGGGATAACAGCCCGGGAACATATACTGCATACCTTACCACATCTACACGGCAATCAGGCAGTATACCCAACTCCTGTGGCACCTCCGGCGGAGCCAAAGATTGGTTTGATCATATCTTCATTTCGCCATGGATCGTGAATGACGCTAATTACATTGCCTACATACCACACTCATTCCGTGTGATCGGCAATGATGGCCACAGGCTGAGCATCTCTGCTAATAGCGCTCCCACGAATACGTCTGCACCTGCCGCAGTAATCAATGCAATATTTCAAATGTCTAATAAATATCCTGTTATGCTTGATCTGCTGGCTACGCACAACACAACCGGAGTAAGCCCTGCTGACCCGGAGATAATGCCATCACTAGTGCCGGGGGAAGCATTAGCACATGAGGCGATAACACTGATAAACCCCGCAGATGATGCAATAAAATTGAACTGCACTATCGGGTTAGTCGGTCATACCGTTGATCTTGAATGTATAGATATGTTGGGGCGCATGATGCAGCGGCAACCAATAGCCATTAACGCAACGTCAGTAGCAATACCCTGTAACATTAATACCGGGATGTATTTCGTACGGATCATAGGAGATAATAAAGTGCTTTGCCAGGCAATGCTGATCAAAAAATGATCTATGGTCTTTAGTTTTAAACAATAATAGCGCCACAAAGGGCGCTATTATTGTTTAAGCATGTTTATTTATAACCCTTATTGCTTTGTAAAACGCATAGTCTGTACACCATTGTTTTCACGGATAGTGATCAGGTAGTTGCCTGATATAACGCCTTTAGTATTTATAGAAAATTCGGCATCCTGTGCAGTGCCTTCATATACCTTCTGCCCAAGCATATTGCTTATGATCACGGTGCGTTGCACAGCAGTTGCAGTGTGGATAGTGAGGCTGCCCGATACTGGGTTGGGGTAGACCTCATAAGTGGCTGCATTGCCTACTGTAGTTACCGAAGTAGAAGAGCTACCTAGCAGGTCTCCTTTGAGGGTAATGTTATCAAATCGGTCGTTACCTGATGTGCGGGTAGGGCCATCGTTGAATACAATAGCTATAGCAAAGTTTGGATTGTTATTTATTGCCGCTGTATCAGCGGTAAACGTAAAGGTGTGCAGTTCCCATGATACCCCCGGAATTAGGTCAACAGAGTCTACTGTGTAGTTAGCGCTGTCTGCTACTGCCGGGTCGGCGATAGTGGCTGACTGGTAGTGCGTACCGTCTGTGGTAAACATTATGGAGTTAGACTGAGAACCGCTGCCGGTTCTTTGTTCGGCGTAAGAGAACTGAATATGGTGATAGCCGGTAGTAGGCATGTGGAATATCACTGAATCGGAGGGATTGCGGAATCGGATGCAACTGCCTGCCGTATCGCCCGTCATAACATTCAAAGAGGTGCCGGTAGTGAAATCTGTATAAGCCGCCCAATATTGATAACCGGCGCTACCTGCTCCTGGTGCAGTATAGCTTGGTGAGTGTATGGAGGAGTCCATTCCGTTGAAATCCCAGTTGTAGATAACGGTGGCTTGTGCCCGGCTGCTTGTGTTGATGCCGGCAAGTGCTGCTACGCAAAATACTGTGCTTAGTAATTGTTTTTTCATTTTCTCTTGATTTTTGTGCAAAGGACGGGTAGCAACGTTATCCCAGCATTATGCGGGTGTTAAGGAAAGGTTGTGTCGATCGATTATTGCCACTGCAATGGCAATATATGCACCCGGCAATTTCATGTATTGTTAATGTGGTGGCAATGATTTGGTAACATAGCCGTCAGACCTTCGCCAACTGTTTGGTAAAATATTGAAATAGCCCTTACAAAATGAGGGCTTACTATTGCAGTTACTGTTTTTGTACTGATCCTAAAACGGAGTGCAATTCAAAATTTGCGGTCAGGGAGCAACCGGAATAGCAATACCTGCGATAAGGGGATCGGCATCAGGAGTATAAACACATCGAAACTAATAACGTTTACTAATTCAATTTTATGAAGCATAGTGCGGTTAAAACATTTTTAATGGCACTTGCCATATACAGCAGTACGCCATCATTTGCACAGAAAGATACTTTGCGGGTGATGGCGTACAATGTACTGTACTACGGCAACGGCTGCCAGGGGCCCAACGGCAATTACCATCAATACCTAAAGACGATTGTCTCCTATACTAATCCCGACATCCTATCGATGGATAAGATGGCCTCCATACCTATGAATGCAGATGATAAATACGGTACAGCGCCGAGGGGGTTTGCCGATTCCATTCTGCAATATGCACTCAACCCTGCTTTTCCGGGAAGGTATGCTTATTGTACTATTACCAATGCCGCAAGATCGGCCAGCGGGGCAGTATTGTTTTATGACCAGCGCAAACTAGGGTATATAGGCATTACCTCCTCTTATGCCAATATCACAGACTTTAATACCTACAAGCTGTATTACAAAGACCCCAACCTTGCCAGAACGCACGACACCACCTTCTTGTATGTGCTGCCTACACACGACAGATCGGGGGATGAGAATGAGCAGGTACGCGGGATGCAGATAGGAGAGGAAATGAGACACCTCAAGGAGCATTTCAGCCATCTTCCAAATTTCATTAACCTGGGCGATTTCAATTCGAGGAACTCAGACGAGCCGTTTTATCAAACACTTGTTGCTAATAAGGATACGGGCTTTCGTTTTTCAGATCCGCCATTTTTTCCGGACAGAAAGTTGTCCTACCCTGCAATCTGGGACCATAATGTTACATTCACAGCTTACCTGACCACAGCCACGCGGGAATCGGCTACGATACCTAACGCCTGCGGCACAGGTGGAGGAGCAAAGAACTGGTATGACCATATCTTCCTTTCGCAGTGGATCGTGAACAACAGCAACTATATCCGGTATATCCCCAATTCATACCGTACGATAGGCAATGATGGCCAGAGGTTCAAAATATCCATTAATAATAAGAATATCCATCTGAATACATCTGCCCCGACGGACGTGATCGAGGCACTCTACCAGATGTCGAACAAATACCCGGTGATGGCCGACCTGGAAGTAACAATGAATACCAGCGGCATTAGCCCCACAGACCCTGAAATAGCCAGCCCGATAGTGTTTGTAAAGGAAGAAGCCAGCATGACCACGGAAGCAGATGGCATCATTGTCATCCATTTTCCGGACGATGTTATTGGCCAAGATGTAAAGATCAAATGCACAGATAAAGCCGGAAATACAATATTTAAGAACTCCAGTAAAGTCAAAGAGAACGACTTGCGCCTAAACATTAAGGCCGATGCCGGTGAATATACCCTGAACGTCACAGGACATCATAACCTGATATTGGAAAGCAAGTTTACTAAAAAGTAAAAATCATACTTTATATACGTACTGGTGCATAACAATTTGTTTAAACACACTTTACGCATCGGTAATCTATTGGTAACATGCGTTGATCACATTTGCAATCTAAAACTATTTTTATGTTGCAAGCTTTACGCTCAGGCCTGGCAAAGTCATTATCCATTTTTGCCGTACTCGCCTTATTGTTGTTTAGTGGCCCTAAAGGCCATGCCCAGGGGACACTGATCCACTACTGGAATTTCAACAACTTCACTTCGGTGTACACCTATCCTGCCTTACCGGCGCCGATAGATGCGGATTATTCGCGGATAGACACGTCGAAAGCAAGGTTTGTGTATGCGCTTTTCCCGGGGACATCTGCTACTTACCACAGCACGGTTGCAACTATTCTTGATTTTGTAGCAACTGCACCTACGGATTATGATACGGTAAACCTCAGGCAGGGTGCTCTTGCGGGCAATGGCCTTCGCCCACGCAACCCTATGGATAGCGTATACCTGATGTTTTACATCCCTACTACAAATTACCAGAATATATTGATCACTTATGCGTCGCAGTCGTCAAGCACTACTAGTGGCGACACTTACCAATATTATGATTACAGTATAGATAGTGGAGCGACATGGATCACGACGGGCTTATCTAAGCTATATGATTCTGCTTGGACAGTGTATCACAGATCTTCAATAACAATTGCCAACCCTTCAATAAATAACAATCCTAAGTTGGTATTCCGCATACACAACATAGGTCATACTACCCTTACCAGTGGCAACAACAGGTATGATAATGTAAGCGTTGATGGTGATTCTATCATTGCACCTGTGCTTATTGACTACTGGCATTTCAATTACTTCACTTCCGTATTTACCTATCCCACTCAGCCGGCTCCAATAGACGCTGACTACTCAGTATTGGATACGTCCAAAGCTAAATTTGTATATTCCCTGTATCCAGGCACTTCAGCCACTTACCACAGTACAGTTGCGACTATTCTTGATTTTGTAGCGACTGCACCGACAGACTATGATACAGTAAATCTCAGACTAGGACAACTTGCTGGTAATGGTCTTCGTCCACGAAATCCTATGGATAGCGTTTACCTGAAATTTTATATGCCTACAACCGGCTTTCATGATGTCACATTCACGTATGCGTCTCAGTCATCAAGCACTACCAGTGGAGATAAGTACCAATATTTCGACTACAGTACCGATAGTGGACTTACCTGGAGAACCACGGGCTTGTCCAAACTCTATGACTCGGCATGGACGGTATACCACCGCTGCACAGTGACATTTACTTCGGATTCGGCAGTAAACAACACCAATAAATTTGTGTTCCGCATACACAATATAGGTAACACGACCCTTACCAGCGGCAATAACAGGTACGATAACGTAACCCTGGATGGTATACCTTATATAGCCAATAACAACATTACCACAACAACAGCCACATTTGGCCCGATCTGTAATTCAAGCAGTACGCCGGTAAGTGTAGGATACACGAGCGTGGGAACTTATACAGGTACGTATTCAGTACAGTTATCAAATTCAACAGGTAGTTTCAGCACAGGTGCAACTACTATAGGCACGGGTATTGTTTCTCCAATTTCGGCTGTAATACCATCAGGTACCACGCCGGGCAATTACCGCGTGCGCGTCATCAACAGCGCCCCTGCAATAAACGGAACCGACAACGGATCTAATATCATCATCAATGGCCCGCCAACAGCATATGCTGTAACAGGTGGCGGTGGCTATTGTGCAGGCACTACCGGCCTGGCTGTCGGGCTTTCCAATTCACAGACGGGCGTGAGGTATCAATTATACAACGGCAGCACAGCTACTGGCAGCCCCGTAAGCGGCAGCGGCAGCTCTATCAGCTTTGGTGCGCTTACTGCCGCAGGCACGTATACAGTTACTGCGACTAATATCACAACAACTGCATGTACTACCGGCATGACCGGTGCAGCAGTGATCACCCTCAACCCGGTGCCAGCAGCAATCACCGGCATCACTAACCTTTGTGCTGGCAATACAGTTAACTTGTCGGATGCGATAACAGGCGGCTCATGGGCCAGTAACTTCACATTTGTGGCGAGCGTGAGCAGCAGCGGCGCAGTGACCGGCGGATCAGTTGGACTCGCTACTATCTCTTACACATTACCGGCAGGTTGTTATACAACTACACAAGTAACCATTAATCCCTCGGTATCAATAATAACCGGAACGCTTAGCGCATGCGCCGGTTCAGGTTCAGCACTTTCTGACGGCACTTTCGGGGGCGCATGGAGCAGCAGTGATGCAACATTGGCTACAATAGATGCATCATCCGGCAATGTAACGGCTGTAAGTGCGGGCAACCCTGTGATCAGCTACACACAATCAGCAGGCTGTTATACCAGCACCGTATTTACAGTAAATCCATTGCCAAGTGCGATCGCCGGAATAATGACAGTGTGCAGCACAGCACAAACAACACTTAATGATGCCATAACAGGCGGTTCATGGACCAGCAGCGATGCCACACTTGCCACTATTGACCCAAGCCTGGGTACAGTAACAGGTATTGCCGCAGGTAATCCGGCTATCACGTACACATTACCTACAGGCTGTATGACCTCTACTACGATCACAGTCAATCCGTTACCAGCCTCAATAGGCGGCACAGCAAATGTGTGCGCAGGCTTAGCTACAGTATTGACTGAAACGAGCACAGGCGGTACCTGGAGCAGCAGTGATGTCACAAAAGCTACAGTATCTACTTCCGGCACTGTAAATGGTGTTGCCGCAGGTAATCCTGTAATCACCTATGCTTATCCTACCGGCTGTATCAACACTACAACAGTTACGGTAAACCCATTGCCATCTGCCACGACAGGTGCAACGGCAGTTTGCGCAGGCCTCACCACACCATTAAGCAACACATCAGGCACGGGCACATGGACCAGCAGCAATGCACACGCTTCAGTAGATGTGAGCAGCGGTTTGGTTTCAGGTATATCTGCGGGTTCTTCTGTGATCACCTTTACATTATCTACAGGCTGTATCACTACAACAGGTGTTACCGTTAATTTAACTCCGGCGGCAATTGCCGGCACACCTGCGGTTTGCGCAGGATCAACAACATCCCTGAGCAACACAACGCCCGGCGGTACCTGGAGTAGTAATGATATTACTATTGCTACCATCCCAACTACCTCAGGCCTTGTATCCGGTGTAGCTGCTGGCAATACTAGCATAACTTATTCATTGGGCAGCGGCTGTTTGTCTACAACCACACTTACAGTCAACCCATTGCCAACAGCAATAGCAGGCACAACGAGTGTTTGTACAGGCCTCACCACTACACTAAGCGATGTAGACGGCGGCGGGTCATGGACCAGCAGTAACAGCCACTCTACAGTGGTAGCGGGTGTAGTAACAGGCGTTACACCCGGCACTTCGGTAATTACCTATACATTACCTACAGGGTGCTTAACCGCACAACCTGTTGTCGTTAATCCATTACCATCTACTATCACAGGCAACTCTAATGTTTGTCTTGGGCTTACATCTGCGTTAGGTACACTTTCTACCGGCGGCACATGGAGCAGCAGCAATACAGATGCAACAGTTGATGCAACAAGCGGAGTACTGACCGGCAATGCTTTAGACACTGCTGTGATCACCTATACATTACCAACAGGTTGTATCACCAATAAAATAGTAACCGTAAACGCTCAACCTTCTGCTATTACCGGCACACCAAACGTATGCCAGGGATTAACAACCAGCTTAAGCGACCCGGATGCCGGTGGCTCATGGAGCAGAAGTAATCTCAATGTAGTTATCGGCAGCACATCAGGGCTTGTAGGCGGCGTTACTGCGGGAACAACAACTATTTCATATACTTTACCTACAGGATGTTCTGTAAGTGCCGTCGTTACAGTCAATCCACTGTCTACAATAAGCGGGACAACAGTTATCTGTTCCGGATTAACCTCATCGCTGACTGATGCAACTATTGGTGGCGGATGGATCAGCAGTGACCCTACCGTTGCCACAATTGATGCGGGTTCCGGCCTTACTACAGGTGTTTCAAACGGCACTGCCATCATCACTTATGCGCTTTCTACAGGCTGCATGGCTACAAAAAGCATATCTGTAAATACATCGCCTTCAGCGATCAGCGGCACAGCCGCAGTATGTGCAGGCTCATTAACATCACTTACCGATGCCGGTGGTGGTGTATGGAGCAGCAACAATACCGGTGTAGCCACAGTAGGCAGCACCAGCGGCACTGTAACAGGTGTTGCAAATGGTACTGCCACAGTGAGCTATTTGCTTTCTACAGGCTGTACGGCCACTGTGATCGTAACTGTAAACGCATTGCCTACAACGATCACAGGCGGTTCTGCGGTTTGTGCCACAGGCACCATCAACCTGCATGACGCAATAGGTGGAGGTAGCTGGGTCAGCACCAATCCGTCTGTTGCAACAGTAGATGTATCATCAGGTGTAGTTACCAGCGTTTCATCGGGCACATCTGTTATTTCGTACACTCTAACAGATGGCTGCTCAATAGCACAAACGATCACAGTAAACACATTGCCATCTGCAATAACAGGTACTGAATTCCTTTGCATCGGCACAGGCACCGTTCTGAGCGACGCTTTCCCCGGCGGTACGTGGACAAGCTACAATCCATCGGTTGCCACCATCGGTTCTTCATCAGGCAGCGCGATAGGTATGGCTACGGGTTCTACCACGATCACTTATACACTCCCTTCAGGTTGCCATACCAGCACTACGATCACAGTAAATGCGCTGCCCGCTATTTATGCCACATCAGGCGGCGGCAGGTATTGTGCAGGTGGTGTTGGCTATCATGTTGATCTTAGCGGCTCAGCAACGGGCGTAAATTACCAGTTGTACAACGGTGGTTCGCCGGTAGGCTCACCGGTTGC
The DNA here is from genome assembly GCA_903877645.1 of uncultured Bacteroidota bacterium. Classification (GTDB taxonomy): domain Bacteria; phylum Bacteroidota; class Bacteroidia; order Chitinophagales; family Chitinophagaceae; genus Nemorincola. The sequence goes on along the minus strand of CAIRES010000055.1, from coordinate 12,580 downwards.
AGGTACAGGATCTGCGATCGACTTTGGCGCACAAACGGCAGGCGGCACCTATTCTGTAGTTGCAAGCGGCTCAACCACATTGTGCATCAGCAATATGATGGGCGATGCAGTGATCACAGTAGATGCACTTCCTTTGACGTATAACGTAACCGGTGGCGGCAGTATCTGCGCAGGCGCAGCAGGCGTACATGTAGGGCTGGACAACACCAATACCGGCATCCGCTACGCGCTTTATTCAGGTTCTACAGCAACCGGCACCATATTATCAGGAACAGGAACATCAATTGACTTCGGCCCTCAGACAACTTCGGGAATTTTCACGGTAGTTGCAGTTAATGCAGCTACAGCCTGCAGCAACGACATGACCGGCAGCGCAACCGTGACCGTTAACCCTGTCTTAAATCCTGTTATTACCCTTTCAGAACATCCTGGCGCATCAATCTATACAGGAGTATATGATACCATTATTGCTACAGTAAGCAACGCAGGCACTCCGGTGTATCAATGGATGCTCAATGGTGGTAACATAGCAGGTGCCACAAACGCAACTTATATGAGCAACCATTTCAATAATAATGATGTGGTTACCTGCTCGGTAACCTCGGTAGGTACCTGCGGCGGCTATACAAGTAACAAATCTGTTACCATCCATATTGGTAATCTGAGTGTACAACAGACACCATCTGCAAAGGGCAATGTAAGCCTTGCACCAAATCCTAATAAAGGCACATTCAGCCTTAAGGGCAGCTTAGGCACAACTGATGATCAGGAAGTAACCGTGACTGTTACCAATATGCTGGGCCAGGTGGTTTATACACAGTCTGCTACTGCTACTAACGGCACAATAGACGAGCATATCCAGCTCAACAACAATATTGCCAACGGTATGTATCTGCTCACCCTTCATTCGGCATCAGGGAACACAGTATTCCACATGGTGATCGGACAATAAGGCTGTTTCTACACTTTTGCAAGCCGTGCCCCATCCGGGCACGGCTTGCTTATTTATTACATAGCTAAATCGGTGGTCCTCAATGTTTAAAATCCATTTCTTAATACGTACATAATATTCCGATAACATTACAATTATTCCTTTGCAGTCTGAAATATTACTGTATGAAGAAGCTATTTTTTACACTATCATTCTTATTGGGCAGCCTATTTTTTAGCACTACCGGCAGCGCGCAAAGTACGTTGATCCACTACTGGCATTTTAATAATTTTACGACTGCTATGTACTTCCCTTCAATAGGAGGTATTGCCGCAGATTATTCTATACACGATACCTCGAAGGCAAAAATACTTTTCGCTCCAATGCCGGGCGTATCGGCAGTATATCCCACATACGAGGATCCATACCCCACTGTAACTGCTGACAATGATGTTTATAATTTACGATTAAGCCAACCCGCCGGCACTGCATTACGTCCTCGTAATCCCTGCGACAGCATGTATCTTTTGTTCTACATTCCGACTGTACATTATCGCAATATTGTTTTGAAGTATGCCTCTGAAACATCCAGCCTGGGCCATGGCCCTGCGCACCAAGTATTTGACTACAGCATAGACAGCGGCGCTACCTGGCGAACAAGTGGCCTGTCTGAACCAATGGATTCGGCTGATGTGGCCTTCAAACTGATCACTGTTTCTTTCACGTCGGATTCGGCAGTAAACAATAACGCTAAGCTTGTGTTCCGAATTACTTTCAACGGCAATACTACAGGCACCAGTGGCAATAATCGGTTTGATAATGTTACCGTAGAGGGCGACTCCATTTATGCTGTTTCGTCAATAACCACTACGCCAGCAGCTTACGGGCCATTCTGTAATACAAGCACATCCACACTTAGTGTTCCCTTTACCTCTACAGGCACATACACCGGTGGCTATTCCGTTCAGCTATCGAATCCTGATGGCAGTTTTCCAACTACATCGCCTGTCATCCTTGGCAGTGGACTTACGTCACCCATATTTGCAGCGATATCCTCAGGAGTTACACCGGGCACACATTACAGGGTGCGCGTGATCAACAGCGCACCACTAACCTACGGATCTGATAACGGCACAGACATCGCGATAAACGCACCCCCAACTGCATATGGAGTAACCGGTGGCGGTAGCTATTGCGGCGGTGGTACAGGTGTAAATGTGGGACTCACTAACTCGCAGTCAGGCGTGAGCTACCAATTATACCTTACGGGCGTGGCCACGGGTAGCCCGGTAACAGGCATCGGCACTCCCATGACACTGGGCAGCGAAACTACAGCCGGAAGCTACACAGTAAAAGGATCTTATTCAGGCACCCCCGGCTGCGTCACCACAATGACCGGGAGCGTGACTGTAAGTGTGAACCCGGCACCGGCAATGATCACAGGTACTACCAACGTATGTACAGGCTTCACCACCACATTGCATGATGTTACCACACCCGGTACATGGAGTAAAAGCAACGCTAACGTCAATATAGGTTCAACAACTGGTATGGTGACCGGCGTCACAGCAGGCACTTCTGTCATCACCTACACCGGTACCGGCGGTTGCTATGTGACCACTACAGTTAACGTGAGCACTGCCGCAGCTATTACAGGCACAATGGCCATTTGCAACTTTGCATCCACTACACTCGCAGATGCGACAGGGGCAGGAACCTGGAGCAGCAGTAACACCAATGCTTCAATAGGCGCAACAAGTGGCAACATGACGGGCGCCAATGTAGGTACGTCTGTGATCACCTATACATCAACAGCTGGTTGTAGTGCCTATGCCACAGTGACCATTAATGCACAACCATCGGCTATATCCGGCCCAACCGCCTTATGTGCTACGTCCACAATATCGCTCACTAATACCGTAACGGGTGGAGTATGGACGAGTGCGACTCCTGCCACTGCCACTGTCGGGTCGTCCAGCGGCATTGTTTCGGGTGTAGCTACCGGCACTACCGTCATCACTTATACTGCTACAGGAGGCTGCTATGCCAATACTACGGTGACCGTTAGCCTTTCTCCGGGGCCAATATCCGGCTCTCCTACAGTGTGCGCAGGCACTACTACCGGTTTATCAGATGGCGTGGGTGGTGGTTTATGGACCAGCAGCAGCGCAAATGCGACTATCGGCTCATTATCCGGCACTGTAACAGGTGTAGCAGCAGGCACTGCAACAATCACCTATTCGCTTGGCGGCACGAGCTGTACAGTCACTAAACCTATCACAGTAAATCCCTCGCCCGCACACATAACCGGCATAGCAAATATTTGTGCAGGCACTACCACACCACTTGGCGATATCACTACAGGTGGCACATGGAGTAGTGGCGCAACCGGCGTTGCGACAGTCTCCGGGAGTGGCATAGTAAGCGGCAGCACTACAGGCACGGCGCCTATTTCCTATACCGCGGCAGGTTGCCCGTCCATATACATCGTTACTGTGAATCCTATACCGGCGGCCATCGGTGGCCTACCCTCTGTATGTTCGGGCTCATCTATCACGCTTACAGAAAGCGTTAGCGGCGGCACATGGAGCAGCACAAGTTCTGCAATAAGCCTCGGGAGCCTTTCAGGTAATGTAACAGGGCTTAGTGCCGGACCGGCAACTATCACTTATTCATTGGGGATATGCCCTGTTTATAAAACGATCAGTGTTAATCCCGTCCCATCCTTAACAGGCCCTTCGGGTGTTTGTGTCGGCTCTAATATAGCCTTAGCACCCTCGATCACCGGAGGTACCTGGACCAGCAGCGCTACTGCTATGGCCACTGTGAGCAGCGCGGGCTCCGTACATGGCGTATCTCCAGGATCGACTGTGATCACCTACAATCTACCTACCGGTTGTTCTGCAACTATGACTGTAACGGTAAATACCATCCCTACCGCAATCACAGGCATACCCGCTGTTTGTGTTAATGCCACCACAGCTCTTGGCGATGGTGCCGGTGGAGGTGTGTGGAGTATTGCCCCAACTACCAATGCGACCATTAGCGCATCAACGGGAGTAGTGGCGGGAGTAACAGCAGGCCCTGCAATAGTTACTTATTCATTAGGCACAGGCTGCACCGTTACCGCACCCATAACAGTGAACCCACTCCCATTATCAGTTACCGGCACATTGCAGGCGTGCGAGGGATTGACCACAAGTGTACATGATGCCACCACAGCAGGCATATGGAGCAGCAGCACGCCGTCTTTGGCTACCGTGGATGCCTCATCAGGATTAGTGAGCGCAGCCACAGCTGGCGTTGACACGATCAGCTACACGATCAGCACAGGTTGCACCTCTTTTGCATTGCTTACGGTAAACCCGCTTCCCCCCGCCATCACTATTGCAGGTTATGTATGCATAGGCCTCAACACACATTTTAATGATGCGGTAAGCGGTGGCAAATGGACCACAGCTACTCCGGCTTTTGCTACAGTGGATTCGCTGACCGGCATTGTAACAGGAGTATCTTCGAGCACCCCGGTCATTACTTATACATTACCTACAGGTTGTATCACAACGATCATGGCCACTGTGAATGCAGTAGCGCCAACAATAAGCGGCACCCCTATTGTATGCCAGGGACTGATGACTACCCTTAGCGACTCCCTGGCAGGGGGGGCATGGTCGAGCAGTGACAATTCCATTGCCTCAGTAGGCGCGGGCATCGTAACAGGTGTATCGGCAGGCACTGCCGTGATCAGCTATACACATGGTGGGATATGTCCTGCCGCAGTTACTGTTACAGTAAATCCATTGCCGCTTGCTATTGCAGGCGTTTCGCATTTGTGTCCTTATACTACTACTCCATTTACAGATGCGGGAACGGGTAGCTGGAGCAGCAGCACCCCATCCATAGCTTCAGTTGATGCATCATCAGGGGTTGTATCCGGCGTATATCCGGGCGTGGCGATCATTACCTATACATTGCCTACGGGTTGCATAGCATCTACGCATGTCACTATTGACCCGATTCCTTCACCCATCATTGGCACGTTCAACGTATGTGACGGATATACAACATCACTGACCGATGCCGCAAGGGGCACATGGAGCAGCAGCGCTACTGCTGTTGCTACAGTTGGCACATCGGGCATCGTATCGGGCATCTCTGGTGGCACATCAGTTATTTCTTATACAGTATCCACGGGGTGCGCAGCTACTGCCTTGTTCACCGTTATTTCTGTTCCGCCTGTACCCGGCCTTGGCAGTGTATGCGCATGGGGAGATACAGTGGATATACATGAGCCATACTCTCCGGGTACATTTACCAGCACCTCTGTTACCGTACTCAACCTCGGCGGCGGCAATGGCAAGGTGACTACATTTGCACCCGGCACGGCAACCATCACCTATACTACATCCACAGGCTGCTTTGCCACTACTACTTTTACCGTCAATTCCCTTCCGGGTGTTATCTCAGGCAGGGAGCGTTTTTGTAACGGATTAACTACTTTATTGAACGACACCGCAGCAGGTGGCACCTGGACAAGCGGCGACTTATCCATTGCCACCGCAGGCTCAGTGTCCGGCATCATTACAGGTGTATCTACCGGCGCAGCACATATTACCTATACACTTCCATCCGGGTGCAGCAGCACCACCATGGTGACAGTGACACCTACTCCATCAATGATCACGGGCGCTAATGAAATATGCCCCGGAACGACAACACCATTTACCGATAGCATAACGGGTGGTATATGGAGCAGTAATATAATGACTATAGCAACAGTTGGGGGTGCGACCGGTATTGTCAATGGCATATCAGCCGGCAGCACTACTATCACCTATTCATTTGACCCATCGTGTTATGTAACAAAAACGATCAGTATTGATCCTGCACCTGCGGCATACAGCATCACAGGGGGTGGAAGCTACTGTGCGGATGGCATAGGCGAAGACATTGGCCTCGGCAGTTCACAGGCGGGCACCAGCTACCAGCTATATTACGGATCATCGCCTATAGGCATTCCTCTGCCCGGCGCAGGCACCCCGCTCAACTTTGGCCTGCAAACGGCAGCCGGCACCTACTCGGTAATGGCTACTAATACTACCACGGGATGTATCGCTTATATGAGCGGCGCAGCTACGATCAACATCAACCCATTGCCTGCTGTCTTTAATGTAACCGGCGGCGGCACTTTCTGCACGGGCTATGATGGCGTACATATCGGCTTAGACAATTCGGCTGGTGGATTCACTTACCAGTTATACCTTGCCGGAGCGGCAGTCGGAGCATCACGTTTTGGTATTGGCAGCGCGCTTGATTTTGGGCTGCATGTTGCACCGGGGGCCTATACCATTGTGGCGACCAACAATACGACGCTTTGCGCGGCCAATATGGCCGGCACCGCCGTAGTCACACCTGTTTCATTAGAAACCCCTGGCGTAAGTGTAGCTGCCACACCTGGTAATGTAGTGTGCGCAGGCACCCCTGTTACTTTTAACGCAAGCCCTGTGAATGGCGGTACAGCACCTGTTTATCATTGGATGGTAAACGGATCGACTGTAAGTTCAACCGCATCATCTTATTCGTATACCCCTGCAAACGGAGATAGGGTTGCGGCTACGCTCACCAGCAGTGATGCCTGCGCATTCCCCGCCACTGCTTCAGATTTGGTGGCTATGACTGTAAATACGATTGTTGCTCCAACTGTTACCATCGCTGCCAACCCCGGCACTACCATCACTACCGGCACCGCTATAACGCTGACCGCAAGCGCCACCGGCATCGGCCTAACCTATCAATGGGAGCAGAATGGCATAACCATAACAGGTGCCACGAATGCTACCTACCTTGCTACAGGTATTACCAATGGCGATACGTATACTTGCATTGTAACGGGTAGCGGCGCATGCAGTAGTAGTGGATCAAACACAGTGACCATCACCGTGAACCCTGTAGATCATACAGGTGTGGGCCAGGTAACAACAGGTAATAAATTCAGCGTATTCCCGAACCCCGGTAAAGGTGTATTTACGGTAAAAGGCCAGACTGCTGCTGGCGTTGACGAAGAGATTGCGATAGAGATCACCGATATACTCGGGCAAAAAGTATTTAGCAACAAGACGACCGCTCAAAACGGTGCGATCAATGAAACCATATCGGCAGGTACACTGGCTAATGGCATGTATCTGCTCACGATACGCACTGCCAATGAGTACAGTACAGTACATGTGGTTATCGAACATTGATCTTAATGATCTTCCAACATAAAAATAAGGGCTGCCTGGAATTTAATACGAGCTAGTGGAGAAGCTGTTTGGTTATTCAGTATAACCGATTTTCTGAAAACTTGATTCCTGGGATTCCACAACTCCTTCCACAACGTTTTCAATAATATTCGCAATGCAGTATAAATACCTCCAAAGATTAGTACACATTCCCAAATGAATTTATTATCCTGACTCATAAAAAGCATATCTTTTTTGGAAAGTAACAATGTGAACTATCTTAACGTGTTACAAATCTAACTACTTCCGAATTGTATTTTATGAAATTAAACTAATATCACTGATTATAGCGTGTCCTTATTCGTTCCATCGAAGTTATTTTTGAAACAATCATTTGTTTCCGCCGTTGTTGGTCTTATTTCTGACCAACAACCTGCAAAGCAAAAGAGCGCAAGCCACATCGCTCTTCGCTGCCCCTCCGCTAAAGCTATGGCGGCACGCGGTCTGTTTCTTTAGCTCTCAATTATTTGGATAGATTACTCGTAAACGTCCTTCCGGTGCCTTACTCTCCTGACATCTATGACTTCAATTTTATCTGCTATTGAGTAAATAACCCTGTAATCGCCTACACGTATCCGCCACAAATTTTCGTAAGATCCCTTTAGTTTCTTACAGCCTGCGGGCCTGGGTTCTTCAGAAAGATGATCAATCGCAATTTCTACCTTCTTCAAAGCTATTGAAGGGAGCTTCCATATCCTTTTCTGCGCTATTGCTGATGATTATCTTGTACATCAAAGCTTGCCTTTCTTTCTCAACGATTTTTTTACATCGTCCCAGCTACGTTTAGGCTCATCCCTGCGTGATTCTGCAACAATAATATCTATCAGGTCTTCCACTTCTTCAGGATGTCGCTCAATGGTCTTTATTTCAATGATCACAGCTTTTCTCCTGTTTTTGTCATCCGTGATAAAATCTACTCCTTTCATAATATCGCTTTATACAAAAATAAGGTTTAATCAATAAAAAAGCCCAACATTGCTGTTGAGCTTCTTATGTCGGGAAGACAGGATTCGAACCTGCGACCACATGACCCCCAGCCATGTACGCTACCGGGCTGCGCTACTTCCCGAAACTTTTAAGTTTCGTGTTATTAGGGGATGGCAAAGGTAATCCAAATTTCCTTTTTTCAATAATCTTATGACGAAGTAACATCTCCCTTTAGGGCCGGGGTTTTTAAGACAAATCATGCGAGATCAGCTTCAAAAACTCTGACCGCGTTTCGTTTTTCATGAACTGGCCACTGAAAGCTGATGTGGTGGTCACACTATTCTGCTTTTGTACACCGCGCATCATCATACACAGGTGCTGGGCTTCTATCACCACACCTACACCCAGTGGGTTCAGCGTTTCCTGTATCACATCCAGTATCTGGTGGGTCATGCGTTCCTGCACCTGCAGCCTGCGGCTGAAGCACTCTACCACATGGGCTATTTTGCTCAGGCCTGTGATCACTCCATTGGGTATGTAGGCCACATGTGCTTTGCCAAAGAAAGGCAGCATGTGGTGTTCACAAAGTGAGTACAGCTCTATGTTCTTTACCACTACCATCTCGCTATACGACTCATGAAATTTGGCCGAGTTCAGTATATCAGCAGCGTTCATACCATAGCCCTGGGTAATGAACTGCATGGCCTTGGCCACTCGCTCAGGTGTCTTTAAAAGCCCTTCGCGCTCAGGGTCTTCCCCGATCTGCTCAATTGTAGACCGGTAGTTCTCCATCAATCTCCTGGTCACATCCTCATCGTAAGACTCTTTCTTGTGGTATGCCATTGCGTTTTTTTATAGTATCAGATCAAAGCGTAGGGGGTTACATCTCCCTCTACTTCGGAGAGGGCTGGGGGAGAGGCCTCATTACCCGAAATACTCCACGTATATCTTCGGTGTCTCTATCAGCTTCACTGCATGCAGCTTCACATCGCTTTTTTCTATGTGCGGCTTCAGCTCGTTCCATATGCCCATAGCAAAGTTCTCCGCGCTGGTGAATTTCCCTTTCATAAAATCCACATCCAGGTTCAGGTTGCGGTGATCCACCTTTTCCACGATCACATCTTTTATCAACTCACCCAGTGTTTTGGCATTGTATATGAATCCTGTCTCGGGGTGCGGTACACCCTTTATGGTCACATGCAGCTCATAGTTATGCCCATGCCAGTTCTCATTGGCGCATTTGCCAAACACTTCTTTATTCTCTTCACTGCTCCACGAGGCATTGTATAATTTATGGGCGGCATTAAAATGCTCCACACGCGTCAAGTACACCATATTCCTGATTTTTGTGCAAAATTACGGTTACTGCGTGGTTTTCACAAAAAAGTAGGTTATTTGCGGCATGAACCTGCTTATAGTAGCTGCTACAGAGATGGAAATAGGCCCGCTTGTGGCCCATTTGCGGGAAGTACACCCCTCCTCTACCGCCAAAGTGCTGATAACGGGTGTAGGCAGCATAGCCACCGCATACGCCCTCACCAGGCACCTCAGTAACAATAGATATGACCTCGTGCTGCAGGCCGGCGTGGGGGGGAGTTTCGATGGCTCTATCGAACTGGGCGACCTCGTTTTCGTAGTATCCGACCAATATGGCGACCTTGGCGCCGAAGACCATGAGCAATACCTTGATATTTTTGAAATGGGGCTTATTGCGCCTGATGCCCCCCCGCACAAAGGCAATAAACTCCATACCCCACTGTTGCCCGTGCATGAGCTCATCACACTGCCCAGGGTATCGGGCATTACCGTGAATACCGTTTCCGGCAGCGAGCCTACCATAAAGCTGCGTACCGAAAAATTCCATTCCACAGTAGAAAGCATGGAGGGTGCAGCTTTCCATTACGTTTGCCTGCAGGAGGGTGTTGCCTTCGCACAGGTGCGCGCCATATCCAACTATGTGACTCCCCGCGATAAAAGCATGTGGCAAATGAAGGAGGCGATATACAACCTTAATAACTGGCTGATCGGGTTTATTAAAGAAGTCGAAGGTCTGTAGTAGAAAGTCTAAAGTAAAAAGTAGAGAGCTGTAGTAGCACACTCCATTTGTAGCATAGTATTGGTTTACTCAACACCTCCCTTTAGGGTCGGGGTTGTTATTTCCATACCTTTGCCCATCATTTCCTTACCATGAAATTAACGCTCGGCTTCAGCCCCTGCCCCAACGATACCTTTATTTTTGATGCCATGGTCAATGGCCATATAGATACCAAAGGCATCACATTCGATTATGTAATGGAAGATGTGGAGACGCTGAATATGTGGGCTACCGGGGAGAAACTGGACATCACCAAACTCAGCTACAATACATTCCTGCATACCGTCAACAAGTACGCCCTGCTGCATAGTGGCAGCGCACTGGGTGTGGGCGTAGGACCCTTATTGGTTGCAATGAAGCCTCTTGACCTTAGCAAATCGGAGGACTACAAGATAGCTATCCCGGGCTTTAAAACCACCGCCAACCTGCTGCTGTCTTTAGCGTTGCCACAGGCTAAGAACAAAACCGAACTCGTATTTAACGAGATAGAGGCAGCAGTCATCAGTGGCGAATATGATGCCGGACTCATCATTCACGAGGGCCGGTTCACCTACCAGAAAAAAGGCCTCACAAAGCTCATGGACCTCGGCGACTGGTGGGAGCAAAGCACCCGGGCAGCCATACCACTTGGCGGCATTGTGATGCGCCGCAGCTACAGCCCTGAGCTATGTGCTACCGTGGATCAGATACTTAAAGACAGCCTTGCCTGGTCGTGGCAGCGATACCCCGGGCTAACTCCCTTTATTACCAATAACGCCCAGGAAATGGAGGAAGAGGTAATGCGTAAGCACATTCAGCTTTATGTAAATGACTACACTACCGACCTTGGCGATATTGGCCGCAAAGCCATCAACACACTGTTTGAAAAAGCACAGGCTGCGGGCCTGCTGAAGGAAAAAATGCCTGCATCTATCTTTTACTGACTCGGCAAAAACAGGCGTTTTAGCTAATAAAGCATAAATATTCTCATTTGACCCTCTTTTTGGCTGTTACTTTATCGTTTTTTAACAAAAGAGGTGGCGCAGAACCCGCATTTTTCAATATATTTGCGTCCCTGTATGCAGATAAGATTGAAGAATTTATTATATTTGTTTGCCTGTGTCTTTATGGTGAGCTCTTGTGGCCCGTTTGAAAAGATCCGTAAAAGCAGCGACGTTAACTATAAGCTGTCCAAGGCCAACGAGTATTACGACAAGAAAGATTACCAGCACGCTAATGAGCTGTACAAGGAGTTGATGCCGATCATGAAGAGTACGCGCAACTATGAAGTTCTTTTTTATAAGTATGCATATACGTTCTATTACCTGAAGGATTATGTAGAGGCTTCTTACTATTTCAAGAACTTCACGGAATACTTTCCTACAAGCAAGGACGCCGAGGAATGTGAGTTCATGAGTGCGGTGGCACTGTATAAATACGCACCCAAGTATTCGCTCGACCAAACGAATACAACCAAGGCGCTGGAGGCCATGCAGTCTTATACCAACAGGTATCCGAAGACAGAGCGCTTAGCAGAGGCCAACAGGTACATAGATGAATCAAAGGGCAAACTGGAACTAAAAAAGGCAGATGCGGCAAAATTGTATTTCAATATTGCCAGGTTCAAAGCGGCCATAGTGGCTTACAGAAGCGTGATGCGCGACTTTCCGGATTCGCACAGCAGTGACCTTTACCAGTATATGATCATGAAGTCCATGTTCAAATACGCAAAGCAAAGTATTGAGGCCAAGCAGGAAGAACGTTATACCAATACCATCAGCGCATACAACGATCTGAAAGATAATTATCCGCAATCGAAGTACCTTGCGGACGCAGCAAAAATTTATACAACAGCAGACGATAACTTAAAAAAACTACGCAATGAGCAACACCAATAGAAAATCGCTTAGCTCCGTGAACGCACTCATAGAAACACGTGATGTGATCGCTATGAAAGAAAGAACGGGCAATCTGTACGAATCTATAGCCGTAATATCGCGCCGTGCCAACCAGATATCTGTAACCATGAAGGAAGAGTTGCATCGCAAGCTCGATGAATTTTCCACACATGGCGACAACCTGGAAGAAGTACATGAGAACAAAGAGCAGATAGAAATATCGCGCATCTACGAGCGCATGGCTAACGCCCCGCTCCAGGCCATCAACGAATTCGTTGATGACCAGATCTACTATCGCAAGAAGTAATTCTTACCATATTTACCCCACTAAAAAAAGGACAATGTGGTCAAAAATAGTTGGTAAAAATTAAGTGAAAGCTATACTGGAAAAGGGTTTCAATTGTGTAAATTGAAACCCTTTTCAATTTTTATATATGGCATTCAAAAAAGGTGTTGGGCTTGTGGATTT
>CAIRES010000054.1 GCA_903877645.1 uncultured Bacteroidota bacterium | reverse complement strand
TTACTACAACAAATCAAAATGTTGGCTACTTTAGCGTTAAGAAAGCAAAAGTGTATAGGAGTTTTAGTGTTAAGCCCCATACACTGTATAGCTATATCCGTTTTACTCACCGGAAGTGTATAGCTATTTTAGGGTGTCTCAGGCTACTATGTATTGGGTGCTTGGTCGTACCTTTAGAACAGTAGTTCTACCCTGCGTATTTTTTTGCAAGTAATACAAAAAAGTATGCTTGCCGGTTCTTACCTGATCAATGTTACATCTCCTTTTTCCAGTCTTGATTTTCCGTTGTTGTCTGTATATTCCAGTTCCCAGAAATAGGTGCCGGCATCTTGCCTGGTGCCGTTGTACGTGCCGTCCCAGCCGGGGTCGTTTTGTCCGCCGGAGTAGACCATGTTACCTTTCCGGTTGAATATCTTAAAGCGGCTCAGCACTACGTTTTTCATTGGTATGGGTGCGAGATATGTTGTGGCGTGTGGAGAAAAGCCTGTGGGAACTATGTATTGCGCATAGGGATATACGGATACATTGATGATGTCGTCGCCAACACAACCCGAATCGCTGATACCATGTACTGTGTAAGTGAAACGGCCTGCCACCGGGAAATGGCCGACGGGATCGGCAATGGTGGTACTGCTAAGATAGGTGCCCGGCGACCACGTAAACGAAGCACCATCAGTAGCTGCGAAGTGTATGCTGTCGCCCTCGAGTATAGCGGTGTCGTTGCCCGCAAACGGATGATAGGTATCTGCACTGCAGTCGGTAGTAACGAATTGAAACTCCCTGCTGGTGGCATTGATCAATGTGCCTGCACGCCACTCATAGCAATATACAGTAACTAGGTAGCGCCCGATGGCATTTGGTGTGCCGGTGATGATACCGGTAACAGGATCTATAGTAATGGCAGGTGAGCCGCTCATGGGCGCGCCGGAAGTAAACGGGCTGATGTAGGTGACACTATCAAAAGGGCCGCCCAAAGGCGGGAATGGCTTGACGGTGCTGGCACCCTCGCAACAGTTCAAAGCGGCATGGAAACTATAACTCAGTGAGTCACCGTCTGCATCCGTTGCAGAATGATCGTAGTGCAGTGGCAATCCGCGGCAAATGATCTGCGGCGGATAATTGATAAATACGGCGCTGTTGTTATATGTTGGCGATGGTGGTATTTTGCAGGAATAGGTGCATCCGTTTTGATCCGGGTTCAGAATGTTTACAATACTTCCATTGCGGCAACAACGCTGGTAACTGACGAGGTAGCCTGAAGTGTTGGCCAACAGCGCATAGGTTTTGGTAAATGTTTTTTTGATGAGGCATGTGGTCAGTGGCGCTGAACTGCCACAGGCCGTTGTGAAGGAGGATGGCACCGAGACAGCAGAGGTGTGGAAAATGCTGTCGGAAATGAATGGATGGGTAAGGGAGCCCGATGCGGTGTATATCCCGATGTACGCAGGGTCATCTTCTGCGATGGCTTCCGGCTGGCCATTCTGGCAATCTTCGTAGATAGAGATGCTGATCCGGTATTTGCTGTATGATAATCCGCCCGACGTGGAGTCTCCGAGATAGGTGTAGGTGGTTTCTCCGCCCACTACGTGCGAGGCACGGGCTGTAAAAACAGATAGCAGGAGGCAGAGCAAAAAAAGAATGCGGTGACGTGTACAATAATGCTTCATAAGGGTGGTGTTTTAATAACAGACGTATATATCGGGCAAATACTTGGGTAACAAGACAAAAAACGCTTGCTACCGTATATTAACGTAAAAATATTAAAAATATTTCAGGTTATGCGCCGCCGAGGTAGCGGAAATTTTTGAGGATGAGGGTGATGTCCGTAAGCGGAGTATAGCGCTGGGCGTAGGCGGTATCTATCTGCTTTTTTACGGCAGGTGGCGGTTCATAGCCTTCGAGGATATTGTAGGGGTAGGTGGCGCCCTTGCGCAGGTGCGGTAATCCTTTATTTTCGTCGCAGAAGTTGTAGCCCACCCAGGTCATTTTACCGATCAGTACCCTGAAGCAATTGCCAAAGAATGTGGCGGGCTTTTTGAGCAGGAAAAAAGTAATAGGGAACAAAGCAATGAAAAGTACAGACGCAGCAATATCTATCATGCGCTTATTACGTACCTGCGAGAAGTCGGCAAGATTGAAGCGGCGGTCGATAGTATAGAGGTCGCCGGAAGTGCTGCTGGAGTTGCTGCCCACAAAGCTGCGGCTGCCGGGCAGGTGTATCTTGTATTCGTAGTTCTTGCCGCAATGCTGCATCTCCCGGAATACCTGCTGGTAGGAGAGGCCGTTGATACAGAAAATGACCTCGTTCACACCTGTAGTGTACAGCAACTGCTTCATTTCGGGCAGGGGAGCAAGGGCTGAGTCTTTAGCTTCGTGCGGACTAACACGACCGGACAGCTCGGGTGCATAGTGTACCTGGCGCAAGATAGCTGCTGTATCGTGGTAGGCTTTTTCTTCGGCCACTATGATGGCCTTGCGTGGCAGCTTATCATAAGGGATGAAGCGGAGTATGCCCATGCGGTAAAGTATCTCATGCAGGCCCAATAAGGTAACTGTACCCGCAAGGCCGGAGAAGATAATGATGGCGCGCGAGTAGCGGTACTCGGGGGGCAGCAGGCCGTAGTAGGCAAGGATGGCCACTGTGCCAAACAACATGCCCCGCGTGACTTTGAGCGCGCGGTAAGGCTGATCGTAAGCGCCATTGAGATAGAGTGAGAGCAGCCACAGCGCTATGTAGACAGGGAAGGTTACATATACTGATGCCGGACGGATGGGCATGATGTTCTTCACCTCCTGGACCCAGAAATTCTTAATGCCCCACAGCATCAGCAATAGTACCAGCGCATCGAACAGGGGCATGTGCAGAACTTTTAGCGCGCGCTTCAATGTGCCGAGTACGGCACGCAGAGCGATGCCTATGTTGATGAACAGCACAAAGCGATTGGCCTGCTGCTTACTGTAGTGCTTTTTTACAAAAGTGACCAGCGCCTCGTTGAAGATGCGTACATAGGAGAGGGTCATTTTGCGGGTACTCTCGCCTTTGTAGTGAATGAGGTCTGCCTCGGGATAATAAATGTTTTGATAACCTGCTTTTTCTATGCGATAGGAGAGGTCCACATCCTCGCAGTACATGAAGTAGTCTTCATCGAACGGGCCACCGGCTTTGTCCATAGCCGAGCGGCGGACCAACATGCAGCAGCCGGAAAGTACATCGACAGCAGCAGTCTGGTGCTCGTCTACGTGCACAGCATAGTATTTATTGAAAAATACGGAACGGGGAAACATTTTATTGATACCCGTGGTCTTAAATATAGCCACGGAGAGAGACGGAAATGACTTTTTGGAATCTGGGGCGAATTGTCCCTTGCCGTCTATGAGGCGGGGGCCAAGGGCTCCTGCCAGTGGGTGGGCATCCATGTACGCGAGGGTCTTGGTGAAGAAGTCCTCCGGCATAACTGTATCGGGGTTGAGGAACAGTATGTATTCCCCTTTGGCAATGGCCACCCCTTGGTTATTGGCTTTGGAAAATCCCTTATTGTCTGTGTTCTCAATGAGCGTGACCGAGGGGAAACGCTCCCGAACCATAGTGCAACTGTTATCGGTAGAATTGTTGTCCACAACTATAACTTCGGCGTCTATACCATGGGCGGCCTTCATTGCAGAATGAAGGCATACCTCAAGGAAGTACTTTACATTATAATTGACAATAATTACTGATAACTTCATGCCCAGGGTGTAGGTATTCCTTGCGAAGATAATTAAAAGTGGAAAGTTTAGGAATAAACCATCTTATGTAGGGTCTTAGTATATGAGTATAGTCTAAAATCGCTGCATTACATGCTATAGTGGTATATGGTGCGTATAATCGCAGCTATAATTTTTCAAATTTTGAAAATGCTGGTATTTTATGTTCAACGCGCACCCCATATCTATCCACACTCACTACACGCCCGGGTAAATCTGAATTTTTCGTAACCGAATCTAACTGCCCGATATTTACGCTTGTCAAAAGAAATCCAACATGCCATGTCTCTCCTTTATCATAATATAAAATACAAAATGCTTTTGGATGAAATGTATTATACCTGTGTTTTAAGACACTGTCAGTATTATAATTTGGTTTCAAAGAAAGAAGAGTATTGTCATACATTGTAAAGGAGAGCTGATAAGTCGAAGTGTCTGCGGCAGCAGTTGTGTATCCATTACGTTTGATGAATTGTTCAGCCATTTTGATCGCATCATTTTTGCTGATCCTGGAAGGCCGGAATGAAGTCAGGCAAAACGAAGATAGTACTACCAAGCAAAGGTTAATGTATGTTGATAGTCTTCTGTTCATTTTTGCGGTTTTTACCATTTCTACTGCTCCAGATAATAAATATTCGTCACCCACTTATTGGTGTCTACTTCATTCTTTGGGCCGGTGATGTATTCTTCTATTACCATGGTGTGGGGCAGAGCTTTGGCGGCCATGTATTTGGCGATGGCATTGTGGTACTGCATGGAGGTGTTGTAGGCGCCCTTTTGCACAGCCATTACGGCCTTTGAAGGACCAGCGTGAATGAAGGTGGTGCCTTTTACGGGCATGGTGGTATCTGATACCGGGAAGCCTACAGCGCAATCGGTGCGGTGATTGATGGTGTCCCAGGTGTAGTAAACGCCTACCTGTGTGCCTTCTACCTTGCCGCCTACGTCCTGTGCCACTATATCGTAGGCATCATTGCAGAATTTGGTGATGTCGGTCCAAAAAATGGTTTTGCGGATGACCTCAAAAGTATGGGCGGGGTAGTCCACTTCTTTCACTTCTATATTGGGTATTTGTGGTGTATGGCTTTCGAGATACTTCTTCATATTGGTAAGTCCGGCTTCAAAGTCGTCGCCGAGCAGTTTGTCCCAGTTCATCACTACAAAGGAGGCATTCCATGGGAAGGACATCTTTACACTACAGGTCCATTTTACTTTGGTCATGCCGCTGCCGGTATCTGTGGCTGCGAGCGAGCATTCGGAGGAAAAAGAGGTGGGGCGGGTGATGTCTATCTCGAAATTCATCTTTGTGCTGTCCACGCTGATGTTCTTTGTATCGCCGGCTCCGGTTTTGTCGCTGCCCTCCCAGTGATAGCTGCTGCCGGGCTGGCCATCGGTACCCTGGTAGGTGATCTTTATCTTATCTGAGTCCATTTTGTACCATGGGCTCCAGTTGGGCCAGTTCTTAAACTTCACTACCTGGTCGAAAACCACATCTTTCTGCGCCTTGATCACGATGCTGCGGGTAACGATGACTTCTTTGGGCTCTACAACGCCTAAAACCAGCACCCCCGCCACCACCACAGCTATAAGTATAACGACAAAGCGTATGAATTTTTTCATGAGTGTATTTTGCGTAAAGCTAAGAATTTTTGAAAAAGGAGTGTAACATAGATAGCATCAGCACGCTTTTAAAGCGTCAGATGCGTTCTTGAGCCACTTACATGAATACTAATACCTTTTAACAGTTTAAATTTTTATAATCTAATCGAATAGCGTACATTCGCGCCATGAAGAATCTTCGTGAGATAACGCTGCCGGAACTGGAGGAGATGATGGCAGACCTGGGTGAGCCGAAATTCAGGGCAAAACAGATACATGAGTGGGTGTGGCAGAAGTTTGCCGCAGATATTAATGACATGACCAACCTTTCGAAAGCGCTGCGTGAGAAGCTGTCGAAGGAGTTTTCGATACCCAAGGTAAAAATGCACCACAGCCAATACAGCAGTGATGGCACCATAAAGAACCGCCTGCAACTGCATGACGGCTTTTATGTGGAAAGCGTACTGATCCCTACCGAAAAGCGCATGACGGCCTGTGTATCGTCGCAGGTGGGCTGCTCGCTGTCCTGCAAGTTTTGTGCTACGGGTTTTATGGACCGCAAGCGTAATCTTGATTTTGACGAGATAGTGGATGAAGTAACACTCCTGAATGAACTATCGCAAAAGCACTATAATAAAAATCTTTCCAATATCGTATTCATGGGTATGGGTGAGCCATTGCTCAACTATAAGAATATGATGAAAGCCATAGAGAGAATCTGCTCGAAAGACGGACTGGCTATGAGCCCCAAGCGCATAACGGTGTCGACAGCAGGTGTGGCCAAGATGATCAAACAATTGGGTGATGATAAGGTACGATTTAAGCTTGCGGTATCGCTGCATGCGGCTACAGACCGCAAGCGCAACGAGATCATGCCGATAAATGAGACCAATAACCTGGCCGCACTGGTAGAAGCCCTGAATTATTTTTACCAGGCTACAGGCAATGAGATCACTTTTGAATACATCCTCTTCAAGAACTTTAATGACAGCCTGAAGGATGCCGAAGACCTGATGAAGATATACATGAAGGTGCCTGCAGACCTCATCAACATGATAGAATACA
>CAIRES010000053.1 GCA_903877645.1 uncultured Bacteroidota bacterium | reverse complement strand
GCACTTACGGTTTTTGCTGAAGTAGAGAATCCCACGCCTGCACCAAAGTCCTTCAGTTGGCGTGCGCCAATATTGGAGGTCATGATGATGAGGGTATTCTTAAAATCGACCTTGCGGCCAAGGCCATCAGTGAGCTGCCCGTCATCAAGCACCTGTAGCATGATGTTGAAAATATCCGGATGCGCTTTTTCTATCTCATCCAGCAGCACTACTGAATAGGGTTTCCTGCGTACCTTTTCGGTAAGCTGGCCACCTTCTTCATAGCCTACATATCCCGGAGGCGCACCTATCAGGCGGCTGAGTGAGAATTTTTCCATGTACTCACTCATATCCACACGTATCAATGCGTCTTCACTGTCGAACATATAGCGTGCCAGTGCGCGTGCCAGCTCTGTCTTACCTACACCTGTTGGGCCCAGGAAGATGAACGAACCTATTGGCTTGCGAGGGTCTTTGAGGCCAACCCGGTTTCTCTGTATAGCCTTTACGATTTTAGATATGGCCTCGTCTTGCCCTACCACATTAGCTTTCAGGTCTTCGTCCATACGGCGCAGTTTCGCGCTTTCGGCTTCTACCATACGCATTACAGGGATGCCGGTCATCATACTGATCACCTCTGCTATTGCTTCCTCATTAATAGGATAGCGTTTGTGTTTGGCTTCTTCTTCCCACTCTGCTTTCGCGCGGTCCAGTTCTTCGCCAAGCCTCTTTTCTCTGTCGCGTAGCGCGGCAGCTTCTTCAAAGCGCTGGCTCTTCACCACCTTATTCTTTTCCTGCTTGATGTCTTCGATCTTCTTTTCAAGATCAAGGATATTTTGCGGAACATTAATATTCTTTAAGTGTACACGCGCTCCGGCTTCGTCCATCACGTCTATTGCCTTATCGGGCAGCAGGCGGTCGGTCATGTAGCGGTCGCTCAGCTTCACACAGGCTTCTATTGACTCTGCGTCATAGATCACATTATGGAAGTCTTCGTACTTGGAGCGTATGTTGTTAAGGATAATAATAGTTTCTTCCACGCTTGGTGGTTCTATCAATACCTTCTGGAAACGACGGTCGAGTGCGCCATCCTTTTCAATGTACATGCGGTACTCATCCAGTGTGGATGCGCCGATGCACTGGAGGTCGCCACGGGCCAGGGCAGGCTTAAAGATATTGGAAGCATCCAGCGAGCCGGATGCGCCACCTGCGCCTACTATCGTATGTATCTCGTCTATGAACAGGATCACATCACGGTTCTTTTCCAGTTCGTTCATGATCGCCTTCATGCGTTCTTCAAACTGGCCACGGTACTTGGTACCGGCCACCAGGGCTGCAAGGTCAAGGCTGATCACACGTTTATCAAACAACACGCGTGATACCTTGCGCTGCACAATGCGCAGTGCCAGGCCCTCTACAATAGCTGTTTTACCCACACCCGGCTCACCTATAAGTATAGGATTGTTCTTTTTGCGGCGGGAGAGTATCTGTGATACACGCTCGATTTCTTCATCACGGCCCACGATAGGATCGAGGGTACCCAGCTCTGCGAACTTGGTAATGTCCCTGCCGAAGTTATCGAGTACCGGTGTTTTAGACTTTGTGGCGCCGCCGCTGCCTGCGGGCTTGCGCTGCTGCTGAAACTGGCGGCGTTCGTCATCGTCATCAAACTCTTCCGATCCCGGATCGTTATAGTCTGCCGATGGCGTGCCACCTTGCAGAATGCTCAATTCGCCCTTAAAACGTTCGTAATCAACTTCATAGTGATGAAGTATCTGCGTAGCCACGTTTTCTTTGTTTTTCAGGATGGAGAGCATCAGGTGCTCGGTTTCCACGGTAGTGCTTTTCAGCGCCTTGGCCTCCAGTACAGTGATACGGATCACCTTTTCGGCCTGCTTGGTCAGCGGCAGGCTGTTGATGTTGGCAAGGGGTTTGTTGTTCTTGTCTTTGATAGCCAGCTCCAGCTCTTTGCGCAGCTCAAAAAGATCTACGTGCATGGTCTGAAGCACCTTCAGCGCCATACCTTCGCCTTCGCGGATGAGGCCCAGCAACAGATGTTCTGTGCCGATAAAATCATTGCCCAGTCTTAAAGCTTCCTCACGGCTATAAGAAATGATCTCCTTGACCTTTGGTGAGAAATTAGAATCCATCGTAATAAAGCTTGTTTTTAATGAATAAAGTTAACGATTTCAAATCAGTATTTGGGTATTCTCATTATTTATAGCGCTATCAATAAATAAAAGGCCACCGGCAAACACCTCTATAATATATACGAGTGAAAGTCTTGGAGAGAATTGTTATTTTTAAACGCTCTTAAAAACGTTGACCGTACAAATACTGCTACTAATGGATTTCAAAATTGATACCAAAGATACTTTTACAATAATTACGCCACTAAATGAGGTAATAGATGCTAAAATGACAGGTGCACTGGGCGCAAAGTGCGAAGAAATGAGGCAAAGCGGCAGTAATAACTTTATTATAGACCTCGAAAATTGTAAAACAATAGATAAAACCTGTGTAAGCGAGCTGATAGCCCTGCAAGGTGTAAGTTATGATATGGACCTGTCTTTTGTATACACCAAGGCCAATGACGAGATCACCAAGGCCATAAGGGACGAAGATGAGGACTTTATCATCAACCTGGCACCCCGTATGGATGAGGCCATAGACATTATAAGCATGGAAATACTGGAAAGGGACCTTTTTAATGAGGAGTAGGGTATTATGATCTCAACACTTCTTCAAGATAAAGGGTAATAGCCTCTTCCATGTGTTGTTTTGTTTGTTCTACAGTTTCGCCAACTGTGATACAGCCCGGTACGTTCGGGCTATACGCCGAGAAACCTGAATCCGTCGGTTCAATTACGATTGTATAGTCAATAACATTCATTGCCGATTTTTTACTGCTTTAAAATCTTAATAATCTTCTTACTTCCTGTCATCGGATCTGTAATTTCACCAACGTAGATACCGTTACATAATTCCTCAATATTCACGATCTCTTTATCAGAAGAAATAGTAGTTTTATATACTTCTTTACCCAGCATATCACGAATTAGAAAAAATAATCCCTTTGCATTTTCAACAGCTATTTCACTTGAGGCAGGATTAGGATACACAAAAATATTTTCAAAAGATTTCTGTGTGCTTATTAAAGAAACATTTCCAACTATCACTTTTACCGTATCATAAGTGTATTCACTCCCGCATTTTTCCAATGCTACGACATAAGTGGTAGTGGTATCAGGATGCACTTTTATCCATGCGGTATTGCTGTCTATTTTTACTCCATTTACATACCAGTAAGTGGGCAAATAGCTATCAAGAGTATCCCCAATTACTACACTATCTGCACTGCCTGTCGGTATTACTTTATCAGGACCTGCATTTATTGTAGCATCAGTTTTAATTACGCTTATGTCGTCAATTAAATACATTGCAGTTCCTGTAATACTGTCAATTGTTGAACCAGTAGTGTCATAAATATTAATGGCGTGTGTGTGATCTACATCAAAAAAATTAGCTATCGTCATCAACCTTTCCGTACCATTTGCCGTAAAAGTTCCTTGTATTTTTGTCCACTTACCAGCCCATGTCCAATATATGTTAGGAAAATTAATGGTATCACTGATTATACCAGTATCTACAATCTGTGGAATGTATTGATCATTAACTGACTGTAAATGATAACTAGTAGTAGTATCTATTGATCCATCATCAAAATAAGCTCCAATATGGTTAATTGCATATTGAGAACCTTGCTCTAAAGCAACGTAAAAAGTAACACAATAAGACTGGCCGGCAATTAACGTATTTGTCAAATGACCTTGTAGATAGTCTCTTGTGTAACCACTGTCGTTTGAAAATGTGGGAGCGGCGTACATATATGCTTCTGCCATTCCATTACCAGTATGAGGGTAATTGTAGCAAAAACCATTTGATGGAATTGCGCCGCAAGCTGTCCCACATACTGTAAGGAATTCAGGAACTCCTTGATAATACTTATAAGCAGGTGGTGTCCAAACGCTGTCTAAACTCATCCACCCTGTAGCAAATTTTATTTCATCACATTGATCGGGGCAGTCCGAATATTGCTCAAAACTCGGATTCTTAACTAAATTCACTTGTGCCTTTAAGGAGGCACAAGTGAATAACATCAAGACCAAAGCAATATTCTTCATGATCATAACCAGAAATTATCTTACCACCGGAGCGTAAATTATATACAAGTTACCATTTCTCCATTAAACAAAATACTTTTGGTATAATATTTTTAGGAGTAAAAAAATAACATTAAGATTTTGAAGGTCACTATACTTGGTAATAATTCGGCGCTACCCGCTTATGGCAGGCACCCCACGGCACAGGCAGTATCTGTGTATGGCGAGGTGCTGCTTATAGACTGCGGCGAAGGCACACAGATACAGATGCAGAAGTACGACCTGCGGTGGCGCAGTATGCACCATATATTCATCAGCCACCTGCATGGCGATCATTATTTTGGATTGCCGGGCCTTATTACGAGCATGAGCCTGCTGGGCCGTACCGCACCCCTGCACCTTTACGCCCCTGGGCCGCTGAAGCCGATCATAGAAAGCATACTGGCCGTGGCCGATAATGTGCTGTCTTACCCCTTCTATTTTCATCCTCTGCCCGATACCACTGCACTGCTGGTAGACGATAGCGCTTTCAGTGTTACCTGTTTCCCGGTAGATCACCGCATACAATGCCACGGTTTCCTGGTAGAGCGCAAAACAAGGGGCAGAAAGCTACTACCCGATAAATGCCGGGAATACGAAATACCTTCATCCTGGTACGAGCACCTGAAAAAAGGCGAAGACTATGAACGCAAAGACGGCCTGCTGGTAAAGAATGAATGGGTAACAGCCGATGGCCCCGCCGTAAAGAAATATGCCTACTGTGCCGATACCCTCTACAGCGAAGCCTACCTGCCGGTGATACAGGGCGCGGACACTATATACCACGAATGCACTTACCTGGAGGCAGATAAAGCCAAGGCTGTGGCGCGCTACCACAGCACTGCCGCGCAGGCAGCGCAACTGGCCAAGCTGGCCAATGCCAGGCAATTGCTGCTCGGGCATTTCTCCTCACGCTACAAAGAGCTGGAGCCTTTCCGCGAAGAGGCTGCTGCCATTTTCCCTAATGTGCTGGTGAGCGCCGAAGGAACCGCTTACGAAGTGTAATAGTTGATGTATCTTTAGGATACACTTATACCACACACATGGTACCACAATGGCAAACAGGAACGGTAATACGCATGGAGCAGGCAACGCCCAACACACGACGGTATTGGGTGCAGATCAGCGAGGCAGAGTCATTCCACTTTAAGCCCGGCCAGTTTGTAACGCTGGATATGCCCATACACGAGCAGCGCAACAAACGCTGGCGCAGCTACAGCATAGCCTCCATGCCCGATGACAGCAACGTTATAGAATTGCTTATAGCTTTTGTGGATGGAGGCCTGGCATCGGAGTATATTTTTAAGGAAATACAGGTGGGTAGCACATTTACACTTCGAGGGCCGCAGGGTGTATTTCTTACGCCACCCGGCGCGCATGAGCGGGATATGTATCTTATATGCACCGGTACCGGCATAGCGCCATTCCGTAGTATGCTGTTCCATATGCACCATCACAAAACGCCGCATCAGAATATACACCTCATCTATGGCACCCGCACCCGCGAGGGGCTGCTTTATGAAGAAGAACTGAGAGGGCTCGAAGAAAAAATGCCCGGTTTCCACTACCATCCTGTTTTATCACGGGCGCAGTGGGAAGGCAGAAAGGGCTATGTGCACCAGGTGTATGAAGAACTTTGTAAAGACAAAGCACCAGCAGCATTTATGCTCTGTGGCTGGCGCGAAATGATAGACGAGGCCAAACACCGGATACTGGAGTTAGGCTACGATAGGAAGGATGTGCATGTCGAGATATATGGATAGCCGCCTATAACACCGTCCACCAGATATTCCTGGGCGCCATTTTGCCCCAGTCCTTGAAGCTGCTCTTTACAGTTTCGTACAGCTCCTTCTCATTCACTTTCTTGCCTTTTTCGGGCATTGTAAAGTCTGTCTCTTTAGGTGGGATCAGTTCCACCTTGTCTGCCGTCCATGTGGTATGCAGACGGGGTATGGCCAGTTCCAGTATCATGCCGGGCAGGCCGCCAAACATCTCCGGTCCACCGCTCGCCACTATATCCTCTGTATAAAACGCTACCACATAAACCGAATCGCAGATGCGGCCCACTGCTTTATGGCATTTAAAATCTGCTATGGTGCGTATCTCATCTTTTACCACCCAGTCTATTTTGCGTGCAGAATCTTCGACGATGAACTTTTGCTCATAGATCGTTTTTTGGGCTTTCACTTTGCCGGCAACAAAGTCAGTAAGAACTATATTCTCTGTAGCCGGGCCACCGCCAAACATTTTGAAGGTATTGCCGCCGGGGGCTTCTCTGCCGGGCTTATAAATACTACGCGCCGTATCAAAGACCATGTCGAAAAATGTACTCTGGAATTTCGGTATCTGCGACTTGATCCTTTCAAACCATTCGTTCTCATCGCCCATCTCTTCCATTTGGGCATAGATATTCACCTTCCGCTCGTATTCAATTTTGCCGGTAGTGGTGTACTGCGCTCTTGCCCCGATGTGCGCGCACATGATAGTGGCGATAACTAAAAATATCTTTTTCATACTCTGTAGTATTATTAGTTGTGTATGATAATTCCTCCTGCTGGTGGCGCCGCGGCCCCTGCCGGGGTGTGCGTAAAATTCCATATCACGTTGATCATTCCGTACCGGCGTATGGTGTTATAGTCACTCTGCGTGATCATAGTACCCTGCGCATTGCGGCTATAGCCAATGTTCTGGTTGAGGATGTCAAACACAGATGCCCTCAGTTCCAATTGGCTGTTCTTCAGGAATTTCTTGCTCACATAAGCATTCCATTTGATCACATTGGTATTGTTATCAAAAACGATCGTTTTCTGCCTGAAGATAACATCAACAGTACTGCTTATCTCGAATTTGCCCGGCAATTGCACCGACCCTGAAAATTCATTATCGTTGGTCCAGTACCTGGTACTGAAGGTGCTGATGGTAGCCGTGTTGTTATTATAGGTAACCGATGGCTCAAACCGGAACTCATACTTTTTGTCCTTGTTCCTGTTCAGGTCAAAACCAAAGGTGTAACTGTCATTGTTACTGGTATTGGCCATCCCGTTTACGTAATTGTTGATGTGGTCCGCATTAAGGTTGGCATGCACCCCTACTTCTATATCTATCTTCGTTAATTTAAATCCATAGCCGGCGTATCCCCAGCTGGTGTAGTTGCCATTCACATTCACATACTTAGTGGTATCAACATTCAATATCGTTTTTTGCGATGTCCTGATGGCATTATTGATGAAGCTGATATTACCACCCATCCATAGATAACGGTTAGTGAGCACTTTGTAATCGTTATAATGCACATCTATACTGTTGATGAATTCCTGCTTCAGGTTGGTGTTGCCCTGTGTAATATTCGTAGGGTCTGTGTTCTGTCGCAGGGGCTGTATCTGTGTGATCGTAGGTTGTTGTGTGCTGCCATTGTAGTTGATGCTGAAACTACTCTGGTTGCTGATCTTATATTTAAAGGTAGCCTTAGGAAAAAAGTTCAGATAACTGTAGGTGCGGGATGAATCAGTTGAGAACAGGTTCTTCTGCTCATATTGTGCATTAGATACATCGCCCCCAAAGGAGAAATTCAATTTCTTGTACACAAAGCGCAGGTTGGCGCCACCAAGATTGGAAAGTATATTGTACTTATAGTTGCTGCTGTAGGTAGTATCAAGTTTAGAGTAGGTATTGGTCGTATTATCGCGATCAAATGAATAATTCTGGCTGGTGCTGTTATTTACAGTTACTCCATAGTTCAGTTCCAGGAAGGTTACCTTCGAGAGTGGTTCGGTGTAAGTGAGCTTTGTTGAAAATGCCAGGCTGTTGCTACTATCGGCTTTATGCTGATCGGTAACAATAGGGCTTCCCAGTTCAGGGTAGATCGTAGAATTAAATGTACCATCGCTCCCTGATTTTTTGTAATTTTCTTTTACATCAAATGAAAGTGTCCTTCCCTTCTTGGCAAACTTTTTGCGCAGCAGCAGGTCTGCATTTATATAGCCCGATCTCGTATCGCTTACTATGTTTCGGGTATTGGTATACAAGGTGTCTGTTGCATCAGGCACCTGTAGTATGGATATAGTGTTAAATAGCTGTGAGGCATTTGTATGTTTTAGTCCCCCATTGGCTGTAAGCTTTAATGTAGTATTACTATCTATCTTCCATTCATACATAGCATCTATAGCATGCCTGTCGCCCTTGCTGAACTGATGGCTTGTCGTCCTGTTCACCGTGCTGGTATCATTTGGGCGCAGATTTTCTACAATGTTGTCTCCGTCTATCTGCACGTTTTGCAGTGCATACCGGTAATTGCCCGAAACATGGTCTTTGTCTTCATTCCATTTATCGGCAAAATGTATACCGCCTGTCCACGTCTGCGGCAATCCCTGCCCGTTATATCGTCCATCCCATCCGCCAAAATCCTGGTCGCCACCCGTCCATGTGGTCATAATGCCACCATCATCGGATATTTCTGTGGTGCCGTTGCCCGATGAGTATTTGTCTTTATCCTGCCAGCCCAGTCCTATCTTGTCTGTGTTAGACACAATGCCGAATGCCGAGATCTGCCTTTTGCCCTTAAAGGCATTGAGCATACCCTGTTCCTGGTAATAGCCATCGGTGCCACCCCCGGCATCCAGCTTTCCGAAGTAGCCTTTTTTCTTATCCTCCTTCAGTTCCAGGTTGATGGTCTTTGTTTTTTGCCCATCGTCTATCCCGGTAAATTCTGTCTGGTCGCTTTTTTTGTCATACACCTGTACTTTTTGCACGGCATTGGCCTGTAGCCCCTGCGTCACTACTTTTGGATCATCTGAGAAGAACTCTTCACCATCTACCAGTATTTTCTGTACTGTTTCACCCTGCGCCGTTATCTGTCCGTTCTTATCCACCTGTATGCCAGGTAGTCTTTTCAGCAGGTCTTCAACAGTCGCATTTTCTTTCACCTTGAAGCTATCTGCCATGTATTCGGTAGTATCTCCTTTTATCTTGATGGCGGCTATCTGTTGTGTGAGCACATACTCTTTCAGCAGATGCTCCTTCGACACCATAGGCATATCCCCCATGACAGTTACATCTTTGTTTATCGACACCACTTCTATATAATCAACAAAGCTGGGAAAAGTGATGCGCATAATGTACTTGCCTTTTGCGGGCAGGTGCGCTTCAAATGTGCCATCCCGTCTTGTTCGGGTGAATGTACTGATCACAGAATCTGTAGTGCGGATAAAAACAACGGAGGCAGATTGCAGCTTGGTGCTGTTCATTGTATCCGTTACAGAGCCCTTCACAGTATAGGTTTGAGCGTACGAATAGTGCAGCGAGCACAGTAATAGCAGGGTGCAAAAAAGGTATTTCATATGCGATGGGAGTGTGTGTGATCATAAAACAACGCAAAAATTCTGTAATAGTTTATAGTCCATAGGGGGATATAATAAGGTAATTCACCATAATTAACATTCCCTTATGGTTGTAAAGGCAAATGATACGCTTGCAATGAAAATGTGCCACCTATTTTATAATGCAGTTATATTTATTTTAGAAACAGCAAATTTTCCCTACACATAGACTTTCCGAAAAACCCTGCAACTCATAAAGTGTAATTGCAGAAGGGCCAATAACTTATCCCGAAAAAAAATTCTGTCATAGACACGATGCGTACTGTCATAGCACGAAAAGCCCGCTGTCATAGAATTTCAATTTTGCCTTGTCAATACCACGTACGACCTTTATGTCAAATACATGGATCGGCGTACTATTCGTAAGGTATCAGCGTTGGCAGTCACAGGGAAAAACATAAGCGTAATGCCTCTTATTAAATCCAAACTGGAAGACAAGATCGTAATACCGGAAAATTGCTCAAAAAATCAGCGCTATAACCTTACAGTAAAGCAATACAGCCGTTTCTGCCCTACTGCAATTACCGGAAGAAACCGGAAAATATCGGAAATAGCCGGAAGCAAAAATGCCCCTTACTGAAAGTAAACCCAAACTTCCTATCGGCACCAGGTCCCGCTTTTCTGCTTGAGGCGAGGTTGCCCCAAAGGTTTTAATAATTCAACCAAACTTTCCCCTTTAGGGTCGGGGTGGCACACCCACTTCACTACTATATATGGCAGGCCTGTTGTGGTCTACGGGTATGTCGAAGGCTTCGTAGATGAGGTCTTGCGCAGTAGTGCGCACATTCAGTTTATTGATCTTGGTGTTCTCGGAAGATGGATACACCCTGTTGGATAGGAACACGAATACAATACCAGTAGCCGGGTCAGCCCAGGCACAGGTACCTGTAAATCCCTGGTGCCCGAAGGCATAGCCGCTGCACCTGTCGCCTGCAGGGCCGCCATTTTCTTCATCAGCCAAAGGTTTGTCGAAACCCAGCCCGCGATGGCTCAGCTTGCTGTGGTAAGCGGTAAACAGGTCAACGGTTGAAGCCTTGAAATAGCGCTTGGTGCCATAAGTTCCCCTGTTCAAAAACATCTGGAAAATAGCCGCCACATCATCAGCCGATGCAAACACACCCGCATGGCCCGCTACACCGCCCAGCATAGCTGCACCGGGATCATGCACATAGCCTCTTAGCACCTGGTGGCGGAAGAACAGGTCTATCTCGGTAGGCGCTATTTGTAACGAATCAAACTTTTTCAGTGGCAGGTAGGTAATGCGCTTGAGGCCCATAGGCTTGTAAAACTGCTCGTCCACATATTTATCTATTGTTTGCCCTGTTATCTGCTCCACTATTGCTGCGAGAAAATAGAAGTCTAGATCGCTGTATACGCTCTTGCCGGTATTTTCCAGCGGACTGGCATATACCTGGTTCCACATAGAGTCTTTGTAGTCGGTGCGCAGGTAGAGCGTAGCTCCTACCTGTATGTCAAATCCCTTTTGCGGCATATTGCTGAAAAGCCCCTTTCGTGGCTTCCCGTCTTTATCTACTGATGCTCTGAAGAAAGGTATCCAGCTCCGTAAGCCAGCCTGGTGCAACAGCAGGTCTTTAATGCGCAGGTTGGCTTTATTTGTCCCCTTTGCAGATGGAAGGTAGTCTGCAATGGTCTTATCGAGGTCCAGCTTGCCTTGTTCATAGAGCCGCATCACGCCCATTAGCGTAGCCAGCACCTTGGTGCAGGAAGCCATATCATATAGCGTATTGGTATCCACCGCCTGCTTCTTGCTATAGGTCATGTACCCGAATGCCTTATCATAAAATACCTTGCCGTTGCGCGCTCCCACTACCCTGCAACCCGGGAACACACCGTCTGCTATATTACGGGCCATGAACATGTCCAGCCTGTCCAGTGCAGTCTGGTTTACCACACCTGCATCAGTAGGGTATATTGTCTTACTTAATTCATTGGATGCGTTCTTTGCTATCAGCGGCGCCCTTGGCGGTGCAGGGCATATACTTTGGCCGTTCACGCAGGCAATAACAGGCAGCTTTCCTTTGGCTTTTATCTTTTTCAGCAGCACATCAGCTACTGTATTTTCGGTAATGGTATCATCTTCATACCCAACCAGTATGGAACTGGCGCCGCAAAAATACTGTGTGGCATAGGCATTGCCCATCAGCACGATCATCACATTGTTGCGGCAGGCTGCCTGTTGCAAAAAGCCCAGCGCTTCATCACTAAGGCCATAATTACCGCCCGGTGTAAAATTCAGATTGTGTACAGCTATTATTGTGGCGTCATACTTATAGATATGTTCCAGTATCTTTTGTGCACTGTCCATGCTTGCGCCCTTGGGCAGCCACTCCGGCTTTATGTTATTGAATACATCATCAAGTGCGGCATAAAGCGGTGTTGATTTTGTAGCATTGATACCTACATAGCCTATACGCATGTTCTCATTCAGCTTGGTCAGTATCCTGTTATCATCTTTTACTATGGTTACTGCGCCTTTGGCTACTTGTGTGCGTATAGGATCTATACTCTGGTTCAGGTCACTGGTTATATCGGTTGGGTCTATGTCTTTCCATATAGCCAGCCCTGCATCATATTTTGCATTAAGTATCTTTTTTACGCTGGTTTCCAATGCGCTCATCGGTATGGTGCCGCTGTCTATTGCGTTTTTGATCTTTGCCAGCGCGGTAGGTACATCCTGGGAGAACAACAAGACATCATTGCCCGCTTTAAAGGCCATCAGGTCGGCATCACCGGAAGTAAAATATTTCGTTACTCCCTGCATATTCATTGCATCGGTGAACACAAGTCCCGTAAAGCCGAGCTTATTTTTAAGAAGGTTGGTCACTGTATTTTTAGAAAGTGTGGTAGGCAGGTGCGCAGTAGTGTCCAGTGCAGGTATCTGCAGGTGTGCGACCATGATGCTTTTTACACCGGCAGCGATCATCTGTCTGAACGGATACAACTCCACTGTGTCCATCTGCGCCAGCGATTGCTGCACAACCGGCAGGTCCATGTGTGAATCCACACTCGTATTGCCGTGGCCCGGAAAATGTTTGGCGCATGCCATTACTCCATTGTTTTGTAATCCGCGCATATAAGCAATACCCATCCGTGCTACCCACACCTTATCCTGCCCGAAGGAGCGGGTATTGATCACGGGGTTGGCTGCATTATTATTAACATCCACATCGGGCGCGAAGTCTATATGCACACCCAGTCGTTTGCATTGAGCGGCAATGGCTGTGCCCATCTTATACATCAGCGCAGTGTCCCTTGTTGCGCCCAGCATCATCTGCCTCGGGAAATTCTTTACACTGTCCAGCCTCATGCCCAGGCCCCATTCACCATCCATTGCTACAAGCAGCGGCGTTTGTGCCGCGTGCTGGTACCGGTTGGTAAGTATTGCCTGCCTGCCTGCGCCACCCTGCATAAAGATGAGGCCGCCCACCTGGTGTGCGGCAATAAGTTTGGTAACGGCATCTTCATTATAATTCTTTCCACCCGAGTAAGCCGCGACCATAAACAACTGGCCTATCCGCTCCTCCTCGTTCAATGCGCTATAAACACTGTCCACCCAATGCTGCCTGCCGGAGAAATTGTTTTTCTGGGCAGAGGTCCGTGAAGCAATGCAGAGTATAATAAGCGCAACTAATGAGATCCGGCGGAATGAACACATACGAAAAGACAAAGGAAAGGTTCGTCTTTCCTGAAACAAAAATAACTTTATTCGGATGAAAATAAGAAGCAATATTTGCTGAAGATATTACCGCTCGTCAAAATCGATCACCACCCTTTCTGTGCGGGGATGAGACTGGCAGGTGAGTACAAAGCCTTTTTCCACTTCATCATGTTCCAGGGCGTAGTTGACCTCCATTTCCACCTCGCCCTCGGTTACCTTAGCACGGCAGGTGCAACACACCCCGCCCTTGCAGGCATAAGGCAGGTCAGCGCCATTTCTCAAGGCGGCATCCAGTATGCTTTCCCCCTCAAAAGGTACTTCCATATCAAAGGTAGCGCCATCGAGTTTGATGCTTACTTTGCTCTTCGGCCCCTCATCACCCTTATGACTTGCAGCCCATTTTTCGTGCGATGCCTTAGGCTGGTCTGGAGATGTAAATAACTCTATATGCACATGTGCCGAAGGCATGCCCAGGTCTATCAGCTTTTGCCTGATGGAGAGGATCATATCTTCCGGACCGCAGATGAAGGCTTCATCGGTGGTAGTCACATCAATTAGGGTTTTGCAGAAAGCCTCACATTTCTCGGCGCCAAGGCGGCCGCTGAATAAGGGTATATCCATATACTCACGGCTCAACACATGAAACACACGCAAGCGCTCCATATATATATTCTTCAATGCCTCAATTGCTTCCTTGAAAATGATGGTATTACGGGATCGGTTGCCATATACCAGCGTGAAGCTGCTGTTCGGCTCATCTTCCAGCACTGTTTTCATGATGCTCATGATTGGGGTGATACCGCTGCCGGCTGCAAAAGCCAGGTATTCCTTATGAGTTTTCTCCGTCTTGGACGGCGTGAATTTGCCCATTGGTGGCATTACATCCAGCACATCACCCTTTTTCAGGTCGCCATGTGCAAAGGTGGAAAACTTGCCTTGTTCTACCTTTTTGATAGCTACCCGCAGCTCACCGTCCTTAGGGCTCACACATATCGAGTAAGACCTACGCACCTCGGCATCATCAAAATGCCTGCGAAAGGTGAGGTACTGCCCCGGTGCAAACCGGAATCGTTCAGCAAGCTCCCCGGGAACCTCCAATGATACAGATACGCAATCAGCCGTTTCGGGCCTTACATCCTTAACTGTTAACGGGTAAAATTTGAGCGCCGACATAAATGGCTGCAAAGGTAAGAAAAATTACCTCGATATATATAGGATATTGGCAAATGTCTGGATAAAATGCGAGTAATCTCGGCGGGCACCGGTTTTCGGCGAGAATGCTTGAGACATTACTACCCCAGCATACCTTCCAGCTCCTCCCGCTTCACCATCACAAATACCTTCTTGCCATCCGGCGTATATTCCGGTTGCGTACAGGCAAACAGTTCATCTATGAGTGCCTGCTGGCCTTCTGCCTGCATTATGGCGTGCTTGTTGCGGGAGAGGCGTCGTGCCATATGCGCCAGCAACCGCTCGGTGCGCTTGGTAATGGCATCCGGCGACTCATGCTTCAGATGCTCTACTACTTCATCCAGCACATGCTTTTCTTCACCGGGCATCATACCTGCGGGTATGCCCTGCACCACAAAGGTACTTTTACCAAAAGGCGATATGTCAAATCCTATCCTGGCGAGGTCGGGCAATACTTCCGTCAATAATATGGCATCCTGTGGGGCCAGCTCGTAAGATACCGGGAACAACACCTGCTGCGATGCTGTTTCCTGTTGGTTCCATCCTTCCAGCAGCCGTTCATACCATATCCGCTCCTGTGCACGTAGCACATGTATCAGCATCATACCCGATTTCACTGTGGTAGCCAGCATAGTACCCTGTATCAGCATCATATTGCCGCCGGTCTTTTCTTCATTGGCCTGTCCCATTTGCATGGTACCTTGCACGGGCTGCACTTCATGGCTGTTGGAGGGTATCGTGTTTTGCTCCCCGGTCTCAAAGGGCGTTTTAGCTATTTCATACAGGTCTTTCCACCTGCGCAGGCTGTCTTTACGCTCTATAAAGTGCGCCTGGTCTTTATCTGAGAATGTATTATACAAATACCCACGCTCTGTTTGTTCCCGCCTGCTATCGGTCACCGGCTGTTGCACCGATGACAGTTGTTGTATCTCCGGGTTCAGCGTAAAATCAAGCGAAGGCGCTATGTTATACCTGGCGAGCGCATGACGTACTGCCGCATTCAAATAAGAATACATCATCCTGTCATCCTCAAACTTCACCTCCTGCTTGGTAGGGTGCACATTCACATCCACCCGCGATGGGTCAACCTCTATAAAAAGTACATAGAACGGGAACGACTCTTTTTCTATCAGCCCTTCATAAGCCTGCACCACAGCATGGTTCAGGTAGGCATTGCGGATATATCGGCCATTAATAAAGAAAAACTGCATACCCCTGGTGCGGGTAGCAGATTCTGGCTTGCCGATGAAGCCGGTTATATTCAGCGCATCAGTGCGTTCATCAACAGGCACCAGGTTTTTCTCATAATTGTTGCCCAGCAGCGATACGATACGTGTCTTTAAGTTCCCCTGCTCCAGGTGGTATTGTTCAGTACCATTGTTCCAGAACCTGAAGTTCACATCGGGGTGGGCAAGTGCTATCCTTGTAAATTCATCCAATATATGCCTCAGCTCAGTAGTCGCGCTCTTCAAAAAGTGGCGGCGGGCGGGTACATTATAAAAAAGGTTTTTTACACTAAAGTTGGTGCCGGGGTTCACAGCGCAAGGTTCCTGTAGTTTCACTTCTGTGCTTTCTATTACTATACGGCTCCCCGTTTCGGTATGTGCCTGGCGGGTTTTCAGTTCCACTTGCGTTACCGCGGCAATAGAGGCTAACGCCTCGCCCCGGAAACCCATAGTGCGTATCTTGAACAAATCTTCTATGTTCTTTATCTTGGAAGTCGCGTGGCGCTCAAAGCTCATACGGGCATCGGTGGGGCTCATACCCTTCCCATTATCAATTACCTGTATCAGTTCCTTACCTGCGTCCTTGATCACTAATTGTATTTCTGTGGCCCCGGCATCTACCGAGTTTTCCAGCAATTCCTTCACCGCCGATGCCGGGCGCTGTATTACCTCACCCGCAGCTATCTGGTTGGCTATATGATCCGATAATAATTGTATGATGTCGGGCAAGGAATTTTTTAATTTGGCGCAAAGGTAAGTACCACACAAAGATAGTTCTACCATTATTGTATTTAATTTACCCATATTCTTATCAAAGAATCATAAACGCATTATCATATTTTATTTATCTGTTGTTTTAGGTAATGGTTAAAATAATGTTTGATTTTTAATCATCTGCATATAGTATAGTAAAATATTTATGCTAATATTGTAAGTAAAATTTAACGTCTCTTTGATTGGGGATTAAATCATAATCGTATGAAAAGAATTCGCCTCATTTTATGCTGCGCAATAACTGTGTTGTCTTTTGTGACTGCAAGCGCACAGGAAATAATACAGACTATCGCCGGCACGGCCGGCTCAGCAGCTTTTGGTGGAGATAATATAGCGGCAACTGCTACGAAATTTAGTAGCCAATATATGATAGCGCTCGATGCATCGGGCAATCTATACATTGCGGACAACGGAAATGCACGTATCAGGAAGATCGATGCGGTTACAGGTATCGTTACAACGGTAGCTGGAAATGGTACTGGTGGTTCCATAGGTGATGGCAGTCCTGCAACTGCAGCAGAACTGGGTGCGGGTGGCGGTGGTCCGTTCGTGGGTGTAGTAGGTGTAGCAGTTGATGCTGCTAACAACATATATATAGGCGATGGCACCAATAACAAAATACGGAAGGTAGATGGTACCACAGGTATCATTACCACAATAGCTGGTACTGGTACTGCAGGCTTCACGGGCGACGGTACAGCCGCCGTTGGTGCTGAGATAAGCGGCCCAAGGGGCGTAGCTGTTGACCTGGCAGGTAATGTTTATTTTGCAGATGCCGGCAACAACAGGATAAGAATGGTGAATGTAAGTACCGGGATCATTAGCACGATAGCAGGTATTACGGGCGCAGGAGGATATGTTGCTGACGGCGTTGTGGCTACTACAACTAAGATCAATAATCCAAGGGGGTTAACGGTTGACGTATCTGGCAACGTTTACTTTGCAGACATGTCCAACAACAGGATAAGAGTTATTGCTGCTGGTACAGACATTATTAATACTGTCGCCGGTACTGGCACAGCCGGCTATTCTGCTGATGGAGTAGTAGCCACAACTTCCAAGTTGAATCTTCCGACCGATGTGAAATTTGATGCGGCGGGTAATATGTACATAGCCGATGTAAGTAACCAGCGCATACGTATGGTCAATACTTCACACATCATTTCTACAGTTGCAGGATCAGGTACGGGTGGTTGGGCCGGTGATGGCAGCCTGGCTACCGCTGCAGCCGTAAAACTTAACTCACCTGTTTCTATTGCTATCGAGCCGGATAATCGTTACTTCTATATTTCTGACAAGAATAATGACGTGATCAGGATCGTAAGACCGAATAGCATCCCTTATTTTACGGGTGGGACTTCTCAGTCATTCTCTATTTGTGAGAATGCAAGTGCTTTCAGTCTTACCAGCCTTCTGGCGATACAGGATTCCGATAAAGGCCAAACAGAAACATGGGGCATCGCATCATCAGCCTCCCACGGCGTTTTATCCATCACAGGGACCGGTACTTCTAATGGTGGGATAATATCACCAACAGGCACACTGACGTATACGCCCAATACCGGATACAGTGGAACTGACGTATTTACGATACAGGTAAGTGATGGTTTCGCAACTGCTACCACTACGATCACGGTAACAGTTAACCCCCTTCCGTCTGTTGCCGGAATAACAGGTGGTATTAGCCCTATATGCGTGGGTAACAGCTTTCTGGTGGCTGATGGTACCCTGGGTGGGTCTTGGAATACAACTACAGGTAATGCTTCTATATCAGGCTTAACCGTCACTGGTGTTACAGCAGGTGCCGATGTGGTATCCTATACCGTTACAAATACCTGTGGCCCCACATCTGTTACCTTTCCTGTAACCGTGAACCCACTGCCAAATGCCGGTACCATTACCGGATCTACTTCAAACGTATGCGTCGCTGCCAGTATTACACTCACTGATGGCTCTTTAGGCGGTACATGGACCAATACCACCGGAAATGCTGCTGTGACAAGCGGAACAGTAACTGGCTCTACTGCCGGTAGTGATCTCATTTCTTATACCGTTAGTAATAGCTGCGGTTCTGCTACAGCTACCTATGCGGTAACAGTTCTTCCGCTCCCTGATGCAGGTACGATCTCGGGGAGCACATCCAGTGTTTGTCCTGCTGCAACAATAGTACTCACAGACGGCGCTGCAGGTGGCACATGGAGTGCACTCAATACAAACGCTGGTGTGGTAAGCGGCACTGTTGCAGGAGCTACTGCCGGCACCGACGTCATCTCTTATACAGTGATCAATTCATGCGGGACAGCAAATGCCACTTACCCGATCACCATTAACCCATCACCCGATGCAGGCACCGTTACCGGTTTTGCAAACGTGTGTTTAGGAGGTACTACCGTACTTTCCGATGTAGCTGCAGGGGGGTCTTGGTCTGAGGCTAACGGAAATACAAGTGTTGTAAGTGGTACAGTAACCGGTAATGTAGTGGGTACTGATGTTGTTTCTTATAGTGTTACCAACGTATGTGGTACTGCCATAGCATCACTTACTGTGAATATAGTATCGTCACCCGATGCAGGCACCATCACAGGTACCAACACCGTATGCCAGGGCGCTAACGTAAGCCTCAGCAACACAATTCCAAGTGGGGTATGGACCGCTGCAAATGCCAATGCAAGTGTATCTTCTACTTCCGGCCTGGTGACAGGTGTTACTGCCGGTACCGACGATATAACGTATACTGTTTCACTGAGCTGTGGTACGGCCTTTACCACCTTTGCCGTTACTATCAATCCACTCCCTACTCCTGCGGCCATATCCGGCGCATCAACTGTGTGTGCGGGTGGTTCTACAGTATTAACTGATGGCACATTAGGTGGCCTCTGGGGTGCCTCAAATACATTTGCAGGTATTTCCGGTGGTACCGTTACAGGTATCACTGCCGGGGTGGATACTATCTTATATAGTGTTACCAATGGTTGCGGTACTGTGGCAGCTACCAAAACGGTAACGGTTAATGCCAATGTCATTCCTTTAGTAAGCTTCACTGCAAGTCCCGGTTTCACTACATGCCCCGGCACGCTGGTTACTTATTCAGCCAGCGGCGTTAACGGTGGCAGCACACCTACCTATATATGGAGGGTCAATGGCACGATAATAGCCGCAACTCCGGCCTTTGTGCATACCCCTGCTGTAGGCGATCATATTTCTGTTACGATGACCTCCAGCCTGGCTTGCCTTGTGGCACCAACTGCATCAGACACGGTAGCAGTATTGGTTAATCCTACTTTGGTGCCTGCTGTCACTATATCCACAGGTGTGGTTGGCGACACAGTTTGTGTAGGTACGCTCACCGCGTATACTGCTACACCTGCCAACGGTGGCTCTGCACCAACCTATCAGTGGTCGGTGAATGGTACTGCAATGGGTACAGGCAATCCTTTCTTATACACACCTGCTAATGGTGATGTTATCAATTGCTCGCTCACCAGCAACTATGCATGTCCGTTGCCGGCTACTGTATCGAGCAATAATATTACCATGAGGGTCAATACTACAGAAGTGCCAGCTGTGTCTATTACAGCAAGTCCCGGCAGCCTCGTATGTGCCGGTACAGTGGTTACGTTTACTGCTCATTCTATTTATGGCGGCATACCTCCTTTCTTCAGGTGGACACAAAATGGCATCAACGTAGCTACAGGCCCTAATTATTCTTATGTGCCCGGCTCAGGCGATCTCGTTTATTGTATGATGGCCAGCAGCTCTACCTGCCGTACGCTTGATTCTGTATTCAGTAATACCGTTGTAGTTTCCGCGCAGCCCGATCTGCCAATAGCAGTATCTATACATGCGCTACATGGCACCATCACCTCAGCAGGTCAGAATGATACATTGGTTGCTATAGTGGTTTCATCGGTTACATCTCCTACCTATCAGTGGTATGTGAACGGTACTCCCGTTCCGGGTGCTGTAACGCCTACATTTGTTGTGAACAGCGGCAGTGCTGGTACCGAGCTGGTGAATTGCGCAGTTACTTCCGGTGATGTATGTAACACCAGCGTAGTGAGCAACGATCTGTCTATTACTATCAATGGGGTATCCGGTGTTAACCAGGTATCATCAGCAAACAATGAGATCATCATTGCGCCAAACCCGAACAAAGGAACATTTACCATGAACATACTGTCTGACAACAACGAAGATGTGCAGGTAGAGATCACCAATATCCTTGGTGCAAAAGTGAAGTCATTTACGACATCTACTAATAAGCAGGAGAATATTACGATCAATCAGCCTGCAGGCATCTACTTCATCTCGGCTATTACCAGCCAGGGAAGGAATGTATTGAGGGTGGTTGTTGAATAATAACCGAATTACAAATGTGTTAAACAGGCCCCGTCTTAACCGATGGGGCCTGTTTGTTGTGGATATAGGCAATGCTAATCCGTATATGGGTTTCGCTCAAAATCCCTAATTTCGTTTGATGAATCTGCATGCACCATCACACATTGCCAATTATATAGCGGGTACCTTACAAGCCCCGCTCAACGGCAAATACATAGATAACATAAATCCCGCTACCGGCGAGGTATATAGCCAGACACCCGACAGCGATATAAAGGATGTAGAAGAAGCCGTAGGTGCGGCACGGGCAGCCTTTCCCCTGTGGAGTACTATGCCTGTAGAAGACCGTTTCAAAATACTCAACCGCGTAGCAGAACTGATAGACGAAAATCTGGATGCCCTGGCCCTCGCCGAGACCAATGATAACGGCAAGCCACTATGGCTGAGCAAGCGGGTGGATATACCCCGTGCTTCCAGCAACTTCCGCTTCTTTGCTACAGGCATCATACACTTCTCTACCGATAGCCACAACATGGAAGACAAGGCCATCAACTATACGTTACGCCAACCAATAGGTGTGGTCGGATGTATCTCGCCGTGGAACCTGCCACTGTATCTGTTTACGTGGAAGATAGCCCCGGCCCTGGCCGCAGGCAACTGTGTGGTGGCTAAGCCGAGCGAGGTAACACCCATGACCGGATATTTACTCAGCATCATTTGCCAAAAGGCGGGCCTACCACCCGGTGTGCTCAATATATTGCATGGCACAGGTCCCGGCTGTGGCGCTGCCATTGTAGCCCATCCAGAGATCAAGGCAATTTCCTTTACAGGCAGCACAAGAGCTGGCAAAGAGATCGCCGCTACAGCTGCGCCCATGTTCAAAAAAGTATCATTAGAACTGGGCGGTAAAAATCCCAATATCATCTTCGCGGATTGCGATTGGGACAAGATGATGCGCACTACGCTACAATCTTCCTTCAGCAACCAGGGGCAGATATGTCTGTGCGGTAGCCGCATACTTGTCGAAGAAAGCATCTACGAAAAGTTCAAAGCAGAGTTTATAGCCCGTGCCAAAAAGCTTACCGTTGGTGATCCGCTTGACGACAACAGCCGCCAGGGCGCTATTGTTAGCAAGCTGCATTATGATAAAGTATTGAGCTGTATTGTTCTGGCAAAGGAAGAAGGCGGAACCGTACTGCTGGGCGGTAATGCTGTAAAAGGCTCCGGCCGTTGTGAGCATGGCCTGTTCATAGAGCCTACCATCATAGAAGGCCTTGGCCCTCATTGCCGCACCAATATGGAAGAGATCTTTGGCCCGGTAGTAACCCTGCAATCGTTCAAAACAGAAGAAGAAGCCCTGATGCTGGCCAATACCAGCGATTACGGCCTCTCAGCCACCATCTGGACACAAGATGTGAGCCGTGCCAACCGCGTAGCCGGTAAAGTGCATAGCGGCATTATATGGGTCAATTGCTGGCTGCTTCGTGATCTGCGCACCCCTTTCGGCGGCTTCAAAAGCAGCGGCGTGGGCAGGGAAGGTGGCTGGGATGCCCTTCGTTTCTTCACAGAGCCTAAAAACGTGTGTATAGAGCTATAGGTTCTAAAAAAAAGAAAGCCCCTGCATAGGGGCTTATAGGTTTGTAGGATAAGGGGGTCAGGGAATTTAGGTAAGGGTTTACAGCATCTTTTGATAGATAGGTCTTTCTGGGTTTATAGTATTGGGTTTATAGCCGGTTTAAAATAGGTCCTTACATATATAGGCGTAGCATAGGCAAGAAATGTTAGTACGCGAAGTAAATATTTATTTTTGTAATTTTATTTAACATAAGGGCAACCCGGTTACAGGCAGTTATATTTGTATTTAATTAAGGAAATAGATGTTAGTAAAATTATTCGGCAGCGCGGTATACGGAGTGGATGCAATTACCATCACCATTGAGGTGGATACACCGGGAGGCGAGTTTGGAGTATTTATAGTGGGCCTACCGGATAATGCAGTGAAAGAAAGTAAGGATAGGGTCATCTCAGCTATACAAAATACCGGCTACGACCGCCCGCGCCATCGTATGGTGGTGAACATGGCCCCTGCCGATATTAAAAAGGCCGGCGCTGCGTATGACCTGCCTATAGCCCTCGGCTTCCTCGGTTCCACAAACCAGATGCCTTCTGATCGCTTTCATGAATACGTCATCATGGGCGAGTTGTCGCTCGATGGTGAGGTAAAAGCAATAAAAGGGGCACTGCCCATAGCCATACAAACGAGGGCTGAAAAATTCAAAGGCCTGTTTGTGCCCAAAGAGAATGCACGCGAAGCAGCCCTGGTCAATAACCTCGACGTTTACGGCGTGACACACATAAAAGAGGTGATCGACTTCTTTAATGGCACATCAGATCTCAAGCCTGTCAAAGTAAACACCCGCGAAGAATTCTATGACGCACAAAGCCATTTCGAGATAGACTTTGACGACGTAAAAGGGCAGGAAAATGTAAAGCGTGCACTGGAGATAGCAGCAGCAGGTGGTCACAACGCAATACTCATAGGGCCGCCCGGCGCCGGCAAAACCATGCTGGCCAAGCGCCTGCCTACTATATTACCTCCACTTACCCTGCACGAAGCGCTCGAAACCACCAAAATACACTCAGTAGCAGGCAAGCTACCCGGCAATACATCACTGGTGGCGCAGCGCCCATTCCGCTCGCCGCACCATACCATCAGTGACGCCGCCCTTGTAGGTGGCGGGGGCATACCCCAACCCGGCGAAATATCCCTGGCACACAATGGTGTCCTCTTTCTTGATGAGCTGCCCGAATTCAAACGCTCTGCGCTCGAAGTAATGCGCCAACCTATGGAAGAGCGCAGAGTATCCATATCGCGCGCCAAGGTAAGTATGGACTTCCCGGCCAGCTTTATGCTCATAGCTTCTATGAATCCCTGACGTTGTGTTGGGAAGTTGGTGGATTTAATGGAAGCGTAGGTACGTAGCTGAATTTTATTGTGATTTCTTCATTTGAAATCTCAATCAAATTCGTGATCTGCTCGATGACGTTGCGTTTAGCAACGTCATCGAGCAGAGGCCATTGATCATACAGGTTACTTGCGTTCGCCAGGATGCTATCACCGTCGAGCTGCTGCATTTTTAAAAAATCTATATGTGCCTCTGTTTC
>CAIRES010000052.1 GCA_903877645.1 uncultured Bacteroidota bacterium | reverse complement strand
GAATTTGGCAAAATGCCGGTAGCCAAGCAGGTGAAAAGGCTAAAGGGCTGCGCCAAGGAAATAACGGAAGGTGGTATGCCCCTGGACAGCTATACCTGGATACACAAAGACGCGGTGCTGACAGATGCAGAAAAGGGCCTGATGATAGCCTGGGCCAATGGGCTGGCGCAGCGAATAAGTACGCAGAAATGACGTTCTCGGTATTTTTTTTTATTATTATCTAAATTTTGTGGTTGTCGTATTATTTTATTAACTTTACGATACAGCAAAATGAACTCTATCTCTCAACTATTAAACAACCCGTTAGTATGAAAAGACTCTACTTATTTATTTTAGCGACCCTATTCAGTTTTT
The DNA here is from genome assembly GCA_903877645.1 of uncultured Bacteroidota bacterium. Taxonomy (GTDB): domain Bacteria; phylum Bacteroidota; class Bacteroidia; order Chitinophagales; family Chitinophagaceae; genus Nemorincola. The sequence continues at coordinate 33,706 of CAIRES010000052.1, read as the reverse complement.
CAGGTTATGCAATAACGGCAGCATCGTATACTTTTTCTGCATTTTCAAGTACGTATTCCAGTATATCAAGTTCTGGCACAAGTGTAGCAATTATCGGTGATGATTATACAGTAGCTAGTATCCCAATAGGCTTTACGTTTAATTTTTGCGGCACCAATTATACTCAATTATCAGCTTGTTCAAATGGTTGGATATCTTTAGCCAATTCAACAAGTATTGTGTGGACTAATACGTCAAGTTCCATTACTGGTGCAGGAATGCTTATGGCATATTGGGATGATCTTGAAGGGTTTAGTACAATACCCAGTACAGCATATTATTTAACTACCGGCACTTCCCCTAACAGGATATTTACATTTGAATGGAAAGATTTTGGAACTTATCTATATGGTTCAGCTTGTGTTTATTGTCCTGCTAACTTTCAGATTAAGCTATATGAATCAAGTGGTGTCATTGACTTTGTTTATGGTGCCTCCACATATTCGGGCACAACTGCTACAGTTGGTATAGCAAATAGCACGTCTGACTGGCAAACGCTTAATGGAGTAGGTTCTTCACCAACACCTTCATCTTCAACCTTTACAACAAGTCTTTCTTCATCACCGGCCAATGGCCAAACATACAGATGGTCCAACCAATGCAGCGGCACGCCTTCTACCGGTACTGTAGTAGCTACTGTAGATTCAGGTTGCAGCACTTATACTTCCATACTTTCTTTGCCTACCTCCAGTTTGGGTACAGGCCTTGCTTACGACTGGCAATCATCGCCTACAGGCAGTACCTGGACAGACGTTTCGGGCGCTACTGCTAATAGTTATACGGCTACAGTAACGTCAACGGTTTATTACCGCTGTATCATGACGTGTACTGTGAGTTCACTCAGTGCTACAAGTGCGCCTATAGAGCTATTCTTATTTAGCCCTCCGGCCTCCATTACGGGTACGCTCAATGTATGCGCAGGGTCTACAACTGCGTTATCTGATGCCACATCTGGCGGGCACTGGAGCAGTGGCAGTGGTGGTATTGCCAGTATCGGGTCAACGGGTATAGTTACCGGTATATCTCCCGGTACATCAACGATAACCTATACGGTACCCGGCGGGGCGTGCTCCACGACTGCGGTCGTCACAGTCAATACCACGCCAACAGTTTCGGGTTCGTCTGCAGTCTGTAGCGGAGCCACCACTACATTTTCGGGTAGTCCAACCGGTGGGGTCTGGGTGAGCAGCGCCTCCGGGATAGCGGGGGTTGGTGCCAGTACAGGAGTAGTTACGGGTGCATCAACGGGCACGGCCATCATCACTTATTTTTATGGTAGTTGCTATGCAACAGCTCCCATCACTGTAAATGCTTCTCCATCAGCCATCAGTGGATTTTCTACCTTGTGTGTCGGTTTTTCCAATACGTATACCGATGCTACACCGGGCGGCACCTGGAGCAGCGCCTATACGGGCTATGTATCGGTAGGTGCTACTACAGGCGTAGTGACCGGCCTTGCGGGCGGTACGGCGGTCATTACTTATACCATGCCCGGCGGTTGTTTTTCAGTGAAGACAATTACTGTGAACGGTGTTCCGAGTATCACGGGCACAACCGCTGTTTGTGTTGGCGATTCAGATCCGTTGGTGTCTTATCCATCCGGTGGCGCCTGGACGAGCAGTGATATTACCAAGGCCACAGTAGGAGCTGTATCCGGCATCGTGGTTGGTGTGGGCAGTGGCCCGGTAACGATCACCTATACGTTACCTACCGGCTGTTACGGTACGTTCAGTATGGTGGTGTCGCCTCAGCCCGGCGCTATCACCGGCACACCCTATGTATGTTTAGGCAGTAGTGTTTTTCTGTCAGATACATCCGCAGGCTACTGGACCAGCAGCGATTATTCTATTGCCAATGTTAACCCATCCACAGGTGAGGTAGATGGCCTTACAGTGGGCGTGGCTACTATATCTTATACGAGCTCCAGCAGCAGTTGCTCTGTTTCGGAATCATTTACCGTGAACCCGACCCCGGCGGCAATATCCGGTGCGACAAGGGTATGTATTGGCGCAACCACTACATTGACCGATGCAACTACCGGTGGCATCTGGACGAGCAGCGATGCTACTAAGGCCTCAGTAGGCTCTTCATCAGGTGTGGTGACGGGTGTGGCTACAGGTACTGTGACGATCACATATACCACATCATCGGGTTGTTATGTGACGCAATCCATGCTCGTTAATCCATTACCTGCGGCTATTACCGGGCTCATGAGTTTGTGTGTGGGGTCTACCACGCCGCTTGCAGATGCGACTACGCCGGGTACATGGCTGAGCAGTGCTTCGGGTACAGCTTCCATAACACCTACTACCGGCATACTTACCGGCGTATCGGGTCCGGGTACGGCTACTATTACTTATACAGCCACGATTACGGGATGTTATGCCCTTGCAGTGGTGACCGTGAACTCATCTCCATTGAGTATAACGGGTGTGCCATATGTATGTATCGGGAGTACCACATCACTTTTTGATGCTACCCCCGGTGGGTCCTGGACTGCTTCGGCCGGCCCCGGCACAATTGTGGCTACCACAGGTGTATTCACAGGTGTGGCCACAGGAATTGACCTGGTTACCTATTCGGTAGGTATAGGGTGTTCTGCTACCATACCGGTAACGGTAAACCCGCTGCCCGGTGCGATACTTGGTACATTGCATGTATGCGAAGGCGCTACTACTACACTTAGCGATGGAGCAGGTACCTGGACGAGCAGCGCTACAGGTGTGGCAACGGTGGGTTCATCTACCGGTATTGTTACGGGTATCTCTGCGGGTACTACGGCCATCATTTTTGTATTACCAACAGGCTGTAGCCGTACTGCGACGTTTACCGTAAATCCACTTCCTGTAGTATTTGTGGTCACCGGCGGCGGCGCCTATTGCTCAGGTGGTACAGGCGTTACAGTAGGGCTCAGCGGATCATCTGCCGGGGTCAATTATCAACTGTATATCAGCGGTACGCCATCAGGCTCACCAATAGCAGGAACCGGTGGTGCTCTTTCTTTTGGCACGCGCACTGTTGTTGGCACCTATACGGTTGTTGCGACAATACCCGGCACTGGTTGCAGTATACCAATGTCTGGAAGTGCAGTTATTAGCGTCAACCCTTTACCAACATCATATACCATCACATCAGGTACAGGCAGTTATTGCTCAGGTGGGGCAGGGCTTACTATCTGCCTGAGTGGCTCATCTACGGGTGTTAACTACCAGGCATATATAGGCGCTACGTCTTACGGAACGCCTGTGGCAGGCACAGGTGGCCCTATTTGCCTTGGCCCGTTCACTACGGGCGGGGTGTATACTGTAATGGCTACCAATACTACCACCGGCTGCACACGCACCATGGGTGGCACTGCCACTATTACCGTAACGCCAACACCGGTGATCAGTGGGCCAACTGCAGTATGTGTAGGCTCCACGATCACAGAATCGGCATCAGTTACCGGCGGTACCTGGGCCAGCAGTTTACCATCTGTGGCTTCTATCGTAGGTGCAGGCGGAGGTACAGGTGTGGTTACCGGCCATATATCGGGCAGCACTACGCTGATCACTTATGTGGCATCTGGTTGCAGCGCCAGTGTTACGGTTACAGTGAGCCCATCGCCATCTGCAATACTTGGACGGACGGTAGTATGTGAGGGCCTTACCGATACTTTGTCTGATGTAGTGGCTGGTGGCTCGTGGTCATCATCACCTGCAACATTTGGTACCATAGGGGTTTCGTCAGGTGTGTTCTACGCTTCATCTTCATTTTCGGGTATTGATTCCATTACTTATTCGCTGGGAACCGGTTGTACTGTAGTGTCTACGATTACCATCAATCCAAGTCCTGCGGCAATCGTAGGGCCTTCGGCACTATGCCAGGGCACTTCTGTTACCGAAACAGACCGCACAGGTGGTGGTGTGTGGAGTTCTTCATATCCGGCACTGGCCACTATTGGTTCGCTTTCAGGAACCGTTACTGCTTCAGCTACATTATCGGGGGTGGATACCATTTCTTACACACAAGGATGCCCTGTATTTTTAACGATAACTGTAAATGCCATACCGGCAGCTATTGCAGGGCCCACACAAGTATGCCGTGGATCAGGTATCACACTTACCGACATCACAGCAGGTGGCACGTGGAGTGTTTCATCCGGTTCGGCATCTATTTCGGGTACTTCGGGTTCGGCAACCCTTACCGGTGGGGCTGTTAGTACGGCTACCGCGGTTACGGTCACTTATTCAGTAGCGGGTTGTGCTGTGTCATTAATAGTTACTGTTTATCCTTTCCCTGCGGCAATATCGGGGCCATCGCACGTATGCCAGGGGGGCGGGATCATATTTGGTGACGCGACTACCGGTGGCACCTGGAGCAGTAGTGTGCCTGTAACAGGTACGATTGACGCAGGCGGCCATTTTACGGGCCTGTCTTCGGGTACAACAACGATTACGTACAGTTCTGCATTTGGGTGTATCACCACATCGCCGGTTACAGTGAATGTAAGCCCGGCAATGATCACCGGCCCATCCAGTATATGTATTTACAATACTGCTATTCTCAATGATGCCACTTCAGGTGGTACCTGGAGCAGCAGCAATACAGCTATTGCGCCTATTGTGGCTACCTCAGGTGTTGTAACCGGTAGTAGCGTAGGCAGTGTGACAATAGATTATACTCTTGCCGGCTGCTCAGTAACCTATCCATTTGGCGTGATCGCCGCACCTGCTCCTATCACAGTTCCTTCAAGGGCATGTGTAGGGCAGCCCATTACACTTACCGATACATCGAGAGGTGGTACATGGAGTAGCGGAGATCCGGCAGTAGGTATTGTCAGTACAACAGGTACTTTCACAGGTATTGCTTCGGGTACCGTTATTATTACTTATGGCGCCGCAGGTTGTTACACATTCGCGCCGGTAGTTGTTGATCCCATATCGCCAATTATCGGGCCGATTACAGTTTGCGTAGGTCAGTCCATCATGCTTAGTGATACCACCATCGGTGGTGCCTGGAGCAGCAGTGATGTATCTAAAGCAACAGTGAGTATAGGTGGTGAAGTGACGGGTACGGGGGCAGGAAGTGTTACGATCAGCTATGATCTGCCAACAGGTTGTACTGCTACACGAGTCATTACCGTTAATGCCGCGCCATCGCCGATCTTAGGCCCCGGCACTATTTGCTCAGGTAATTTTGCGGGATATACCAGCACGCCTACAGGCGGAACATGGGCCAGCAGCAATACTACGGCAGGCCCCATCAATGCTGCCACCGGCGTATTGACGGCAGGTACTGTGACCGTACCCACATCATTAGTGATCACTTATGCAGCGCCTGTCACTTCATGCCCTGTATCTAAAACAGTGATCATAGAACCATTACCATTGCCCGTATCAGGCCCTGCAGCGGTTTGCATCGGCCAGTTTGTAACCCTTACAGATGCCGGGGGCGGTACCTGGCTGAGTAGCGCACCCACAACTGCCAGTATAGGGCTGACCAGCGGTGTGGTGAATGGTGTGTCTATTGGTACGGCTACCATCACTTATACATTGCCTACGGGTTGCCTTACTACAACAACGATCAATGTGGATTCATTGCCGGCGCCTATCACGGGTATCTTCACAGTATGCCAGGGTGGCACAGTTACTTTGTCCGATGCATCTACCCCCGGTACATGGGGTAGCAGTAATACTACGATAGCCGTTGTTGATGGATCGGGTGATGTGACCGGTTACGCTTATGGTCCTGCTACTATTACATTTACGCCACTGAGTGGTTGCCCTGTAACGCACGGCTTTACCGTTAATCCTTTGCCATCAGCGATTCCTTCTTTACCGGCATTATGTCCGGGCCAGTCTATGACACTTTATGTATCGGGTGGAGGTGCCTGGATGAGTAGCGACGAGACTGTAGCCACTATAGGTTCGTTGAGCGGCTTGCTCACAGGGATCGCACCAACATCAGCAACCATCACATATACCTTGCCAACAGGTTGTTTCGTGAATACAACAGTATTTGTTAATCCTCCTTCGGATCCCATCACCGGCAATCCGCAGGTATGTATCGGCAGCACCACTGCGCTTGCAGATGCCACCCCGAGTGGTAGCTGGAGCAGCAGCAGGACTTCTATAGCCCCTGTGAGCAGTGCCGGTGTGGTGTCGGGCCTGGCACTGGGTACGGCAACTATTGTATATACGCCACCTTCGGGCTGTGTGGCTACAATTGTAGTGACCGTTAATCCTCAGCCAACACCTATCAGCGGGGCATTAATTGTTTGCCAGGGACAAGCCACTCATTTGAGTGATGGTATATCGGGCGGTACATGGGCCTCCAGTGATTATACAGTTGCAGATGTGGATGCAACGAGCGGTGTAGTTACCGGTATCATCACGGGCAGCACTATTCCTGCCACTGCTGATATTACGTATTCACTAGGCAGCGGCTGCTCGAAAACAGTAACAGTGACCGTGAACCCGATACCGGCTCCGATCAATGGCCCTGATTCGTTATGCGCACTTTCTACCGTTACTTATTCCAGTGCATCAGCAGGTACATGGAGTACAGGATCATCTGCGATAGCTACTATTGCCTCTTCCGGTGATCTCACGGGTGTGAATCCGGGTGGGCATACTAATGTGATCTATACCAACAGCTATAGCTGCTTTGTGAATTTCCCTGTAAAAGTAAATCCGCAACCAACACCGATCACAGGATCGTCAAATGTTTGTATTGGCAGCACGAGTACATTGCATGAAGACATACCCGGTGATACATGGGTAAGTACCAATCCTGCTATCGCAACAATAGATGGTGCAGGAGTAGTCACCGGCCATAGTTTGGGCAGTGTTGGGATCATTTGCTTTATTTATCCGGGCGGTTGCTATGCGATCACTACAGTATATGTGCAGCCACTGCCGAATATCTATAATGTAACAGGTGGCGGCAGTTACTGTGCAGAAGGTGCAGGCGTGGCTGTGGGCCTTGATGGCTCCAGCACAGGAGTAAACTATTTGCTGTATCATGGCTCAACCGCTGCGGGTACCTACCTGGGTACAGGCGCTGTGCTTGGCTTCGGAATGCAGACAGTTGCAGGCAGTTACCATGTGGTGGGCATCAGCTCATCAACCGGTTGCAGCGTCAATATGGCGGGTACTGCAAATGTTGTCGTGATACCAACGGTAACCCCATCTGTGACGATCAACACGCCAAAGGATACGGTATGTGCCGGTTCATCAGCGCTGTTTACTCCGGTACCTGTTAACGGTGGTACTGCGCCTACATATACCTGGAGCGTAAATGGCATTGGTGTAGGATCGGGCAGTACCTATACATTCATTCCTGCCGATGGCGACGTAGTAATGGCTACTATGTTCAGTAACACGATCTGCCCGTCGCCGGCAACTGTGCCGAGCAATCATGTGACCATGATCGTAACCCCATACGCATACCCAACGGTGAACATCAGCGCCACCCCTGACGATACCGTATGTAAGGGTACCGCTGTAACACTGAATGCAATAACTGCTTACGGAGGCAATTCTCCGATATATCACTGGCAGCTCAACGGGATGCCTGTGGCCGGTGGTACAGGATATGCCGCAGGGTTATATACTTATGTACCCGGCAATGGCGATATGCTGTTTGTGACAATGAAGAGTGACTATGATTGCCGCCTTGCGGAAACTGATTCATCCACATTGAGGATGGAGGTGGACACTGCAGTAATGCCTGTAGTGACGATCAATTCCAGCCCCGGCACGGTGGTTGGCCCGGGACAGAGTGCCACCTTTACCGCATCTGTGGCAGGCGCTGTGAACCCTACTTACCAATGGTACAAGAATGGCTACCCGATCGCGGGAGCTACTACCAATGTATATACCGGCAGTAACTTTAGTTATCCTAAGGACGACTCACTGACCTGTATGGTGACCAGCAATGGCCTGTGCAAGATCACGTCATTTGAATGGGTGTATGTAACTGTGAGTACAGTAGGTGTGCAGCAGGTGACTGCATCAGCCGGTGACTTTATGGTTGTACCTAACCCAAACAGGGGAGCGTTTACTGTGAAAGGAACTCTTTCTTCAACGGCAGATCAGCAGGTGAGCCTGGAGCTTACGGATGTGCTGGGCCAGGTGGTATACCGTAATAACGCAGAGGCTAAAGGCGGCAAGCTCAATGAACATGTGCAACTCGCCAATGCGGTCGCTAATGGTATGTATATACTGAGTGTACGATCAGGGGATGAAAGCAGGGTATTCCATGTGGTAATAGAACAATAAGAGATCAATACTTTAACATACAGGGAGGGTTCGGTGATCACCGAACCCTCCCTGTATTATTGACGATTATTTATCGCGATGCCCGTTGAATTGAGGACCACAAATTGTATTTGGTAGTATCTGTTTTGAAGGTCTATGGGAGTCAGGAAAGCTCCGCATTAGGATCGTATCTTCCCTGCCCTTTTAGCCAGGAAATATAATAAGTATATTTACCTGCGGCATCCTGCCATTCGGTATAGGCTTTATCGAATTTGGGCAATGAATCAAAATCCCCAAATCCATTATTGGCAGATACTATTTTACAATCTTCTAATAGATCGTTCCATGATCCACTGACTTTTTGCAATAATTCATCATGTTTTTCCTGGTATGTCATATTTGTATGTTTTATAAAACGAAGATAATAAAAAGGGACAATTACAGCACTACCGATTGGGTATAGTTTATAAGAGAAGATCATTTGACTTGTTCAGCCTGTTTTGCCCTATGATAATGCCTTAACGAGGGTATGGCAAAGAAGATGGACACCAGCATCATTAAAGCCCCGGCAATGAATGGCATACCCGAAAATTTGAACGGGGCTTTGTCGCTCGTGAAGTAGGCGAAAAGGTTGTTCATGATCACGGGGCCGAGAAATGAGGTGACACTTATAAGGCTGGTGAGTGCTCCTTGTAATTCACCTTGCTCATTGGCAGGTACCTGGTTGGAGATGATGCCTTGTAATGCCGGGCCGCAAATACCACCGAGGCAATAGGGGATGAGAAATACAAACATCATCCAGCTTTGGGAGGCGAATGCAAAAAGCGTCATGCCCACTACATACAGCGCCAGTCCTACATACACCGAGTTTTTTTCGCCCAGTTTGGGAATAGTGATGCGTATCAATCCTCCCTGTACAATAGCAATGAGCACACCTACTACTGACAAGGATATACCCACCGTAAGGCTGCTCCATCCAAACTTATATATGGTGTAGTACGTCCAGTTTGATTGTACGGCATGGCCTGCAATATAGATGAGAAAGAAGGAGATAGTGAGACCTGATATGATGGGGTACTTGCGCAAATGCATGAGGGAGCCTATTGGGTTGGCCCGCTTCCAGTTGAATTTCCGGCGGTTCTCTTTCAGCAAGGATTCAGGGAGTACGAAAAAACCATAAAGCATATTGAGCAGGCTGAATGCGGCAGCCACGATGAATGGCAGCCGCACCGACCAATCAAAAGAACCGGAATTGCCGATATGTTTTCCCCATTCGCTGCATAAGCCACCAATGCCCGGGCCTATGATGAAGCCCAGGCCGAATGCCACACCCACTAATCCGAAATTCTGTGCGCGTTTCTCGGGTGTGCTGATGTCGGCTATATAAGCAGTGGCTGTAGTGAAACTGGCCCCGGTAACCCCTGCTATCAATCGTCCAATAAATAAGAGCGCTATGGTAGGGGAGAATGCCTGGAATACATAATCAATACCCAACCCCAACAGTGCAAACAACAGCACCGGCCTTCTGCCATAGCGGTCGCTCAATCCACCCATTACAGGGGAAAACAGGAACTGCATGATGGCGTATGCAAAAGTGAGCCAACTGCCATACCGTGCTGCTTCGGTAATATCGCCGCCGGTAAGCTGCCTGATGAGGGCGGGAAGCACAGGTATGATGATGCCAAACCCGATCACATCGATAAGTATAGTGATGAAAATAAATCCTAATGCGGCATCACGTTTTACAGACATAGCAGAATAATTGGGTCGCAAAACTATGAAAGTACAGCAAACCTTCACGTATCCTTACCGACAAAAGCTATTTGTTTACCGAAAATGTAATGTCTTACAGTAAGCGTTAGGTTATTTTTGTAAAAAAAGAAGGTTCAATAAATGGCGAGAAACAGGAGCAAGGAGCAGGATGACCTGCCCAAGGTAAAGATCAGCAAGGAGTCAGTAAAGGAAGCGTTGGCGATATTCAAATATGTGCGCCCTTACAGGGGAGTGTTCATTACGGGCCTGATATTTATTGCCTTATCCAGCGCCACTACTATGGCTTTCCCGTTTTTGCTGAAAAAACTTATTGATAGCGCACATGGCGACCTGTCCGGGGCATTTGCACTCACACCCGGCCATATAGCACTGGTTATGATCGGGGTACTGGCATTCCAGATGCTGTTCTCTTTTATGCGTATCTATTTGTTTACTTATGTAGGCGAGCATGCTGTAGGTGACATGCGTAAAGAGATCTACGCGAAGATGATCATTATGCCCATGGACTTTTTTGCACAGCGCAGGGTGGGCGAGTTGTCCAGCCGCCTGACTGCAGATGTTTCGCAGATACAGGATGCGGTGACCAGTGTATTTGCAGAATTGCTAAGAGGGATACTTACGCTCATCATAGGCATCGGGTTCATTCTCTGGATCAGCCCGAAAATGACGATGCTTATGCTCTCTGTGGTGCCGGTGATCGTAGTGATCGCGCTGGTATTTGGCAAGTTCATTCGTGGTTTATCCCGCCAGGCACAGGATAAGCTGGCCGAATCAGGTACTGTAGTGCAGGAAACATTGCAAGGCATCAGTAATGTAAAAGCATTTGCCAATGAGTGGTACGAGATAGGGAGGTATGATAAGAGTATATCCGGGCTGGTGAATCTGGCCATCAAGAATGGCCGTTTCCGCGGGCTGTTTGTATCGTTTATGTTGTTTAGCGTATTTGGCGCTATAGTGCTGGTAGTGTGGTATGGTGCAGGCCTGATGCAGCATGGGCAACTCACCTTTGGCGATCTTACGGCCTTTGTAGTATATACCGCATTTGTGGGCGGCACTATGGCGGGATTCGCTGAGCTGTTCTCCCAGTTTCAAAAGACCCTTGGCGCTACGCAACGTGTACGTGACCTGCTCAAAGAAAATACCGAAACCATATCAGTAACACCCGTGCCGCTAAATGATGAATACAAACTGAAGGGCAATATATCATTGCGTAAGATCAGCTTTCATTATCCATCCCGCCCGGAAATGCAGGTACTCAAAAATGTAAGCATTGAGGCAAAGGCCGGCGAGCAGGTGGCCATTGTAGGGCCGAGCGGGGCAGGCAAGAGTACTATTGTATCCTTATTGCTGCGGTTTTATGACCCTACAAGTGGCACAATATCTTTTGACGGGCTCAGTGGCAACGCTATCCCGCTCACGCAGTTGCGCAAGCAAATGGCGCTGGTGCCGCAGGATATACTATTATTTGGCGGCTCTATTATGGAGAACATAGCCTACGGCCGTCCCGGCGCTAATGAAGATGATATAAAAGCCGCAGCAAGGAAAGCGAATGCACACGATTTTATTATGAGCTTTCCTGAAGGGTATGCTACGCTGGTAGGTGAGCGGGGTATCAAGCTGTCCGGGGGGCAGCGGCAAAGGATAGCTATCGCCCGTGCCATTCTTAAAGACCCTGTTATACTGCTGTTGGATGAGGCCACCAGTGCGCTCGATTCTGAATCAGAGCAACTGGTGCAGGATGCCCTTCAAAACCTGATGGCGGGCCGCACCTCGTTTGTGATCGCTCATCGGCTGTCTACCATACGCAATGCTGATAAGATCATTGTACTGGATGATGGTATGGTAAAAGAGAGCGGTACCCACAATGAGCTCATTAACCTGGAAGAAGGATTGTACCGCAACCTGCATAAACTGCAATTATTTGAAGGGTAATGGCAATCATGCCGGAGGGATCGTCAACCGGCCATGAAGCGTGAGCCGGATAATGCCGGTGGCATAATGATCGGCTGAAATAAACTCGAGGTGACGCAGTTGTTCCAGGTGGCAGATAATGGCACTCCTGTTCTCTGTAAATTCACGCAAGAGATCATCTACACGGATGTAAGGATGTTCTTTGCTCAGCTCCTGTATCTTTAAATGCACCTTGTTAATAGTAATCATCCTTTGATTTTCCTTACGTTACAAGGGTGCTTGGTCGTGCGGATAAAAATATTGCTTTTAACTGAAAAGAACAAAATAATATCGCATCAACTTTTCATTTTTGTATAAATTTGGGTGTACTCTTGTGCTGTAATCAACTTGCCTTATTTTTGAATCATGCGCCAACTCATTATAAATATTAAGCAGCTATGCCAGGTGGAATATGCCGGAGACCAGGCCCGTAACAAGGTGGCTGGTGCTGATATGGCTGTACTCCCTTCGATAGATAATGCATGGCTGCTGACCGAAAATGGCCGTATACAAGGCTTCGGTGAAATGAGTGCCTTGCAGGAGCAGCATGCCGATGAGGTGATCAATGCCGCAGGTAAGCTGGTATTGCCCGCCTGGTGCGATAGTCATACCCATCTTGTATTTGCTGCGCCACGCGACGAAGAATTCGTTGACCGAATACGTGGGCTGAGCTATGAAGAAATTGCAAGGCGCGGTGGTGGTATCCTTAATTCGGCCCGCAAACTGAATGCAATGGATGAACGTGAATTGTATGACCAGAGTTTTATCCGCCTGCAAAAGGTAATGGCGCAGGGTACAGGGGCCATTGAAATAAAAAGTGGCTACGGCTTGTGCTTAGAAGGGGAGCTGAAAATGCTTCGGGTCATCAGGAAGCTGAAGGAAAATGCAGGCATCCCTGTCAAAGCATCTTTCCTTGCAGCACATGCTTACCCGATGGAATATAGAGAGAACAAAGAAGGCTACATCAACCTCATCATCAACGAAATGCTGCCTCGTGTAGCAGGTGAGGGGTTGGCCGACTATATGGATGTGTTTTGTGAGCAGGGCTTTTTCGGCATACCCGAAACGGAACGTCTGCTGGAGGCCGGATCGAAGTATGGATTGAAACCGAAGATACATGCCAACCAATTGCACCACTCGGGAGGGGTAGAAGTGGGCGTGAAACATAACGCTCTTAGTGTGGACCACCTCGAATGCGTAGGCGATAAAGAAATAGAAGCGCTGAAGAATGGTAACACTATGCCTACATTGCTGCCGGGTGCGGCATTTTTTCTTGGCATCCAATATCAACCTGCCCGCAAGATCATTGATGCGGACCTGCCTGTTTGCCTCGCAACAGATTACAACCCCGGCTCCTGCCCATCCGGCAATGTACAGTTGCTTCTTTCCATAGCCTGCACACAACTGAAGATGACTCCTGAAGAGGCTATAAATGCAGTTACCATTAATGGCGCAGCAGCGATGGAGTTGGAGCAGGAAATGGGTACAATAATGGTAGGCAAGCGCGCCGCCCTCATCATTACCAGCCCAATACCATCGCTCGCTTATATTCCTTACGATTATGGGAATAATTCGGTGGAGCGAATGATACATAGTGCTTAAATTCAACCATACTTATTCTATAAACAAATGCGCCAACTCGCAAAAGTTGGCACATACTTTAGCACAATTTACCGAGTGAACTGGAGTAGTTAATTACAAAATGGATATAACGGGCAGACCATTTTATTTGTTTTTACTAATGAGTCTTTATCGATATAGTAGATTTCGTGTTCACCTATCCCGGATATTATTTTCGTATTCGACATCAACCCTAAGACTAATTTCTTGAAGTTATTGATAATAATATGGTATTCCTTAGAAGTAGGATGCCTATTGTATATTGAATCTGCAGCGTCAATTTTATTTAAAATTTGCTCTTTAATTCCAATTTCAAAACTATAATTCGAAAGACTATCATCTACTATTGAAAGCATTTCATTTTTAATGCTATCAATGTCGTCATTTAAGTTATGAGCATTGGCCTTAATGCAGGTCGAAATATTTAGCAATAGGAATAATGAAATAATTTTCATCATAAAAAAATATTTATTGGTAAGTATAGTAGTTCAATTAAGAGCGCCAACTCACAAAAGTTGGCGCATCCTTTAGAACAAATTTTTTAATTATCTGCGAGTAATATAAACTGCTCAAGTGAAATAACACCTCCCTTTAGGGCCGGGGTCATTACCTGATCAGCGTCACATTGCCATGCTTACTGAAGGTGCGGCCCGTGCTGGTCACAGCTTCTATGTCGTACACATATACGTCAAATGGCTGTGCGGTACCATTGTAGGTGCCATCCCATCCTTCATTGATGTCTGCCGATTCAAATACCTTGGTGCCCCAGCGGTTGAATATGCGCATGTGGTTCAGTTTAGCTTCGCCCCTTAGCAGTATCACAAATTTACCGTTAGGCCCGTTACCCGGAGTGAAAGCATTTGGCACAGCCAGTAAAGATTCTTCACTGCTTACAATGTCTATCGAGTCTACTGCGCTACAACCCCATTCTGTCCAGCCATGTACTACATACTTTGTGCTGATCTCGGGCGAGGCTACCGGGTTAGATATACTTGCATCGGTTAGCCCGGCAGTAGGGAACCAGGAAAAGCGGGTGCAGTTGGTTTGCGGTGTGATCTGGTAAGTTTCGCCCGGATAGATAACCACCGAATCCGGATCGAGGAATAATACTGCACCCGATTTTACGGAGACATAAGTGCGTACAGTATCTGTACATCCGTATTGGTCGGTGACAACTACAGTATAGTGCTGGTTGGTAATGGCATTAATGGTTGGTGCAGCACTGTTGGAATCGCTGACATAAAGTCCCGGCGACCAGTGATAACCTACGCCGCCTGATGCCACGATCTGCAATGGGTCGTGCGGGCATATACCGGTATCTGTTGTGCTGATGGATGCAAAATCGCCGTGATGGCCCATGATCAATACAGAGTCGGAACCCTTGCAGCCACGTGGTGTGGTCACTGTAAGAATGATCTTTGATGAATCGCCAAGTTGCGAAGTGTACACGACATTTGGTACAGTTGAGTCATCGAGGTTAGTACCCGGCGACCATTGGTAGCTGTATTGCGTATACCACGATGGTGTTACTGAAGCAATAAGGTGCAGCGTATCGTGCTGGCAAACAAATCTGTTGTTGCCGATAGACACCTCCGGGTTGGGCTGCACATCTATGTAGAAGGAAGCTGATTTCACCGGGCATCCGGCTATCGAAATGTTTACCTGGTACCTCGCCGAAGTATCAGCGATGATAAGCGGGCTGGCTGTTGTTGATGCCGATACTCCTGCCGTTGGTATCCACTGGAATGTGGCAGCCGGGTTAGCGGTAACATGTGCCTGCACTGCATTGCCTGCGCAAATGGCCGTGTCTGTATTGTACAATGTGAATGTGTCGTAAATAATGGTGATGTTTACGGAGTCGGTGCTGCCACAGCCTGCCACAAACACATTCAGCCAATAGGTGCCGGTGAGATTCACAGTGCGTGTAGCCCCTGTTTCGCCATCGTCCCAGGTATAGGCAGGTGCGATGTAAGAAACTGATGAGGAGAGCGTAATAGGTGTGCCGCTGCAATTGCCTGTATCAGGGCCAAGGTCCACAACAGGGTAAGGCGATACGAGAACATGAATAGAATCGGTACTGGTACAGCCTGTGCCATAGCCGTTTTTCACCTGCAGCCAGTAAGTGCCTGACGTGGAGACTGTGATAGAAGTGCCATTGCTGCCATCGCTCCACAGGTATGCAGAGCCGGCTGGTTGCACAGACGATAACGTGATGGAATAGCCGATACAGAATTCGGTATCGTTGCCTATGTTCAGGCCCGGGAATGGATAGAAGGTAACGTTGGTCGTATCTATCAGCACATGGCAGCTCACGGTATCAACTGCATAAGACCAGTATGTACCTGATATAGATACGGTAGTAGACCGGCCACTGGCAGAGGTACTCCAGTTATAAAGGTTGTACCCGGCAGGCGCAGTGAGTGTATAAGGAGCTGCACTGGCGCATAAGGAATCATTGGCCGTTGTGCCATAGGTGGTGTCCGGCGGGATGATGGTAACAGGTATAGTATCTATGGTTACATTGTAACAGGAGTCGTGGTAGCTTACCCAGTATTTGCGGCTGCCTGCTGCGGCTGATACTGTCCTGGTAGTGGCGGTGGTGCCATTATCCCACAGGTAGCCAAAGTTGCCTGCAGGTACAGATAAGTATACCGAAGTAGGAAACGTACAATGGGTGACCGGTGTACGAAGTATAGTAGTATCAGCCCGTGGTAATATTACATGAATGCTGTCCAGTATCACACTACAGCCACCCGACCCAACACTGGTACTGGTATCAACGGATATGGTATAAACGCCGGTATCTGTAATGGCAATAGAAGAAGTAGTAGCTCCTGTAGACCAGGAATAAGTAGAGCCTGTATAGGCAGAGTATAAGGTAATATGCCCGTCAATAGGCACACATACCGTTGTATCGCGGGAGTTGGAAGAAACAGTGCCGGTGCCTACTACGAGGTTGGGCAGGCCAAGAGCTGCACTGCCCGATGAGATCGTAACAGCAGAAGATACAAATCCGCATCCTGCTCCGGCCACGTTGGGTGTATTGAATACATCCAGCCCGGTGCCTCCAATGCTCACGCAGTACATTTTGCCATCCGGGCCAAGCTTCAGGTCGGTGTATCGGCCTGTAGTGCTGGAAGCGGCCAGCGTTCTTGTGCCCCTGATCGCAGCTGCTGTAGGTAATGTTACATCGTATTGGTAGATCTGTGTGCCACCGGTTACCTGGTGTGCGTAGAGTTTACTGCCATCCGGCGAGAACTCGGCACCGTACTGGCTGTCCAGCGAGTCGAGTACCCTGCAATTGGATACAACGCCTGTTGCTGCGCTGAAATCGTAAAGCTCTGTACCAACTGCCGAACCCAAGCTATAGCATTGCTGTACCAGTTTTGTACCATCAGGGGTGGATTTGATCACGCCCAGCCCATAGCTGTTCATGCCCGAAAAGGAGCCTACATGGGAGATGACAGGGGTGAGGCTGATGCCGGACGCCGTGACATGGAAAGCGAGGAAAACAGCAGAATCTTTTTTGTGGGTGATCACCCATATACTGCAATCGGGGGCAGGTACCGCACGTATCCCTTCTCCCAGCAAGCTGTCCATGCGGGTGTCACGCGTGGAGGCTATTACATCGCCCAGCCCTGCTGCAAGCGACATGTCTACTTTGCAGTAAGCAAGATGGTTATAGTTGGTAGTGCCATAAACATTCTCTAATGAAAATACATACCACTGCGTAGGCATACCGGGTACAGGTACTATCAATGCGCCTTGCGTGGCACTTGACGTGAAGTATGGTACAATAGAAGAGCCTGTAGGCATTATAGCACCGGTGTTGTTATATACGTTCTTACCATCGGTATAAAACAACAAAAGACCTGTTACAGGGTCGCTAACGCTGGCGCAGCCCTCACTTGTGCTGATGCTGGTCCCGATACTTACCGGGGAGCCCGAGGCAAAAGTAACACCGGCACCATAACCGAATGCCCAAACCTTATTAGTATTCGATAAATAGTCTGTTTGCCCATTCACATTAAGGAATGAAACAACAGCGCATAACAGTAATAAAAATAGTCTTTTCACAGATATGGGATTAGCGGGTCAAATTATTTAGATTTCACAAGTAAAAATACTTAAATAGTCGCGGTTTCCCAAATATAAAAAGGTAAATAATGGCCAAAATCAGGGGCATAAAAAAAGAATGGGTACAAACCACTCTTTTTTTAACTATCAGTTGATTTTATTGCAAGGTTGGTTATAAATAATTCAAAATGACCGATCGCACAGCAAAAAAGCTTGCTAACAGGAAATTTAGATATTATCCGGCGCGGAAAAGCCTATCCTTTCTGTTCTTCCATATACGCCTTCAGTTGTTCCAGGCTTTCAAACTGGATCTTGTCTTTCCCAAAACCACATTTCCAGAAACGAGCCTCAGGGTTGGGGTTAAACATTCCTTTCCAAACAGTGATGCCCAGTTCTTTATTCTCGTAGTGCATAGATTTGCTGTTCTCAGTTTCCACCGGCTCAAATCCGAGGTCATACAGGTCATCTTGAGTAATTTCTGCGTAATTCATGCTTCAAAATTAGTATAAAGTTGACATGCTTGCTCAAAAGTGACCATCTTTTTTTTAACTGTACAAAACTTAACAACAAGAAAAAAGAGGTTATGAGAAACCTCTTTGATCATTTTTGATTATTACCGTTGTTTTAGTGATCTGTCTGTTTACCCAGGCTCCGGTTGTTTCTGCTGTTCGCAGTTTTGGCGGTGCCTTTCTTAGAAGTATCACGTTCATCCATTTGCGGATCACGGTTCTTTAACTGTTGCTTATCGCCCTGATTCTGCTGGCGACTGTCGTTCAGCCCGCTCTGGGGCTGATTCTTATTCCGTACCATAACATTTCAATTTTGGTCGGTTATGTAGTAATAACACTATGCCACGCAACCTATCAATAAGTATTTTTTTTTTGCCTCTATTCAATGAGCAGATTCATAATAAGTTGATTTTTTAACATAACTAAAATATAAAATATTTTGTTGAAATAATTACCCAACATACCCAATAACGTGAAATTTGAACAGCTATGCCAAAGCATCGCTACGGGAAATGCTTTATCTTTGCGACCTTAAAATAAAGAATAGAAAAAGATGATATTGCCTATTGTTGCCTATGGCAACGCCGTATTGCGAAAAGTATGTGATGACATTACTCCTGATTACCCGGAGTTGCAGAAGTTATTGGCCGACATGTGGGAAACACTCTACAACAGCAATGGGGTGGGGCTGGCTGCACCGCAGATCAATAAGCCTATCCGCCTCTTTATCATAGATACGGCGCAGATAGTTGATGATTTCAATGACGAGGACATGCGCAAATACCCCGGCGAGATACCTTTGAAGCAGATATTCATCAATGCCTACGTGATAGAGGAAAGCGGTGATACCTGGTCTTACAATGAGGGCTGCCTGAGCATACCTAAAGTGCGCGAAGATGTGACCCGTACGCGCAAGGTGCGCCTGAAATACCTGGACGAAAATTTTGCACCCCAGGAAAAGGAATTCTTTGGTATTGCAGCCCGTGTGATACAGCATGAGTATGATCATATAGAAGGCAAACTATTCATAGACTATCTCACGCAGCTTAAGAAGCGCCTCATCAAAAAGCGGCTGGATGATGTGACTGCTGGCAGGGTACGTACTGATTACCGCATGCTTTTTTCAAAATAGTTTTTACTGATTTTTTACAATTACATTTGCAACAGGTACATAGTATCACCATTAAACTTTTGAAATAAGATTGCCTCCAATAACCGCTACATATACAGAAGAAGAACTGGTATTGCTGCTTCAGCAGCAAAGCAGGGATGCTTTTAATTACCTGTATAAGCAGTACGCCGCAGTGCTTTATGGTACCATAAAGAATGTGATACACGATGAGCATACCGGGCAGGATGTGCTGCAGGAGGTGTTTGTAAAGATATGGAACAACATAGCGCAATATAACCCGCACAAAGGCCGTATATATACCTGGATGATCAATATAGCCCGCAATGCTGCGATAGACAAGTTGCGCTCGAAGGGGGAAATAATGAAGGGTAAAATCCAAACAGGTGAAGATGCCGTAAATATATTGGCCGGTGGAAGGAAAAGTGAGCAGGTAACAGACACAATAGGGTTGAGGAAAATGGTAGATGGTTTGCGCCCTGAGTATAGCGCCATCATCACCTTGGCTTATTTTAAGGGCTATACGATGGATGAGATATCAAAGGAGTTGGGCATTCCGCTGGGCACCGTGAAAACGAGAATGAGAAATGCCATACATCAATTAAGAGAAATATTTAACAACTAAGCGAATAATAAAGTGGACACGAGGCAATACATAGATTCAGGCATTTTGGAAGCTTACTTCCTTGGCTCACTTTCTCCCGAGGAAGAAGCTTTGGTTGCTGCGAACATTGCCACGCATCCTGAGCTTGCCGAGGAACTGCACCATATTGAGAATGCCCTGCTCCAGCTATCTTCAAACCTTGCTGTGGAGCCACCTGCCGGTATGCAGGATAAGATATGGGATGCCATACAGCGCAGCGGGGCAAATACAGGTGCCGAAACAACTGAGCCACACATGGCTAAGACAATTCCCTTTCAGCCGGAGTACAGGAAGCCTGCACAATGGAAGTATGCTGCTATATGGATAGCGCTCATAGGCAGTGCAGGCCTTAACTTTTTCCTCTTCAGCCAAAACAGCAGGACCAGGGCAAATGAGGTGGCGATGACTGCCCAAATGGATTCGTTGAATGCCGCCAAACAACAGTTCGCCAGCCTTATATCAGAATACCAGAAAAATAAAAGCATGATGGCGGATACAGGTATGCAAACCATAGTGATGCACACCATGCAGCCGGGCCATGCAATGGCAGCTACCCTGTACTGGAGCAAAACACACGGCGATGCTTATGTATCTGTAGACGGTATGCCGCAGCCCCCCAAGGGTATGCAGTACCAGCTATGGGTGATACAAGGCGGCAAGCCCGTAAGCATGGGTATGCTGCCTAACTATATGGCCAATACACCAGCCATGCAAAAAGTAGCCATGCAAATAACTGATGGCCAGGCCTTCGCCATCTCCCTCGAAAAAGAAGGCGGCAACCCTACACCTACTACGGTGTATGTGCTGGGTAAGGTGTAGATTTACTCCCATTCTATTAATTTTATTTGATAAATTTGCATTATGGCAAACGATAATGCTATATTGTCTTCAATTGCAAATGAGGTAGCAAAGGTGCTTCCCGGAGCCAAAGTGTCCCTCTTTGGCAGCAGGGCTACCGGTACAGCTACAGCAGAGAGTGATTGGGATATTCTCATTCTTACTCACGAGCCGGTAAATCGCAAACTGAAAACACAGATACATAATATTCTTTTCCCCATCAGCGTCAAAGTAGGGGCGTTTATTAATACGCTTACTGTGCAGGAAGACGACTGGAAGAATAATCCTGGCTGGTATTCGTTACGGCAAACGATAACGCTTACTACGCTGTAAGTATGGATCATAAGATCACCTCGATACAGTTGAAATTATCAAAGTCAAAAGCATTGCTTTCAGAAGTAGATGTTTTGATTGGCCATGGATTTTATATTACGGCTATAAGCAGGCTGTATTATAGTTGTTTTCATGCTACAAAGGCTTTATTACTTACCAAAGATCTTGTTCCTAAAACGCACAGTGGTGTAGTGAATGTACTTCATCAACATTTTGTACAAATTAGCGAATTTGATTCTGCACATGCATCTATTTTTAGCCGTTTAATGCAAGAAAGAATTGAAGATGATTACAGTGATGCTATGATAATTAATAAAGAAGAAGTTGAGGAATTCATTGGGCCTGCCAGAAATTATATGGCGTATGTTGATATGCTGATAACAAAGTGTTTTTCTGCTTAACATCTCCTCACAACCATCATCGACACACACCCGTTCACGGTCACATTACAGAACAGCGTGTTCTTAATAGGTGTTGCAGATCCCTTTCTATACACGATCTCCTCCGGCACTTGCTGTGTCTGAAACAAGTGATCGCATAACCACAGCCCGAAGCCTGATGCAGTATAGTATTCGCCGCTTAGTTGTTTGAAGGTGGTTATTGTGGTATTGGGTTCGCAGCTATTGAGCAACGTATCTGCAAGATGTTTGCTACGGCTGTCACCGTTCATGCCGCACATCATTACGTCTATATCTGTACTATTGAGGCCGTTCTCTGCAAGTGCTTCGTTGATGCCCGCTATCAGTTCTTCACTAGTGGGCTTTTGCAGCATCTTTATGGTATGTATTGCACACGCAGCATTGCCTTGCTCGTTGCTGAGCATAAAGAAATTCGCGCCCTCACCGCCAATAGATCCCGGTGTATCATAATGATCAAATAAAGCCAGGCTGTTGAATGTCTCTTGTTTGAAGTAGTTGATCTTTCGGTGTATATGATGGTACTCATCGGTAAGCTCGTCAAAGCTGCCTGCAAGAATGTATTTAGTACCAGTGGCTTCTGCAAGCATCATCTGCGCATCCAGCAGTGTCAACTCAAGCGAAAAGCCACGGTGTACATAGGTTTGGTTATAGCCAGTGCATTTGGTCATCATGGCTATCCAGCCGTTCACAGAGTTGTAGGTAGACTGTATGAAAGAAGTAGGATTGAGCGCCTGCTCTTCCAGCCGAATCATATCCTTCAAAAAATTCTCCATATCCGTCACGCTGCCATGTGCAGTGCCTATGATGATAGCATCAGGCGACGCTACGCCCGACGATTCGATACAGTTCATACCCGCTGTGATGCCAATCTTCAGCATGCGGCTCATGCGCCGGATGGCTACCGGGGAGATGTACTTTGCGTAGTCGGCATCTATCACAAACAGCTTGCCATTATCGCAGCTCATTACCGGCTGCAGGAACTGCCCGGCATCATAGGTATGCTGGGGGGATATGCTACAGGACGATATGAGGTACAATGGCTGCTTCATGCTTTGCTGAATACTAAGGATACATTACTGCCACCGAATCCGAATGAATTACTGAGTACATGGTTTATGGTTGCGTTCTCTATTAAAGTAGAAGCCGGGCTGATCTCCAACTCTTCCATCATTGTTTCAAAGTTGAGGTTGGGAATGACCATCTGCTGCTGCAAGGCCATGATGCAGTATATCGCTTCTATGATGCCTGCTGCCGCAAGTGTGTGACCTGTAAACGGTTTTGTAGAACTGAAAGGTGGGGCCTGCTTGCCAAATAGTTCTTGTATGGCGCGCCCTTCTGCCAGGTCATTATTAGCTGTAGCTGTGCCATGCGCATTGATATAACCAATGTCTGCGGGTTGCAGGCCGGCCATGGCCAGTGCAGTCTGCATGGTGCGAACTGCCCCTTCTCCATTGGGCGATGGTGCCGTTACATGGTAGGCATCATTGGTATTGGCATAGCCACTAAGCACAGCTAGTGTCTTTGCCCCCCTTGCTTTTGCTTCCGATTCTTTTTCGATCAGGCAGAAGCCGGCAGCCTCGCCTATATTCAGCCCGTTCCGGTTGTGGTCAAAAGGTTTAGATGGTGTTTTGTCTACGTTCTTTAGCGTGTAAAACCCATTGAGCGTAAAACGGCTGAGTGCATCGCCGCCACCGCATATGGCCCTGTTCACAACACCTTGTTTGATCATCCTGGCCCCAAGCATCAGCGCATTGGATGAAGAAGAACAGGCAGTGCTGATGGTGGCAGTAAGCGACCTCAGGCCAAAATGTTCTGCTATCTGCTCTGTGCTTTCGGCACAGTCCAGCGTATCTATATATTTGAGGTTTTTTTCTTCGGTTTGCGCTCCGGCTACATCCATATAAATGTCTTCCATCTTGCACATACCACCAACGGTATTAGCGCTGATGAAAGCAAACTGCTCTTGTTTCAAAAGAGAAACATCTGTTTGGTCCAGCAGGTCTTGCATGGCCGTAAGGGAGAGCAGGGTAGTGCGGGTGTAGCCATTGTCGCCGGTGGGCAGGTTTAGCGCTGTTGCCAGCTCATCATTGCTCATCTTCACTTCACCCAGCACAAAATCAGGCGCATGTACCGACTGCAAGTGCATCACCTTGCCCACACCGCTACGGCCATGGCGCATAGCCTGTAGCTGTGCATCAATGCCTGTGCCCAATGCGGATACGATCCCTACAGCCGTGACTACAATTCTATCCGCCATTCAGAGGGGCGTTATAATTTACGGTTAGCCTGAATAAAGTCGGCCATTGTTTGCACAGAGGCCAATATCTTACGGCCTTCTCGGGCATCTTCTATCTTGATGCCGTAATTGCGTTCCAGCAACACCATCAGCTCCAGGGAGTCGATGCTGTCGAGGCCCAGGCCTTCGCCAAACAGGGGGGCGTTGTCGTCGATATCTGAAGGCTTCATGCCTTGCAGGTTCAGCGAGTCTATGATCTGTTGTTTCAGCGATTCTATAATATCTTCCATGAAGTACAATAATGTAATAAAAAATTAAGATTGTAAAGATAAGGTTATCAGTAACAGTATAATAACCGTGCCTGCTTTATTTTACTGCTTTTACGAAAATGCGTCATTTACCAGTTGATCCTGCTCTATTACATGCTTCTTAGAGAACCCTGTTGCCGTAGATGCCCCCGCCTTGCGGCTAATATACTTTATAGGGAAGTCCTCTGCCAGGTTCATCTTCAGGAAGGTGAGCGCACCCATATTGCGGGGTTCTTCCTGTACCCATGTCCATTCTGCTTTTTTGTACTTGGTACGCAATGCATCCAGTTGTTGCTGCGGCAAAGGGTATATTTGTTCCAGCCTTACGATAGCCACATCCTCACGTTTGTCGGTGATCTGTTTTTCGCTGAGGTCGAAGTACATTTTACCGCTGCAAAGTAATACCTTCTTCACCTTGGCAGCGCTTTTTATGTTCGGGTCGTCTAATACTTCTTTAAAACCGCCACTGTTGAAGTCTTCCATTGGCGAGTAGGAACGTACGTGCCTTAGATTAGCCTTTGGTGAGAAGTTGATCATCGGCTTGCGGAACTGCCATGCCAACTGCCTGCGTAGCCCGTGGAAGAAGTTGGCCGCAGTAGTGATATTGGTCACTACCATATTGTTCTCGGCACACATTTGCAGGAAGCGTTCCAACCTTGCGCTGGAGTGCTCAGGGCCACCGCCTTCGTAGCCATGGGGCAGCAAAAGCACCAGGCCATTCATATTCGTCCATTTCTGTTCTGCACTTACTATGTATTGGTCTATGATGGTTTGCGCGCCATTGGCAAAGTCGCCATATTGCGCTTCCCAAAGTACCAGGTTATTGGGGTTGGCCATTGCATAGCCATACTCAAATCCCAATACCGCAAATTCGCTCAGCAGGGAGTTGTATATGTATGGTATGCCTTGCTTCTCTGCCAGTCTGCCCAGCCTGTTGTAAGGTTGGTTAGTGTTCTGGTCGTATATAACTTCATGACGGTGGGAGAAGGTGCCACGTTTCACATCTTCCCCGCTCAGGCGCACTTCGTGGCCTTCTACCAGCAGGCTGGCATAAGCCAGCAACTCGCCGGTAGCCCAGTCCACCTTGCCTTCCTTCTCGAATAATGTCTTCTTATCCTGCAGCAGCTTATCCACTTTTTTCAGCGGGCTAAAGCCTTCAGGTACTTCCATCAGTGCTTTGAATAGCTGCTTGAATACATCAGCGGTGATTGCGGTATCCGGTGATTTAATGAAATCTTCGTCCTTCGCTCGGCGCAGTTCATTCCACCATTGTTCCGGTTTCTGGTATTTATACGGCAGTGGCTTTTGCTTTACTTCATCAAGGCGCTGTTGCAGGTCTGCCCAGAATTGGGTTTCCATTCCCTGTGCCAGGTCCCTGGCATCGGCTTCGCCATGTTGCAGTAAGTATTGCGTATATACCTCGCGTGGATTAGGGTGCTTATCAATGAGCGCATACAACTGTGGCTGGGTGAACTTAGGCTCGTCGCCTTCGTTGTGGCCGTGTTTGCGGTAGCCAACCATATCTATGAAGATATCCTCATTAAACTTTTGCCTGTACTGCATCGCCAGGATAGCGCACTTTACTACAGCTTCGGCATCATCACCATTCACATGTAGCACCGGTGCATACACCATAGAGGCCATGCTCGTGCAATAATCAGCTGAGCGGGCATCATCAAAATCTGTTGTGAAACCGATCTGGTTATTGATCACATAATGTATAGTTCCCCCTGTATAGTAGCCTTTCAACTGGCTCATTTGCAGCAGTTCGTATCCCACACCCTGGCCCGCAACAGCGGCATCACCATGTATGAGTATCGGTAGAACTTTGTGGTACTCCCTGTTGTACAATGTATCAGCCTTGGCGCGCGCAAAGCCTTCTACCACCGGGTTCACCGCTTCGAGGTGTGAGGGGTTGGGGGTCAACTGCACATTGATCTCCTTGCCCGTTGGTGTTATTATGTTCGACTGGAAGCCGAGGTGGTATTTCACATCGCCGCTGCCCATGGTCATATCTTCAGGCATATTGCCTTCAAACTCGCTGAATATCTGTTCGTATGTTTTCTTTAGTATGTTGGCCAGTATGTTCAGCCTGCCCCTGTGCGCCATGCCTATCACCACTTCCTGCACACCTGCGTCTGCTGCATCGTTGATGATCCGGTCGAGAGCGGCAATAGTACTTTCTCCGCCTTCCAGCCCAAAGCGTTTCTGGCCAATGAACTTGGTGTTGAGGAACTTTTCAAAGATCACCCCGTCATTGAGCTTCTGCAATATTCGCTTGCGCTCGTCAATGCTGAATTGTTTGTGCATCAGCTCCTCAAAGGTCTTTTGTACGAATTGTACCTTTTCAGTAGCGTTGATGTAAGTGTATTCGATGCCTATATTACCTGTGTATAGCGTCTTAAGTGTGGCCAGTATATCTTTCAATGGCAATTCTTTGCCATCCAGCATTTTACCCGCATAAAATGTGGTATTGAGGTCGGCATCAGAAAGCCCGAAGTACGACAGGTCCAGGTTGGCATGCCGGTCTTTTCTTGGGCGAATGGGGTTAGTGGTTGCCACCAGGTGCCCACGCTTACGATATGCGTTGATGAGTTCCATTACCGACAACTCCTTGGCAAGTTTATCGCTGCTTACTGTGGTGCCGTTTCCGCCACCATTACCATTGTTATTTGTCTTGCCAAGGGCAAAGTCAAAACCTTCAAATAACATCTTCCATTCCGGGTCTACCGTAGAAGAATCTTTAACGAAATCGTCGTAAAGTGATTCGATATAAGCCGGTGTCGGGCCGGTCAGGTAAGAAAAATCTTTCATCAAATGCGAAATTAGCAAATTAGGAGCAATTCCGCAATGAAATACAGCCATTTTCAGCAGTTCTACCTCAAGTACCTATATGATGAGATATCAACCTATAACTTCGCCCTAAGATCATAATTATCAAATAAATCATTATAGATCATAGTTCTGACAACCCTCACTTCACCGGTTCAATAAATATCTGCTTGATACGTGGAAACTCAGCCTGTATGAGCTTAGTGATCCGCTCTATAGCGTCGGTGATCTGCTGGGTAGTGAGGTCCTTTTTAAAGACGGCGATCAGTTGCAATAACACATCTTCCGGTCCCATATACATCGAGAAGTGCTTCTTCACCCTTAGCACAGCTTCGTCTGCCTCTGCTATGGTTACAACCCGGCGCAATGTCTTCCTGCTGGTGGTCTCACCCATGAGCAGGCTTTTGCTTTCGCGCACCAGCAGCAGGGAGATGGCTATGAGTATGAGCCCGATGATCATCGAGGCAATACCATCGTAGTACGGGTTGTGAAACAACCGACCGAGGTATACCCCCAGGAACGCAACTATCAATCCCAGCATATCGCCTATATCACCCAGCAATACTATAAATGTAGATGGATCCTTACTTTCAGTCACCGCTTGCAGGAAATGAGGCTGGCTACGCTGGCTGTTAAATGCTTTTCGGGCGTAGAACATGGATATGGATGTAAATACAAATGCTATGGCGAGTGTCACGTAACTTGAAGTAGGACTACTCCTGAACTCAGGCTGCCGCAATCGAAACAAGCCCTGGTAAAATGAGATGCAGCCGCCTATCAGGAAGATCACCAGCGAAACTACGAACGACCAGAAATACAGCTCCTTGCCATACCCGAACGGGCGCACATTGTCTGCCTTTTTTTTACTGATCTTTATACCCCATATCAGCATTACCTGGCTCACGGCATCTATTACCGAATGTATTGCCTCCGACATCATCGAGGCGCTGCCTGTAATGCCGGCAGCTATAAATTTACTTATAGCTATGCTCACATCGGCTGCAAGCGATATGTAAAGAAATGCCCTTGATGATCTCATTGCCATTAGGCTGCAAAATAATCATGCCTTTGATACTTAGTTAGTTATTGCATTATTTCTAATAGTCTAAAATGTCAAAGATCGCTTGAATAACCTGAAAATACAGGATAAATCATAAAACATCCTTACAATACAATAAAAATTGCAATAACTCAGTTATATATCCGAACCAAAAATTTTTGCCAATATGAAAAACATAATGCTGTCTTTGCTCCTCCTTCCCTCTGCCTCCTTTGCGCAGCAAAATATAACTGCACCAAAGCAGTGCTTCTATGTGCATTTTGATAAAATAGTGATGCACGACGAAACCCTGATACTTACCAAGAAACAAAGCAGCTATGTGACTGTGGAGGATGGAAATTTTGAGCTTGATGGCCCTGTACAAATAACAGATGTGGATACGAAAAAATATAAGGGCGAGGGCGCTACCACTATGCGTAACTTCCGAGCTGATAAGGTAGCCATCTACGATGGTAGTGCATTGGTGTTAAAGGGAGATGTACTGTTTTACGACTGCGCCACCCAAAAAGGAACACTAAAGGGCCACATCACCATATCCGGTACCGGCAGCGAGAAGCAATTGGGCAACTACGCAGTCGTTGATTTTTCAGACAAACAGTACAGGATCGAACAAATGAGGTGATAGTTTTGTTCCAAATGGTTGCACTCTCATCGATCTTGACCTATTAGTTTGGAGTAACGTCTTTTTTCTTTTTTATCTGCGCCGCTATCCAACTAATCAGTCCAAAAATGAGGAATATACCGGCCATTTCGGCTGCGAATTTGCTGCCCTGCCAGCCAAATATCTTGCTCAGTATGGCATATACGAGAAATATACAACCCAGTACAAGCCTTACTCTATAATCAGATCCTTTTTTCATAAAAAGCTTTGAAGTAAAGATAAGTGTGGTTTTGGTGTTTTATACTCAGTTTTCCGAAATCACCATCTTTCACTCCTGTTTTAAGTGGTATATGATCAAAAGTTAACCGCTTTCTGCTGTCTACTATCTACTTTAAACCAACTACTACCATATAAATGCTAATTTTGCAGCCGTTAAACATATACCATGGGTTTATTTGACAAACTTTTTAAGCGGAACAAAGAGCAGGAAGAGCAAAAGCAGGCGCTGGACGAAGGGCTGAAGAAGACCAAAGAAGGGTTTTTCTCGAAGCTCACCAAGGCAATTGCCGGTAAAGACAAGGTAGATGAGGAGGTGCTCGATGAACTGGAGAATGCCCTGATCAGCTCTGATGTGGGCGTAGAAACTACTGTGGCCATTATTGACCGTATAGAAAAACGCGCGGCCAGGGATAAATATGTGGGTACAGCACAATTGAACAGCATACTACAGGAGGAGATCATGGGCATGCTCACCTCTGCGCCCTCCAATGAGTTTGCTACTTTCGATCTGCCACCCGGTAAGAAGCCTTATGTGATACTGGTTGTAGGTGTGAACGGTGTAGGCAAAACCACAACCATAGGCAAGCTGGCCAATAACTTTAAGAAAAGTGGTAAGAGCGTGCTGCTCGGTGCGGCTGATACCTTCCGCGCGGCCGCAGTAGACCAACTGACCATATGGAGCGATAGGGTAGGCGTACCCATAGTAATGAAGGAAATGGGCAGCGATCCCAGCTCGGTAGCTTTTGATACTATACAAAGCGGCATAGCCAGGGATTCAGATGTGATCATTATTGATACTGCAGGCCGCTTGCACAACAAGGCCTACCTGATGGATGAGCTGGGCAAGATACACCGTGTGATCAAAAAGAAAATGCCTGACGCACCGCACGAAGTGCTGTTGGTATTGGACGGTAGCACAGGCCAAAACGCCATAGAGCAGGCCAAGCACTTTACTGCTGCCACAGATGTAACTGCTATAGCTATTACTAAGCTCGATGGCACTGCAAAGGGCGGTGTAGTGCTGGCAATAGCCAATCAATTCAAGATACCTGTAAAATACATAGGCGTGGGCGAGCGTATGGACGACCTCCATATATTCAACAAAGAAGAGTTTGTAGATAGCCTCTTCAATTTAGAGAAGTAACAAATCCAAACTACAAAATTGGCTTCCCTTTAGCAACGCCCTGAAAGGGCACAATCTCTTAGCGAGGGGCAACGCCCTTCGACTCGCGATGGTAGCCTATGGGTTAAGGGTTTTTCAATAACCTCTTTAATTCAGCCACCCCTTCAGTCGCAACCATCTCTATGGGAATAATATTCTTGTATCGCTTTACCTCAGGTATCACCTTGTCTATTACATATTTAGGCACACGTTCACGTACATAGTCCACCAATCCCGCAGCCGGGTAAACAGCAAGGGAAGTGCCTATCAGCACGAATATATCAGCATCATACATTATAGGTATAGCTACTTCTATCATGGGCACCGGCTCTTCAAACCATACAACATGCGGGCGGTACTGGCTGCCATCTGTGGCTATATGGCCCAGTTGAATATCGGCATTTATGGGATAAAACTTAGTAGGGTCCTTCTCGCTGCGCATCTTCATTATTTCGCCATGCAGGTGCAGCACATTTTTAGAGCCTGCCCGCTCGTGCAGGTCGTCTATGTTCTGGGTCACTATGTATACATCATAGTATTCCTGTAGTTCTGCAAGGGCTATGTGGGCAGCATTGGGCTTTGCGGCCTGCACATCCTTGCGGCGCAGATTGTAAAAGTCCAGTACCAGTTGCCTGTCTTTGCGCCAGGCTCGGGGCGTGGCTACATCTTCTACATTATAGCCCTCCCACAGGCCATCTGCATCACGGAAGGTGCGCAAACCACTCTCTGCACTAATGCCGGCACCGGTGAGCACTACGAGCTTTTGTTTCGGTGTTTTTACTGCTTTTGCCATGATGAGATTTGTGTCTTAAAGTTAAGAGATATTGGTCGCATAACCATGAATTTAACTGTTGTTTTATTGGGTATAAGGTACGGAATACAATTATTTAACATAACCCACGGTTTCAATCGTGGCTAGAAAGAAAAGAGCACTTGTGCAACCTTTTCCACGGTTTAAATACCTCATACACGGGCCATTTCGTACGGTCCACGGTTCACTCCGGAATTTGGGATTTAAGATTTGTTATTTGTTATTTACCTTGTGGTGAAAACCACCCTGATCGAAACATGGTATTTAGCAGTATAGCTTTTATATTTTATTTCCTCCCCCTGTTCTTCCTTATTTATTATCTGGCCGATAAGAAGTATAAGAATACGGTTATTTTGCTGGGCAGTATCCTGTTCTATTCCTTTGGCGCACCTAAGTTCATTTTTGTGATATTGGGTACTACAGTTGTAGATTTCTATGTGGTGCGGTATATGTCCTCCATGTCCCGAAGATCGGGCAAAACCGCTTTGCTGTGTGTATCGCTCGCCATTAACCTGGGGCTACTTTTTTACTTCAAGTATAGCAATTTCTTTGTAGAGAATGTAAATGTGGTGCTGGGGCATATGGGTATCAAAGCCCTCTCATGGACCAAACTGGTGCTGCCTATTGGCATTTCGTTCTATACTTTCGAAACGCTTACTTATGTGGTAGATGTCTATCGCGGAGTGCACAAGCCATTAAAAAACTTCTGGGACTATCAATTGTACATCATCCTTTTTCCCAAGTTGATAGCAGGCCCTATCATTCGTTACCACGACTTTGCCGGGCAGATATATGACCATACAGACTACGAAACGCAGGACAATAAGCTGAAGGGATTGTACCGCTTCTTCATAGGC
Organism: uncultured Bacteroidota bacterium; assembly: GCA_903877645.1. Classification (GTDB taxonomy): domain Bacteria; phylum Bacteroidota; class Bacteroidia; order Chitinophagales; family Chitinophagaceae; genus Nemorincola. Next base: position 1,988 of record CAIRES010000052.1, on the reverse strand, counting down.
CTGGGCAAGAAGGTATTGATCGCCAATGTGCTCGGTGCTGCTGCCGATGTAATATTCAATACTCCGCATGCCCAATTGGGTACTGTTACCGCATGGTTCGGCGCATTGAGCTATACCTTCCAGATATACTTCGACTTTTCAGGCTATTCCGATATGGCCATCGGCCTTGGGCTGATGATGGGTTTCCGGTTTCCTGAGAACTTCAATAATCCATATACTTCTGTTTCCATCACCGATTTCTGGCGGGGGTGGCACATCACCCTCGGCACGTGGATGCGCAATTACCTGTATATACCGCTCGGTGGCAACCGGGTGAATAGTAAGATGCGGCTTTATTTCAATCTATGGCTGGTGTTCCTGGCATCGGGGCTGTGGCATGGCGCTGCATGGGGTTTTATTATCTGGGGTGCTTATCATGGTTTCTTCCTCGTGATGGAGCGTGTCTTTCTCGGCAAATGGCTGGAACGTATGGGTAAAGCTGCCATCATTTACACCTTCCCTGTGGTGCTGATCGGGTGGGTGTTTTTCAAGGCAGAGCATTTGCATACTTCATTAGGTTATCTCCACAGAATGTTTGCCTGGCATGCAGATATGGGGGCTTGGCACATGGATCGCGAATATCTTTCTATGCTCCTGCTCGCCGGGTTCTTCTCGTTCTTTACATTATCTGCTTGGGGGCGAAAGGTGCAGCAGCGGGTGTTCTTTTCAGATTATACCCTCAGGCTGCACCTGGTGATGGCTGCCGCTACTTTGTTGTTGTTGATCATATGTGCCGGCCGTATTACAGTATCTACTTTCAATCCGTTCATTTATTTCAGGTTTTAGGTCATGGGTAGTAAGGTGAAAACAGGTATGCTTCTTTTTATTTTTGCAGTGCTCTTTCTGCCTATGGTGCAGAAGGCGTTGCCATTTATAAAAAGTAAAGGGCTGAATGGTGAGTTTACTATAGCTCCTGATACCGTCTTTACAGTAAATAAATGGTTTGACGGCGCTTACTGGAATAAGAAGAACCAATATATCAATGATAATATGGGCCTCCGGCCCGACCTGATCAGGCTTACGGATGAAATTGACTACGACCTGTTTAAAAAGATACATTCGGAATGGCGGCTGATCGGTGATAATTCCTGTGTTTTCCAGGACGTGTTTATCTATAGCTACCTTGGCAGGGATTACAACGGATACCCTTATATACACGAGAAGGTAAGGAAAATGAAAGCCATTCAGGATACACTGGCAAAGCTTGGCAAGTCGCTGATCTTTGTGCAGTCGCCATGTAAGGCATTTTACTATCCCGAATATTTCCCTAAGGAGTACAAAGAAGCTCCCCGCAAAACAACCAATTATGAAGTCTACAAAAAGCTCGCCGATTCTATGGGGTTGAACCAGGTTGATTTTAACGCCTGGTTCCTCGCCATGAAAAGCAAAAGCACCGAACTTTTATTCCCAAAACAGGGGTTCCACTGGTCTATATACGGCTCCTTACTGGCTGCCGATAGCTTTACCAACTATATGGAAAAACTAAGGGGTACACGAATGGTACATCCTTATTGGAATGATGTCATACACACTGATATACCCAGAGGGACAGATAACGACATAGCAAGGTCAATGAACCTTATTTTTCCATTGGCACACGAGACGTTCACTTATCCCGTGGTGCAATACAAGGAAGATAAAAGCATGGTAAAACCCAATGTAATATACATCGGTGACAGCTTTCTTTTTCAGTGGATGGATGAAGGATTTATGGACCATACAGATAATAACTGGCAGATATGGTATTATTATATGACTTTGGTCAATAAGGACATACCCGAAAAGGCCCGGCACTTTCTGGATGACCAATATTGCATGGACCAGTTGAATAAAGCCGACTGTATAGTGATCATGTACACTTCACGCAACCTGGACAAACTCGCAAGGGACTTTGTGGAGAAAACGTACGATCATTTTTACCCTTCAAATAATAGTACAGGCAAATAATG
>CAIRES010000051.1:0-110000 GCA_903877645.1 uncultured Bacteroidota bacterium | reverse complement strand
AAATCCTTTTTAAAAAAAGAAGTGCAATGTTTTGTTAAAGGAAATTTCCGTGGAAGGTTATTTAGATGAAACACCGCTCCAGATAAGGTTTTCGAGCTGCTGATGGGTGATGATGCTGGCCCTGTATAAAACTGATGGCTCCCATATTTTTGTGCCCTGGCCACGTTTTTCAAGGGCAGCATCCCATAAAAGCTTTTTGTTTTCAGAGACAATGAACAGTTCGCTATATGGATTGCAGGTAGAAACAAACATATCATGCCCAGGCAATTCTATAACATTGCCCCCCGTAGTAAAAGGCATTAATCTGCCGGCAAACTGTGCCATATCAACTTTAACAGGAGTAACCGGGCAACTATATTGCCATATTTCCTTCATCGTATCTTTGTGAGACAATGGTTGCTTCAATATGATCACTTTGGGTGGCATGGATATATCGCACCCATTATCGAATAAGTAGAGGTATCCATCAGAAGATATATTACAACTATGCTGTCCACAAAACAACGTATCCCAAAACACATTGGCAGAGTCGGTTGAATTACCATAAACATTCAATACTGCTCCATCCGGGTAACTGATACGTATGACCTGGTTGATATTCCTGAAACTAAGGTAAACGCATTTGTTCTTTTCATCAAAGAAAAACGAGTTTTCATGTGCATCATTTGCCGGCCTGACATTCGGCTTCCGGAGAAGGGCAGGATCAATAGTATCGAGGTACCGTGCCGAATTCCAATGCCACACCATGTTGCCTTTTTCATTATATTCAACAATGGTGCCACATCTTGCCTTTCTGTTCGGCACTTTCCTTCTTCCTGCAGAATCGATGGATGTACGAAAACGAAGTGAGTCCCTTTGCGGCCTTGCTATAGGCTCCAGGCCCAGCAGCATATAGTTACCGTTGCTCAGCCGTGTCAGTTCATGATGATAGCCTTCGAGTGTATCAGCGTGTACCTGGTGGCGGCCATTGGGTCCCTTCCATAAAATATCGCCATTGTAATTGATCTCCCAGGCTTCCCCTTCAAACATAAAAGTGATCGTGTTTTTGCAGGAAAGTTTGATATCTCTCACGGCAGTATTATTCCTGATCATTCCTTCAAAATTGGGCAGGTACCATACAGGATTGCCTTGCATATCATACAATACCCTGCTTCCGTCAACGAAAACGTAATCATCTCTGTATTTCGCTGCACCCAACTTGATGCTGAGGCGTGTTTTAACCGTATCAACGAGAGACATAGTGGCCACTGAAAAATGATAAAATACGGGTTTGGGCATTTCGGGCGTGGTAACACACCAGGTATACTGTTTTCCAAATCCGGGAATCTCTATTATCAATTTATTCTTTTTGCTGTTGACCGTTTTTATTACGTTCTTTCGAAATACATCGTCACTATTAAAGTTACCTTCTGCTATACGGATCTTATAATTACTGCTCTTGACAGTGGGAAATGTAAACGGGATAATGCAGTAATGCAACGTACTACCTTCCAGAGGAAGTACCTGGGCAGAAGAATCTGTTATAAACAAAGAAGAAAAAAGCAGGAAAAATAAGAAGATGCGCATAGCTATTTATAAAAGAACGTAAATATAAATCAAACCAACCGAATCACTGCCGCCAAACAAAATTATCACTTTATTATATATAAAGCCACTCTGAAAAAGCCGGTATATCTCCGCTTTAAAATGTGCCGGAAGAATGAGTTTAACTGATAATTAAAACAACGACAAAAACAATACAAAAAAATAGTCTATGACTGTTCGTTTGCATAATTTTAGTATTTTTGTAGGGGACAAAGTATCATTTCGAATAAGTAGTCTTTTCCTCTCCAGGTAAAGCTATAAAGAATGTATATTTATTCTGATCAAAAGGATCGATGCAAATGCCCTGCTGATCGCCAATTTAAAATGATAATTGCATAATAGTATTTATAAAAACAATTGTGATGAAAAAAAACCTTAACCTACTTCTGTCCATCATCTTATTAGGATGTTGCTGCAGCGCGGATGCGCAGATCTCTTATAGCTACACTGGCACTACACAAACGTATACGGTACCTGCGGCAACCTTCAGCTTATCGGTTGATGTTGTAGGCGGATGTGGCGGCAGCAATGGATATGGCAGCAACGGCGGGTCTGCCGGCCGCGTCGTTTGCTTACTTACAGTAACTCCAGGTCAAGTGTTGAATATATCAGTCGGCAGCGCAGGTGGTAACGGTAGTTTTTATTCAGGTGGAGCAGGAGGTAATACCGGCACATTCACCTCCACAGGTGGCACCGGCGGCTACGGCTACTTTAATGGCGGCGGTGGCGGCGGTGGCGCGACAGACATCAGGGTGGGCGGACTTACTTTAGCCGATCGTATTATTGCAGCAGGTGCCGGTGGCGGCGCCGGGTATGATTGCGGCTATGGCGATGATGGCGGGAACGGCGGTGGAGCAGGAACAAGTACAGGTGTTGCCGGAAATGATTGTTCTAGTTCAAGTACAAGTTCTTGCGGCCAGGGCGCTACAGCAACAACTGCAGGCGCTGCGGCTACATCCGGCGGTACGAGCGGCGCTCCTCTTTTCGGAGGAGATGCAAGTTCCTTTTACTTCGCCGCAGGCGGTGGCGGTGGCGGCGGATACTTTGGCGGCGGCGGCGGATATACCGGCGGCGGTGGCGGCGGATCCTCTTATGCTGATGCGTCTCTTACTTCTGCCGTTAGCTATGGAAACTTCTGCACAAGTGATGGCAATGGCTATGTAACCATATATCCATGCACACTTGATGCGGGTACTATCACTTCCCCTGCTGTTATATGTCTCCTTTCTACAGTTACTTTTACAGATCCCGCAACCGGAGGCTCATCAACTGGCGGCACATGGACATCGGCAGACCCAACCATAGCATCTGTTAACTCAACAACAGGCGCAGTAACGGGTGTGGCATTGGGTACAACAACGATCACTTACACTATCAACCCTTATTGCGGCACTGCATTTAGCACTGCATCTATCACTGTTATCAATGTTCCGTCTCCTATCGTAGGTGCCGACTCGGTATGTGCCGGTGGTGGGCCGGATACGTTGAGGGATGCCACTCCGGGCGGAGTATGGAGCAGTAGTAATACTTCTGTGGCAGATATAGGCACCGCCGGCGACCTGACTACATACATGGGTGGCGTTACCATAATCACCTATGGCGCGGGGCTATGCACTGCAACTAAGGCATTCACGGTAAACCCGAATCCAACAGCGATCACAGGGCCTACGACAGTATGTAAATTCGCCACGATCACACTCAGCGAATCACTGGCAGGCGGTACCTGGACAAGTACCGTTCCCGGAGCGGCTACGGTCAATTCGACCTCAGGTGTAGTGACGGGTGTGGCGTCGGGGGCAACAGATATTGTATACACCACTCGTTATGGGTGTGTTACGCCTCCTTTCATTGTCAACATTACCATTCCGCCATTACCTATTACAGGCCAGGACACAGTATGCGTGGGCAGTGCCGTGACACTTAATGAGCTTGTAGGTGGTGGCACATGGGGTACCAGCTCCAGCGCTGCAGCGCCGGTATCAGGTGGCACAGTTACCGGACTATTGCCTGGCGTAGTTACTATCTCCTATACTACGCTTGCATGTACCCCCGCTTATTATACAGTTACTGTTCATCCGCTGCCTTCTATCATCACAGGGCCTACAACTATATGTATAGGGTATGTGAGCTTACTAACGGATAGTTCGCCAGGCGGTACGTGGAGCAGCAGCAACCCGGACATCATCATATCGCCTACCGGTGATGTCACCAGCTCTTTCCTTGGAGAGACCTCTGTGATCACTTATACGCTACCTACTTCGTGCGCAGTATCCACCGTAGTAGATGTAAACAACGGACCCGGCGCTATCAGCGGTCCCGACAGCGTATGCGTAGGCGCAAATGCCTCATTCACAGATCCGACAGCAGGTGGCTTATGGACAACAACAGACCTTTCTATAGCAGCTATTGTTGATACATCCGGCGTGCTTACCGGCGTAAGTGGCGGTAATGTTACCATTTCTTATACTTTATCAAGTGGCTGTAACGCTACCAAGCAATTTACTGTTAATCCGTTGATATTGGGGTCTGTATCCATCGCAGGTGGTCTTACCGGCATTATCTGCGACGGAACTCCGGACACACTTACAGCAGTGCCGGTAAACGGCGGCGCACCAACGTATCTGTGGGAAGTATTCAGTGATACGGCCAGAACACATTCTGACACCGCCTCTACATTTGTTGATATTTCCCTGCATGGCGATGTGGTAATGCTGTTCATGATGCCGCACAATATTTGTGCGATGCGTGATACTGTGGGCGATACATTGGCATTGAACGTTTATCCTTATAATACTGCCCCTGTAGTCACTATAGCCACATCTTCTGATACCATTATTACTTATCTTGGCGAGGCTGTGACGTTCTTCTCCAATGTAACCTGGGGAGGTGCCGCACCTACTTATCAATGGTATGTGAATGGCGCTCCGGTTCCGGGCGCTACAAACACTTCCTATGAAGCGCTTGTATACACTGATGCCAGCGTTTATTGCGAAGTAACCGGTTATGCGCCATGCGACACCACGCTACCGCTGACACCCGGTAAAAGTAATACGATCACTATACATGCCAACTACCTCGGTATTCATACTGCAGCATTGGGCGCTAATGAACTAACGTTGCTCCCTAACCCGAACAACGGCAGCTTTGTATTGCGTGGCACAGTGAATACCACAAATGACATAAGCTATGAAGTAGTAGATATGCTGGGCCGCTCCCTTGCTACCGGCAAAACAACACCTAAAAACGGCCTTATTGAGCAACAGATCAATATAGGCGATGTAGCGCCCGGTACTTACCTTTTACAAGTTACTACTGTAATCGGCATTGAAACCTTCCACTTTGTGGTTGGCAAATAATAAAACAGTACGAAATATTCACTATAAAGTTGGGCGCGATCTTCTGATCGCGCCCAACTTTTTTTATGTATTGGCTGTCTTTAGAGGCAGATACCATCTTATGTATGTGTTGCAAATGATGAAAATATATATTCCGATATTGCCAATTTTGTTAATTCTAATTTATATATTTGTTATTGAACATAATTTTACCCGCGCATTTTTTAATAAAAATTTAATTCTTTCCTGATGAAAAAACTCTATAAATTATTTTGCGCCCTTTCTATTTTTGTGCTGGCCTGTAGCATACATTCATTTTCTCAAACAGCTACCTATAGCTTTATCTACACGGGTGCCGTACAAACATGGACCGTACCTGTAGGTGTAACTTCCGTAATTGTAGATGCAAGGGGCGCAAGGGGAGGATTTAATGCAGAAGAAGGAATAACAATGTCGGACAGGCCCGGATATGGCGCCTGTGTGACTACTACATTAACCGTTACACCGGGACAGATACTAGATGTATATGTAGGTGGAGAAGGTGCGAATGGCATTACATCTGCCGGCGGAGCCGGCGGTTATAATGGCGGTGGCAACGGGTCATTGGGCTATTCTCCTTATGCCGGTGGCGGTGGTGGCGGTGCATCTGATGTTCGCATTTCGCCATATAGCCTTGCAGACAGAGTAGTCATTGCAGCAGGTGGTGGCGGTGCCGGCGGAGATTATTTTTTACCGGATGTAGACTACGACCGTGGTGGCGATGGCGGCGGAACAACTGGCGAAGCAGGATTTCACGGTGGCACTACAACAAGTACTATGGGCGGAGGCGGAGGCACACCTACATTAGGCGGCAGCCCCGGAGTATATAGCGGATGGGGAACAGGTACCTCAGGCGGCCCTGGGGTGGGCGGCACAGCAGGTTCTCCATCGGGCGGCGGCGGCGGCGGCGGCGGATTATATGGCGGCGGCGGCGGTAGCTGGGGTGGCGGCGGCGGCGGATCAAGCTACACTGATGCCAGCCTGGCGCCTATAGCCATACATACAAGAGGATGTGATACAGGCGCCGGATACGTGGCCATTACAGTTACCTGCGTGCCACCTACAGGCGGTATAATAGAAGGCCCTGCAACAGTGTGCCAGGGTACCCCGGTAATGTTCTATGATACCACAGGCACCACAGGCGGCAGATGGACATCCAGCGACACTTTAGTGGCTACTGTTGATAGTATTACAGGCGCAGTGACCGGCATCCTGCCTTATGGCACTTTTACACTTACTTATTCCATAGTATTATCTTGTGGCAGCGCGTCTGCTACTTCCACTACTATCGTTGTTTTGCCTTCGCCGGCAGGTATCTCCGGGCCCGACTCGGTATGTGTGGGCAGCAGCATAACATTGACAGATATAACAACCGGCGGCGTATGGAGCAGCACACTGCCATTTATTGGCGATGTGGATACGGCTGGCAATGTAAGCGGCTCTTCTGTCGGCACTACAGTGATCAGCTATACTAAAACAGGCTGCGCAGCCACCAAAGTGGTCACCGTAAACCCGCTACCTGCACCTATTACAGGCCCTACAACGGTATGCAAATTCCTTACGATCACACTGGCCGATGCTACACCCGGCGGAACATGGAGCAGCACTATAACAGGCGCAGCAACAATAAATTCTACTTCCGGTGTTGTCACAGGCGTAGCATCAGGCGCTACTGCCATAATATACACCACGAGATTTGGCTGCACTGTATTCCAGATCGTAAACATTACAATACCCCCGTTACCTATCACTGGTCCTAACCAGGTATGTGTAGGTGATGCGATCACCCTGGCAGAACTGGTAGGCGGTGGTACATGGGGAACGAGCTCCGGTGCTGCGGCGCCCGTATCACCATTTGGCACCGTGACCGGGCTTTTACCCGGATCAGTAACCATATCTTATACTACCCTGGCATGTCCCCCTGTATTTTACCCCGTTACCATAAACCCGATACCCGACATCATTACCGGGCCAATGGCTATATGTACAGGCGGCTATACCACATCACTGGCAGATGCAACACCCGGAGGTATATGGGGCAGCAGCAACCCTGATGTGCTCATATCGCCTACAGGCGTTGTGACCAGCTCGGCGGCAGGTGAATCTTCTGTGATCACATATACCTTGCCTACAAGCTGCTATGTATCCGCAGTGGTCAATGTAAGTGTACCTCCTACGCCTATCACAGGTTTAGACAGTATATGCAAGAACACCTCTACTACCATGAGCAATGCGACACCGGGCGGCCTATGGGCCAGTACCAACCTTGCGATCGCACAGGTAGTAGACACTTCAGGTTTTGTGACCGGCGTAGATGATGGCACGGTAACAATATCTTACCTGCTGACTACCGGCTGCTACGCACTCAAGACATTAACCGTAAACCCACTTATTTCAGGCTCTGTAACAACAACAAGCGCACCTACAGGCATCATCTGTGAAGGTACTCCCGTCACACTTACAGCATTGCCTGTGAATGGCGGTACACCCACTATCATCTGGAAGATATTCAGCGCTACCAGGTATATAACCGATACAGGGCTGGTATTTATTGACACCGCTATCCATGGCGATGTGGTAGATGTTTTCATGATACCGCATAATGTATGCGCATTACATGATACAGTGGGCGACACAGTTGCGCTCAATATATATCCTAATGATGTAGCGCCGATTGTACGTATCACTACACCAAATGATACCGTTGTGAGCAATATAGGCGATGTGGTCACATTCTTCTCCAATGTAACATGGGGCGGTATGTCGCCAACCTATCAATGGTATGTAAACCGTACTTTGATACCAGGAGCCACCAACGATTCTTATTCTGCGGCTGTGTATTATAATGACACATTCACTTGCCAGGTGATCGGTGATCCGCCATGCGACACTATACCTACAGCACCCGGCGTGAGCAATAAGATCATTATCTATGCCGACTACCTCGGTGTACAGCGAGTGGCCGGCACTAACGACCTGAACCTATTCCCTAACCCCAATAACGGCAACTTTACTTTGAGTGGTACGCTGAGCGCATCTACAAACAAAGAAGTAACCTATGAAGTAGTGGATATGCTGGGCAGGGTGCTAAATACGGGTACTACGCAGCCAAAGAATGGCACTATTGACCAGCAGATAAACCTGGCCAATATAGCGGAAGGCGCCTACCTGCTGCGTGTGCAAACAGAAACCCGTAGCGAAACATTCCATTTTGTGATCAGTAAATAAACGAAGGGTACCATAAAAAGGTAAGGGCCGGATCTTGCGATCCGGCCCTTACCTTTTGGCGCAATGCCTCTATGCCTCTATATTTATTATGCCCGGCTGGTGAGCCATGTTCTTCTCTTTCTGGCGCTTTACCTGGCTCACAAGCGAATTGAACGCTCCATCAAACGATTCTTCAAAATTTAGGCTCTGGTGCTTTACAAAGTAGGAGTGCTTGGGTACGAGTACTTTTATCTCAGCTACTTTATCTTTTACCTGGTGCGAAAAATTATCGAGCTTTAAGTAAACCTCCACACCGATGATCTTGTCATGAAAAGTTCTGAGCTTTTCCATTTTCGCGTTCACATGTTCCAGGAGTTTGCTGTCGGCATCGAAATGCACTGTCTGAATTTGGACATTCATAGTATTACATTTTTGGTTAGGAATATCACCCTCGCGGATGATTTTGTTTATGAATTTCTTTTAGTTTATCAATATTGTTGTGTGTATATACTTGTGTTGCGGCAAGGCTGCTATGGCCCAGCAGGTCTTTTATAGCCTGTATGTTCGCACCATTGTTCAGCAGATGCGTGGCAAATGTGTGCCGCAGCACATGCGGGCTTTTCTTTTTTAATGTAGTGGCCTGCGACAAATATTTTTTTACGGTGCGGTACACAAATACAGGGTATACAGGCTTGCCATTTTCTGTATTGAGCAGGTAGTTATCATCATGTTGTTCCAGGTTGCGTTTGGCGGCAATGTAGTCACGCAGGGCATCGAGCAGGCCTGCGCTTACAGGTACCAGGCGTTCCTTGTTGCCCTTGCCCAGTATGCGTACCTGGTTAAGCCTCCACTCAATATCTTTTTCTTTGAGCTGCACCAGCTCGTTGCGGCGCATGCCGGTATCGTACAGCAGCTCGCAGATGAGGCGTTCTGTGAAGCCGGTAAAGCCTTCACCAAAAGCGATCTCGTGCAATAAATGTTCCGACTCTGATTCTTTGAGATAAACAGGTAAGCGCTCGGGCAGGCGCTGCGCGTGAAGCTGCCGCACCGGATTTTTTTCGATGAACCCGAGCCGCATGTGGTACTTGTAATAAGAGTTGAGACTGGAGAGCTTGCGGTTGATGGTACGGGCGGTTTGCCCTTCTTCCTTCATACCTGCGAGCCATCCCCTGATGTGGAAATGCGTGATGCTCTTTAATGGCGTATCAGGAAAAGTAACGGAAAGATAATCTGCAAATTGAATGAGGTCTTGCCGGTAAGCAAGCAGTGTATGAGGCGAGTATCTTTTCTCGAACCTCAGGTATTGAACAAAATCAGTTAACCGCTCGTTAAACATAGTAAAACCCGCTACTGTAAATTTACGAAATTTACAGTAGCGGGTGCAATATATTTTAAACTAATACCGAAGTATATAATTTTATACTAAGCGTCCAGTTCTCCGTTGTTCATCTGCTGTTTGTAAACAGCTTTCAGGATCTCGGTGCGGCGCCTGATAGAAGGCTTGGTGAAAGCCTGGCGGTCGCGCAATTGGTTCAGAACACGGGATTTTTCGTATTTCTTCTTGTACTTCTTGAGCGCCTTGTCAATGTTTTCGCAGTCTTTTGAATCAATTATCAGCATAATATATACCCCCTTTTGGTCTTTGAGGAGTGCGAAGGTAAGATTTATTATTAGTTGAGCAAATTTTTTTCTTAATAAGCCGGAAAATTTATCCGTACCAGGTTGCCACCCTGTGCGACGATAATATTTTACAAGAAACGAATGATTTGTGCATAATTATCGTCCAATAAGAAACTGATAACCAATGAAAGCGAAAAATCTATACCTCGCAGCGCTACTACTGTTACTATGTAATGCTACACACGCCCAGTACAACCAGCTTTGGATACCAGACACCATTTCAGGGACAACATTTAACCTGAACCTAAGGGATACTTTTGTCCAGTACCTGCCGGGAGATCAAACAATAACCTCAGGTATCAATGGCGCCTTCTGGGGGCCCACCCTCATCTTCAGAAAGGGAGATACCGTGCATATGAATGTACATAACTACCTCAATGACTCCACAACCATCCACTGGCATGGTATGCACCTGCCTGCTGTTATGGATGGCGGCCCGCACCAGGTAATACCTCCCGGCACGGTATGGCAACCCTACTGGCTGGTTTCCAACAATGCAGCTACCTTCTGGTACCATCCGCACCTGCATAAAGAAACACAGGCACAGATCACTGCCGGCCTGGGCGGATTTATCATTGTGCGGGATTCAACGGAATCAACACTGGCCCTGCCCAGGACTTACGGAGTGGATGACCTTCCGTTGGTACTGACCTCCCGCAGCTTTGATGGGTCTAACGCATTCACCACTACAGGGGTGTATGGGGATAATATGCTTACTAATGGCGTGCTGAAGGCTGAAGTGAGCCTGCCCAAACAATATATAAGGCTGCGGATACTCAATGCAGAAATAGAAAGAGGATATAACCTGGGCTTCAGCGACAACCGTACTTTTTATGTGATCGGCACAGACGGGGGCTTACTGGATGCCCCGGTGGCTGTAACCAGGGTGAAATTATTAATAGGCGAAAGAGCAGAAATAGTTGTGAACCTGGGTACCAATAACGTAGGTGACAGCCTGGACCTGATTGCCTATAACTCAGGACAGGAATTTGGCTTTCCCGGCTCCGAGCCATCGACCACAGGGGAATTTGGGAGCGCGCTAAACAACGCCAATTTCAAAGTACTGCACATCAATGTAGCAGCTGCGACTACCGGCGCTATCACCTCACTCCCTGCTACATTAGTGAGCAATACCTATCTTACAGCAGCAGACGCAACCGTAACGCGCACCCTCAATGTAACACAAGGCACCCCGGGGCCTGGCGGCCTGCCTTTCTCGCTGGACAATACGCCTTTTGACCTGGCAACGATCAACAAAACGGTAACGTTGAATAATACCGAAGAATGGACAGTGACCAACAACAATGTGTTTGGGCATAGCTTTCATATTCATGATGTGCAGTTCAAACTCATATCCCGGAGTTCCGGCCCGCTGGCGGCTTATGAGCAGGGCTGGAAGGATACCTATTATCTCCGCGTCAATGAAACGGTTTCTTTTGTGGCTAAATTCACTGATTACGCAGACCCCACTCATCCATTCATGTACCATTGCCACATATCCCCGCACGAGGACGGTGGTATGATGGGGCAGTTTGTAGTGACGGATGCCACCGGGGTAGCCAACACACAGATACAACTGAACAACTTCAACCTGTATCCTAATCCTGCGACCAACAGGCTGTATGTGTCTTTCTCAGACCCATCCATGCAACCCTATTATGTGCGCATCACCAATACAGTGGGCCGTACGCTGTATATGCTGCCCCGCCCGCAATTGCAGAATGGAATAGACATCAGCAGCTTTGCACCCGGTGAATATTTTTTTGAACTCACCGACGATAAAACGAAAAACACCCTCGTTAAGAAATTCATCAAAGAATAATTATGCGAAACACAAAGTTGCGGCGCAGGGCGTTACCCGCATCATTACTGCTGCTTACAGCCATTGTGCTACAGTCATTCACGGGGGCGGTGACAAAAACCGTGCATGACTTCAGCCTGAAGAATGTTGACGGCCGGATGGTATCGCTCAAAGACTTCCCGGCGGCAAAAGGATTTATCGTGGTATTTACCTGCAATCATTGCCCGTTTGCCAAACTCTACTTTAAACGCATCAACGACCTGGATGCGAAGTATAAGCGCATGGGTGTGCCGGTCATTGCGATCAGCTCTACGGATACCGTAAATTATGAACAAGATGTTTATAGTAAAATGGTGGAGAAAGCAAGGAAAGAAAAGTTCACCTTTCCTTACCTGTATGATGGCGCACAAATAGCGGCAAAGGATTTTTCCGCACAAAAGACGCCACATACCTTTGTTATCTGGAAGGAAAACGGCAAGTGGGTGGTGAAATACAATGGCGCTATTGATGATAACGGGGCCGAACCTACGAAAGTAAAATACCCGTATGTGGCCAATGCCGTAGACGAGCTGCTGGAAGGCAAGGAAGTGATGGTAAAAGAAACAAAGTCAATAGGCTGCCAGATCAATATGCGGAAGTAGTAGCCCGGTGCATTCCTTTTGAAAAAATTGCAGATATTTACATCTACATCTGCAACCTTCCGACCTATGAATAAACTATTGTACCTTCTTTGCCTGGTAATAGCGCTCCCTTATGCAGGCCACAGCCAAACGGATACCGTATACTTTGACCATGAGTGGGAGATTACCAGCCGTGCTCATGCCGAATACTACCGCCTGCGCATCAACGAACCGGGCGGCTTTAAGGCGGAGGACTATTATATGAAAAATGGCAACCTGCAAATGACAGGACATTTTGCGATTGTTTCAGACTCTAACTCTAAAGAGGGGAAGTTTGTTTTTTATCATGAGGATGGAACTAAAAAATCTGAAGGGGAATATATGTACGATAAGTGCACGGGATTGTGGAAATTCTACAACGACTCAGGGCTTGTTTCCGAAACCCACTATAATAATGGCACACAGGAGGGAGCCTCCGTTACCTACTACAATGGGGGCAAAGAAGTATGGCACCAGGAAAACTACAGGAATGGCAAAATATACGGCGAACTACAGAGCTATTATAAAGACGGGAAGCTGAAAAGAAAAGAATACCGCACACTGAACAGCAAAGAAGTGACCGGTAAATGCTACGACGAGCAGGGGAAAGAAATACCATTTACCCCATTCGAGCAAATGCCCGAATACGACTACAACCTAATGGAATATCTTTCTAATAGTATAAAATACCCGGAAGAAGAACGAAGAAGAAATATAGAAGGCAGAGTGATCATAAAGTTTGTAGTGAATGAAGATGGCAGCATAAGTGATGTGACAGTTGTGAAACACGTATCGGAAAACATAGATGCCGAAGCAGTGCGCGTGATCAGCGAAATGCCTAAGTGGAAACCGGGAGTGCAAGACGATAAGATCGTTAAGGTTTACTTTACACAGCCGATCAGCTTTAAGCTCACAGACTAACTCCAGTTCCTGATCTTCAACAAGTCGAAAAATTCTTTTTCCTCAAACTCCTTTACGCCCCCAGGGGGCAGGTCGCCGAGCACCATGTCTTCTATAGATACCCTGATGAGGCGCTTGCAGCGATGATGCACAGCATCCACCATTTTGCGCACCTGGTGAAACTTGCCCTCGTACAGCGTTATATACAGCCAAGTGTGCGGCACATAATCGCTTGTTCCGCGCTGCTGGTCAGTAAGGTGGGGCGGGTCTTCTACAATATCCACAGCACATGGCGGCGTAGTATAATACTCCCCACCTGCTATACGAATGGTAACGCCTTTACGAAGCTGTTCCAGGCTTTCAGTGCTCACTTTGTGCTTTACACGCACCAGGTAGGTACGCTTGTGCGGTGTTTCGCCCTGGAACAGCAGCGTTGTCACCTTTTTATTGGTTGTGAGTATCAGCAGGCCCTCGGATAGGTTATCAAGTCGGCCTATGGCGTGTATGCCCTCGGGGAAATCAAAATCAATAGCGCCCAGCAGGTTCACATTATGCGAGCTGATGAACTGCGACACCATATTATATGGCTTGTTGACAATAAAGTATCGGTTGGGGGCTTCGCTCACGGATCAGTTCTATTTAGCAGGCGTTTGCACTACATCATCCACATCATCATCGCCATCCAGGTTATCCATCTGGTCCAGCACCCAGGGGTAGTGGTTGCGGACACGAGAGCACATAGGCGTGACAGAGCAGCGTTTGGGATTGGGCAGGCAAGAGACGATCTCCGCGGCCTCGGCACGGGTCAGGTCGCGGGCGTGCTTATGAAAATATTTTTGCGAGGCAGCCTCTATACCATAAATACCGGGACCCATCTCTATCACATTCAGGTACACATCCAGTATGCGTTGCTTGCCCCAGATGAATTCTATAAGCGGTGTAAAGTAAAACTCAAGACCTTTCCTGAAATATCGCCCCCACCCTTCGCCCTGCCACAGAAAAACATTCTTAGCCGTTTGCTGGCTGATGGTGCTGGCACCACCACCGGCAGGTACCCGCTTTTTCTTATGCGGCTTCTGGTTCAGGCTTTTATTGATTGATTTCCAGTCAAACCCGCTATGCTCCGGGAATAACTGGTCCTCACTGGCTATGGCCGCCAGCTTGGCATTGCGCGATATTTCATCCCAACTCACATAGTCCCTGTGTAAACCATAACCTTCAAATACCGACCCCAGTTGTGTGATGGTAATAGGTGGCATCACCCATTTGCAAACTACCACATACAGCAACGAAGACAGGAACATGACGAGTATAGTGCGAAACACAATACTAAAGAACCTGCTTATCCCTGTCTTCTTCTTTCTGACCATTGGCGGTAAAAATAAAAACAATCTACAGTAATAGTGAGGATTTTATTTATTTAATTTACAGTGCGATAGCTTTGTTCACACAAGGGGAACAAAGGACTCACAAGGAACACAAAGCTAAATGATGTGCGAAATATATTATGAGCGAAAACGAACTGGCAAAAATAGTTTTTGACCGCGGCCTAAAAATACACAGAACTCTGGGGCCCGGATTATTAGAGAGTGCTTATGAGGCATGCTTACATTATGAGCTTGCCAAACAAGGAATATATGCAGAAAGGCAGGTACCCATGCCACTAGTGTATGAAGAAGTGAGGATGGATGCAGGATACAGAATAGATCTAAAAGTTGAAAATAAATTAATTATCGAAATAAAATCAGTTGAAGCCATTTGCGACTTGCATTTGGCCCAGCTACTCACTTATCTAAAATTGTCCGGATGTAAATTAGGTTTGCTTATTAACTTCAATACACCATTATTCAAAGATGGCGTGCGAAGATTGATAAATGGCACTTTGTGACCCTTGTGAACCCTTTGTGCCCTTTGTGTGAACCTAAACATATTTATCATCAAGCCAACTACTATGAAAACAGACAACGCCCTACTCATCCATCAGCTCAAACAGTTGATCACAAAAGGCAATGCCCACGTAACGCTTGAAGAGGCGCTAAAGGGCATACCTGCAAAACTAAGAGGCGTAGTGCCCGATGGCCTACCCTACAGCCTGTGGCAGATCGCAGAGCATATACGTATTACCCAGAACGATATTCTCGACTTCTCCCGCAACCCTAAATACAAAGCCATCAAATGGCCCGACAACTACTGGCCGAAGGAGAAAGCACCCAAAGATGCAGCGGCATGGAATGACTGTATCAAACAAATAAAAAAAGACACCAAAGAATTTATCGCCCTCCTCGAAGACAAGGATGCGGACCTGTACACACCCTTTAAATGGGGCGATGGCCAGAACCTGCTGCGCGAGGCCATGCTCATAGCCGACCACACCAGCTACCATACCGGCGAGATCATTGTGATCAGGAGATTACTGGGAAATTGGAAATAGGTGATCTTTTGCCTTATTTTGGGCTTCTTAATCATTTCCCATGAACACACAAACCGGCATAGGCTCCCGCGTAGACCATCAGCATTTCGGCAGGGGCGTTATCGTAGATACCGCTTCCGAATTTTACATCATCTGGTTCAAGTCGCAGCAAGGCACCAAGAGCATCAGCAAAGACTACGATGGCCTCAAAATTACAGACGAAGTACCTGCGGGCGAGGCAGGGGCCGCCGAGGCCATCACCATTGCAGATATTGAACAGGCCCTCAGCAACATACTGGACCAGCGCCTGCACGAGATGCAGATCGTACCCATCGCCACCCGCTGGCGCAATGGCACCATGATCCTGAAGCCCGGCGACAGCACACTGCAATCCAAAGAATTGCCGATAGACACTTTCTTCCATAAAATAATCATGGTACGCGACCGTTTGCGGGTGATGGAGCAAAAGATAAATGCCCACAAAGTGATGACCGATGATGACAAAGTAGACCTGGAGCAGTACATCACTGCCATATACGGCTCGCTTACTACGTTCAATGTGCTGTTCAAAGAAACGCACCATCAGTTCAAAGGGATGAGTGGGAAGGAATAATTTGTTGACCCGCCGCTCCTAAAGCTATGACGGCCGAAATTTGTTGATCAATCATTTACATCTTAATTGTCATTAAATATATTATTGAGTTCATTTCTATTACTTTTATCGCATGAGATCACGCCTACTTCTATTTTTCGCACTGCTTACGGCAGGCACTTCATTCGGACAGGATTCCCTGATGTTTCGCAAAATATCGGATGAGATCATGCTGCACAGCAATTGCTACAATAATCTTAGGGTGTTGTGCAAGCGTGTCGGCCACCGCATCAGCGGATCGCCCGAAGCCGCAAAGGCTGTACTATGGGGTGAGGATGCCATGAAGGAAGCCGGCGCCGATAAGGTATGGCTGCAGGCTGCTGATGTGCCTTATTTCTACAGGGGAAAAGAAAGCCTGGAACTGAACATAGGCGGCAAGTATGAGTATGTACAGGCACTGTCGCTGGGCAACAGCCAGGGCACTGGCGGCAAACCACTGAAAGCGGAAATAATACTGGTACATAATTTTGACGAACTGAAAGCCCTCCCCGATGAACAGGTAAAAGGCAAGATCGTTTTCTTTGATTACCGCTTCCGACAGGATTTCATTTTCACTTTCCAGGGATATGGTGATGCCGTAAGATACCGTGGCGGCGGGCCTTCAGCTGCAGCCAGAAAAGGTGCGGTAGGCATTATCATCCGCTCTATGTCTACCGGCGAAGATGATTTTCCGCATACAGGCGGCACCCACTACAACGACTCCTTTGCAAAAGTCCCCGCAATGGCACTGGGTAACAAGACATCCGACCGCCTCGAAAAAGCATTGGCAAAAGAACCCGTAAGCGCCATCATGACTTCGGAGTGCCACATGATGCCAAAAATGGTGCGCTCCTACAATGTGATCGGTGAAATTAAGGGAACAGAAACCCCCGAACAGATCATCACGGTAGGTGGCCACCTCGACTCATGGGATGTAGGCGAAGGAGCCACAGACGATGGTGCAGGCTGCGTACAGGCCATAGAGATCATCCGGGCGATGAAGGCACTGGGCATGAAACCCAAATGCACTATACGCGCAGTATTATTTATGAACGAGGAGAATGGGCAGAAGGGCGGACAGGCATACGCCGATTCTGCCATCGCAAAAAATGAACAGCACGTGATAGCTATAGAATCAGATGCCGGAGGGTTTTCTCCGCGCGGCATAGGGCTGGTGATGAGTGATCAGCAAAAAAATAAGATAAAGAGCTACAAAGATCTTTTCCTGCCTTATGGCGTTTACGACTTCAGTCGCGAAGAAGGCGGATCAGACATAGAGCCTATACACGACAAAAAAAAGGTGCCTCTTGCCGGGCTCATCCCAGATTCGCAACGCTACTTCGACCTGCACCATACCAACAACGATACATTTGAACAGGTGAACCACCGCGAACTGAGCCTTGGCGCAGTAGTAATGGCACAACTGATCTACCTGGTGAGTGAGCACGGACTGAACTGACGCTGAAATTGGAAAATGATACGCATAAGAGCATCATCAGGCAACTTCTGAAAAAACCTTCAGCAGTGGTAGCGCTTTGTATCATTTCGCTTACCTGCCTGGTATCCGTATTTGCTTACATACTGGTACCCGACAAAACTCCGTCGGCTAATAATATGATCATAGAACTGGGCGCAAAACAGCCCGGCTTTACCACACAACTGCTGTATATCCCCAAGGCCAATATACCAAAACACAATAACCGTCTTTTCGAATGGTTCAATGGCACTCCTTCTGCATACAATGCCATACCGGTAAACGGCTATAGGTTTGATGGCGACAAAATTGTGGTGCGACACTATATCGACGATGGTATAGAAGATACGCTTACCTATACAGCAGCACAATTGATACCCGACGGTATGCTGCAGGAGATGCAGTCGGCACAGCAACAATACATCAACACGCACAATATTGCTACGCATACCTTCTACCTGGGCACAGACCGCTTCAGCCGCGATATTCTTTCCCGGCTCATCATTGGCTCACGGGTTACGTTATCAGTAGGGCTGGTAGCTGTACTGCTCTCTCTTACTATTGGTATCATCCTCGGCTCGCTGGCGGGCTATTATGGCGGATGGGTGGATAATGCAGTGATGTGGGTCATCAACATACTTTATGCCATTCCTACCCTCCTGCTGGTATTCGCCATTACACTTACTATCGGTAAAGGCTTCTGGGAAATATTCATTGCCATCGGCCTCAGTATGTGGGTAGGAGCAGCACGCCTCATCAGGGGGCAGGTGATGGCCATCAAAGAGCAGGAGTACGTTACCGCTGCAAGAGCGCTCGGCCTGGGTGATATGCGCATTATCTTCCGCCATATTCTGCCCAACATTGCTGGCCCTATAATTGTTATAGCAGCCGGTAACTTCGCTGCGGCAATTCTTATTGAGGCAGGACTTAGTTTCCTGGGCTTTGGGGTGCAGCCCCCTGCCCCATCATGGGGCTTAATGATCAAGGAGCATTATAACTTCCTGCTGACCAACAGGCCATTGCTTGCCCTTATACCGGGCATTGCTATCATGCTAATAGTATATGCCTTTAATATACTCGGTAATGCGCTGCGGGATATACTGGATGTAAAGGGATAGAGCAAAGGTACACCTCAGAGGTGTGGGACAAATGGGCGCTGCTCCAAAAATCACCCCTTTGGTAATATTTGTCTGTTTACCTTTGCATCATGAAAAACGCTCTGCTTCTTTGCTTCTTATGTTGTGCCACCTTAAGCTATGGTCAGCGCACCGATTCTTTTGCTGTGCATTTTGCATTGAAAGAAACTACTGTAAATACACAGAGTGCTGCCTATATCAATAAGCTGATCAGCAAAAAAAGTATTCAACCGGGGCAAAAGCTGATGCTGCTGGGCTATGCGGATTACAGGGGTACAGCTGAACACAATGATTCGGTATCTACAGAGCGGGCAATGAATGTGCAGGACTATCTCGTATCAAAAGGCTTTAATAAAAATGACATCACCTATGCGGGCAAAGGAAAAATAGACCGCCCAACCATGACCGCTAAAGGCGGTTATGCACCAGACAGGAAGGTACTGATCATACCTGCGGCTACTACCCATCTCGATAATAATATAGCAGTAAATGAAACGGTGGCATTGAAAAACATCTTTTTTGAGGGTGGCCTGCCTGATATCCTTCCTGCATCTATGCCTGAGCTACAAAACCTTGTTGACTTTCTGAACACCAATAAAACAATGCACATACAGGTGGAAGGGCATGTATGCTGCAAAGGTATGAGTACCAGCAACACCGGCCCCTACAGCAACGACGACGACTTGTCTAAGTTAAGGGCAAAAGCAGTGTATGACTACCTCACAGCAAAAGGCATAGCTAAAAACAGGATGAAGTATGTGGGATTCGGTACCACCCATCCAAAAGTCTATCCGGCAACTACAGAGGATGAACAACAAGCCAACCGTAGGGTAGAGATAAGGGTGCTGAGTAAATAACCCTTAGTAGTTATTACTATCGTTGATGTATGGATTGCTCTTGGTACGGAAATCGCCCCGCTTCCAGGCTTCAAAGAATTGTCCCCACGCTATAGGATTAAAGATGTTCATAGGTGGCTGCTGTCCGTAGTAGACCGCTTCGTTGGCCTGCTTCTGCAATAACCTTGATTGTGCCTCATGCCCGTCTATTGGCAGGGTGTAGGCCAGCGCCTTCAAAAAATAAGCATCAGTATTGCGGCGGGCGAGTTCGTACTGGTCATTAGGTATGCGCCAGTGCAGAAAGGCATAAGTAAATCCTTCTTTGGAAGGCAGCGGCTTTACAATAGTTTCGGGAAGGTAAAAAGTATCCTGCACCATCAATTGTATCATCGAGAAGTACTGGCCTTTAACTGTGGCAGGTACTATATACTCCTTCGGCCTGAATCCTTCACTCGAAAATTCAAGCGTATCTCCTTTATAACATACCACCGAAAAAACCCCGTTGTACGTCGCCTCTACTCCCCTGTTCTTACTTTTTATAGAGATGACCGCATAAGGCACACCCCGCAGGCTATCTGCCGTCATGGCTATACCATCTATCTGTATGATATTCTCAAAACTGGTTTGCGCAGATACACAATTGCACATCAGCACAAAGAATACAATAAAGGAATATGGTAAAGACTTAGATCTCATTGAGCAAAGCTACATTTTTTGATAATCAGGGAACAATGATTATTGTTATAAAAAAACTAATATTATTTAGCCACTATGGGCAATTTGGTTAAAAAAGCTTCTTAAAGGTAGAAAGCGAGATTGTCTCGACCGGTGAATCTATCCAAAGCAATAGTGCTTTCTCACCTGTAACCAGCAATTTAGCATGGGCGCTGAGCGCTATATCGTATAAATAATTGTCTTCCGGATCAGGGCTTTTTATATGAAAAGGCTTTGCTATTATACTTGTACTGATTGCATAAACGAGATTCACATAGAAAATACTATCAAAAGGAAGCAGCTTTTTGATCTTCGGATATTCCAATACCCTTCTTAATTCGTTAATAAGAGTGGTATCAACAAACAGCTCCACATTATTTTTAGCAACAAAATGAACTAACCAATCAATTTCGCGGTTGATAAAAATGGTAATGAGACTGTTTACATCAATAACATAACGCTTAACCTTTTTTGTGCTTGCCATTCTTGCGTGCTTCGCTTATCAATAAATCTATTTCGGGGGATGATAAGTTATGGGGGATGACTGATGCGTCTAATTCTTTGGCGTAGGAGGAAAGCTTATCCTTATTGATCTGCACCCATAAAACCTTTTGCTCAGACTCACTCATTTTATTAATATCATCAACCAAAAGGGCAAACGTTGATGCCCCACCGGTACCTGGTTTTTGATATGATTTAATTGTACCCATGGTTTTTTTTACAAAATTACTGGTTATTAGTGAAATCCATACTTCAGATCTTGTTTAAATTCCATTTAAGCTAAGCGCCTTTTAACGTACTTTTGCTCCTGGAATTAAAGCAGCAAAAGGTTTATATGATAACAAAAGAAGCAGTGATCGCCGCATTGAGCGAAGTGCAGGAGCCTGATCTGGGCAAGGACCTGGTGACCCTGAATATGGTGAAAGATATAGTGATAGATGACAAAAACGTTTCTTTTACCGTGATCCTCACCACCCCGGCCTGCCCGCTCAAGGAAATGATAGAAAGGGCTTGTGTCACTGCCATACACTTGCTGGTAGATAAAGAAGCAGTGGTAAAAGTGCACCTTACGGCCAACGTAAGCACCAACAGGAAGGATAACCAGGCAGTATTGCCTGATGTAAAGAATATCATATTGGTAGCTTCAGGCAAGGGTGGCGTGGGCAAATCCACTGTGGCTGTGAACCTCGCCATCGGGCTCGCACAGCTTGGGGCTTCGGTAGGTTTGCTGGATGCTGATATTTATGGTCCGTCCATCCCTATCATGCTTGGCCTGCGCGATGAACGCCCTAAAATGACCGAGATAAATGGCAAGGGCATGATCGTACCGCTGGAACGCCATGGTATCAAGGCCATATCGATAGGTATGCTGATTGATGAAAAGCAGGCGGTAATGTGGCGCGGCCCTATGGCCAGCTCTGCATTAAAGCAGTTCATATCAGATGTGCATTGGGGCGCCCTCGATTACCTCGTTGTAGATATGCCCCCGGGTACCGGCGATGTGCATCTTACTATCGTGCAAACAGTACCGGTAACAGGGGCTTTGATCGTTTCTACCCCACAGGCTGTAGCCGCTGCCGATGCCCGCAAGGCCATTATGATGTTCAAACAACCACAGATCAACGTTCCGATACTCGGAATTGTTGAAAATATGGCTTATTTTACACCGCAGGAGCTACCTGAGAATAAATATTATATTTTTGGCAAAGGAGGCGCACGAAATATGGCCGAGCAGTTCGATCTGCCATTTATAGGTGAGATACCCCTGGTACAGGGCATACGTGAAGGTGGAGATAAAGGGTTGCCGGCTGTGCTTGATGATGATGCGGTAGCTAAAGAAGCATTCCTGGAGATGGCGCAGAAAGTGGCGCAGAACATTGCCATCAGGAATACTAACCTGGACCCCACGAAAGTGGTACAGATGAATTAACTGATTTTTAATAACCGGTAAATATCCTTTATGACGAAACGTTTGTTATCCTGTTTATTGATGGCGCTTACTGTGCAAACAGCGGTAGCCCAGCGAAAGATCAATAAGACCACAAAAGACTCCCTATATATTTATATGGTAAGGGTGCAAGGTGGCAGCTTCGACCTCGGCAGTAATGATGAGGCCGCAGACAGGAAACCCGCGCATACCGTAAAACTCGCTGATTTTTCCTTGAGCGAATATGAAGTGACGCAAAAACAGTGGACCATCGTTATGGGTAGCAACCCGTCTACTTTTCAATGCAATGAATGCCCGGTAAACAATGTGAGCTGGAATGATGCTATCTCTTTCATCGAAAAACTGAATGCTTTGACCGGCAAGCATTACCGCCTGCCTACCGAAGCTGAGTGGGAATATGCAGCACGTGGCGGCGTAAAGGAAGACCTCGTGAAAACATATACCGACACCCGTGGCGGTGTCAACGAATTCCTGATCACACAGAAAGGTGTAAAACCTGATAAAATAAAAGACGGCAAAAAATACAGCGGCAAAAAACTGCCACAGGATGTAGCCTGGTATGAGCGCAACGGCAAAGACCACGTGCACCCCATAGGCCGCAAAAAAGCTAATGAAATAGGCATCTATGATATGAGCGGCAATGTAGAAGAATGGTGTGCCGACTGGTATGCTACCTCTTATGGCTCCAAGCACGATGCCGAAAATCCCAAAGGCCCGTCTTCTGGCAACGCACATGTGGTGCGCGGTGGCTCGTTCACCAGCACACCCGATGAACTGGTACTCACCAGGCGCGCCGCATACCTGCCCGATACAAAAGCCGCTTCGCTCGGCTTCAGGCTGGCGGAGGATAAATAGACCGTTTCCCCTTTAATTGGTGTGCAGGAATTCATTGACCTGGTAGTATTGCGCAGCGTGTGTGCTATATCCGGTGATGTGGTGAAATTCGTATGTCATGCTATCCCGGCCATAGTAATAAGTAAGGATACTTGTTGCCGATCCACTTAAAGTGGTATCAAACCTTACGATCTTATTTACGGTATCTGTAAGCACATAATTGAACGGCATAGCCAGTACGCTCACCTGGAATCCGTTTATTTTTTCTACCGAGAACGAGGTATCTGTGATACTTTGATTGAACAGGGATGCCCAATCCACATGTGCAGTATCTGGTAGCAATACCGTGTCTGTTTTCACATAACCGGAAGCCGTGCCGCTCCAACTCCGCATTTTTACCATACCTGTAGTATGATCAGTGACCGAATAATCATTACTACCCTTTTTACAGCTATATATAGCGGCAGTTGCCAGCAAAGAAATCAGCAGCATGTTTCGGGTTCGTCTCATAAGGTATGTTTAATGGTATATAATAGTGTATGCCCTATTCGGAAGCAAAAATAATGCCATATTTTATATTTAATTTTTTATTAAATAATGGCTGTTTTTTGCTTACAGGTTAAATTTTAGGCATTTCTTGACGTTTGACTTATTATTTTTGGGTGCTTCGGCATATTGAAACAAAAATTCCCTGGATGAGATCAAAACATTTACTCTTTCTATTTATCTCCATATCGGCACTCTATTCCTGCAGCAGCAACAGCCGCAGGTTCAGCGTTATAGGGAACATCAATGGCCTGCCCGAACAAACTGTTATATTGGAACAATTGAATGCCAATGATGCGATCACCATTGTTGACTCCGAACGGTCCAAACCCGATGGGCACTTTGAAATATCCGGCATAGCCCCTGAGCCTGGCTTATACCGCCTCCACTTTGCACACAATAAATACATCCTCCTCTCTGTAGATAATACCAATATTAAGATAGATGCCGACTGGGCACACCTCGAGAGTTATACCGTATCCGGTTCTATCCCGTCACAAGACCTGAAAAATTTTGTTGTGGCCATACGTGTACACCTTGCCAATTTTAAGGACATGAGTGTGGTACTGGACACGCTGCGCGCTAAAGGCAATGACTCCATGCTCACCGTTGCCAAAAACGACTTCCTGGATATGAAGCTACACTTCACCCAGTTTGTAGAGCGCTATGCCGATACTACCCGTTTTGAGCCAAATGCCATTTTCGCAGCACGCATACTTAATCCTAATACAGAACACTATTACCTGCAGGCGTTATCACAGAGCCTCGTTCGCAGGTTCCCTGGTACCAAAATGTCTAAAGACTTTACAGAATACTATGCTAATGCCATGGCTGCAATACAGCAAAGGCAACAGGCACATAAGGCACAAACGCCTTTAGAAGGTACGCCAGCTCCTGAGATCAGCCTGCCCGATGCCAATGGCAATATCATTACCCTCTCGTCAATGAAAGGCAAGTATGTATTGGTCGATTTCTGGGCCTCTTGGTGTGGCCCGTGCCGTGGCGAGAATCCTAATGTTGTTGCCGCATACGAGCGCTTTAAAAATAAAAACTTTGCAATCCTCGGTGTATCGCTGGATAATGAGAAAGATAAATGGCAGAAGGCTATAGTTGACGATCACCTTGCATGGACGCAAGTCAGCGACCTTAAAGGATGGTCTTCCCCTGCGGCTGCGGCATATGGCATACAGTCCATCCCAGCCAATTTCCTGGTAGGGCCCGATGGCAAGATCATAGGAGAAAACCTTCGTGGCAATCTTCTTGAAGAAAGGCTGCAGGACGTACTTAGAACACCTGCTCCTTAATATCTTTCTAAGCTCGTAATGCCTTTTCCGCTGCAGCTACCGTCTGCTCTATGTCACTTGCCGAAAGCGCAGTACTGATGAACCATGTTTCATACGCCGATGGCGGCAGATAAACACCCTGATCCAGCATAGAGTGAAAAAACCTGTTGAACCTTGCATTATCAGCCGCTGCGGCAGCGGCGAAATCTGTAACCGGTTTGTCACTGAAATGCACGCTGATCATAGACCCTAACCTGTTGATCACATGAGGCACATCTCCACTGCTTAGTACACCTTTTAATCCTTTGTGCAGAGTCTCCGTTTTATCATCCAGCTCTTTATAGATACCCGGATTGTCTTTCAGCGTTTTCAGCATAGTATACCCGGCTATCATCGCTATCGGGTTACCGCTTAATGTACCGGCCTGGTAAACATTACCCAGCGGCGAAATGTGCTGCATGATCTCCTTTTTCCCGCCAAAAGCGCCTACCGGTAATCCGCCACCTATCACTTTGCCATAAGTCACGAGGTCGGCATTGATACCCAGGCGCTCCTGCGCGCCACCAGCAGCCAGCCTGAAACCCGTCATCACTTCATCAAAAATAAACACGATCCCCTCGCGGTCACAAATGGCACGAAGCCCTTCCAGGTATCCTGCTTGCGGTATGATGCAACCCATATTGCCCGCCACCGGCTCTATGATGATCGCTGCTATCTCCCCTTTGTTTTCAGTCACTAATTTTTCTACAGAGGCCAGGTCATTATAAGGTGCCGTAAGCGTATCCATAGACACGCCGGCCGTCACACCCGGCACCGTCTGTATGTTGAAGGTCGCCACACCACTACCTGCCTTTACCAGAAAAGCATCGGCATGGCCATGGTAACAACCTTCAAATTTGATGAACTTATTGCGGCCTGTATATCCTCGCGCTAATCGTAATGCACTCATACAAGCCTCTGTACCGCTGCTCACCATGCGCACCATATCCACATTAGGTGCCATGCTCTTAATAAGCTCCGCCATTTCTATCTCCAGCTCCGTAGGCGCGCCAAATGAGGTGGACAACATAGCCTTCGCCTGTATAGCTTTTACCACAGGCTCATAAGCGTGTCCCAGTATCATAGGCCCCCATGAGTTGATGTAGTCTATATATTGGTTGCCATCAGCGTCATACATATACGCACCCTTTGCGCGCTCCATGAACAATGGCGTACCGCCAACACTCCTGAATGCCCGCACCGGTGAATTAACCCCACCCGGTATACTGCGCTGCGCGCGTTCAAATAGTTCTTTGCTTTTATTGGTAGTCATTCAAAATATTTTCTGGTAAAAGAAGTTTCAAATCAAATCACTCGATTGAGTTATTCAGCAATCAGTTTAGCCGCGTCTTTCGCAAAATAAGTAGCTATCAGATCCGCCCCTGCACGCTTGATGCTCGTCAGCGATTCCATGATCGCTTTGTTCTCATCCAGCCAGCCCATTTTCGCCGCCGCCTTGATCATGGCATATTCACCACTTACATGGTAGGCGCTTACAGGCACATCCACATTATCCCTTACCTCACGAATGATGTCGAGGTAAGCCATTGCCGGTTTCACCATCACTATATCGGCCCCCTCCTCCACATCCATCAGCACTTCCTTTATTGCCTCGCGGCGGTTGGCATAGTCCATCTGGTAAGTCTTCTTATCGCCAAAGCCAGGTGCGCTGTCCAGCGCATCCCTGAAAGGCCCGTAAAAGCACGAGGCATACTTAGCGCTATACGCCATAATACCTGTTTTGGTAAAAGCACTTTCTTCTAGCGCTTCACGTATCGCAATGATTCGCCCATCCATCATATCGCTGGGTGCCACAATATCCGCACCTGCCTGCGCATGGCTCACGCTCATGCGCGCCAGCACATCCACAGTAGCGTCATTGGCTATTTCATTACCCTCCACTATACCGTCATGCCCGTATATCGAGAAGGGGTCCAGCGCCACATCGGTCATCACAATAATATCCGGGCAGGCATTTTTTATCGCCTTAATAGCACGCTGCATCAACCCATCCGGGTTCAGTGCCTCTGTGCCCTTATTATCCTTCAGTTCATCTTTGCACCTAATGAACAGCAGCACACTCCTGATACCCAGGCTATATAGTTCCTTCACCTCATTCACTGTATAGTCCAGGCTCATGCGGAAATACCCCTGCATGGAAGATATTTCTTCCTTTACACCACTACCCTCCGTAATGAACAAAGGCGCGATAAAATCCGCAGGACTCAATATAGTCTCTGCCACCATAGCCCTTATCGCCGGCGATTGCCTCAGTATCCTGTTTCTTCTGATCAGTTTCATAGTCTTTAGTTCTTTGTAGTTGTAGGTGTGCCACACTTCTAAAGTGTGGCACACCTTAGCTCCCACTTACCAAATATTACTTAACGCATCCGGTAAGATAATCTTGTTATAGTCAATATCTAATAAAGGCATACCCATCATTTGCTGCCCCAACTCCTTATTACACAAAGTGCCATTCCTTAATCCCGCATAGTCTCTATACGATGAATAATGCCATTCCTCCATTCTATTTACCAGCCCGGCCTTCACAGGATTCTGATGAATATAATAAAAGCAGGTGGTCGCATATCCCTCTTCATTCAATTTCGTAGCATCAGAAACACACTTTGATTTTGTATTTTGTTGAATTAAATTTCCAGTCCGGTTTTCTTGTTTATTGATGCCTTTAGTATAAGCACTTAATAATAAACGCATGCCCTCACTTAAAACATTTCTAGGTATTTGCAATTCTGCTAAACTCCTCTCTGTTCGTTCATCAGCGTGTATCAAAAAATGAAAATGATTGGGCATTAAAACATAAGCAAGTATATCACAATGAGGAATAATATACTTCCTAACCTTTGCTAAGAAATAGATATAGTTATCTTCTTTAAAAAAGATAGTTTGTTTATCGTTACCGCGATTGTAAATATGATAAATATTTCCTGCAAAAAAATCCATTGGTCAAAATTAAAAAAGTCCAAGTAATGTAAGCAGGTGTGCCGCACTTTAGAAGTGTGGCATACCTATGCGCAGCATTATCACACCCACTCCCTCGGCTTCAAATACTTCACCATCTCCGCCTCCTTGCTTCCCTCCGCAGGCTGGTAGTTATAATACCACCTCGCCCTCGGCGGCAGGCTCATCAATATGCTCTCGGTACGGCCATTGGTCTTTAATCCAAACAATGTACCCCTGTCATGCACCAGGTTGAACTCCACATACCTGCCCCTGCGTATTTCCTGCCACTCTACTTCTTTCTCAGTATATGGTACATCCTTTCTCTTTTCTACTATCGGTAAATAAGCATCAAGAAACGCATTCCCATTCGCCTGCTGAAAAGCAAACAACCGCTGCTCATCCTCGCTATCCTTCGGCCGCAGGTAGTCATAAAACACACCCCCTATACCCCTCATCTCGTCAGCCCTGTGCTTATTTACAAAGTATTCATCACAGTGCTTCTTATACTCAGGGTACAACTCAACCCCAAAGGGGTCCATTGCATTTTTTAGGGTATTGTGAAAATGCCGTGCGTCCTCCTCAAAAATATAATTAGGTGTCAGGTCGCTGCCGCCGCCAAACCAGCTATCCAGCCGTTCCCCTGCTTTGTCATATAGCTCAAAGTAGCGCCAGTTGGCATGCACCGTAGGCACAAACGGGTTCACAGGGTGTATTACCAGCGACAGGCCACAAGCATAAAAATTACTCTCCGGTACTTTAAACGACTGCTGCATCGCTTCAGGAAGTGGCCCATGTACTATGGACGTATTCACCCCACCCTTCTCAAAAACATTTCCTCCGGCTATTACGCGCGTCTTTCCTCCACCGCCCTCAGGCCGCTCCCATTTATCTTCTATGAACTTCGCCTTGCCATCCACACCCTCCAGTCCTGCACAGATCGTATCCTGCAGGCTATGTATGTAATCGGCAAATTGTTCTTTAAAATTCATAGCACACTTTTATGTTTTCACTTTTGATCCTTGATTTATCACTACCAACGTCTACCTGGTTCTTGGGATTTGGACATTAGGATTTGGAATTTAACTCCCGTATTCCTTCACGGCGTCCACAAATGCCCTTGCATGGTCCACCGGCACATTCGGCAGTATGCCATGCCCCAGGTTAGCGATATATCTAGTAGTGCCAAATGCGTCTATCATCTCATTTACTTCTTTCTTTATCTGCGGTATTGGTGCCAGTAATTTCGACGGGTCAAAATTACCTTGCAGTGTGATGCTGTTATTGGTCATTGTGCGGGCCAGTTGTGGTGTCACACTCCAGTCCAGGCCCAGGCCTGCGGCGCTGGTCTTACTCAAATCACCAAGTGCATACCAGCTTCCCTTAGGGAAAAGCGTTACCGGCACATCCGGGCTCACGGCATCCGCTATCTGCACCAGGTAAGGCTGCGCATATATCTTAAAATCCGCAGGGCTCAGCATGCCGCTCCAGCTATCAAATACCTGCACCATATTGGCGCCTGCTTTTGCCTGTGCCTTTAGATATACGATCGTTACATCAGTTATCTTTTGCAGCAGCCTGTACGCCAGCTCAGGTTGCGTAAAGCAGAATTGTTTGGCTTTATCAAACGTTTTGCTGCCCTTACCTTCTATCATATAGCAAAGCAACGTCCATGGGGCTCCAGCAAAGCCAATCAGTGGCACACGGCCATTCAGCTCTTTCTTGGTCAGGGCCAATGCGTTCATCACATAGGCCAGCCTTTCTTCTACGGCATCTGTTTGCAGTGCGTCAATATCAGCAGCCGTCTTCACTACATTGGGCAGCAACGGGCCTTTGCCTTCTTCCATCAGCACTTCCATGCCCATGGCCTGTGGTATCACCAGTATATCAGAGAAAATGATGGCCGCATCCACGCCTACCTGGTCCACCGGCTGCAATGTTATTTCGCAAGCAAGTTCCGGTGTTTGCACACGGGTAAAGAAATCATACTTCTGGCGCAGCTTTATATAATCAGGCAGGTACCTGCCTGCCTGTCGCATCATCCATACCGGCGGGCGCGACAGTGTTTCTCCTTTCAATGCTCTTAGTAACAGGTCGTTCTTTAATTCGCTCATCAATTATAGGTTATCAGGCTGTGCCTGTTTTTGAAAATATTGCACTGCATAGTTCAGCACGGTTTCTTTGCTGGCAGTCTCGCTCACGATCACTTTATTGCGAGTATGTTTCTTTATAGCATCGGCAGTAGTAGTACCTATGGCAAAGAACACTGTAGTCTCACTCACCTTATTCGCGCTAAAAAAGCTGCTCACCGCACTCGGACTGAAGAACAATATCCCGTCATACGCCCGCTTTAATTTCTGTGATATCCCCGTAGTGGTATAAACAACAACTTCATACACAGGTATATCTTCCTCACGCAACGCCACCGGCAAAGTATCCAAACGCTTATCCCCGCAAAAAAGAACTACTTCATCCGCGCCATGATCAATGATCAAAGCAGCCAGCGAGGCCGCATCCTTAGCCGTCCCCCTTACCACAGAGCTGCGAAAGCATCTCTTTACCGCATCCAGCGTGCCATTGCCTATACAGTATATCTCCCATTCCGGATCTGCATGCAGCACTATATCATCTACCGCCTTTACTGCATTTGCGCTGGTGAATACCACCGTTACATGCAGGTGACACAGGTCTACGATCTCATTCTCAATTTTCTCGCCGGTCACTGCGCTTACCTTTATAAAGGATAGCGCATCCACCAGAGCCCCCTGTTCCGCCGCGCCGTCTATCAAAGACTGCGCTATAGGCATCGTACTCAGTATGCTTATTTTATGGCTCATGGCGTATGGTATCAAGTATTTCCTGCCCCCCGTTCTGTAATAATTCTTCTGCTGCTTGCCTGCCTATATGCACCGCTTCACTTACTGCCACCTTCTTTATTATTTCTTTTTTTTGCCTGCCGTCCTTGCTCAGTATGTTGCCTTCTATGGTCACATATCCGTCTGCAATAGCGGCTAATGCACTTATAGGTGTAGAACACCCACCCAGCAATGCCCTCAAAAAATCACGCTCTATCCCGGCACATAATGATGTGTCCGGATCATGAAAATTGGAACATGCCTCCAGGTTGTATTCATCTTCCGCTCCACACACCACTACTATCGCCCCCTGCGCTGGCGCAGGTAGCATCCAGTCCAGTTCTACTGCATTATCGGGTCTCAGGTTGATCCGCTCCAGCCCTGCCGCGGCAAATATCGCCCCATCCCAGTTGCTTTCTTCTACCTTCCGCAGCCGGGTATTTACATTTCCCCTCAGGTTCTCTATACTATCATTCGGGTATTTATTCAGCCATTGCGCCCTGCGGCGTATGCTGCTGGTAGCTATCAGCGCCGGGGCATCGGTATGCCCAAATGTCGTTCCGCTCCTGGGTACCAGTATATCTTTGTAAGATGCTCTTGGCAATACAGCCGCCTGCACTATGCCTTTGGCCATAATGGTAGGTACATCTTTCATCGAGTGTACCGCAATGTCTATTTCACCATTCAGTAAGGCTATATCTAACGCTTTGGTAAAAATACCTTGCACCCCTATCTCATACAGCGGGGTCTTTAGGTCGGTATCGCCATCGCTTTTTATGTATACCAGATCTGCTGTATAGCCGCTATCTGCCAGTAGTCCCCTCACGGTATTGGCTTGCCATACTGCCAGTTGACTTTCACGGGTACCTATTCGTATCACCCTGCTCATGGCCTATGCTATATAATCGTTTATTGCGGTGATAAAGTGGCAGCCGGGTGTATAATCGCGGCGCATTTTTGTAGCCATATTGCTGATCACCTTTTGTATCTTTTCTTCCTGCACCGGCTCGGCTTCATGCAGCAGGTGCGGGTCTATCTGTATTGTCTTCAGCTTGTTCTTTACTTCCTTCAGCACCGGTACCTGCTTGCGCATTTCATACCATCCTGCAAATTCCGCGATATGCGCCTCTATGATCAAAAGCGCCTTGGGCACTTCTGCCATACGCACCTGTAGCGTCTCATCCTTTATTTTCGATAATGCATCCACGTCCACAAATGTGATGCCCAGTAGCTGGCGTGCGTCTTCGGCCACATTTGTCGGCACCGACATATCTATCACTAGTTTGGCGCCTTTTCCCAGCAAATGATGTTTCACGATCACCGGGTCTTGCGCACTGGTAGATACTACTACAATTTCAGCATCAGCCAGTTCTGCTTCCATCTCTGTAAAGGCGGCGTGGCGTAGCCCCAGCTCATTGGCCAGGCTCGCCGCTGTTTCTTCTGTACGGTTGATGAGCACTATATCCTTAGTATCCAGGTAATCCACAAAGTTGCGGCACGTCACACGGCCTATCTTCCCTGTACCTACTACCACTATCTTATTTTTTGCTTCACCCCGGTTATTTGTTTCCAGGTATTGCTTGATGTATTGCACGGCGGCGAAAGAAACGGATACCGTTCCTCCGCTCAATACAGTCTGTGTCTTCACTGCCTTCGAGGCTTGCAGCACACTATTCACCAATCTTTCCATGAAGGCTCCTATACGTCCATGCACCTTGGCACGTTTCACTGCTGTTTTTATCTGCCCCAGTATTTCATAGTCACCCAGGATCTGCGAATCAAGTCCGGCAGCCACATGGTACAGATGCGCTATGGCTTCCATTCCGTTCTTGCAGTACGATACTTCCGAGAAGGTAGCCACATCGCCATGTCCCGCGCTACACAATATTTCTGCCATCTGGCCTGCATCATTACCAAAGCCATATATTTCTGTACGGTTGCAGGTGGAAAGCACAAACATATCATGCACACCCTTTGCGGGTGCATTTGCCAGCAGCTTCTCGTATTGCTCTTGCCCTACTGCAAACAAACCCCTGATTGTGGCGTCTGTTTTTTTGTAGTTCAGCCCAACAACCCAAAAATGCTCAATATGTTGTTTTTCACTGCTGTACATGTGTGTCTGTAAGTATCGGTATTACCTGCTGCAAAGGTAGTTTTACCATGCCCTGTATTGTAATTTGTATGTCACGCCTCCGTCATATTAGACCATGATCATGGTTATTTTAATAGCTGACGAAGATCATATATAGCGCATTACATCATGCAATAGTTGCGCAAACAAACATTTCATTTTTTTTAACCATCCATCTGCCACACCTAACTAAAAAATATGGGTAACTTACAGACCTGTTTATGATAAAGATGAGATCCTTGTTTGTGCTGCTGATGACTGTACTGTATTCTTTTACAGCAATGGCATCAAAAATATTCATCCCTATGGATGCCGATGGCCAGGCCAACCACCTCAAAGCTTATGGCGTAGCCTATGCCGCGCTCAAAGCCAATATAGCCGTCGACTGGCTACTCAACTACAGGGGTGGCAGCTTTTGTATGGATAATGTGGAAAGCATGGAGCGCCTCTGCAAATTGCGCGGTGTCACTTATGAGGTCATCAGCGATGCACAGTATGTGGGCATTGTCAATGAAATATCCAATCCTGATTACAACGGCGACATCATAAAACTAGAGAAAGCTCCGCGCATAGCAGTGTACACCCCCCTCAATAAAGAACCGTGGGACGATGCCGTGACGCTTGTACTCACCTATGCCGAGATACCCTTCGACAAGATCTATGATGACGAAGTGCTGGCCGATGACCTCGCCAAGTACGACTGGCTGCACCTCCACCACGAAGACTTTACAGGGCAGTATGGCAAATTCTGGGCGCAATTCCGCAATACCTCCTGGTACCAAAACGACCAGAAAACGGCAGAGGCCATTGCTGCCAAGCATGGCTTCAGCAAGGTATCGCAGTTGCAATTGGCGGTGGCCAAGAAAATACGCGATTTTGTAGCCGGTGGCGGTTATATGTTTGCCATGTGTTCGGCCACTGATACTTATGATATAGCCCTGGCTGCCGAAGGCACCGACATTTGCGATGTGCCTTTTGACGGCGACCCTATGGACCCAAAGGCGCAGCAGAAGCTCGATTTCACCAAATGCTTCGCGTTTAAAGATTTTCGTTTGGAGACCAACCCCTATGTATATGAGTACTCCGATATTGATAACACCAATCCACGTATGCAAATGTATCATGTAGTGCCTACCAGCGACTACTTTACACTGTTTAACTTCTCGGCCAAGTTCGATCCCGTGCCTACTATGCTTTGCCAGGATCACACCACCACCATCAAGGGCTTTATGGGGCAAACAACCGCATTCCGCGATGAAGTGCTGAAGTCGAGTGTGCTGGTAATGGGCGATTACAAACCCGCCCACGAAGCCCGCTACATACACGGCGAATACGGCAAAGGCACCTGGACCTTCTACGGCGGCCACGACCCCGAAGCCTACGAACACAAAGTTGGCGACCCTCCAACCGACCTCAACCTGCACCCCAACTCACCCGGGTATCGGCTAATATTGAATAATGTACTCTTCCCCGCTGCAAAGAAAAAACCGAGGAAAACCTAATTGCGGAAGCGCCATCGGCTGTGATTAGCTTTGGTTATTCGGCATTTATATTATAACACGCTGATAGTCAATACCTTTGTAAAGCTAAAAATTAGTATTTTGCATCCAAATGTCAGATTCAAAAAAACCGGCTTTACTTCCCGCACTGCTCACCATGAAGTGCCCCAGTTGCAGGCAGTCAACTGTATTCGTGAACAAAAGTATTTTTCCGTTGGGTAAATGCCTGGCCCTGAAAGATGAGTGCGAAGTATGCGGCGAGCGTATGAAGTCAGAAAGCAACAATGGCGGCGGCATCAACTACGCCCTCACTATGATGCTGTTTTTCCTCAACCTGCTTTGGTATTGGCCTATCTTCGGACTTTCCTACAAAGACTACAGCGTTTTTTATTACCTCATTGTCAGCACAGTAGTAGTAGTGCTCATGCAGCCCTACCTCATGCGCCTCTCCCGTATGTTGTACCTGTACATCTACATCGGTTTCGGCCACTCCCGCCGCGTAGTTCAGGATTGATCACTGCGGATCTCGCGCAGGAATTCCCCCTTTAGCGTTAGCCCTTGTGCGTCGGCGAAGGGGGCGAGGGGGATGTTTTCACCCAACGCAACAAAAAAGCGAAGACACATACATGCCCCCGCTTTTTCTTCTGCTGCCGGTCAAATGCCTTTAATGCCTTTAAGACAATTGTTCGCTCACATTCTTTTTCACTTTCGCAGTAGCTTTTGTTGTTTCGCTAAGGATAGCTTCAATGCGATCGCGCGCATCACTGCTCAGGCCCTTCACCTCACCTGCTATCATATCCTTCAGATCTTCTACTGAGTCCATAGCATTGCTGTTCAGCTTGTTCAGTCTGTCTTTCCATTTGTCCATTTTCTTTTTGGCTTTATCTGCCAGTTCATCACGCATTGGCTTTGCCTTGTCTGATGTAAGAAGCAATACTGCGGCTACGCCAAGCGCGCCTATTAACAAATATTTAGTGGTACGCATAAAAATGTTTTTTAGTTTTCTTCGTTTATGTAAATAGAATCATGCCAATGCACACACCACAAAAACTAACGGACAAAAACCTCTATTCGTTTACCACAATTCTGTATTTACCTACATAACCCCGCCATTTACCGAAAAGCAATTCCCCAGTTTTATATGGCATGGTATTTTTACAGCGTCAAACACAAACTATAAGTTATGCAGGAAGAAATAAAGAACAACAGCGAAGTCAACAACAACATCTTTAAATATGCATTCATCGGTGTCTTATTGTGTATCGCCACCTTTGGCTTTACACTCACCAATTTTGCCAATATAGCCATGCACGAAGCACCCCAGGTGGCTATCGTTACAATAATGGGCCTTGGTTCCATTGCTGTGCTTTCCAAAGCAATAAAAGGAGATAAGGACAGATTGAGGGAAGTATAAAATTCCCCGAAATGGGTCTATATATAGGATCGGAGTCTGCTCCGAGCTTAAAAGAGTTTCTCTATGAGGAACTCTTTTTTCGTTAATACCTACTATCGGACACGTAATCCGGTTGGACGCATTGTATACGCCCATTCATACCGGAGAGGTGGCAGAAGACGTACTTAAACTTGCATGATTATTCAGATATTTTTTTAGTTTTGTTTTCGTAACACTATGCGATTCAATCCTTGTTGAAATATGTCTACTGAAAATGTCATTATTAAAGTACGTAATCGTAGCGTGGAGATAAAATGGGTGTCCCAGTATTGCGATCATATCCTGGATAATTTTTTAAATAAAAATAAGAACCACGACTTGAAATTTTTGCAGATTGCCAAGTTGCTAAAGACCTGTGCAATTTATGAACATTATAAAGGCAGAACCTGGTTCGCTCATAATGAGTTAAATGGAATAAAATACAGGGTAGTTTTCATTTTAAGTCCTAAATTTGCAGTAGTAAAAACTTGTTATCGTTATGGCTACCACGAGAATAGATAAATACGCCGGTTACCGATATAAGATCGTAACGCCCGAAGAGCGCCGTGAAGCCAAATGGCTCATCGAGCAGGGTGATTTTAAAGACATGGAAGATTATATCGACTGCATGACCCGGATTGAAAAGCGGATCATGAAGCGGCAAGATGCTGCAAATAATAAACTGCTGAAGCAGAAGTCTATAGTACGCGCCCGCAGCAAGGCTGCATAACGTCCGTTTTTCAGTCCCCGCTGGCTTGTATCACACTAACTCCCTCGCGCAGAATACAAAAATCAAAACCCATCATCAGCTTTATTCATAGCCGCTTTAAAAGAAGCTAAAATTATATTGGACTTACTTGTAACGTACCCAAGGACTTCATCATACCTTTTTCTCTCTCTATTTAAAGGCGGATTATCGAGATTCCCCAAGGTAATCAGACTTTGCATGGAGTGTCCTGCCCAAGCAGAAACGCCCGTACCCCCTTCGTGTATGAAGTCCGATAATACACATCTGCATTTACCATCTTTCACATCAATTGAAATCGTATAGTAGACAATATCATCACCAATTTTAGACCCGAGACCATCTTTTGCAGTAGGCTGTTTTCATCACTCCTTTTCCAATTAATTTTCCCGCTTCCTTATCTTGCATTTGAATGACTTCTTTAGCCGAATTAAATGTATTAGCCATCCACTGATATGCTTTAATGTAAAGTTGATTTTGGCTTCCTTTAACTGAATCTATAACTTTAAAAGTTACAGGAGAAAACTTCTTGACTTCTTTTTTTGTGGTTGCTTTTGGTGCATAACAAGCAGAGAATAAAATCATAACAATAAGTAGCTTCTTCATTTTTTTGAGATTTTTAATGTTAATTAATATGAGTTTCAATTCTTTTTAGCGTTGAAATTTTGGCATAAAAAAATACGTGAGCGTATGACATATACCTGTTTTTGAGGGGTTCGACACCCTATCCACAAGGCACAGCATAGCTCACGCATCACGTGAGCGTTACTGCTTTACTTTCCTTGTGGATTTCTGAATCGTCGAACTTTCAAAAACAAGTCTGCAAGCGTATCGCGCTAACTATTTAATCAATATCTTTTACGTCATAGCTTCATTTTTTCAACTGCTAAAGTACAATTCTTATCATTGATTATGCTACTCATTTTACCTTGAAGGCATTCATTTCCCGTTGGTGTGTTTGTTCCTTCTTTAGAACCTTAATCTAAAGGTTTGATAACTACGAGTGGAGATAGCGTCATTACGGCTTTTTGCCGTCAGGCGCGTTTTGGACAGGTTGTACACCCTTATCTACAGTCTGTGTCGATGGATTCACCAACGCCCTCGCGCAGTGCAGAGAACATCATCCGGCAACGTCCCGGTAGAGACGCATTGTATGCGTCTACACTCGCACCGGACACCCAACACAACCAAACATCGCTATTTCCCGCCGGTGTTGGTGTCTCACCAACGCCCTCGCACAGGACAGGTAACACAACCAAACACCTCCCTTCCCTCTGGTGTTGGTGTGGTCCTCACCAACGCCCTCGCAAAGGACAGTTAACACAACCAAACACCTCCCGGCACAAGGTCCGCTTTTTCAACGGGAGGGCAGGGATTGTACTCCCACACCCCAAAATCCCCTCAAAATTCCAACCACAAAATAATTTATTTCCAAATAATTTGGCAATGTCAAGAATTATGTATAATATTGTCTCATAATCAGCAAAAAGTCAACGATTGTAGAATTAGTAGTGCAACAGATGTGCAATAGTGCGCAAGAATGTAGCAAGAATAACAGGCGATTTTGACTTAATTAATTGATTATCAACACCGGTGCCACCAAATAAAAAATTCCGGACAAGGGTGTGCAATTCTGTTGATAACTTGATTTCAAGGGCAGGTTTTAAAAAAGTAATTTTGGTTTAAATATTCATACGTAAAAAAGTAAGTAACATGGCAGACGACAAATTAAAGGTATTGAAGCTCGCACTCGACAAGATCGAGAAAGACTATGGCAAAGGATCGGTAATGATGCTTGGCGACAAGCAAAGCGACGTTATGGAGGTCATCAGCACCGGCTCCATCGGGCTTGATGTTGCATTGGGCGTGGGCGGCCTGCCTCGTGGCCGTATCGTAGAAATATACGGGCCTGAGTCTTCAGGTAAAACAACAATTGCCATACATACTATTGCACAGGCGCAAAAGAAAGGCGGTATCTGCGCAATAATAGATGCCGAGCACGCATTTGATGCCAGCTATGCCCGCAAACTGGGCGTAGATGTGGATAATCTCATCATTTCCCAGCCCGACTATGGCGAGCAGGGCCTCGAAATAGCTGATCGCCTTATCTCCAGCGGTGCTGTAGACGTGGTGGTTATCGACTCCGTAGCCGCTCTCGTACCAAAAGGTGAGCTGGAAGGCGAAATGGGCGAAAGCAAAATGGGCCTTCAGGCACGTTTGATGAGCCAGGCGCTGCGCAAACTCACTGCTACTATTTCCCGCACAGGCTGCTGCTGTATATTCATTAACCAGCTCCGCGAGAAGATCGGCGTAATGTTTGGCAACCCCGAAACAACTACCGGCGGTAATGCCCTTAAGTTCTACGCATCCGTTCGCCTTGATATCCGTCGTATCGCACAGATCAAGGACGGCGATGTGGCCAGCGGCAACCGTACCCGTGTAAAGGTGGTGAAAAACAAAGTGGCCCCGCCATTCCGCCAGGTTGAGTTCGATATCATCTTCGGTGAGGGTATCAGCAAAATGGGCGAGATCATAGATATGGGCGTGGACCTCGGCATACTCCAGAAGAGTGGCTCATGGTTCAGCTACAACGAAAGCAAAATAGGACAGGGCCGCGATTCTGTAAAGCAATTCCTTGCAGATAACCCCGAAGTAAGCGACGCTATAGAAGCACGCATCAGGGAAGCCCTGCTGCCAACAGCAGTAACTGCATAAAACACTTAGTAAGTACAGAAACTCATAAACGCCGCTATTTTGGCGTTTATGAGTTTTAAAAATTAAAATTGGCTTATCTGAAATTACTACGGGTAATATAGCCCACGGTTTTAACCGTGGGTAATAAAAAAATCACCCTCCTCCAACGGTTTTAACCGTTTACCATACTCAATTCGGACAAAATAATAACACGGCAGAACAAATGATATGTTAGGCTTTCTAACCCATACTTATTACTTTTGGCTGTCGCTTTTGACTATTGACTTTTTGACCTTCTACCTAAATGATGTCACCGGAGCAGTTCTTCGAACTGATGCTGAAAGAATTAGAAGTGCATACCGAGATGCAACCCTACTATAAATTCCTGGGTAAGCAGTCATCGTGGCATTTCCGCCGAAATTATTTCCTCGAGCGCCTGCGCTACATACAGAAGCATATAGTAGATGGCGGGGAGAAGAATTTGGAGATATGGGACTGTGGTTGCGGCTATGGCACCACCTGCCTGTTCCTCGCTATGAATGGCATCAAAACCTACGGCACTACCCTGGAGTTTTACTTTGAGACAGTACAAAAACGCAAAGACTACTGGAGCCAGTATGGCGACACATCACTTTTCACCTGCACCTACGAAAACCTGTTCGACAACCAGCCCGCACCCAATAGCTACAATTGGATCATAGTACAGGATACCCTGCACCACCTGGAACCGATAAATGATGCCTTGCAGATATTCAATAAGAGCTTGCGCAAAGGTGGCAAAATATTATCGGTAGAGGAGAATGGCAATAACATCATACAGCGCATAAAGCTCTATAAATACCGCGGCAATAAACGCATCATCACCATTTGGGATGAACGCCTGCAAAAGGATATACTCATCGGCAACGAGAACATCCGCAGCCTGGCCAACTGGAGAACGCTGTTTGAAAAGAACGGATTCAGTATACCCGATTCCATGGTGCAATATGTACGCTACTATCTCCCCTTCCAATACAGATCAGCAGACCCGGAGAAGCTGCTGCAGAAAGAGCGGGAGATCCAAGCCGCAAAGGGCTTCCGCCGTGAGTACTTCTTCTTCGGACTCAACTTTATTGCCGAAAAGAAATGACGTCATAGCAATCACTTGATCAAAATAAAAGACAACCCCGAAGGGGTGACATTATTATAGAGGTAAATTAAACCCAAAGGACGAACCCCGAAGGGGTGGCATTATTCCGAGAGAACTTCCTTACCTGAAATACATCCTAATCTACCTCCACATTGGTAAATGCAAACTTGCTGCCATCAAACAATCCTTTATCACTAAGTTTTAAAGATGGGATCACCAGCAAAGCCATAAACGATAGTGTCATAAAAGGTGCGTATAGGGACGAGCCGAGGCTGTGCACAATGCCATTAAGTTGAGTATAAGCCGCAGCAACCTCCTCGGCGCTATCCAGCGACATG
The DNA here is from genome assembly GCA_903877645.1 of uncultured Bacteroidota bacterium. GTDB lineage: Bacteria > Bacteroidota > Bacteroidia > Chitinophagales > Chitinophagaceae > Nemorincola. The sequence goes on along the minus strand of CAIRES010000051.1, from coordinate 69,163 downwards.
AGGCCGGCAACAGGCAACTGAAGTACGGCAACATCTTCCTTATCACGCGCCACAGCTATGCCACCCTTGCAATCAATAAGGGCATTCACAGCAGCGCAGATAGAAGCATCATCAACGCCGGTAGCAATGATATTATGGCAGTCGTGGGCAACAGTAGATGCAATAGCGCCATGTTTCAACCCAAAGTTCCTAATAAAAGCAACAGCTACAGGAGCAGATGGTTCATAACGGTTGATGACCGCTATCTTCAGTATATCCCTTGAGGTATCGCAGACGATAAAACCCTCGTCCACCTTTGCAGGTAGTTGCAGACAGTTAGTTACCAGTTGCCCCTCTATAGCTTCTATAACGCGGATAACAGGCGATACGGTAGTCGCTTTTATTGCAAAATCTGCCTCCTGCTTTTTGGCAGCCTTGAAGTTGTTGATAGCAGCAACGGGTAGTGACGGCAGTAACGATTTGCCATTTTCTGCCACGATATTACCATCAATATAGGTTTGCAGTATATCGAATTCGGAGAGGTTATTGATAACGATGAAGTCTGCCGGATCACCGGCGCGAAGCAGCCCCACAGGCAGTTTGTAATGCAATACCGGGTGTACACAGGCCGCAGACAATATATCATAAAGGTCGTAGCCTTTTTGCAGGGAACGCTTTACCAGGACATTGATGTGGTGCAACAGCAATTCATCAGGGTGTTTATCATCGCTGCAAAACATCACACGATCGGGGTGTGAGCGAAGCAGTGGTGCCAGTGCTTCATAGTTCTTTGCGGCGCTCCCTTCGCGAATGAGGATGTGCATACCTGCATTCACCTTATCCAGCGCTTCATCCAGCGTGAAGCACTCATGATCAGTGGTAATACCTGCGGCTGCGTATGCAGCCGCGGCGCTGCCTATGAGGCCGGGTGCATGGCCATCAACAGGTTTGCCAGCGCGTTTTGCAGCGGCTATCTTAGCCATTACTTCAGGGGCGCTATTCAGCACACCGGGATAGTTCATCATCTCTGATAAGTACCAGATGTCAGGGCTTTGCAGCAAGGCTTCTACCGCTTTGGCATCCAGCGTAGCACCTGGGGTTTCAAAGGCCGTAGCAGGCACGCATGATGGGGCGCCAAAGAAGAATTTAAACGGAGATAGCTTACTGTTGTCTATCATGTATTGCACACCGGCTATACCATTCACATTAGCGATCTCATGCGGGTCTGATACAGTAGCTACCGTACCATGCACCACTGCTATCCTTGCAAATGCAGTGGGCACCAGCATAGAGCTCTCGATATGTATATGCGCATCCACAAAGCCGGGAAGTATATACTTATCATCCGCAATATCTGCTTCAGTAACAGATTGTATTATGCCATCATTAATAACTATCCGCGCAGGGTAAGTGCGACGTTGAAACAGATCTATAAACTTGCCTGATATAGTAAACACTGGAATAGTATTATTGAATGAAACCTTCTTTTGCTGAATCTTCTATTTTGATACGCATGAGGTTGGCCATAAGCTCTGCCTTGGTTTTAGCCTGGTCAGCTATATCTCCTGCAAACAATTGGTCTATAGTGCTGCTCCATAGTTCAAGCCATCGGTCAAAGTGCTCTTTCTTCAACGGTACTTTTTTGCTGATCTCTACATGCGAGCGGGTTGGGTAGCCTTCATAACCCGGCAGCGTTAGCAACACCATGTTCCAGAATTTGTACATGAGCGGCAGGTGGTGGCTCCAGTCGGCTCCAATAATATCATTGAAGATATACCCGATCAGGGCATCCTGTTTTACCCGGTCATAAAAGGAATTGATGAGCAATTCCACATCTTCAGTGGTTGTAATATCTTTCATGATATACATGTGGTTGAGTAGTTCAAAAGTAGCTTTTTTGCCTGTATTAGTTCGTACCTTTGTGCCATGAAAGTGCAGGAAGAAAAAGTGATGCGCCTTTCGAAGCTGCCGGCAGGCACCAAGGCTGTGATCAGGAGTCACGAAGAAAGTGATTTTCAGCTTACATTGATGGAAATGGGCTGCATCCCCGGCGAACCGGTATGGGTAGAAATGATAGCCCCCTTGGGCGACCCCATGGCCATCCAGATAGCCGGTTACTACCTCAGCATACGCAAACAAGATGCTGATATGATTTGGGTTACCATTGACTGATCTGATTTATTTTGCAATTTTGATTTTGATGTGTATTTTGAATTCCCAAACCACTCTGACCATGAAAAACCTTCTTCTATTTGTCGTATTGTTCTGTTCAGCCTCCTCCTTTGCACAGGACCACCCTTTCGGTGATGGCCTGGAGCGACAAAGAGCCAAAAGGGCTAAGGAACTGGCTGCCAAAGCCACGGATACCATTACGCCTGCGCCAACAACAACAGCTTTACCTGTGGCAACACCTGCTACAAAAACGGCACCTGCTGTAGTAACCACAACAAAGACAGTACGCAATACTCCTGAAAAACCTGCTAAGCCTGCTGTAACCGCGCCCAAAACGACACCCGCGCCAAAACCAACCCCCGCCCACGCGCAGATAGTCAACGCTAAACCGGCACCTGCGCCACCGGCCACCACAACCACAGTACCAGACCCAACGCCAGCAATAACAACCAAACCGAAACATACCGTATCTGCTGCTGCGCCAAAGTATGCGACAACAGAGCCTGCAAAAACAGAGCCTGCAACGACAGGATCGTTGGTATTAATAGGCCAGATCAGTCAGAAGACGACATCACGTGAAGTGATCATGCTGGCACCAAGGCTGATCGCGCAGGATGCAAGCTGCGATGTGAGTGGCTATTCTTTCAGCATCAGTAATTCTAAAGGTCAAAGTTGGGGGCCAATGGGTGCTAAAGGAGCAGAATTCACTTACCAGATGAAGGACAAGATGAAGGAATGGGATGGCCCGTGCATCATCACCATCGACAACATAAAGTTGAAATGCGGCGGCGCTGAAACCGATGGAAGGCCGATAACCTTGACGTATGAGCGATAGTACCTAACTCTTATCTACCGAGTAAGTACCTGCACCAAGGAATAAGAAACCAAAGAATACAAAGGCCAGTTCTATAGCTTCTGATGCACCCATAAATCCTTTGCCACCCGCAAAAAGAGTGAGTATGGCCACTATGAAATTAATGACCAGCAGCAGGCTTACAGCCCTGAACCAGACGCCCAGCACACAGAATAAGCCACCTATTGTTTCAGTAACTGCGCTCATGAAACCCCAGAACACAGGTACAAACGTGATGTGCAGGTGGCTCATATTGTGTCCCAACTCCACCCACTTATCCGGGCCGCCCGTAAGTTTAGGCAGGCCATGCATGAACATCATACACCCTACACCAGCACGGGCAATGAGTAGTCCGAAGTTTCTGTAATTGCCGAGTTGGGAGAAGAGTGCCATAGTTATATGTTTTGTATTTCAGTAGTGATGCTATAAAGATAGGGAAGGTTAGCAAATTATTTATTTGCCCTGTAAGACATTTTCGCTTTGTATTCTTCAAATTTTTCGATCATGGTAGCTTCTGTCGCGGCATCCATCCTGCGGTGTGGCTCGCCAGTGGCTATACTGGAGAAAATATTTACAGGGTGGTGCAGGTGGTATTCAAAATCACTCATAATGGCGATCTCGTTTTCGTAGTGCCTGCGGCTGAGTGTTTCGATCGTATCTGTAGGGTACACATTGGTGGGTAGTATAGAGATGATCTCGCCGGCATCCACCTGCTCATCAATAAAGTGAAGCGATACACCAAGCGGCTGCATTTCGAGTATGGACCATTTGAACGCATCAAGCCCGCGCACAGCAGGGATAACGCCGGGATGGCAATTGAAGACCTTTTTATCTTTTACAAACCGTTCAGACAAAATGCCTGCGCCAAGTATTACATAGTAATCGAGGCCGCTTTCTATTTCATGATCGAATGCTACAGGCGTATAAGGTATGCCATGAGCGTCTGCCATACTGCGCGGGTGCACACTGTTGGCCTGGTTTGGACGATGGGAGATTTGTATGTTCCTTTCCTTACGCGGAGTAAACGGCAATGCAAACATCTTCAATTGTGCAGGCTCGTATTTCTTCAGCAGGTTCAGCATTACCTGTTCCGTCTTCAGATGAGGATAGTCGTAGGTGATGATCCCGATTGTTTTCATTGATGATCAGTGGATTAAACAGATTTGATGAATGGGTGATGTTCGCCCTTGGGCACCACAGCGGTAGCCACTCTTATATCATGGGCAAGCGTGATGCTCGGCATTGCTTTTTCCAGCCCGAAGCCATTACCTTTCATCACCTCTTCATAACTGCGGGTGTGCAGGTCGCCAAAGCCTTCGCTGAATTCGATCTCTTTGCCATCAACAGTGATGGCACGAAAGGTACGCTTGTTTTGCGCTTTGGCTTCGGCAGGCAGGTGATCGTAATTGATGCTGAGGAACCAGCGCACACGGGCCTTTTCGAGGTACAGCATACCGGCAGCATGGTCCTCTTTTACCACATGCACAATGTTCTCTTTCACGGCACCAAATATCCAGATGAGCATATCAAAGAAATGGATACCTATATTTGTGGCTATGCCGCCCGATTTGCTGATCTCGCCTTTCCAGCTATTGCCATACCAGTTGCCACGCGAGGTGAGGTAGGTAAGGTCAATATCATATAGTTTGTCGTTCTTTTCATTGTCTGTTTTTTCCTTCAAGGCTATGATAGATGGGTGCAGGCGCAGTTGCAGTATGTTGAATACTTTATTACCTGTTTCTTTCTCTATCTCCTGCAGGGCCTCCAGGTTCCATGGATTAAGTACAAGGGGCTTCTCGCAAATGGCATCCGCATTACTTCGGAGTGCGAAACGGATATGGGAGTCGTGCAGGTAGTTGGGTGTGCATATAGAAACATAATCTATTTTATCGCCTTTCCTTTTTAGCTTATCAATATGGCGATCGAAGCGCTCGAACTCTGTAAAGAAATGGGCCTGCGGAAAATAGCTATCCAATATACCCACGCTATCAAAGCGATCGAGCGCGGCAAGCAGGTCGTTCCCGGTATCTCTTATGGCAGCCAGGTGCCTCGGGGCTATATATCCGGCTGCGCCTATGAGTGCAAAATTTTTCATGTGCCTTTGTTCTTTTTTCTTTAGTAATATAGGTTTGTAACGAGGGTAGGATAAAAGTATTACTTATGCGCCATAATTTTCTCAATTTCTACGCCCATCTTATGAGCAGCATCTGCCCTCAACGGCACATTCCTCAAAGGAGGTAGCTGCTCGTACTGTTCTTTTTCAAAAGAAAGCTTCATTACCCATGCGGCGGCCGCCTCAACATTGGTATAGAGCATGCCGGCATGGTGGGCATCCAGAAACTCCTGCATCTCGTCATTTTTATAAGGTGAGAGGCAAAGTATCTGCTTGCCGGTACAGGCATATTGAAAAGTTTTGGTAGGCAGCAGAGGGTAGTTTTCGGCCACTCCCGAATCAGGTATCAGCAGTAAGTGCGCACTACGCATGTTTTGCCACAATTCGCCCGGCGATACCCAACCGTTAATTTCCATATAGCTAGCCACACCACTTTGGGCGGCTACGTTTTTAAGCATAGCCGGATCATCAACGAAGAACCGGCATTTGAGCGGCTTATTGACGTTGCATACGGATAACGCTTTTATGAGCCCCATGAGCATACCCAATCCCGGCCCACCCGCATAGAGCTTGCCGGCGTATAGCATTACAAACTCGTTTGATGTTACGCTGCCATCTGTCCACGAAGGTTCTGTATAGGCACTATGGGACAATAGATACACGGGTACTTTCAGCCATTTCTTCAACAATGTGACCATGTGCTTTTGCGGCACACTCACCATAACGGTCTTTTGCAGCAGCCGTGTTTCCAACTTCCTGATGACCTTCTTTTGCTTTTCAGTAAACCGGCCTTCGTTGTGATGATCGCTCCACAGGTCCCTGAAGTCAACGATCATGGGTACATTCAACTGTTCTGAAAGAAGCAAGGCAGTTTCCAGCAGGTATTCATCGCCATAGCCTACACAAGCAAAAATGAGGTCGTATTTACTTCTCCTTATCTGCTCATTAGCGGCCAGCACCCGGCCCCACTGCCTGGCTTTAGCCAGCTCGTAGGGCAGCGCGAGGCCATTGGCAGAGAAAGCTCTCCTTGCACGTTTTGAAATGCGGGCCACGCCCAGCTCGAAGATCTTTGCGTATTGCTGCTTGCCAAGCAAGGCTTTTATCTCTGATGAAAAAAGTTGTGGTTTGTCCATCATCAACGCGGATGGCGCAGACTGATCAACAATGTGTACCTGTAGTCCTTTGCCATCCGGCCAAATACCCCGCCACAATGTGCCTGTAGTATGCACTACATCTATATCCCAACGCAATTCCTTAGACCACGTACCTACCAGCGAGTCGGCCCTTTCGCAGGATACAGGAGAGAGACCTCCGGGATGTAAATGAGCATGTGTGAGCGCAAGCATCTTCATAACAATGCAAAAGTAGTATTTATGCAATGAATAGCCACTCGTGATAAATCAAGGTATTTATAGAATATAACACGGCATTTTATGTAATTTTACGCTGCTGAAAACCACAGCAGGCTTTATATTATCGAAACTTATGTGCGGCATTCTATCTGTTATTAACATCAAAGGTAAAAGCGATAGCGCACATCTTATTGAAGCCACGGCTATTATCAAGCACCGGGGCCCTGATGATGAAGGGTTTCTTACATGGAAACCCGGCAGCAGCAGCAGAGTATGGGCAGGTAAAGACACCGCACAATCGACGAAACACCATTGGAAGTACGATGACCTGCGCCCCGGTGAATCTTTTAAAGTAGGCTTCGGGCACAGACGGCTATCTATCCTTGATCTTTCCCCCACAGGGCATCAGCCGATGCTGTTTGCCGAAGCGCAACTGTCTATAGTTTTTAATGGGGAAATCTATAATTACCTCGAAGTAAAAGAAGAGCTGCGGCGGGCGGGGCATCAGTTCACCGGCACATCTGATACCGAAGTGATCTTGCACGCATGGGCGCAATGGGGCGTTGCCTGCCTGCACAAGTTCAACGGCATGTTTGCCTTTGTGCTGCTGGACGAGCGGAAGCAGGAGCTGTATGCCGTACGCGATAGATTTGGCGTGAAGCCGCTGTACTACTATACGGGAACAACTGCCATATACCTGGCCTCTGAAATAAAGCAGATACGCACAGCACCGGGCTTTCAATTCTCGCTGAATGAAAAAAGTGCAAGACAATTCCTGGCCACAGGAGCTACAGAGCATACCGACAATACTTTTGACACACAAATAAAACAGCTACCAGGCGGCCACTACCTGCAGATAGACCTTGCAGACAGTGATTGTAAGATAAAGATAGTACAGTGGTACCAGTTGCCCAATAATAAATGGAATGGCAACTTTGAAGATGCCGCAACACAATTAAAGACTTTGCTCACAGATGCGGTGCGGCTGCGGCTACGCTCTGATGTGAAGGTAGGGTCCTGCCTGTCGGGAGGTCTCGACTCATCAAGTATTGTATGCATTGCTGCCGACCTGCTCAAAACACAAGGCGATTTTGCCGGGCAGGAAACAGTGACTGCTTGTTTTGATAACGCGCGATATGACGAATGGAATTATGCACAGCAAGTGATCGCCAAAACAAGTGCACATCCCCATAAAATTTTCCCTTCATTCTCGCAGCTACAGGAAGACCTTGATACGCTGCTGTGGTACCAGGACGAGCCATTTGGCAGTACATCTATCTTCAGCCAGTGGGCGGTGTTTAAAGAAACGAACCGGGCGGGGCTGAAAGTTATGATAGATGGCCAGGGCGCTGATGAGCAACTGGCAGGATATGGCGGGAATGACTTGTCGTACTATACAGGTATGCTGCAACAAATGAAATGGCGATCGCTGTATGCCGAAGCCAGACATTATAAAAACGAAAAGGGACATTGGCCAAAAGGATTTTTACTTGGTGCATTGCGAATAACCGGAGGCAAAGGAGTTGCCGGTATATTGCCTGCCCGTTTAAAAATAGCTAACAATACCGCTGCCGATTGGGCGCTGCAGACCACAGAAGAAAATCAGCAGCAACATGCGCGCAGCTTAAGAGAAAATCTTACCCGGCAATTATATGGCAACCCGCTACCCGGCTTGCTGCGCTATGAAGACCACAACTCGATGGCATGGAGCGTAGAGTCGCGCACACCTTTTCTCGATTACCGGTTAGTAGAGTTTAACCTCAGCCTGCCCGAACGATATGTATATCACAAAGGAATAAGAAAACACATCCTGCGCAAGGCAATGCACAACATAATACCGGATGCCATTGAGAACAGGAGAGACAAAATGGGATTTGTGACACCGGAGGAAGTATGGCTGAAGGAGGAAGGCAAAAGCTGGTTTAATGAGGAGCTGGAAGCAGCCTATAAGAACCTTGATGGCACGATGGTGAATGCCGGCCTTGCCAGAAAGTATGTATCCGAGATCATGAACGGAACGCGCGCATTTGACTTTATGCCCTGGCGCATTATTTGTTTTAACAGGTGGCTTAATAAACAGTGATCAACAACAATAAAATAGCTTTTTTTTGCCACCCCTATCATAGGGGTGGGGTAACCCGCTGGATGGCAGATGCGGCAACAGCCTTTGCCGATGCGGGAAAAGAGGTTTACTTTATAACGGTAGAGCCAATAAAAGAATTTTTTTCGGCCAAAGGGCGGGAAACGTTGTTAGAATTATTGGCAAAGCAGCATAGCAAAGCACATATTGTCTCTACACAGGTGGGCTACGAATTTGAATTCGGCACGCCGGAATACCGCGCATTTATATATAAAAAGCTGCTTGCGCAACTACCCGCGTGTACGCCTGTTATTGTATCTGATGATGCGGTGGTGTGGGCTGCAGCAACTGCACTTTATGCCACCTATCCGGTAATCGGTGTGCTGCATAGCGACGAGGACACGTATTACAACCTGGCTATACAATACCAGCAGCAGGCTTCATTCTTCGCGTGTGTATCCGGCAGGGTGCATAACGCACTGAAGATAAAGATACCTGTTTATGACCAGGCCCATATAGCCACAATACCTTGTGGTATAGATATAACGGCTTTCGGGCCGGCCAGTGGCAACGGTCCATTAAAACTGGTTTATGCAGGCCGTCTTACCGCATACCAAAAAAGAGCCGGAGATCTAGCGCTGATCTGCCGGGAGCTGGCTAAAACAGAAATACATTTTCACCTGCATATCGTTGGGGATGGCGATCTGAAAGATACAATTGAACAAGAGATCATAGTCGACGGCCTTGGGCAACAAGTCACGTTTCACGGATGGCTGCCCCGGCAAGAAGTTGCGACGCTTTTGGGTAAGTGCGACATATTGTTACTCACCTCCGACTCTGAAGGCATGCCTATAGCCATGATGGAAGCCCTTGCCTCAGGATGCGGCGTAGTTGGCACAAGAGTAAGCGGCATTGAGGACCAGGAACATCAGACACTTGCAATGCAGTGCTTCAGGGTATATACAACAGGGGATATACCTGATGCGATACATAAAATAAAAGAAATAGAAGCGATACCAAAGGCAGCAAGACAACAGGCCGCAAGGCAACTGGCTGAGACCGAATTTAGTATGGAAAAATGTATGGCACGTTATAAGCAGGCTATAGCAACTATCAATTTCACCCCTTCCCCACTCCCAAAGGTTCGCCTTACTGTTGCTGAGGGCATACATTCAAGAGCGATAGCGTTTGCAAGAAGTGTGAAGGTGCGTTTATTGCACAGCTAATGGTTATTCTTTTATAAAATCAAAATGAGCATTCTGGTAGGCTGGCTTTTTGACTTCCTCTTTTAACTGCTTGAACGTCTCGAATGGCCCTTTAGTGAGAAAAAGGTTGATGAGCCATGCAGGTACAGCGCCCGCGGGATCGAAGGCGAGTGTATAAACGATCCTCACCGATGTACTATTGATAGGCGTGAGTTCCCAATGTGCTGTTGACTTTTGAACCCTTACCAGGCCTTCCTTTTCGGGAACCAGATTTGGTTCGGAATGTGAATCAATGAATGTTTGTTTCGGAGTAGGCTGCGTAATAGTAATATGGGCAATATAATCGCGATTAGTACCCGGCCATGGCACATTTACCTCAGAATAAAACGCAAATTCATTGTCCTTTATTTTCTTGATGAGTTTTGCATTCTTACTGTTATACACCCATTCTGTCTGTATGCTCATATCACAAAGACATGCGATCAGTTGCGATACACGTGCATTAACAATACAATCTACTTTAATGGATTTGAAATTAGAATTAGGTGTTTCGCCTGTATATACTTTAATGCCATCTTCATCTTTCTTAAGATGCCATTCGGGTTGCGCTATTGCAGCCATACCCATAAGGCACAATAAAAATGTGAGGGCAACTTTATTCATACGGGGCCAATCTTTATTTGATGTGTTAAAAATAATCAAAATTCGCAGTAAAAGAAGAATGAGCAAGGATATTAGCCCTTCCTGTCCATTGCTTTGCTTCTTATAAAACGGTGACTTTCTGCTACCAGCCGCCATAAGAGCAAGAAAACCACCAGCGCATCATCAAGCCAGCCCAATACGGGAATATGATCCGGGATAAGGTCATTGGGATAAATGATATACGTGACAGCAAAAACAAATATGCCTATGGTGAGCAAAGACATGTGGTAATGCCCACTGAGCGTTTCGCGTATCATTTGCCACATCGTTTTGCGATTGCGCAAAAAAAGTGACCTGTATTTTACCCCCTGCACTGATGTATACCTGGACATCTTTCCTGTATTTATCACAAAGGTATCCCTGATATTGTTGAAGGGCTGTTAAGGGAATGAAGGAAAAAAGTTAAACATTTGCCACCTACCAGTTGAGGCCGGCGAGGTGCAAAACTTCCCGTATGGCTGTATAAGCGCCATTGGCTATCGGAGCCATATCTTTTTCGGCTACCCAACGTGCCTCGAGTATGTCTTCCTCGGTTTGCGGAGCCAGGGTTTCAGAGGACTTACCGCTCATTTTATACCAGACAGTGCGTTTCAGGAAGTATTCTTTCTTTTGAAGATAGATATGATAGCTATCGCAGATCTTTTCTCCAAGCACGAGGGTCTTGAGGCCGGTTTCTTCATGTACCTCCCTCAAGGCACATTCGGCGATCGTTTCACCGGCATCCAGCTTCCCTTTGGGTATGTCCCATTTGCCCCTGCGAAAGATCATCAGTACAGCGCCTGCCTCATCGTATACTAAACCACCGGCAGCATCGATAGGCCGGAACATGACTTTTAACTGCTTGTGCAGGGCATCTTCTGAAGTATCTGTGATGATGGCACCAGTGGTTGCCGGCAAGTTCAGCGCATCCATGGCTTTCTGAATGTTTCCGGCAGTAGCGCCTATAAAAGTAAGGTAGCCTTGCGTGCTTGCATCACCTGTGCTGCTTTCTGTGGTGAGTATCAGCGGTTTGTCGTTAAAATATACTTTTTGAAGGAAATTCATACCACTGTTTTTTGAAGGTTTGCATAATTGGCGTAGGTTTGGGCACTATGAGCACACCAAAACAATTCGCTGAAAAACTATTGCAAATTAAGGCATTACAGATCAACCCGCAAAACCCATATACATGGGCTTCGGGGTGGCATTCCCCTGTTTATTGCGACAACCGCAAGGTATTGTCGTTTCCGTATGTACGCGACTTTGTGAAAAGTGAGCTGGCCAATATGATACTGGATAAATTTCCGGAGGCTGACGTAATAGCGGGGGTGGCTACCGCCGGCATAGCGCATGGTGTGATGGCTGCCGACCTGCTGAAGCTACCATTTATATATGTGCGTGCCAAACCAAAAGAACATGGTATGGGCAACCAGATAGAGGGCGTAATGGAGAAGGGACAAAAAGTAGTGGTGGTGGAAGACCTGGTGAGTACCGGTAAAAGCAGCCTGCAGGTGGTAGATGTGCTGCGCGAACAGGGCGCTGAAGTGCTGGGCATGTGCGCGCTGTTTACCTATGGCTTTCCGGTGGCAGATGAGGCTTTTGCTAAAGCAGGCTTGCCGTTGCATACTATAAGCAACTACCAGGCACTGATGGAGATTTGCGAAGAACAAAATTTAATAACTGCCGATCAAAAAGCAACGCTGGGGCAGTGGCGTTTAGATCCCGGAAACTGGAATAAATAACTAAACAGAACAGTTGCCCGCAGCGGCAACTGTTCTTTTATAAAGACCAAAGTAACCATTATCCAAATCATCACCCATGCCGTGGCTGCAACTTATCAGGTGGCAAAATCTCCTCATCATCTTTCTCACACAATTGCTAGCGTGGGCATTTGTGGTACTGCCCTGCTCACCCGGTATACTTGGCCCTGTTAATTTTTTATGTATCGCGCTGTCTACAGCGCTGATAGCTGCCGCAGGTTATATCATCAACGACTATTTCGATATTAAGATAGACACCATCAACCGGCCAGATAAGGTGGTACTGGGAAAGACCATACCCCGTAAGCAGGCCATTATAGCACATACTGTACTCAATGCTATCGCATTAATATTGGCGGGCTATGTAGCCGCACAGGCACACCATTACGAGTGGCTGCTGCTACAGGCGGGTTGCACTTTGCTGCTGTGGTTCTACTCCACCCACCTCAAAAAGCAATACATGAGCGGCAATATTGCCGTGTCTGTGCTAACGGCATTTACTATTCTCACACTGGTCATTTATGAGCCCGTACTCCACGGACAATTTTCGCTGCCAGTATTTCCATCGGGCTCCAATTCTTCGATGCCGGTGTGGGTATTAGTGATCTATGCTTATTTTGCCTTCATGCTCAGCTGGATGCGCGAAATAGTAAAGGACATGGAAGACTATAAAGGCGATGATGCAGAGGGGTGTGTGACTATGCCCATCAAAAAAGGATTGTCTTATTGTGTGTCTTTCATCAGGGTGTTGATGGTGCTTGCTATTGTGCCGCTGGCTATTGTAGCCGTGGTTTTGGGTAGCAGGGGCTATTATATTTTGCCGGGCTATGTGAGTATACTACTCATTGTGCCTCTATTGGTTTTGTCGTTTTTCATCGGTAAAGATTTTACCACCGCCCATTATCAAAGGGCAAGCCGTATGCTCAAAGGCATCATGGTATTGGGTGTTTGCTCATTGATTATTTATCACTTTCAATCTTATACATAGTGGCACAGAAAATAATTCTCGCATCGCAATCGCCGAGACGCAAGCAGCTCTTAGAAATGGCCGAATACCAGTTTGAAGTCTTGATCGCGGATGTAGATGAGACCAACCCACCCGGCATGCCGGGTGAGGATGTTCCACTATTTCTGGCGAAGAAAAAGGCTGATGCTGTGCTGCACCTGGTGAATGATGCAACGGTGATAGCTGCGGATACAATAGTATTACTGGATCATCATATACTGGGGAAGCCAACTGATGCCGCTAATGCCAAGTCTATACTACGCCAACTGGCAGGCAGGATGCACAAAGTAGTAACGGGGGTGTGTATACGTAAAGGCAGCAGGGAAATCGCCTTCAGCACTACTACCGAGGTTTACTTCCGACCACTTACTGATGCACAGATAGCGCATTATGTGGACCACTACAAACCTTTTGACAAAGCAGGCGCTTATGCTATACAGGAATGGATAGGCGTAACGGGGATTGAAAAAATAAACGGCGATTATTATAACGTAATGGGTCTGCCTATTGGTGAAGTGTGTATTGCGCTACATTCATTGGAATAGACTACAACTCATGTAATGCCACTACCTGCCGGGCTACTTCTGTGCCGAGTGCCACACCCATGCCGCCTAAGCGAAATGCACCAAACACCTTGTCAGAAAAGGCTTTTACGATGGGGTATTTTGTTTGCCCAAATGCCATAATACCTGCCCAGCGCTGGGCAATGGTATGGTCTGTGTCCGGCAATATGATCGTTCTTAGTTTTTCTTCGAGGTCGGCTTGTATTTTTTCGTTGAGGGCTATCTCTGTTGTTTCTTCGCCGGCAAAGTCTATGTTGCGGCCACCACCAAAGAGTACACGCCCATCTATCTCGCGGAAGTAGTAATATCCCTGATCGAAATGGAAGATACCTTTGATCTTCAGGCCGGGTATCACATCAGTGATGAGTACCTGCCCCCGGCCGGGGGTTATATCTTCGTTGGGCAGTAGTTGTTTCGTAAAGGCATTGGTGCATATAGTAAGCGTGGCGCAGGCAAGCGGCCACTCCTCCTTCCTAAATGGGTTCTTTACATGCACAGTCACCTTCTTTTCGGTCTCGTCATAGCCTGTTACTTCAGCACCGGTCTTTATCTCTATTCCTTGTTGTATGGCCATATCCATGAGGGCGCGCATCATCATGCCACTATTCAGCTCGCCTTCGCAGGTATGAGCGATCAGGGCTTTTGCGTAGGTACCTTTAAAGCCAAACTCTGCTATGCGATCGCTTGCCGGCAGAAATGCGGATTTACCTGCTACAGGCAGCAGCAGTGTATTCAGGTAATCCAGTTTATCCAGCACATCTATCTCCTTATCGCTGATGAGCTCATGGCCGCCATTGGCATGGTAGCCAATTTTATCATCACCGAGGCGGATACGCAGTTGATCAAGGCCTTTTTTTCTTGCAGCAAAGAGGGCTACCACATCTGCTTCGGGTGTGTGTTGCAGGTCGTCGAGCAGCTCGGTGGCGCTGCCCATGCAGGCGAAACCTGCGTTGCGGGTGCTGGCACCTGTGGGGAACAGGCCACGCTCTAATACGAGTATACGGCTTTTTGAATACTTCTCCTTTAGCTCCATAGCAGCGCTAAGGCCTACTATGCCTGCGCCAATGACTATATGATCATAGTAAGAAAAACTCTGCTGCTCCCAATAGCTGAACATGCCCTAAATATAGCAGTTTCTGCCGCGCTGCCCAAAGGGTTTCAGGATTTCTGTATATTTATCCCCTGATACATGCCAGACCGTATTTCCATACTCATCATCACCTACAACCGCCCGGCCGACCTGCTGGAACTGCTGGTGAACCTGAACGCGCAAACCAATAAGGATGATGTGATCGAAGAGGTACTGGTACTCAACAATAATTCATCAGACCCCTACGATGATGTGGCCGATTATATTGCGGCCCATCCCGAACTAAAGGCGCAGTACATCTTTTCTGATGTGAACCTGGGCGTGGCCAAGGGGCGCAATAAACTGATCCCATTATCGAAAGGCAAGCTGCTGCTAAGTATTGATGATGATATGGTATTTACAAAGCCCGATGACTTGCAACGACTGGCAGGCCTGTTCAACGAGCCGTTCTTTAAAGAAGCCAATACGGGTATCATCACCTTCAGGGTGATCTATTATGAGAATAAGCAGGTGCAGGTAACTGCCTTCCCGCACAAGCAGTACGATAAGTATAAGGCTATGCCGTGCTTTCTCACTGCATATTTTGCAGGTGGTGCGCATATTATGAAGCGGGAGGTGATCGATGCAACAGGGCTATACCCCACCGATTTTCATTATGGCATGGAGGAGTATGACCTTGCCTACCGTGTAATAGATGCAGGCTATACTATTGGCTACGATGATGGCGTAACAATAGAGCACAAAGAATCACCACTGGGCCGCCCGCCGGGCTACAGGAAGTTGCAGATGCAGTGGATCAATAAAAGCAAAGTGGCATGGCGTTATCTGCCTTTCAAATATTTTGTAACTACTGCATTGAGCTGGTCGCTGCAATATCTGCGTATATCCAAAGGACACTTGGGCGCTTTCTTTGCCTCATGGTGGCAGATCATCAAAATACCTTTCAACGAGAAACGAAAAGTGATCAGTAAGGCATCGCTGGATTATCTGAAGAAGGTGGAGGCGAGGCTTAAATACTAAATTTCAAATTCCAGGGTACAAATTCCAGAGGAGCGATTTAGTGTTTCCTGTCCTGCGTGAGAATACCCCTACCCTAAAGGGGGGAGTTTGGTTGTGTTTCCTGTCCTGCGTGAGGGCGTTGGTGAGGACACCAACACCGGCGGCGTGGGGGATTCCGTGCTGCTTCTACCTCGTCCCTGTTAATTCAGTGCCATTCTGGCGGAGGACGATCTCTTTGCAGGGGCCGCCATTTTTATTCTTAACGAACTCTATGGTAGCGGCTACGCCTACGGTGTGGAAGATTGTCTGGCTTTCTGCTTTCAGCCTGATCTCTGATTGGTTGGTGGCCTGTGCGGTCAGCTCGTTGCCATTTGCGCGTATAGTTATCGCGAAGTCAGAATTGACCTGGTAAGTACCGGCGTAAGATTGCAGCAGATCAGATTTTACAGTGATCATTTTATCTGATGGCAGCTTGTACGCTTTATCATCGAGACATTTAAGGAGGCTCTTACCGATCGTTTCATTATCGGTGCCGGGCTTCATGTTGTTTTCGAGTATTACTATGAAGATGTCTTCGGGGTCGCTGCGCAGCTCGTAGCTGGTGAAGCCGCTGATGCCACCAGTATGGGTCATGTATTCCTTACCATCAATTTTATCAATGCTCCACCCAAAAGCGTAATGGTTCTTAAAAGGCTTGTAGGGCAGGCTCTGCCAGTCTTTAGGCAGCAACTTGTATTGATGCAATGCCTGGTGCCACTTGTACAGATCGCCTACGGTGCTGTAGATAGCGCCCGCAGCAAAGGATATGCTGGAGTCGGTGATGGGCGCTTCCATTACCTTACCGCTTTGTATGTAGTAATAACCTGTGGCTTTATTTGGATCTCTCAGGTGTGTGAAATCGAAGCCGGTATGCGTCATGCCGCATACATTGAAGATGTTGCGGCGCACCTCAGTCTCGTACCTCATACCGGTGATCTTTTCTATAATACATCCCAGCAAAAAGTAGTT
Source organism: uncultured Bacteroidota bacterium (assembly GCA_903877645.1). Taxonomy (GTDB): domain Bacteria; phylum Bacteroidota; class Bacteroidia; order Chitinophagales; family Chitinophagaceae; genus Nemorincola. Next base: position 52,302 of record CAIRES010000051.1, on the reverse strand, counting down.
GGAATTGCTGTACTCAAATTTACTGCCCGGTGCAAATTCAAGCTGTTTATTCTTGAAGGTAGCCAGTATTGTTTCCTTGTTCACCGCTTTCTCAGGGTGTATCACAGTAAACTCGGTTTCCTTGGTATAGTTGTACAGGCCAGAGGTGTGTGTGAGGAGGTTTTTGAGGGATATTTTATCGCCGTCAGTGAAGCCGGGAATGTACCTGCTTACCTTATCTTCTATACCCAGCCGGCCCTTGCTGTCCAACTGCACGATCATCTCGCCGGTAAATTGCTTGGTATTAGAGCCTATCTGGAAAATGGTATTGGCGGTATTGGGCGACTTACTTTCTACATTCCGATAGCCATACCCTTTTTCGAGTATTATGGCTCCTTTCTTTGCCACCAGCACAGTACCGTTGAAATCATCGTTCTGTGTGTAGTATTCCATCAGCTTATCCAACTTGTCTTTGGGTGTTTGGGCCAAAGCAGTAGCCGTAAGTAAGCATATAACAATGAGTATGGAATATTTTTTTTGCATCAAAAGCCCCTGTTTGCTGTAAAAGTATAGTACCCTGCTTGAATTACCCAATGTCTATTGCACATTAGACTTCTCTGTGACCGGGTTTTCTGTGAAGATATATTGTATGAGGTTAGCACCCATCTGCAATGCAGCCTGATGCTTTTCAGGCGGGTCGCGGTGTACGTCAAAATCTTCCCAGCCATCGCCAAGGTCTGTTTCGTAGCTATAAAAGCATACCAGCCGGCCTTTGTATATCAGGCCGAAGCCTTTGGGCGGCTTGCCGTCATGCTCATGTATTTTGGGCAGGCCGTTGTTGAAGGTATATTTTTGATGGTAAATGGGATAACTGAATGGCAGCTCTACAAGATCAAGGTCGGGGAATACTTTTTTTAGGGCGGGCCTTACGTAAGGGTCCAGGCCGTAGTTATCGTCTATGTGCAGGAAGCCGCCACCCTCCAGGTATTTGCGCAGGTTTTGGGCTTCGTCGTCCGATAGCGCCCAGCGACCGTGGCCGGTCATGTGTATAAAGGGGTAATTAAATATCTCGGGGCTGCCTACCTCTACATGCGCCTCTATGGGGTCAAAGTTGGTGTGCAGATTCTCATTACAGAATATAGCCAGATTCTTAAGCGAAGTAGGGTTTGCATACCAGTCGCCGCCGCCATTATATACCAGCAGTGCCAGCTTCATGCTTTGCGCATGTGTGGCCACACTGAAAAAAATAAAAAGTACAGGAAGTATTAACTGCTTTATTCTATTCACCATCATTCATCACGTTAAAGTAAGCTGCGGCAGTAATGGCCGCTGTTTCTGTGCGCAGTCTTTGCCTGCCCATAGACACAGCTTTGTAGCCATGCTCCGTACACAAATTTACTTCATCCTGGGTGAAATCCCCTTCAGGGCCAATTAATATAATGGCTGCACGGGATGGTTTTAACATTTCCGACAAAGGCTGCCGTGGTGCATTTTCTATGCAGTGGGCCACCAGTTTTTGGGGCACTGCTTCATACTCTTTTAAAACAAGGTGCAGGGGCCTGATCTCCGAAAAATCGGGCAGGTAGTATTGCTTGGATTGTAAAATGGCCGATTGCAGTATTTTCTGCCAGCGCTCATTACGGATGTATGTCTTCTCAGACCGGGCAGATGCTATAGGGATAATAGAAGCTACCCCCAGCTCTGTGGCCTTCTCCAGCAGCCACTCATTACGGCTGTTGTTCTTGGTAAAGCAGATGCCCAGGTGCAGTACATTTTCCCGCCGCGGCAGCACCGACAGCTTTTCAATGGTCACATTGCATTTGTGGCGTTCGGCGCTATGGATAGAGCCTTCGGCTATCCGGCCCTTGCCATCTGTAAGTATCACTTTATCATCAGCCTCCATGCGCAGTACCTGCCAGATGTGTTTGGCGGTATCCCCATCGAGGGTGACAACTGAATGAGCGGACAACGTGCCGTCATAGAAAAAACCGGGTATTTGGGCCATAAGGGAGCAAAAATACAAATATCCTTAACGTAAAACGAGTTCTTTATCAGTGATTAACTTTCTTAAGTTAATAAGCCCATAACGCATACGTCCAAGAGCTGTATTGATACTCACCCCGGTAAGGTCTGAAATCTCCTTAAAACTGAGATCTGCATAGATGCGGAGCACGATCACTTCGCGCTGCTCGTAGGGCAGGCCTTCCACCAGCTGGCGTACGGATTGATGCACTTCACGCTTTTCTATGCCATCAGCCACCATATCGCTGGGGCCAAAGAGATAGGATATATCCTGGCCATCGGGCAAGGTTACAGCTACCTGCTGACGGGTTTTGCGGAAATGGTCCATGCACAGGTTGTGTGCCACCCTGATGGCCCATGGCAGGAACTTGCCCTGCTCGGAGTAGCGGCCATCTTTCATTGTTTTGATGATCTTCAGGAAAGCATCCTGGAAAATATCCTCAGCGAGGTATTTATCCTTCACCACCATGAAAATGGAGGTATATATTTTGTCCTTATACCTGTTGATAACTACCTCAAGGGCGTACTCGTTAACATGCGTATAGGCATGGATCAGCTCGGCATCTGATAAGCGGGTTAATTGCATAGCTTCTACTTGGTTTTAAACGGGTGATGTATTTGTCACGCCATACCGTATGTATTGTTTAGTGTAGAAGTTTCTATGCTATAAGCGATGTTTTTGTGAGGAGATTACCTGATTAATGATGCAAAAAAGTTAAAATTGCTGATATTACCAAATTTATTTACAATTTTCTTACCACTTCTTTAACCCTTCCTTAATACTAAGACGTGGTTTATGGGGAAATAGTTGGGATTTACGAGAAAATTATTGCTTTTCTATTTTTAAAATACTTCCACTGCTCTTAAGTTTTAGAAGATATATCCCATTCGGTAAGCCGGAAATGTCAAAACTTGCATTTTTCGCGGGTAGATCGCACTTCATTACCTCTTTTCCCATAATGCTATATAAAGTGTAAGAGCCTGCTTCATTATCCGTTAGATGAAGTTCACCGGTTGTCGGATTAGGATAAACAATAGTTTCCGTCTCGCTACCTATAGCATGAATCCCACTAATCATCTGAGCAAACTTGGCAACATATGTATGACATGCGCGGAGCGTAGTGTCATCGCAAAAGTCGCCCCCGACATAGACATCACCATCTGTATTTACATCCAGTGAATAAATAGGCCCTTGATCATGAGGAAAATGAGCATTCAAATCATCGCTACCCAAAGGGTGCCATTCATCGGTATTGTGATCCCATTTAGCTACATATATCTTACCTTCTGGGTCTGTAAAAAGCCCTCCGGCATAAACATTGCCCGCATTATCTGTTTTTATTTTAGTAATAAAATCATTAGCGTTTAACGCATGGTCGCCTGCACCAAGTTCACTCCAGTCAGAGCCATTCCATTTAACCACATACATGCTAACAAGACCCGGACTTGAGTAAATAGTTGTCGCATATATATAGCCTTGCGTGTCTGCTGCGAGACTTGATACTCCAATATTGGAAGGTAGGATATTAGTTCCTGTACCCAATTGATGCCAATGAAATCCATCCCATTGAGCTACATAATTATGATAACCAGGAATCTGAAATGTATCAAAATCACCTGCTGCATATACATAACCGTGCTTATCTGTTTCGATCGCATTTATCTGTTTATTTGGATTCAATGCATCGCTGCCTGTACCAAGTTCCAGCCAATGCTCTCCGTCCCATTTAGCCACATAACAGTGCCCCATACCAAAAGGACCGTCTGTAAAGCTACCCGCAGCATATATACCCCCCACAGCATCTGTGCAAAGGGCATTTATTGGGTTGTTCCCGTTAAGCCCGTTTGCGCCAATACCCAATTCCTGCCAAGAGATTCCATCCCATCTTACGACTGTACTTTTTATAAATGGATTGCCCTTATTTATACCGGCGTATAAATAATGATTCATATCTACACACAAGCCGTCAATCTCTCCAAATGAATAAAATGCGGTATCACTTCCTAATGTTGTCCATACCGATGTTTGTGGATTCCATTTCTTTACGCAAAATTTACCAGATGAACTGTCTACTATACCTGCGGCATATACACCCCCCCCTGTATCAGAGCAAATAGAGCTAATCGTATGTGTAGAACGTAATCTATCACTGCCAGTGCCTAGCTCTTGCCAGTCCTGTCCGTGAGCTGTAAAAAAAGACGCGATAAGAAAAAGAAGAAGGCTGTTTTTTTTCATAATTGTGGAGTCCCTATTCAATCACAACCCTAATATATGCAGAATAAATAAAGAAACACACTTTTGAAAAGCATGTTTCTTCGTTATCATTTAAAAATTTGTTGCCGTATCTGGCATAATATTGCAGTGACAGAGTAGTAAAATGGCCATCAGCACATTCAGGGCATTCAGCAGCCGTAATTACAGGTTGTTTTTCAGCGGGCAGTCTGTGTCGCTTATCGGCACGTGGATGCAGAAAACCGCTGTTACATGGGTGGTCTATACAATGACGCACTCAACACTTTGGCTGGGCATCACGGTATTCGCAACGCAGTTCCCTTCATTTCTGTTCTCTGTGTTCGGGGGTGTTATCTCCGACAGGTACGATAAGTATAAAGTGCTGCTGTTTACACAATGTGCCTCGCTGGTGCAGGCAGTGATACTGGCAGCGCTGGTGCTGTGGGGCCATTATGCCGTATGGGAGATACTCACACTGAGCATACTGCTGGGTATCATCAATGCATTTGATGTGCCGGCGCGGCAGTCGCTGGTATATGATATGGTCGAAAAAAAAGAAGACCTGTCCAATGCCATTGCGCTCAACTCCTCTATGGTGAACCTGGCGAGGCTGCTGGGCCCTGCTGTATCCGGTATAGTGCTGCAGAAACTGGGCGCAGGGATCTGCTTCAGCATCAATGCATTTAGTTTTATAGCTGTGATCACCTCTTTACTAATGATGAAGCTACCTGCACACCGCAAACATTCCGACAAAAAGAAGGCTCTTGCCGCACTTGCCGAAGGCTATATCTACCTGAAGCGGACACCTGCCATTGGCTCTGTGATACTTATGCTGGCCTGCATCAGCCTGCTGGTACTACCTTACAACACGCTGCTGCCCGTATATGCCGCCGATATCTTTCATGGCAATGCGGCCACCTTCGGGTACATTTCCAGCTTTATAGGGCTTGGCGCTATATATGGCACCTTCTTCCTGGCGTCGTTAAAGCCCGGCACCGACCTGAAGATCATACTACTGGCCAATACCATCGTATTCGGTATAGGGCTTATCTTGTTCTCACATATATCCAGCTTCCCTGTGGCTATGCTGTTTGCGGTGATCATCGGCTTCGGCATGATGGCCCAGACCACTATCAGCAACACCATCATACAAACCACTGTGAACCAGCGCATGAGGGGCAGGGTGATCAGCTACTTTGCGATGGCCTTCTTTGGTATGCTGCCGCTGGGCAGCCTGCTGATAGGGGCAGTGTCGCAGCGCATCGGAGCACCCGATACAATTTTATCGGAGGGGATCATTGCGCTCATCATCGCGCTGCTGTTCTCCCCTTTCCTGCGCAGGGAGCGGCTGGAGAAGAAAATGAAAAAAGACCTGGAAGGGGATGAGGCCGAAGAACTGGAGGTTCTTTAACATGCGCTGGCTTACTTTTTGTTACTACTGTGGTGTACAAAAAAGAAACAAACATGAAAAAGATAATCACAGTGTTCCTTGTAGCGGTTATTAGCCTGGGAACCATCGGCAGTGCAAGTGCTGCCCCATGGCATCATCATCATGGCCATCGGATGCATCACCATCATCACGGGCATCACCGTATGTAGAGAAGAATGTGTGTGTTTGGGTACCGGGGTAGCCTCCTTATGGGATGACTGTCCCGGTTTCTTTTACCCCTACCCTCCCGCACGAAAGCGGGACCTTGTTCCGGGCGGCATTATGGTACAAACAGTATTGCATTTATCCGGATGAAATAATTTTACCGCAAAGTCGCTGAGAAGCTAAGCCCTTATTTATCTTTGTTTTATGGACAGACGCTTTAACGTAAGGGTATATGGCATCTGGATCGACTCCGGGCGGGTATTGGTGAATGAAGAGCAGATAAAGGGCAAGCCGGTCATAAAATTCCCCGGTGGTGGGTTGGATTGGGGCGAAGGCACCATTGATGGCCTGAAACGCGAATGGCAGGAGGAACTGGGGCTGGATGTGGAAATAGAGCAGCACTTCTACACCACAGATTTTTTCCAGGCCTCGGCTTACGACAATTCGCAGGTCATCAGCATATACTACCTGGTGGCGGGTACCGTACCCGACTCCTTTACCAACTATATGCACAATGAGCGCACCTACTGGATGGAGCTAAAAGACGTTTCTGAGCACACCTTTACCTTACCTATAGACAAAAAAGTGGGTAATTTGCTACAGCAGCAATATGCCGCTACTTTATAGCTATAATTATTATCAATATAGCTATTGATGGATTAGTGGAGATACCCCTTATTTTTGCAGCTACATGAAACTACTCCTCCACTACCTTGGCCGTTATAAAGCCATGATCTTCCTGGCTATTATACTTGCGGCTATTAACCAAAGCTTTTCGCTGCTTAATCCGATAATGGCGGGTAAAATACTACAGCAACTGGTTACCCACCCGCATTCTTATGACCTGGCCCATAAAGTAGCCCGCAGCGAAACTGCTTACTATCACCTGGCATTGCGTTTCATTTTATACATCATGGGCATCGCCATGGTGTCGAGAATCGCCAAAAATTTCCAGGATTATGTGGTGAATGTGGTGATACAAAAATATGGCGCCCAGCTTTATACTGATGGCCTGCGCCACGCCCTGCGCCTCCCCTACCAGGATTTTGAAGACCAAAGCAGCGGACAAACACTTTCGGTGTTGCAGAAAGTACGTGCAGATTGCGAAAAGTTCATCAACGCATTTTTCAATGTGCTGCTGCCTACAATAGTAGGCATTGTGTTCGTGATCATTTACACTGCACCTATCAATCCGTACCTGCCGCTGGTGTACCTGGGCGGGGCTGCAATACTGGGCTTTCTTACCAGCGTGCTGAGCAAGAAAATAAAAATAGTGCAGAAAAACATAGTTCGGGAAACCAACCAGCTCGCAGGCTCTACCACCGAATCGCTGCGCAATATAGAACTCGTGAAAAGCCTGGGACTTACCAACCAGGAGATACGCAGGCTTAACACCACCACCATTAAAATACTAAAGCTGGAACTGAAGAAAGTGCGGAGCATACGCACTATATCCTTTATACAAGGCACCTTTGTCAATTTCCTGCAACAGGTAATCGTCATGTGTCTCCTGTTCTATATTTTCAGGGGCATCATCAACCCGGGCCAATACCTGAGCCTTACCTTCTTCTCGTTCTTTATTTTTGGCCCTATGCAGGAAATAGGCAACGTGATCCTTTCTTACCGCGAGGCGGAAGCCAGCCTCAATAATATGGAAGAGCTCTTTAAAAAGCCGATCGCATTTACTCCGGAAAATCCGGAAGCGATCAACGGCATTGAAGAAGTAAAATTCACGAATGTGGTATTCCAGCACAACAGCGCTTCGCGCCCCGCGCTGGATGGTATATCGTTTGATGTGAAACTCGGAGAAACGGTAGCTTTCGTTGGCCCATCGGGCAGCGGCAAAACTACCTTGGTAAAGCTGCTGGTAGGCCTGTATCACCCTATTACCGGCAACATCTATTACAACGGACATGAGGAGGCCAACATAGATTATGAAGAGCTGCGCCGCCAGATGGGGCTGGTGACGCAAGACCCTCAGCTTTTCTCAGGTACCATCAGGGAAAACCTTTTGTTCGTGAACCCCGGCGCTACCGATGAGGAGATCGTATCAGTATTGCAAAAGGCGTCCTGCCAAACATTGCTATCCCGTGCCGACAATGGCCTGGATACCATTATAGGTGAAGGTGGCCTGAAGCTATCGGGCGGTGAGCGCCAGCGCGTGTCCATTGCCCGTGCATTGCTGCGCCAGCCCCGGCTGATGATATTTGATGAGGCCACATCTGCACTCGATTCACTTACCGAGGAGGAGATATCCACTACCATCCGCAGCATCACATCGCAGCGCCAGCACATCACCATCATGATCGCGCACAGGCTGTCTACTATCATGCATGCCGACCGCATCTATGTGCTCGAAAAAGGCCATGTGATCGAAACAGGCAATCACCAGACTTTATTGGATGAAAAGGGCTTGTACTACGCGATGTGGCGCCAGCAGATAGGCGAAAGAAAAGAACCGATCGCGAAAAAAGCTGCGCTTTGATTCTATATTTCGGCATAAATATTGCTGTATAGTCCTTTTTAACCTTAAAGACTATATCCGAAATGAATGCCCGCATTTTTCTTTGCCTGTGCTTTATTTTTATCGCTTGCCATACCCGGGCACAAGATGCGCCCATGGCAAAATCATTGGACAACAACTATGACTATTGGTCTGTAAAGATCCCATTGGCAAATACTATCGATTTTTATTCATCGCCCAATTTCATGGTTGCGGTAGAGCGTCGGCTAAACAAAAAGACCAGCTTACAGGGCACTGCAGGCATCAGTATCGACCCTTGTGCAAACTGTGGCGGGGTAAATGGATTCAGGCTGAAGGCCGCCTACAAGCGTTATTTTCATACAGAGCATAAGTATTCTTTCTTCCTGGCCGGCGAGCTATTCTATACCCAATTCAGGAAAACAATAGACCAAAGTTATCTGCACATGCCCGATTCAACGGTCTATGAAGGTCATTTCATTGCATTTACTCAGAAGTATGGTGCTGATGTACAATTTGGCCTGCATAAGGTGTCACATCAACATTTTACGCTGGATATTTATGCCGGGTTGGGGTTGCAGCAGGTGGTGGTATCGCAGAAAGGAAGGCTTTACCCCAATGATCCGATCCATTATTATCCGGCCGTTGATTTTCACTTCGACAATAGCGGGGCATCAGAGGTGCAGAACGGCATCCAGGGAACCATGCCCATCAACATAGCCATAGGCTATATATTCTGATCTACTGAAACAGCTCTTCTTTCGTTTTAGGGCGTTGTTCTATCAGCCATTTAAAGCGGCTCAGGTGCATGTTCGACAAATCTGCTTTTTCCAGCGGGGTCATCGTACCGTGCCAGTCCTGTTCAAATTTGATGGTCCTGATCTTCTGGTCTTCAAAGAAGATGCGCATGCGTGTGCTGGTAGCCTGGTCTACGCTCATATAATACCCCTTTTCGTCTTTGGAGTAATGGATGCTTTCGGCATTAGGGTACACGATCATTTTAGTAACTGTATTGTCTTTAAAGTATGCCGTTAATGTCTTGCCCTGCACCTGGTCGAATAGCTTTGCCTTAGCCGGCCCCGATTGGGCTATAATGATGGCATTATTAGGCACATACATGCGCCGTAGCTGGTTACTGTCTAACTGCAATAGAATGGTATCTCCGGTTATCTGGCTGTTGTGCGCCCACACTATTGGCGAGTACATCATCCTGATCAGGGAGTCGGCCCGCGTGTAGGATACACTGTCGCACTTGCCTTGCAGTGAGTCGGAGAAAATAAGTACGTGATGGTATCCTATAAAATACAATGGCGCAGTACTATCGGCCTGTGTTGTATCGGTTATTGCCATCTTATCTGCTAGTTCAGTATTTTTTTTCTTGTTCTTATTCTTTTTACCCTGCTTCACTACAGCTATAGTATCGGTTTTTGATGCCGGTACTTTATACTTTGTACTTTGCCGGGGTACTTGTACATCATCAAATTCATGGTCCACGATCAGCGTATCGGCACGAACCGAATGGCCATCCACTACTTTCTCCTTCACCTTCAGGCTGTCATACTTCAAGGTGTCTGTGGGTTTAGGAACATAGCCTGCACGGTAGCCGCCGTTGGGCATCAATACCATAGGAGCCGAATAAAAAGTATCAGCACGCATATACAGGGTATCCTTGCCATTGGCCTGCACCAGCACCGGGTTAATAGATGCCAGCGAAGTGCGTTTGTATTGCCGGTACTCTACACGGCCACAATACATCCAGGAATGGTGCGCCGTGTCCCAGGTGATCACATTGCCTATAGCCAGTCCGTAGCCGGTATGCTTATCATAGTTCAGCGTATCCCCTTCTATGTATTGGCCGTCATTCCATATAGATGAATGACCGGTAAAATGTGCGATCCCGTTCTTGCCGTCATAGGTTCCATTCTTTGTTTGCAGCAATCCCCTGCCACTATCTCTCCGTACTGTAGATTGTGCATGAAATATGGTTACCTTGGTCTCTGTGTTGTACTCCAGGTCTTCTGAATGAATGTTGTATTGCGGGTCATCAATAAATACATTGCCTGTAAAATGAGCGTTCTTGGTGTTGACATTATACACCCCGGCATTGCTGGTTATTGTTGTGCTGTCGTTGTGCAGGGTGCCGCCTTTGTCATATACTCCCGTTTTTGTACCCAGGTCATAAGTAAGCTCTGTACATTCCAGGTGGTTCTTTCCATCTGCAAGCTTCACATTGCCCTGCATAAAAGCAAGCTTCTGCGCAGCGGTGTACTTTAAATAGTCGCTGGTGCCTTGTGTGCCGTCCTGCTGTGCTATACGCACGTCGCCGAAGGCCTCAAAATTTCTTGTAGTACCGTTCTGGTAGGCGCTGTCGCTATACAGGGTATCACTGCCCTGCTGCAAAATTACCGCTCCTATGAATTTATTGTATTCGCCCGAGTCTGTTTTGTTGTGGATCAGGTTATCGGAATGAATGAGGTTGATCCTTACTTTATCAGATGTATCTGTTTTTTGTGCTACTGCCGGAATGGATATAGCCGATAGCACCACACACATAGCGATGGCAATTACCGTATGGACTTTCTGGAATTGCTTAGCTGACATCAGTCTTTTTTCTTACCGCCAATGAGGGTTACATTGATATAGTGGCTCGGATGCTTGTTAATATCAGCCATAAGGTTGTCTAATGTCTGCAATGAATGAGTGAGGTTATCATAAAGCGCCTTATCATTGACCAGCTTGCCTAATGAGCCTTCGCCTTTATTTATCTTGTTCATCACATCGTGTAACTGCGTGGTCACATCCTGCAGGTTGGCAAAGGTTTTCTGTATCGGCGCGTTAGATAACTGGCGTGTTACATTATCAACGTTGGAGAGGATCTGCTTTATTGTATCATTGTTTTTCGCGAGGTTGCCTGTAACGCTATTGAGGTTGTGCAGTATGCTGCTGATCTCGCCGCTTTCGCTATTCAGCGTGGCAGAAAGCGCAGCCATGTTATCTGCAGTTGTCTTTATTGAGTTGAGGGCTGCGGTAATGACCCGCTGATTTTCCGTACCTACCACATCATTAATACCTGCAAGCGCAGTATCTAATTTAATGATCGTTCCCTTCATTTCCCGCAAGCGCGGTGTAAGTTCTGCCGAAACATTGTCTACAATACCACCCTGTTTTTCCGTGATAAGTTCTGCACCCTTCTTCAACATACCCGGCCCCGGGCCAAGTGTGAGTGTGATGATCTTTGTACCCAACAGATCGAGCGATTGCAGGCTGGCCACAGTACCTTCCGGCAAGGCAATGGTTTTGCTGATCATGATGCTGACCCGCACACCTTTGCCACCTTCCAGTTGCATGTGCGATACATGGCCCACATTCAGCCCCTTGATCTGCACATTGGCAGAAGTGAGCAGTCCGTCCACATTATTATAGTAACAATAATATTCACGCTCGTTAGAGAAAATGTCAGCCCCCTTAAGAAAGTAAAAACCTGTGAAGAAAATGACCAGTGAAATTGTCACCAATAACCCGATCCTGACTTCTTTTGATAAACTCATAGTGTGTGTTCAAGTTTGCAAAAGTAACGAAAAGAGGGTAATACTGATTTGATATACATAATAATCTATAATATTCGCTGTTATTCCCTTAAAAATCCGTACCCAATGCAAAATAGGTCATCGGTTTGCGTGGATTATCTATGCTCCACCCCTCATCCAGCCGGATAAAGTAGCCAAAAATGGAAGTGCGGATACCTGCCCCATAGCCAAGCGCCAGCCCGGCAGGCACTGTAAATTGTACAAATACATTATTATTCGGCGTGGTCGATCCTAACGTAGGGTAAGAATAGGTGGCGCCGGTGTTGCCAACATCCGGTATCAAGCCCCTCCATGCCGATCCGGCATCCATAAAAGCAACTACCTGCAGGTTCTTTAATATCGCCGACTGAATAGGTTTCTTCAAAAACGTGGTGAGCACAGGAAGCCTCAGTTCGGTATTCAGCACGGCAAAATTATTGCCTGTTCTTGCATACTGACCGTATCCACGCAGGGGTGTACTCATCGCCTGAAAGCCATAGTTGGGGTCGGGCGCTTGCGAGGCGCCTGCTTCCTGTTTAGGCCCTATCCAGTTGTCTACCCCGCCCACGAGATATTCGACTTCGCTATTACCATCCGAGTGCGCGTAAGCCAGCCTGTTTGCCAATATAAAATTTTTATACAGTTTTTGATAGTTGCGTATATCCAGGCCCAGGTTATAGCAACTCCTGTTGCCGTTATTGAGCCCATACAGGTACTCCCCATAAAATTTGAACCTTGTACCATTAAGTATATTGATGGCGGGGCTTATGGTATTGTCAAACACATACTCCAGCCTGCTGAGCGATGTGTAATTATTGGTATTCGGCAGCGCATAAGACAGGCTAAGTGTGTCTGTTGCCTTCTCTACCAGCCTATCCTGCCGCACCGCCGTGTGAAATCTGATGCTATGTATCCTATCCAGTGGATACGAAAGATCTGCCTGCAGCATATTCGTTACTGTTTTAAAAAGTTGGTTTTGTATCAATGCATTACCTGCCTGATCCACATACTCTACAGGCAGCGCTTCCTTGTCTTGCGTACGAAGGAACATCAGTCCCCAGTCGATCCGGTGCCTGAAGTTCTGGTATTGCAGGAAATATGCAGAGCCGGAAACATTGATAGGCAATTGGAAGCCGGCGGTGATGCGGTAATCCTCCATCATTTCGTTCAGGCTGATTGTTGTGAGTGCGCCCAGAGAGGGATTAACATACTGCCCTCCATTTGAGGAGATCGACTGGTATTGAGAAAACAAAACGCTGTTATCCAGCTTTATTGAAAAAAAGTCGGGCTTAAAGCTCAGCCTGTATTTAGACGGCTTCATCTTCACATAAGCACTATCGTTGATCACAGCCAGCATTGAACTGTCTGATGCAGTGCTATCAGCATTTGCTTTATGGATATTATTACTTCCCCGGTTGTGTTTTTTTGGCCTTGGCCTGTCTGTAGTATCTGTAAATTCTGATTGGAATGCATTTCCGCCTTTTATTTCAGGTTGCGTTTGTTCTTCTTCTTCATTCACATAATGGCCTGCACTGTAGGTTAGCCTTTTATCTGCCGAAGCATTTGCAGGCTCCGGCTTTTCTATAGACAACGTAGTGGGCAAAAGTGTTTTCACAGTAGTATTTACTCCGGGCATTTGCAGGTCATGGAAATACACCCTGTATTTATCTTTCTCCTGCACCACGTCTGCCACATCGCCGCTGGCCAGGTTGTATTGCTGACTGATGATGCCTGTGGAATAGTTAGTGATCGGCACAGAATATGCTGAGTCTTTATTATGCCGGTCGCGGGCAAAAAGCACTACAAATTTGTTATTGACCCCGTTACTGTCATACAGGAAAGCAAAATTATCTATGCCATATTGTATGGGCTGCGTCACATGCCCGGTGTTCATATTAGTGCATTGCAACAGCTCACGGCTCTTTGTCCTGGTGTTGTAAAAGAATACATTCATCTGCCCTGTAGGCAGCTCATTGACACCCAGCGGCACATCCATGTCAGGCTTTGGCCTGTTAGAGAGAAACAATATTCCTTTTCTTGCAGCGCCACTGATGCACACCGGGTCTACGTCATCCCATGCATCATCCGTAATATTGGTCATCTTCGATCCCTTTATGGTAAACAGGTACAGATCGGTCTGGCTTTTCTTTATGGCTGAAAACACCAATTGGTCATCGTCTTCCATAAACGCCATATTCAGAACCCGGTCAAACCTGTTCTTTGGGATCACATAGTTATCTATCCTTCCTTTAAGGCTATTGTATATGCGCAGCTTCGTCTCAAACCCTTTTTTATAGAGTATAGCCAGTTTATATCCGGCTGCCGACCATGCCAGCATAGGATAGTTAGGGTCGTTTGCTTCTGTAAGGTCCTTTTGCCCTCCTTCGAGTAGCGTAGCCGATTCCTGCTCTTTGGCTGTCTTCTGGGTATACACAGTATACATACCGTCTTTCCATGCCACATACGCCACATCATTGCCTCTTGGCGATACCCTTATGCTACGGATAACAGTATTGTCTTTGGGCACCTTCAATGAAATAAGGCCTTTCGTGCTATCAGGCGTCTCCTGCTGTTTTGCATCAGCGGCATAAACATCTTTATAGAAATGAATGCAGGAATCATACGCCTTCACGACGTCTATACCGAGGTTAGCTTTTTCTTTTACCGCTTTATTCAGACTGGTTTTTTGCTGCATGGTGTACAACAGGTTCTTCATCGTATTGTTGCTGTACTGAGTGGATACAAATTTCCAGAATGCCTTGCCTGCAAGCTCCGGGTATTCATCTGCAAGCTGGTAAAATCCGGCATCAGGCCGAGCATCGAGCAGGCTTTTCCAGTCGCTGTTACTTTTAGCGTCCCAGCCATCTACCAAGTAAGATATGTAGCCATCGGTTACCCATTGCGGCAGGTTGAGCAGCAATGCATTCTTCACCATTTTTTTAAAGCTGTCACCAAATATCATTCGCTCCATCACCACCCTGGCCATGCCTGTCCTTATCTGGTGTTGCAGATCGTTGTGCTGGCCGGTAAAGTAAACAACGAGTTTATCCCCTACCAGATTTACTGTACCCGAGCGGGCATTGCCCGTAAGCGGAGACTCATCTTTTAAGCCAATATTAGTTTGGAGGTACTCATCATAAGAGTTGTATAAAATAATGCTGAAGCGCTTGGAAAATTGTCCTCCCAGCTTCTTCTCAATTACAGTAATATCATTTTCAGCCTCTTCAGCCACATAGCGGCCAAGAGCTCTGCCAGCCCTGTCGTAATGATATACCCTGAAATGTTTGGTATCAAAGAATTTCCAGTCAAATTTGCGGTGCTGTATCCTGTTTTGCCCAAACAGCTCCACATAAGACTGGCCATAAACGAACGCCGGGGCCATCAGCAGCACACAGCTCATCACGAATAAGAAAACCCTGCACTTTTTGTTATTTTCACTCACCGCACTCATAGTTGTTAAAGGGCTATGCCTGTAATAGCTTATTTTTGCAATACAATTTACTAAAATTATACGACACGGATATGTTAAATGTCAATTTCTTTACTTTCAATGCCTTTGAAGAGAACACCTATATTATTGCCAATGAAAAAAAGGAATGTTGGATCGTAGACCCCGGCATGTATGGCGAGCAGGAAGCGGCGACATTGATCAATTATATTACCGATAAGCAATTGAAACCACAGGCGATCATCAATACCCACGGCCATATCGATCATATTTTCGGGATACAAGCCCTTAAAGACAGGTTCAATATTCCGTTTGGTATACATGAACAGGAAATACCGGTACTGAAAATGGCTGCAGGATCGGCAGCTATGTTTGGCTTTGACTTCAGGCAAAATCCGGTTCCCGACTTCTTCATTAAAGAGCAAGAGCCGTTGTTACTTGGCAACGATACTATAAAAGTACTCTTTACCCCGGGCCACTCCCCCGGCAGTGTATCCTTCTACTATCCTGATGGCAACTGGGTCGTTGGTGGTGATGTGCTTTTCTCGGGCAGCATAGGCCGAACAGACCTGCCTGGTGGCAGTATGGATACCTTACTCAACAGCATACGCACACAGCTATTCAGCTTACCACCGGCCACAACAGTATTATCGGGCCATGGCCCGGCCACTGAGGTGGGCTATGAACAAAAGCATAACCCATTCCTGCAATGATCCGGTTGCGCTGAACACAATCGAACCGATCATTGCCGTTACACACAGAAAGAGGGGAGCCATATAGCTCCCCTCTTCCTTTAATATACTTGCAAGCAGCTTATTGCTCAATAACCATGTGGAACACTACGTTATCTGTTGCAGAACGGAGGTTCAATAAGTACATGCCATTAGCAACTGTATTGCTGAGCTGTATTTTTTCATTCAACTCGCCATGGTGTGCAGTTGGTTTGCTGCTGTAGATCACCTGGCCAAGCATATCTGTTATTTCAATTGTCACTTCTTCATCAACGGTAGTAGCCAGTGTGCCTTTCAGGATAAATGTACCCTTATTCGGGTTTGGCACTAACTGAACATTACTGTTTGATGAAGCAACCTGCTGAACACCAACATTAGTTACATGAATAATATAACCGGATGATGTACCTGTCAAACCGCTGCATGCGCCTGTAGTTGTTACTACACAGGTCACTACATTCAGGTTAGTTAAGGTATTAGTGACAAACACCGGTGAAGTGGCGCCTGATACTGCTACACCATCAACAAACCATTGGTAAGAAACAGAGGTTCCTCCGCCAGTAACCGTAGCAGTGAATGTCACTTGCTGGCCGGGAGCAATAGATGCAGAAGCATCTGAAGAAACTGTAACTACAGGAGCTACCGGAAGATCCACGATCATGATCTCATGGTTGCTGTTTGCTGTATTAGCAAGACGGCAATGGTAGTTGCTGGTCAGTATACAATACACAACGTCTCCGCTTGCAGGTACATAACTGTATGTTGATAATGAGCCAACATTTGTGCCGTTTACTATCCAAGAGTACATAGGAGCAGAACCGCCATATCCCTGTGCTGCTGTGAAATTAACCATTGAACCCTGGCAAACTTCTACACCCGGATTAGCTGAAACTGCTATTGATGGCAATTCATGTGGCTGAACTGACATTGTCATTCGTCCGCTCACAATAGCAGGAGTTGCACATACAGCAGAGCTGGTCAATTGAACACCCACAACATCGCCATTTGAAGGCATGTATGAGTATGATCCGCCTGTTGATGCAGCAATACCGTTTACTGTCCATTGGTAAGCGGGTGATGTACCTCCGTTAACCGCAGTGGCAGTGAATGTCGTCAGGTTGCCTGAGCAAACTGTATCGCCACCACTTGTTGAAACACTTACAAAAGGAACCACAGTAGGATTAACAACGACAGAAGCACTACCTGTCATTGTATTGTTACATGTTGTAGTACCGTCTGTTGCTATTACTGTATAAGTACCTGCAACAGTTTGTGCACCAAGATCAAGGGCGGTGCCTGTTCCAATTACAGGTGTACCCGCAGATGTTGAGCCATCGCGCAACTGGTAGCTGATGCCTGAGCTTGAGCCAGTAAGGCCGATGTGGACACCTGCTGCGCCTGCGCACAAGTTACCACCACCAATAACTGAGAAAGTAGCAGGCAATGCATTAATAGCAATTGTAGTACCACCTGTGAGGTTACTTGTACAACCTGTTGTACCATCTGTAGCCACAACAGTATACGTACCGGCGGCTGTCTTAGACCCGAAGTCAATGCCTGTGCCGGTACCCGCAACCGCAGAACCTGATACAGTAACACCATTATATAACTGGTAAGAAACGCCCGTAGAAGAACCGGCCGCACCGACATGAACTCCAGTGCCACCTGCGCAGTAGTTACCACCACCGGTCACAGCAAATGCCGTAGGTAACAGATCAACAACTATTGTACTGCTGCCTACCATGTTATTGGTACACATCGTAGTGTTATTAGTTGCTACAACTGTATAAGTACCTGCAGCGGTCTGTGCACCAAGGTCAAGCGCAAAGCCTGTACCGGATACTGCAGAACCAACCATAGTACCGCCATTATACAACTGGTATTTGATACCTGTTGCAGATCCTGATGTATTAACATGTAATCCTGTGCCACCTGCGCAGTAGTTACCTCCACCTGTTACTGTGTATGCAGCAGGCAGTGCATTTATTGCTATATGCGCAGTACCAGCCATGTTGTTAGTACACATTGTTGCTGAATTTGTAGCTACTACTGTATAGTCGCCTATATCTGTATGCACCCCAAAATCTACCGCAGAACCTGTACCGGCCACTGAAGAACCAACAGGTGTGCTAAGATGATATAATTGATAGTTCATACCTGCGTTGCTACCACTTAAGCCTACAGCAACACCTGTGCCACCGGCGCAATAGTTACCGCCACCTGTTACTGTGAATGCGGCAGGTAATGGATTAACAACAATGTTTGCCACGCCTGCCATGTTGCTGGTACATCCTGTAGATGTATTAACAGCCTGAACAGTATAAGCGCCTGCGGCAGTATGCAGGCCGAAATCGAGGCTTGCACCTGTACCCGTTGTTGCTGTACCTACTGTAGTAGTGCCATTGTACAACTGGTAAGTTACACCTGTTTGTGTACCACTCAAGGTCAGGTCAATACCCGATCCGCCGGAGCAATAGCTGCTGCCAAGCCCTACAGTAGTATACACCGTTGGTGTAGCGTTGATACCTACCACCGCGCTACCGGTCATATTACCTGCGCAGCCTGTTGATGTATTTGTAGCCATCACAGTGTACGTACCTGATAAAGAAAGCGCACCGAAGTCGAGGCCAAAACCGGTACCTGCAGTTAATGCCCCTACACTTGTAGTGCCGTTCATCAACTGGTAAGTATAGCCTGTGTTAGAGCCGCTCAGCATCACATGGGTTCCCGGAGTGCCTGCGCAGAAGTTACCGCCACCTGTAACATTATATGCCGGAGGTAATGGGTTAACAACTATCGGAGTAGAACCTGTCATGTTATTATTACAACCAGTAGTTGCATCGGTACCTATGATCTTATAGGTACCCGCTGCTGTTTGCACGCCAAGATCAAGTGGTGAGCCTGTACCTGCTATTGCAGCGCCTACCGGGGTAGTGCCATTATATAACTGGTAGTTGATGCCTGCATCTGATCCGCTCAAAGAGACGTCAATACCTGCACCGCCTGCGCAATAGCCGCCACCAGTGGAAGCAATATATGCTGTTGGTAAAGTATTAGCACCCACGTTTGCAACACCCGACATTGGGCCAACACAAGTAGTAGATGTGTTTCTTGCGATCACTGTGTATGTGCCTAAACCTGTTTGTACACCAAAATCAAGGGCTGAACCGGTACCGGCTACCAGGCTGCCAACTGGCGCTGAGCCATGGAATAACTGGTAAGTAACACCTGTTTCTGATCCGCCAAGGCCAATATGCACACCTGCACTACCGGGGCAATAATTGCCTCCGCCTGTTACAGAAAGAGCAGTTGGCAAGCGATCTATATGGATCGCTGTGCTGCCGGACATACTTGTAGAACAACCGGTAATAGCGCCGGTAGCCACCACAGTATATGTTCCTGTAGCTACTTCTACTCCAAAGTCTATTGCAGCACCTGTACCTATAACAGGCGCGCCAATCAGAAGGCTGTTATTAAATAATTGGTAGCTAACTGAAGTGCTTGAACTTGTAAGGCCAACATGTGTGCCACCTGTGCCTGCGCAATAGTTACCACCACCACTTATAGTATAAACAGAAGGCAATGCGTAAAGCGAAACAATAGCGCTACCTGCCATGTTGCTGGAGCAACCGGTGGTAGTATTATGCCCGATAACTGTATAAGTACCTGTAGTAGTGAAAGCGCCAAAATCAATTGGTCCGCCGGCACCGGTAACGAGGCTGCCTACCGGGGTAGTGCCGCTGTATACCTGGTACGTATTACCTGAAGTTGTTGAATCAAGGCCGATATGAACACCAGCACCTGCAGGGCAGAAACTACCGCCGCCTGTGATGTTATGAGATGTCAGCGGAGCGTAATTGCTTACCACCGGAGCGCCCGGCATTGTAGCCACGCAGCCAGTAATCGGATTAGTAGCCACTACTGTATAGCTGCCTAAAGACGTGCTTAAGCCAAAGTCAATAGCAGCGCCGGTACCAGCCACCGGCGTACCTATCGGCGATCCGCTGATGTATACCTGGTAGTTAACGCCTGTGGTAGAACCTAGCATACCAACATGTACGCCTGTGCCGCCGAGGCAATAAGGACCACCGCCATTTACTGTAAATGGTGCAGGCACCGGATTTACTACCACTACTGCACTACCAGACATATTATTGTTACAGCCTGAAGCACTGGCTACTACTGTATAGGTACCGCCAAGTGTTTCTGTACCGAAATCAATGCTGCTGCCGGTACCTGATAATGGAATACCTACCGTACTTGTTCCGTTCATCAACTGGTAAGTGATGCCCGATGTAGATGCTGCAAGGCCAACGTGTGCTGTAGACGTGCTGCCTGCGCAGAACGCACCACCGCCGCTTACCGCAAATACTGTTGGCAACGAAGCAATAGAAAGAACAGAGCTGCCTGTCATGTTTGCAGTACAACCTGTTGTTGCATTCACCGCTACTGCAGTATAGGTACCTGAGGTAAGCGTGCCGAAGGAGATCGGTGAACCTGTACCAGGTACTGTTGCAACTAACGTAGTGCCATTATATAAATTATAGTTAACTCCGCTGGCTGATCCAGGGAGGGTAACAGCAGTACCTGACGTACCAGCGCAATAAGAAATTGCAGAAGGTGCAATGGCGAATGGAGCCGGAAGCGTATTCACATTTACCACAGCCGAGCTCAGCATGTTCACAGAACATACAGTAGATGGATTAGAAGCCGACATCGTATACACGCCGGTAGTACCGATCACGCCAAAGTCTAATGCCGAACCGGTACCTAAAAGTGTTGCATAAGGCGATGAGCCGTTATACAATTGATATGTAATACCGGCATCCGAACCTGCAAGGCCTACGTGAACGCCTGGTGTTCCCACACAGTAGCCACCACCGCCGGTAACAGCATAAGTTGTTGGTAACGGAGCGGTAGATACAGCTACGCTGCCAGTCATATTACTGATGCAACCAGGTGTTGCGCTTGACGTAGCGACAACTGTGTAAGCTCCTGTAAGCGGCTTGTTGCCGAAGCTGATAGAACTACCGGTACCTGTTACTGCTGTGCCGTTGGCAACGCCTGTAAGATATAACTGGTAGCTATAACCACTTTGTGATCCGCTCAACCCAACTAATGCACCCACACCGCCTGCGCAATATGCGCCACCACCGGTTACACTATAGGTGGATACCGGAAGTGGGTTCACCACTACAGTTGCACTGCTGGTCATGCCAGTAGTACAGCCTGTTATTGTATTTGTAGCTACAACATTGTAAGAGCCGGCTGCTGTTTGCAATCCGTAGTTAAGGGCGCTGCCCGTACCTGATAATGCGCTCACCAGTGATGTACCGTTAAATAATTGATAGTTGGTGCTCAATACTGAGCCACCTAAGCCCACAAGTACGCCTGTGCCGCCTGCACAATAATTACCACCACCACTTACAGTAAATGCAGTTGGAAGCGGGTTAGTGGTAACAATAACACTCGCGGCCATATTTGCGCCGCAAAGCGTAGTTGCGTTGGTAGCTACAATAGTATATCCACCGAGTGTGGATTGTGCACCGAAATCGAGTGACGCACCAGTACCTGCGATATTATAAGTGCTGCCCAGTGATACGCCGTTAGCATACAGTTGGTAGTTTACACCTGTGCTTGATGCGTTTATGCCTACATGTACTGTTGATGTTGTACCCACACAATAAGCGCCGCCGCCTATCACAGTATATACTGTTGGCAATGCGTTCACGGTTACTGATGTAGCCCCTGTCATACTGCTCGTGCAAGCCGTCACTGTATTCGTTGCTATAACTGTATAGATACCACCGGTAGTTATTGAACCAAATGATATTAAAGAACCAGTACCCGCTATCGGCGCGCCTACCGGTGTGCCGCTCGAATATAACTGGTAGCTCACACCTGTGGTAGATCCGCTAACGGTAACCGGGATACCGGAGCCGCCCGCACAATAGCCGCCACTGGACGACATAGTGAATACAGCCGGAACAGGGGTTGTGGTCACAGTAAGCACATTAGCCATATTACCTATGCAACCGGTTACTGTGTTAGTGCCCACTATACTATAAGAACCTGTTAATTGTAAACCGAAGTCCAATACGCTGCTGGTACCTGATATAGGACTGCCTATCGGGGTAGAGGTAGTGCTGTTGAACAATTGGTAGTTAACACCTATCGTTGATGAATTGAGGAATACATGTGCCCCTGTACCACCTGCGCAATATGTGCCTCCGTTAGAACCGGATACGGTGAACGCAGTAGGCAAAGGATCGAGAGAGATAGTAACGGTATTAGGCATCGTGAATTGACATGCGCCAACGCCTGCTATTACACCATAAACACCGGGCAATGTATCTATACCAAAGCTGATACCAAAACCTGCGCCGATGATCGGTGCGCCGATAGGGGTAGCGCCATTGTACAATTGATAGCTGATGCCCGCATTTGTACCTGATAATCCGACAAGGACACCGGCTCCATGATTACAGAAATGGCCACCACCTGTTACGGTAAACCCTGTAGGAGGATTGGTAACCGCGACTACCTGCGTAGCCGTACAACCTGTCGTCGGCATACTATATGACACTGTTGTAGTGCCTAATGCGACACTGGTCATTAGGCCAGAGGTGTTGATCGTAGCGACACCAGGACTGGAGCTACTCCATGTGCCGCCGGATGTGGCGTCAGCAAGGGTAGTGCCATAACCCAAACACATACTTGGCGTACCTGTAATAATTGATAAAGGATTAACCGTAACCGGCATAGTAGCAATACAACCTGTAGGTAATGTATAAGTGATATTCGCAAGGCCCCCGATAGAGATACCTGTGATAACGCTGGATAAAGACCCCGCAGTTGTGGCCACACCCGTATTACTACTGGTCCATGTGCCTCCGCTTGGCGTAGATGCTAATGTTGTTGTTTGCGTACCACAGAATACACCCACGCCTGTTATAGCCGATGGTTGCGGGTTCACAATAAACGGAGAAGAGGTGATACACGTTGACGGCGCAGTATATGTAATATTAGCAGTACCTGCCGACACGCTGACAACCGCACCGCTTGATGAGCCAATTGTGGCCACGGCAGTATTGTCACTGAACCACGTACCTCCCGTTGGGGTTGATCCCAAAGTGGAGTTGGTGCCTTTACACACGGTGAGCGTGCCCGTGATCGGTGTTGGCGCTGCATTGTAGATAAGTTGTTGTGCCGGGGTCTTACTATTACCTGTGCTGCCTGTAGTTGTACAGGTTACGCTATCACGATAATAAATAGTCCCTACCGTAGAAAGGTTAACTGTATAAGAGGCACTTGTTGCACCGCTTACATTGGTAAAACCTGATGTAGGGTTACTGGATGATTGCCACTGATATACAATGCCGGAACCCGTATTAACCCCTACGTTAAACATGTTGGCAGTAAACGCGCCACATGAAACAGTTGGGCTTGCATTGACGATGCCGGCAAGAGGTGTACCCGAGCAAGGAAGCGCGCCGCCCTGAACAACTACTTTATAATCTCTTGTTTCGCAATAGTACATAGTACCTCCACTTCCCGGACACGGTGGGATAGCAGGATAGTTGGAAGGATCACTGGCATAAGCAACGATCACCCTCATCCTGTAATTGCCCGGAGCAATGCCTGCCGGGAGAGTAACAGTTTCGGCATGTGCCGATGAAGCTGTATAGGTGGCAGTACCGCCTACAATTTCTGATGTTTCGAAGGTCCCACTGTTATTAAAATCTATCCATATCTGATCCGTCATTGTGTACGACGAATTAGGATAGGCAGTATAACATGTATAAGCAGCGCCTGCAGCCAGTGTAACACTCATTGTGCTGGTCTGGTCTGTATAACCTGTTCCTGTACACGCCGTATTGTCATTGATACTTGTGCCTGATATACCTGTCATGGTAAAGGGCCTGCCGGAAGTTGCCACAACAAAGTTATAAGAACTGCACGCCGCTGAAGCATAAGTAGCCGATGGGGTACATGAGGAACTTGCTAAAGCTACAGGTACATAAGTAGCACTAGTTGTTGCCGATGCCACTGTAGTATTGGAGGCCACACACGTCACATTACACCTGAAATAAGTGGTAGCGCCAATGCCGGTGAAATTATATCCTGAGTATATCCCGCCCGGAATATTTACCCATGGGCCGGTACTGCTGGAAGAAGACTGCCATTGATAAATCAATCCACCACTTGCAGACGAGCCACTGAGGCTAAGCGAAAATGGAGTAGAGCCGTTACCTGAGGACGGGCTTATTACTGCACTACCTGCAGTAGGGGTGCCGGAGCAACCGGTATTAACTCCCGTGCCACTCACAGCCACATTCACAGTACTCGGTATACCGCCACCTGTAAAGGCCACATTGCCGCTATATGAAGTTGCAGAAGTCGGGTTGAACTGAATATAAACGTTTTGAGGGTTAAGTACACCCCCGGTATAAGCCAGTGTCGCTGATGAAACCCAGGTGGTACCGTTTACAGATACTTGAAACCCGGTAGGTGCGGTAACAGTGATCAAACCGGTACCAGGTATCAGCGCTGATCCGGATACAAGGGTGTAGGCCACAGGGAAAGAACTGGAGCCAACAGTCACATTACCGAATGAACTTGCAGCAGTCGCAACAATTGCTGGTGTTGGGGGCAGTATAGTAGCAGTATAGTCCCTCGTATCAGCATAATATTGTGTAAGGCTGGTATTAGGACATGGGTTCATTTGCGGATAAGTAGGATAGTAAGTGCTGCCACCCGGGCCATAGCCGCCATCATAATCATTCACCACACGCATACGGTGCGACCCAACAGCTGAACCGGAAGGTATAGCTATGTTAAATGACCCCCTTGTGCCAGGGCAACCGGAAGATGCATACCCACCAACGCTCTCGCTGGTCTCAAAAACACCGTTATCATTAAAATCTATCCATACCTGGCCACTCTGATAGCAATTGGTTGAACCCATTACTACAGCGTAACTACCGCCCGGGTTGAGTATGACACTACTGCCTATGTTATTATAGTAGTAAGAGGAGCCACCTGTACCTGATCCACAAGTACTTCCATCACTGATAGACGTGCTTGATGCTCCAGCAATGGTAACCGGAGTGCCGGAAGTACCTGCATAATAGCTACATGAATTATAATAGGAAGAAGGCGTGCAGGAAGAAGCAGGCAACACAAATGTAGCAAACACATTGCCGGTGGTAGCCGTATTGGCACCGCAGGCTACAACGCACCTGAAGTAAGTAGTTGTAGTCAAACCGGTATATACGAAAGACAAAGTATTCCCTCCGGGTATATTGGTATAAGTACCACCGGATGTAGGAGAAGACTGCCATTGGTAAGTGATACCCCCGGCAACAGTTGCTGTTGGGGCATTAAGCGTGAAGGAAGTAGAACTATTACCTGAAGCTGATGAGCCGCCATTGATGGTAGCCGAACCTGCTGTAGGTGTACCCGAACATGCCGCAGCGCCCGAACCGGTAACAGCTACATTATAAGTAGCTGTAAGGCCACCACCGGTGACTGTAATATTGCCTGAATAAGATGTTACTGCAGTTGGCAGTAACTCTACATAAAATATGGTACTGAATGAACTACCCGAATAAGTATAAGTATATGGAGAACTGCTATTGTACCAGGTAGTGCCATCAGGCGATATCTGGAAGTTTGCCGGAGCAGTAATAGTAAGTGGTGTGCCGGTAAGGATAGAACCGGAAAGGGCAAAAAGCAATGGAGTAGATGTAGTGCTTGTAGTAACCGCGCCGAATGCAAGAGAAGTAGGAGAGGCAATAACATTAGGTGCCAGTGGGGTGATCTTCACATAACCTGCCGCAGCGCTCCTGTAAGCCGCTGTATTAGTAACCGCTGATGCGTATGTAGTAGTAGCGCCCGTAACCGGATACGAACTGCCGCCGCCGCCGCTGCCATAAACGCCGCCGCCGCCGCCATAGTAGCCGCCGCCGCCGCCGCCGCCATAGTAGGAAGAATAAGCATAACCGCCATAACCAAAGCCGCCATTGGATGCACCTCCATAACTTCCGGCCGGGCCACCGGCGCTTTGAGTAGCGCCACCGCCACATGCACCCGAATAATACGAGCCGCACTCGTTGCCGTTGCTACCCACAGAGCCGCCACCATCGCCGCCCACTTCGCCACAGGCATAGCTTGCGGCACCGCCGCCGGCGCCTACCACTACACGGTTAGTCAATCCGGTGCCGCCGATGCGGATATCCGAAGCGCCGCCGCCGCCGCCGCCGCCGCCGGAACCGGCACCACCATTCGCACCGCCGCCTGAACCGTTGGCTCCTCCGGAAGGTGTACCACAATAGCAACCATTGCCACCTACATTACCTACATAGCAATACAATACCATACCAGGGGTAACGGTAAGCGTTGCCTGCACACGGCCACCCTTACCACCCGCATTGCCGGGATAAGACAGTCCACCGGATGCACCAGCTATATCAACAGCCACGGCGGTTATACCCGCAGGTACCGTGTAGTTGTTGGTAGTGCCACCAGTTGAATACGTTGTTGTTTGCGCGTTAACGCGTAGGGTTGTCAGACAGGATAGACAGCCGAGAATGAGAAGAGAATAGATTTTTTTCATACTCTGATTTTTTTTAAAAATTCTTTAAATATTCCTCTGCTTTTGTTTTCTTCAATTATTATAAGTAAGTAGACAAAAAAGAGCCGCGGTTTTTCAACTGCAACTTAATTTAATTTTTATTTAACAGGTCGAAGTTATACTTTTTTTTTTAAAAAAAACTTTTTCTTGTTTTGTGATAAAAAATGGTATTATATATGTTAGTAGGTATACCTGGGTACTATAGCAGACTTAAATTTAACCAATTACACTTGAGAATTGCCTTGCAAGCGGCATACTGCTATCGTGATCTGTTCTGTATTTCCTTTCTTTTCCACTACGCAAGTGTACAATTGTACAAACAATTTTATTAAAAACATACTAACCAATTGTTAATGGAAGATTTACTCGGAAATATTTTTTTATACCGAAAAAAATAAGTATATGCCACAAAAATGTATCGCTACTTTTTTTTGAACTATATTAGCCCCGGTTAATTTGTTTTTATGAAAAAAATTGTCTTATTACTTACGCTGCACGCGTTGGCCATTTCGCTGCAATCATTTGGGCAGGTATTCCCAGCCGAAGACCAGCAACTCAACTACCGGCTCACCGGATTTTCTTTCCCGTCATCGCCAAAAGCAACCGGCTATACTATAGAACTTGCTGAGGGCAACTACACCGGCACTGCTGCTTTTAACGCACACAAACTATCTTCAAAAAACTGCAACACCAATAAAGCGATCATTGAACTTCCGTCGTTCGACAAAAGCTACACATGGAGGGTTGTTTCCAAAAAAAATGGCACGCCAATAACAACAAGTAAACTTTTCCATTTCAGCATCCTCGTTAATCACTATGCAGATACGCCCCTGGTGCGTATGGAGGTAGGGACTAACGAAAAAAAATACACCGATGCCTATGTTTTCTCTGATGGCGCCAAAGCATTGTATGATATGAATGGAAGGCCCGTATGGTTCCTTCCCGAGATCGCGGGCTTAGATGTAGGCCATGCCCTGGTACGCGACTTAAAATTAACCTCGCGAGGCACTATCTCCTTCCTGGTAGACGGAGTGGGCGCGTATGAGATCAACTATGATGGCGCTGTTTTATGGAAAGCCCCGGGCGATGGGAAAATAGGCGCAGAGCATTCCGAACGTTATCATCACGAGTTCACCAGGCTCAGCAACGGCCATTATATGGTAATGGGAACTGAAATCGTTACCTACCCTGAACCGGCTCCGGGTGATACTGCTATAACCTTTACTCCCGGCATAGAAGCACCGGGATTGCAATCAGGCCAATTAACAGCTCCTGTGAGGAGAGGCCGCATGGGAACTATAATTGAATACGACACCAGTGGCCACATAGTCTGGTCCTGGAAATCATCAGACTACTTTAGCCACTCCGATATCATATACCA
Source organism: uncultured Bacteroidota bacterium (assembly GCA_903877645.1). Classification (GTDB taxonomy): domain Bacteria; phylum Bacteroidota; class Bacteroidia; order Chitinophagales; family Chitinophagaceae; genus Nemorincola. Next base: position 24,230 of record CAIRES010000051.1, on the reverse strand, counting down.
TAGAGGGCCTGGGCCGGACGGCATATCGTTACAAACACATGACAACGCATTTTATTTCGATGAGGTCAATAAGAATATTTATGTAAGCTTCAGGGATATTAGCCGCATTGTAAAACTGAAATATCCGGGCGGCGAAGTACTCAATAACTACGGAACAAAATACAGCCCCACAGATTTGGAACAGAACAAAAGATTCTTCTGCGGCCAGCACAATTGCAGCCTCACCCAAAAAGGTTACCTCTGTGTTTTTAACAACAACATTTGCCATACGGCGCAGTTCCCAAAAGTATCCATATTCAAAGAGCCGATATCAGCACAGGACACCCTGCAGCTGGTATGGGAATACACCTGTACTTCGAAAGATATCCCGAATGTAATTGCCAATGCCGATTTCACTACCGGTGGAAGCGTTACAGAACTTCCCGACCAGTCAATGCTTGTATCCATGAGTACCCCTTACAGTAACATATTTATCGTCAATTTGAATAAAGAAGTGCTTTGGAGTGCGGTCACCCAAAAATATGACGCAGAAAAGAAAGAATGGGTGCCTTTAACGAATTACCGCACCGGCATCATCCCCGATAAAGCAACGCTGGAACAACTCATCTGGTATGGACGGGGGATGGAATAAGGCCGCTCTGCACAATATTGTCAATTCAATATTAACTCTTGTCTAAGCAACATAGTAGATATTCAAAAACCGGGTATCTTTCTTAACTTTGATTGAAAATATTCGAGGGCCAATAATCAATGCTGAATATTTTAAATCACTTAAACCATGTTGAAACGAAATGGAGTCATTACCGGCAATAGCATAAGAACCGCCTTTATACTCACGCTATCAGCAACTATCTGCACACTGTCCTGCAACACCACCCCGCCTCCGGCTACAACCTCAAAGCCTGAAGAAGCTGTGTTTGTAGCCCCTGATACCAATACAATTCCGCACGACAAATTTGGCGACCTGGTACGCTATGGCCGCGACCTGGTGATCAATACTGCATACTACATAGGGCCAAACGGCACTAAAGGCCACTACCTGGGCAATAAAATGAATTGCACCAATTGCCATGTAGACGCTGGCACACGCCCATTCGCTTTTAATTTCTTCAGTTCTTATCCCCTATACCCGCAATACCGCGGCCGCGAGAATGAAATACTGACACTCGGGCAGCGGATCAATAACTGTATCATGCGCCCCCACAGCGGCACCCCTCTGCCACTCGATAGCAAAGAGATCGTGGCTATGGTATGCTATATGAAATGGATATCTACGGGCGTGCCTGTTGGCGGCCACGTAAAAGGCGATGAATCACTCGAAATAGAAAAGTACCCGACGCGCGCTGCAGATCCCAAAAGGGGTGAAGCGATCTTTAACGAGAATTGCAGCTCCTGCCACGGCAAAGACGGCCAGGGACAATGGACCCCCGACTCTGCTACTTATGTTTATCCACCTCTGTGGGGGCCACACGCTTACCAGGTAGGCTCCAGTCCTTATAGGGTTGTAAAAATGGCAAGGTTCATTAAATCCAACATGCCTGATAAAAAAGCGTTCTGGTACAAACCATTCCTTACCGATGAACAGGCAATAGATGTGGCTGCCTTTATCAACGACGACAGTATACATGTGCGCCCTACAAAGAAAGATAAAAGCGTTGTTGATTATCCTGATTATAGTAAGAAGGCGATCGATTACGGCATAGGGCCGTTTATTGACACCTTCTCTGCCCTGCAGCATAAGTACGGGCCATACCAGCCCATTATCGATTACCACACAGCACACCACCTTCCTGTTATCTGGTAATCCCTTTTAAGATCATTGTACACAGACCGATGCCCTACCGCAAAAAGCAGTAGGGCATCTTTGCTTGCAAAGTAGCCGTACCCGGTACATTGTTCAGAGCGCTTTGGTCAACCGCAAAGCACACAAACATTTGCATGCCAGACAACTCGACGAAAAAGGCAATATCCCGCACATAATAAAGCCACCTGATCAAATGACCAGGTGGCTTTATAAAATCTGACTCAATACCCCATTGAGCAATTAAGTTATTGAGCAATTATTCATCACCTGTACTCAGGTGCATTACTGCGCGCCTGTTCTTCAGCCTGCCTTCATCACTATCATTGCTTGCTGCCGGCTGGCCTTCTCCGTGACCAACGACCTTGATACGCTTAGGGCTTACACCCAGCTTGATCAGGTGTTCTTTCACTGCCTGCGCGCGCCTCATAGACAAGCCCTTGTTGTAGGCCTTAGTACCTGTATTATCTGTATAGCCATCTACCACTACAGTTGCATCCTTATCTGCGCTTAGCTTCTTCACAGCTTCATCCAGCACGGGATATGATGAATGGTGGATAACAGTCTTATTCACTTCAAACAATATCGGCGTCGATACTTTTACCGGCTCAACAGCAGGTTCAGGTTTTGGATACGGGCAGCCGTGGTTCTCTACAGGCCCGGCTACGTCAGGGCACTGGTCTTCATTATCAGGTACGCCATCGCCGTCGCTATCAGGGCAGCCTTTGAATTGTGGCAGGCCGGCCTTATCCGGACATGCGTCGTCCTTATCTGCTATACCATCACCATCACGGTCAGGACAACCATGCATAGCCACGGTACCCGCCTGGTACGGGCAAGCATCTTCCTTATCAGGTATGCCATCGCCATCGCTATCCGGGCAGCCGTGGAATTTAGCAAGGCCCGGTACACGCACACAAGAATCTTCGTTATCAGGTATGCCATCGCCATCAGTATCAGGGCAACCATGGAAATACGGCACACCATATACATACGGACACCAGTCTTCCCTGTTAGGGATACCATCATGATCGCTGTCTTTACCTTTACCAAGATAAATACGCAAGCCAACATTGAGCCCGTATGTCTGGTTATTGCTTGCAGTCACAGAATTCATTACCGAACTGTAATCACCTACTTTATTCGTCAGTTCATAACCGTTTGTCGGAGTGTTTTTGAACGGCTGGTAGATATAATACACACCAAGGTTCAATGCAATATTGTCATTGAAATAATAGTTGATAGACGGCTGTACTAATAAGCCTACCGAACGCGCTGTATAAGATACAGAGCCTGAGTTACTATTTGGCCGTGCATTAAGCCCTACATTGTAGCCTAAGTTACGGAGCGTAGTATTGAAATAACTGTTCAGGTCTGAGCGGGTTGCGTATTCAGCCCTTGTCAGCAGGTGGTCGGTACTTGCCGGTGTTGTTGCATTATCATAAACCGCAGTTACATCGCTACCAGAGCCTGTGAATTTGTAAACCGCCTCATAATCAAAAGAAGCATTGCTGTTGTATGAATTCCTCATTTGCAAGTTGAACAGAGCGCCGAGGTCTGCAGTGAAGCCGATCCTCTTCGAGAACCTGTGCTTGTACTTCAGCACCAAAGGAATATTGATGTTGGTGATCGTCACTTTCTCTTCAATCGGGCCATTAGCTGTGATCAACTGGCGGAAGGTATTGTTGTTGGCATCTGTTGATTGATACTCAACGTGAAACTGATCCAGCGTCAGGTTGCCCTGCTGGCCCAGGTACATAAACCCTGTTCCTATACCCCAGTTGCACTTATGGCCAAAGAAATACCCCACTTGCGCATCAAAACCATACGAATGGCTTTTGCCGAATTTCAGATTGCCTGTGTTACTCACACCGGCTATACTGTTGTTATAGTTCCCAATGGTTTTGGCTGTGGTCAGGTCTTCACTCATTCCGCCCGCCAGGAAGTTGATATCAACAACCCACCTCGACAGCAGGCTGTCCGGTGCGAAACATTTCTTTTTGCAATTAAGCCCGCTGGGGCCACCCTGAGCAAATGCTGATGAGGCGATGCCTGATGCGAGCAATAAGAATAATAACTTTTTCATTTATAGTGTGTGTTTGTTATTTACTGATTAGTTTTTAATGAACCTTGAAGCCGATATTTTCACCCCATCGCGATAGCATGCTACCAGGTAGCAACCCGATGGCAGGTTCTTCACATCAAAACTTGTTTTATGATCGGTCAATTCAGCATTGCTTACTTTTTCGCCAAGAATGTTTAATACTTCCGCAGTGTACTTACCTTCTGCTGTAGTGTTAATGGTCACGTTCACAATATTGGTAGCCGGGTTCGGATAGATCTTCACGTCCATAGCCTCTGTTGCATTCACATTGCTGATCGCGGTAGCAGGCACGTTGAAATACGACTTCTGCATACAGCCATCCTTGGTAGTGATCACCCAATAATATCTGTGGTCCTGGTCAAGTGCATTGATGATATAGTTAGGGCGTATCTCGCCAAAAAGCAATGTTGAATCCAGCGTTGTCGCGTCATCATATCCCCATTGGTAAGTATCCTCATTATCTATAAGGCATATCAGCTGCTTGTTGAAATAGATGACCTGCGGATGGTCAGATGAGGCAGACCCTACTGTTACAGTATAAGAGTTGTCTGTAGAACAGGCTACTCCGGAAACATTTGTTTTCAGTGTGATCACCGCAGTTCCAGGTGTATTGAAATTCACCAAACAATATTGGTGCCCTTCGCCGCTTGCATAGACTGTTGCATTTTCAGCAACCCATGTATACTGCTGTCCTGCTGGCTCCATCATAGCAGTACCAAAATTCTGGTACATCGTATTGCTGCACAACGCTGATGGCGGATACGTAGTGATCTGTGGCACATCAGGCCTTGGCAATACTGTGAGTGTTATATTTTCTTTGTGCGTACATCCGTTCGCTGTAAGCGTGAAGTAATACGTTGTATTGATCGCAGACAAGGTGCTGTTGGTCAATGTTTCATTGATCACAGAAGTACCTGTATCTACAGTCGGAGAAAGACCACTTATCGGGGCGCGATACCATTGGAATGTTGTTCCAAAAGCATACCCTGTAGGTATATAAGCGAAGTCAGATCCGCTGCATACTGTATTGGTAAGGTTTGATGAAAGTGTAGGTGTTGGGTGCGATACCACAGTTACATTTTCTGTATTGCTGCAACCATTTGCTGTAAGCGTATACACATATACCACAGCCAGGTTATCATTTGTGTTATTCCTGATGAATTCAAAAGGATTATTCACACCTGATCCTGCTAACAGGTCGATGCCAAGAACATAAGCCCTTGTCCATGCAAAAGCAGTACCCGTTGTTGCGCTTGCTGCCGGGTAATCAAACCTCATCGAATCACAAAGGCCCTGAGTGAGCGGGGTGCTCAGCATTGGTTTCGGATTCACTGTTACTACCACATTTTCAGTATTGTAGCAACCATATGCCGTAAGCGTGTCTATATAGGTCACGGCTATAGGATCTGCTGAAGTATCCACAAGCACTTCACTGATGGAATCAATTCCACTTGCTGCTGCATTAGCGATACCCGTCATTGCCGCACGGCTCCATGAGTAGGTCGTACCGATAGTTGAACTTGATGAAGTATAGGAAAACAGTGTATTGTCACAAATTGATGCCGGGCTGTGTGTGCTCGTCAGCAATGGCAGTGGGTTCACAGTTACTGTGATCATCTGTGTATTGGTACAGCCATTTGCAGAAAGTGTGTCCACATATACCACAGCTACAGGATCAGGCGTTGTGTTCACCAGGGTTTCCTTTACACTATCCATACCGCTGCTTGCAGCGTTGCTGATACCCGTTACTGCCGCACGGCTCCAGGTATAAGTAGTATTCGCAGTAGCGCTCATTGAGCCATATACAAACATAGTGTTGTCGCAGATAGATGGCGGGGTAAGTGAGCTGGTCAATGTTGGCCTTGGGTTCACTACTACACTTATCGTATCATTGTTAGAGCAGGAGTTTGCCAGCAGATTGTACACATAATATACGGTAATAGGAGCAGTGGTGCTGTTCACTAATGTTTCATTGATATTGCCCGCACCCACATTCGATCCGTTAACAATGCCGGACACTGTATCACGGCTCCATGAGAAGTAAGTACCGCTGGTAAGGCTCGTTGGCACATAAGTAAATAATGTACTATCGCATACTGGTGTTGCTATAATCACGCTGTTCAGCTCAGGCTTAGGATTTACCGTTACCTGTACCAATTGTGTATTCACACAGCCGCTGGCCATCAGTGTATCCACATATTTTACTGTTATTGGGTCCGGTGTAGTGTTCACCAATACTTCATCCATACTGTCTATACCACTTCCTGAAGCATTAGTAATGCCTGTTATTGCAGCACGGCTCCACGAGAAGGTAGTACCTGTTGTTGCGCTGGCCGGCACATAATGAAATAATGTGCTGTCGCATATTGCAGCCGGGGTAAGTGTTGTTGTAAGCGTTGGTTGAGGTTTAATATTTACAGTTACATTCTGTGTCATCGTACAGCCTGTAGTAGCTGTAAGCGTGTATACATATACAACCGGCACAGCAGATGCAGTAGTATTCACCAATGTTTCATTGATCGTATCTGCTCCACTGCCTGCTGCATTGGTAATACCTGCTACTGTTGCCCTGCTCCATGCGAAGGTTGTACCTGCAATGGTAGCACCAGGCCCGTAGTTGAACAATGTATTGCTGCACACATCAGCAGGAGTAAGTGTAGTCGTCAGCACAGGAAGCGGGTTTACCGTTACCGTCAACGGATAGCCCACGCTTGTACATACGCTGTTATTTACAGTGAAAGTGCCTGTGTATGTACCTGCCGCAGCAGTCGAAGATGTTGCTACTGCCAACGGAGAAAGTAATAAAGTATCTCCGGTAACATCAGCGAAACCGGCTGTTGTTGCAGGGCTGCTCCAGCTAATATTATAAGTAACCGGTACGCCGTAGGTGATCACTAATGTACCATTACCCGCATTGGATCCTTTAGTGTGGGTCACATTGGTTGCAAGCGTGGCATCTGTATAAGATGAGCCACCCGCACCGCCGGTCCAGCAACCGCCGCCGCCGCCGTAGTAGCCTGCGCCGCCACCGCCGCCTATGCCACCGCCATTGTTATTATCGCCGCCTATGCCGCTAACTCCATCAGAACCTGCGGTATAACCGGGATTCAATTGTCCCCCGCTGCCACCGGCAGTTTGCGTGCCGCCTTGTGCGTGTATTGCTGTGTAAGAAAACGATGCCAGTGTGGCATCACAAGTGTTTACGGAATCACCTACAGTACCTCCGCCATTACCACCCGGCTGGTCGTCTGTACTGCATGTGGCATCAAGGCCGCCGCCACCGCCGCCGGCAGCCACCAGCACTCGGTTGCTCAAAGCAGTACCACCGATACGGATGTCGGTAGCGCCACCGCCACCGCCGCCGCTATATGAGCCAGAATATACTGCCGCATTACCGCCGCCGTTAAACCCGCCAACACCGCCAAAAATAGGATCTCCATTACTTCCTGCGCCTCCCACATTCAATGTAAGCACCTGGCCAGGTACCACAGCAAGCGTAGCCTGAACCCTGCCGCCATTACCCGGTGTTGTAATATCTGAGCTGGTATAAGCACCGCCACCTGATGCGCCTGATGCGTCAACAGTGATGCTGGTGACTCCCGCAGGAACTGTCCATGTTTGTGTTCCACCTGAATAAGAGAATGTTGCAGTAAGTGGTATTGTATTTGTTATACCTGAAAAAGGAAGGTTCGCGGTAGTATTACCTGCGCATATCGCAGGTATTGCACCCAATGTGATGGCTGGCAGCACATTCACAGTCACATATACTGTTGTTGCGTCCATGTTACCGTAAGTATCTGCAACCTGTATTGTAAACGAATCTGTACCTGTGTAGTCGGTCGCTGGCGTATACGCCGTACCTGTTGGAGATACTCCGGTACCTGAAGTCGCTGTTGCAGGAAAGCCCGATAACGTACCCACTGAAGGGCCTGAAATCACACTCCATGTTTGTGTGGGGCTGGTAGAAGAATCACTCGCTGTGAGTAATGAATTGATCGGTGTTGCTCCTGAATTCTGGCAGACCGTTAACGCCTGTGTGGGTGCGGCTGTAAATGATAATGGCGTCACATAGCTGAATACTAACGTCAGCGTTTGCGATGGAGCAAAACATGTAGTACCTATACCTCCCCAGTTAGAATTATTTATTTGCGGCCTGATAGAACAATCACTGCCGCAACTACATGTACCCTGATCTGCGGCTAATTCGACACTAATTGTACCACAACCCAACCCACAACCTGTACCTACGTACCATGTGTGCCCGTCAGAGGTTTGTGTCGTAGTCACCCCTGTCCTCATAGCGGTAGCTATTGCAGTCGCTACAGTAGCATCCGTACAGGTATATACTGTACTGCTCGCGGTGCTCGTCAGCTGGAAACCGGTGTATTGATTTCCCGCTACCAGGGAACTGCAGAAAGTGACCCATCCATTACATTGCACATTTGTTGGCGACACACCGCTCGTAAAACTTTGGCTGTACGTTATCGTTTGCGCAAATGACTGTGAACTCAGCAGCAATAACACAACTGCTAAAAATGAGCGTAACATGCTAAGCGGATTGCGGTTGTAAAACTTTGATCTCATAAATGTAGAACTTTGGTAAGTGTGCGTATTTTGCCGAAAAGGTAAGCAAATAACACCAAGGTTTATATCCTTTTCCCACAGAGCCGAAAGAATTCTACAATAATCGAAGGTTAAATAACTATTTCCGTCCCTCTCAGGTAGGGTACCACTGGGTGCAGGTTCGGGGTAGCGCAGTATGCCATATCCTCCTGCAAGTTATATGCAGACAACCGCTTATAGTGCGAACTGTCCTTCAGAAACTCCAGGTAATTACCACCGGATTGGTGATACAAATGAACTGCCGCACGGGCGCTATCGCAGTTCATTTCAAATGAGCCGGATAACTGGTGAATAACCGCCCCCGCAAAAAGCGTGTCTTCCAGGTTGAATTTATCTTTCCATGAAGCGCAGCCCAGCAATACGTTTTTGCCTTTTGATAACAGGTAGGCACACAATGCATCCAGGTTCAGGAAAGAGCCGATAACTATGGCCGAAGCGTCTTTCACCATGTGCAGCAGACGGGTACCGTTTGTGGTAGTAAGTATCAGTGTTTTACCCTTTATGAATGCAGTCGGGTACTCAGACGGCGAATTGCCGTGTTGCAATCCTTCCGCTATTTTGCCATCCCGTTCGCCCGCAGTAATACTGTTTGGTATTGTTGCGCCTAATGCTATGCACTCCGCTACAGAAGCTACAGGTATCACGCATTTAGCGCCATTATCCAGCGCGGCAACGATCGTGGAGGTAGCCCTGAAAACATCTATGATCACTGTTACAGTATCCCGCGTATGATACAAATGCAGCAAAGCAGGGGAAAGGCATACTTCCAGTTTCGGCTTCTCATTAACCATCATCAGCAATTATCTGTGCAAAAAAATGTTGTTCATTAAAAAAGCCCCGTGATATGCGGGGCTTTTTTCAGTATTTTCAGTGTGGTATTAGTATACCCACATATCATGCTCTTTGTTGAATATCTCTTCAGCCGTATGCTGGCTCTCATACAATGCCTCCATTGGCGACATATTATCCTTGAACTGTGAATAGTTGTACGGGCTGCTCACCTTAGTGATCTTGCTCGAGAATTGACGGCCTTCAAAGAACTCATCCCATGTATAGCGGGCGATGTCATTGTCCGGGTTAAATACTTCGTATTGTGCCAGCAGTCCGCGGATCTCAGGATAATACAACCAGAACATTGCCTGCGAGCCACGATAATCGCCGGCCTCCCCGGTTACATCTTTTACAGGCGCTAAACCTGCTATTCTCACCACCATCTGGCCTTCGTTACGATCAAATATCCAGTCTTCCTTGAGCCTGTACTTGGTGATGGATTCCGGGTTAAAATCGTGATTAATGATCTTCTGGGTTTCCTGTCCGCTTACCGGGTCTACCATGTTTACAGTATCCGGCTTTGGTGTAAGCTGCTCCATCAACTGCTCCTTGGTGAGGATGGAAGTGAACCGGTCACCATCAAAAGCAGAATAAGCTTTGATCTTACCCCTCTTAATAGCATCCACCAATATTTCTATAAACATACCACCACCGCTGTTTTCATCACCGGTATAACGAAAGCCCACGTTTTGTTTCTCACGCGTATCTATTTCGCGCCATACACGCTTCTTCCACAGGATGTCCTCCTCACGGATATACTGCCATGGAATGGGCTGGCTAATATGTGGCCTGCGGTCATAAGCGCCATCCGGAGTTTTGGAAGGCATCCAATCCTTATTCACTCCCGGAGCCCCACCACCTGTTATAGATGGATCGGTAGCGCCCGTTTGGCCAAAAGCGGTAGCCCCGGCAAACAATAATACCGCGGAAAGTGTCAATTTATACTGATTCAGGATGTTCATATCCTTGCGTTTTAATACTAAGTTAATTAATTCAATGACAACGTAATACTGGTCTGTAAGGTCACTACTCTCTTATCCGGCCCCACAGCTTTAATGCTCTCGAGAAACACCTTATCTCCCGCTTTGGCAGTTTGCATTATCTTTACTATATCTTTATTATCACTAAACCGTGCTCCGTTACGATTGTCAACTGAGAACGGGCCTACATAATCCCTACCCTTTGGCAGCATACTGAATGTGAACCCTACTACTTGGAATTTAGCTTCGAAATCAAAGTTATCAAGTGTAGCTGCAGGCGCTATCGTTTGCCTGAAAAGTGCAGCCGACATACCACCACTTGCCTTGCCGTTCAGCTTAGCCAGTGGTTCCGGTATACGTTTCACACGTATCGTCATTCCACCCACTTTCTTCTTGCCACCTTCCTTGGTTTTGGCCATGATGCCTACTTCCAGGTTACCGGGATTAGTCACATTGATGATATACTTTCCTTTGCCTGGACCCGATACTGTAGCTCCGGGTACATCCAGTGACACATCTTCTACAGAATATCCTGCCGCAGCTACTGATACGGGGTTATCAACACCAATATAGAACACGTTCATTTTATCTAACTGCAGAGAAGCGCCCGTAGTGCCCACCATGTATTCAAACGACCAATCTCTTGTCTGATCGCCGTTCTCCGTATGCAATACAATTTTACCTTTTACTGTTTGCAGGCCTGTGCCCGATGCTACTGTTTCCCAGGGTATCACACCGTCTTTGGCGTCTTTTTTCTGTCCACCACCCTGTGTGATGGTCACGATCGGGTTGTTGCTCCTGTTAAATGCCGCCATCAATATAGATGCTTCCACCTTATCTCCGTCCAGCACATAGCTTTGTTTAGGTATTGCAATCGCGCCTATGGTATCAAACTTAATGTCCTTACCGTGTGCTTCTTCAAACAATTTGTTCAGCACCAGCGCCTCACTGCTCCTGATGTCATTCTGGTACTTGGAGAACAGCGCCATTGCCGCTATTGCAGGCATATGCTCAAAGTTCTCAATGCTCCAGTCAGCCGTAGGATTATGGTCATTTTTCTTTGCGTTTACAATTCTTATCGGCATCAGTGGGCTAATGCTGGCAGAGTCCTTTGGATCTACCTGCTCCAGCAGATATTTTCTCATCTCTATGATCCTGCTTTTCAGGGTATCACCACCTTTCTTTTCTACAAGCAATGAGGTGGTCGCATCAATGTTATCCAGCCTTTCGGGCAAAGTACTGTCTTCACCTTCTTTATGGTTGTAACCGCCTGCTTCCATGATGACCCTGCGCTTCCAGTCATTCAGGTACTTGATCATTCCATCCGCTTTCGTCACCACATCATCCGCTCTCAAACGGTATGGGTGTACTTTAGCTTGCTGACCCGGCAACAATTCGTTGGCCTTGATATTAGAATATACCTCGACATTCTTCTGATCTATTGCTTGGTTAGACTTATCAATGCTCTGGCTCAGCGTCTTAAAGGCGTTGAGGATCTCATTGGATACGTTTAGGGCCAGCAGTGCCGTCAACACCAAATACATCAGGTTGATCATTATCTGCCGCGGCTCTTTAGGTATAGACATTATTTAGCTTTTACTATGAGTAATATATTTAATTCCGTGAACACAGGGGTATTAGCGGCCCTGCATTGCTGTGAGCATATTGCCATATACCTGGTTCAATACGGTCAGGTTCTTCGCAAGTGCCGCCATCTGGTCCTTAGCGCTGATCGCATCTGCGGCGCTTGATGCCATAGCATCAGATGCGCTTACCAGGTTGCTGTAAAATTTGTTCATCGCCTTCAGGTGATTGTTGGCATCAGAAAGTTCTACTTCATATATCTGGTTCAGTGTACCCAGGTTCCTCGACAATACAGATACCTGCTCGTGGAACTTCACTGTATCATCAGCCGCTGCATTGAAAGCACTCATGGTATGAGTAGCGCCTAAGAATGTAGTTTTCATCTGGCCAAGGGCATCAGCAGCTTCACGTGCGCTTGTTGAGTACGCAGTTGTCGCAGAAGTCACCTCAGACATATCTTTGATCTGGTCAACAGATTTATTGAAGTTCTGGAAATTCTCATTGAGCTTTTTCAGGTTCGGCGTATTCATTTGTGCCTCTTCCAGCATCTTGTCCAATGATTTGGTGGGAGACTCGCCTGGCTTCTCAATATGTTTGAGGCCCTTACGGAATGCCTCAACATGCGGGTTCTCGGTAATGTCCGGGTAAAAGCGCTCCCAATAGTAATCCGCATGAGGTGGGAGCAATCCAAGCATAGCAAAGATCACGGCTTCTGTCACCATCCCTGCAGTCAGCATATAAGACGCACCGGGCCAGTGCTGTATTTTAAAAAGAGCGCCTAACAGTACCACAGAGGCACCAAGGCCGATGATCAGGTTCTTTACGTATTTACCTTGGTTGGTTTCAAAAAACAGTGCTATTGGATTCATTTTCGATAATTTTTCTATGCTTGATTTAAAAAAGTTGAGTTCGCTATTATTTTATATTACCTGTTCAGCACACGCCTGTTGGTCAATGCCGGAACAACTTCTGAATATACACAACGGAAGCCTATGTACGCTTTGGCTGTGTCTTCATATTCAAAGTCCCTTGTGCTTACCTGTAGGTAATACGCTACATCTCTCCAGCTTCCGCCACGTACTACTTTACGCCTCATCCACAATGGATCACCCGCTTGTGTATTATAAGTTACACTTGGGTTGATGTCTGCCTGCTGCTGATAAGCGCCGCCATAATATTCTGATTCGGTCCACTCAGATACGTTACCTGACATATTCTTCAGGCCGTAATCATTCGCAGCATACCAGTCCACAGGTACTGTGTAAAGGCCGCCATCTGCAGCATAGTTGCCGCGCTGTGGTTTAAAGTTGGCCAGGTAGCAACCTTTCTTATTGATGATGTAAGGCCCACCCCATGGGTATGGCGCTTCGTTACGCCCGCCGCGTGCGGCATATTCCCATTCCTGCTCTGTTGGCAGGCGGAAACGGCTTTCTGTATATTGCCTCTGGCCTTCGCGGGTAGATACCCAGATATGTGTGCGCCAATCGCAGAACGCATGGCACTGTTTCCAGTTCACACCCACTACAGGATATTTATTGAAACCCTGGAACCAAAAATACTGCCAGGCTATCGGCTCATTGAATGCGTAGTTGAATTGCTTGATCCATACGGTTGTATCCGGGTAGATCTTTGTGTCAAAGTTGTTCACATATTTTGTCTGCGGATCATCAGGGTGCTGTACCGATGCAACATAGTTGAACGAAGAGTAGTGATACTGCAACTTGCTCGCATCAGCCACCTTACGGCCCCAGCCACTTTGCTCGGCAGGTATGTATAATGCAGAAAGCTGATCCTGCAACTCCGGATCTTTCCAGTTGATCCGCTTGCTCATATCCAGCCGCTGCGTACCATCAGCATTATCTTTAAAATTACCGAGGATGGTATTAGCTATTGAATCCCGCACCCAATTAGTGAACTGGCGGTATTCCTGGTTCGATATTTCAGTCGCATCCATATAAAACCCTACCAACTGTACAGTGTGTATGGTCGCGTCATTTCTGCCGCGTATATCCTCGTCACTCGCGCCCATTTTAAAGGACCCGGAAGGAACATACACCATGCCGATCGGCAATGGCGCTCTGTAACTCAATCTCGTTTGATCTCCTACCAACTGGCCATTCGAGCTAGGTTGTCCGCAACTTGCCGCAACGAGTGCGAGCAATGCTAAAGCTGAGACCTTCAGGGAAGTTTTTTTCATACTACTCTTTGTTTTTGCTATTTGGCAAACTTATTATTTTCCTCTTTTTCACTCGACACAACACAAAACCGACGCACAATATTCAAAGTTTTTTCGAAAAATGCAACTTTCAGGGAAAATTTGTTCCCGTTTCTGCCCGAATGAGGCATAAATCTCAAACAATTCCCGCTATATCCTTTGTTATTGTTACAAAAGGCGAAGTGCCTCATTCACAGTGCTTACAGGGGATAGGCAGGCCTGTTCTGTGCAAACAAATATACACGTTTTATCCTCAAAAAACTTTTTTTCTATTGTCCTCAGTTCAGATATTTTTTTTCTTGAATTGATAGCGTAAATCTTAGGAATGTATTCTTCCTGCAACTTTTTCCTCGTTTCATCTGCCCCATATCCGGCATTTACAACCGTTTTCATCCCCATTACATGCCGTTGCAGCAGCATCGCCCAGTACCCAAACGAATAGCTATACCTCATGGCCGTATCACTCATGCTGCGCAACATGGCCACTGCGCGTTCTATATATGCAGGTTGCTCCATGCACATACCGCATATCCACAGATTGTGCGCCATCAGCGCATTTGCGGATGGTGTAGCGCCATCATATACATCCGTCTTACGCACGGGTATATCCTGCTGGTGCGCTGCAGTGTAATAAAAGAAGCCACCTTCATTCCCAAAGTCCTTAACCACGCCACCGGCAAGCGTTGTAGCCTTTACTACCCATTGCGCTTCACCCGTTGCCGATGCCAGTTGCAGCATGGCTTGTATCAGGTATGCATGGTCATCCAGCTTAGCGCTTATTTTAGCTGTCCCCCTTTTCCACGTGTGCAGCAGTTCCTCCTTTTCAAATGCGCCCACCATCCACTCCAGGTGCATTGTGGCAAGTCGCAGGTATGGCTCATGTTGCAATACCACGCCTGCTTTTGTCAGCGCTATATTCATCAGCGCATTCCACGACAGAAGGCTTTTGTCATCCGTTTGTGGCCTTATCCTTTTCGCTCTTGCAGTCCATAGTTTCCCTTTCGCTTCATTGATCCGGCTCAACACTTCTTCTTTATCAATGCTATACTCAGATGCCAGCGCAGCAACACTCTTCGCCACATGCAGTATGTTAGTCCCTTCCCAATTGCCTTCCCTTTTAATACCAAAGTATTCCTCCAGAAGGTTGTCATCCTGAGCTCCGTCGAAGGGATCAAAAGGCGCCAGCGCTTCCACCCATTCGTCCCACGTAAACGTGTAAAATTTCCCCTCCACACCTCCGCTGTCTGCATCAAGCGCACAATAATAGCCGCCGCTTTCATCTTTCAGTTCCCGCTCCGCAAAAGCTATCGTTTCTTCTATTACTTCTTTGTAGCGCACATTCTTTGTAATGCTGTACCCATCGCATAATGCAGATACCAGCAAAGCATTATCATACAGCATTTTTTCAAAGTGGGGCGCCAGCCATTCCCTGTCTGTTGAGTACCGCGCAAAGCCTCCGCCGAGCTGATCATAGATACCTCCTTCTATCATCGCATCAAGGCTGCGCAGCGCATGTTTCAGCGCAGGCTCATACCCGGTAAAATGATAATGCTCCAGCAAAAAACTGATGGCCATCGTACCCGGAAATTTCGGCGCATTCCCAAATCCCCCCTTCTCCTTATCTGCCTGTTGCAGCAATGTGTCTGCTATCTTCCTGCAGGTCTCATTATCGATCGATTTTTCTGTGCCGGCAAATGACCTCAGTGATGCCTGTTTTAGATGTGCGATCATCTGTCCCGCCTGCTGTGCCACTTCGTCCTGGTTGGTGGTCCACACTTCGTTCATCCTGCCCAGCAGTTGCATCCACGACGGCCTGTTGTAGGCTGCTCTCGGCGGGTAGTAAGTGCCCCCATAAAACGGCGCACGCTCCGGTGTTACAAACACATTGAGCGGCCACCCACCGCTGCCGCTGATGGCCTGCACCGCATCCATGTACATATGGTCCACATCAGGGTGTTCTTCCCTATCCACTTTTATGCACACAAAATGTTCATTCATGTAGGCTGCGGTCTCTTTATCTTCAAAGCTCTCATGCTCCATCACATGGCACCAGTGGCAGGCCGCATAGCCTATGCTTACGATCAGTGGCTTATGCTCCTGTTTTGCTTTTTCAAATGCTTCATCACCCCATGGATACCAGTCCACAGGGTTATTAGCATGTTGCAATAAATAAGGGCTTTGTTCGTCTTTGAGTCTGTTGGCCATGCAGCAAAATAACTGCTTTTAGCGCTAATAATTCCGGGTATGCAAAGTGATACCAATTAGACACCTATTCCGTGTACAAAATTCAGCAATGCTGTAGGTGCTATTCAAGGCCACCACATAGGCACACAGACCACATAGATGCGAGTAATTAAGTCTATGTGAACTAAAACTTATGAAGTTCAGGCCACATAGACTATGTGTTCTATGTGCCTATGTGGTGGGAAATCTCGCGCGAATAATTCAATAATTTTGTGCATAATTTTGATGCCTGATCGGCATGATTGCTATTGCACAAAGATCGGCATCTCGATCCCTGCATTGCCATTTGCAAAAAAGTAGTGCATGTCAAGGTTAGGAAATTCGCCATTTTCCGCAACCGTAAATGACACATCCATGCGATAGGTTTGGGTGCTTCCCATATTTGCGGCAAACCTGTTATTCTTCTGTGCGTCTTTGATCGTATGCATTTGTCCGTTCAGCGTTATCGCAGCATCATCCAGTCCTCCCCCTATCGTCGCAGATACGTCACTTATCCCCGCAAACGATTGCCATTTTTTCGGGTCATTAAAATCAAAGTAAATGGCCAAGTGGCCCTTTTCGCCGCGCTTTGTAAATATTTGGTCCGTGCAGGTCAGCCCCCAGCCGGGAGTGCCATACTCCCCTTCATAAGAGTAGTATTTATACGGGTACCTGGCTATTATTTCTTTACTTGGCTCCTGCATTTTACCCGATATTCCTGCCCATCTCCCGTTCACAAACGCGCCATTGTAGTCGTTGCCATATTGCCCCCTGCTCACCACGAAAATACCATACTGGTGCGGCGGTATTACTGTGGTATTTACTATAGTATCTTTTGCATATTCGGCATCCCGCCTCGCATACTCTTCCTTTGTTGTCCCGCTGGGTGTACAGCCACCTTCCACATAGGTTTTCCTCATCGTAAATGATATGGCGGTATCACCGGTATTGTACACAAGCATCTCAGGTACAAGCTGCCCCTCCTTCATTTCCCAAAACCGCCAGAAAAGCACATTCTTATAGCTATAACCGATACCGATCAGCGCATGGCAATTGATATACGATCCTAAGATCAGCAGAAAAAGTAAAAGGAATGACCTCATTTGCATGCATTTCGCACATAAACGTGATGGCCATCAGTAAAATTGTGTACGAAAAATGTAATGATTATTTTTTGATCCCTGTAAGGAACAACTCCAGCGCCGACACCATAGACGGCGCATTTACAGCCGGCGCTTTAATATCGAGGCGCAATCCGCTGTCCTCTACCGCCTTCGAAGTAGTAGGCCCGAACGCCCCGATCAATGTACCGTTTTGCTTAAACGAAGGGTCATGATCAAACAATGTCTGCACGCTGAACGGGCTGAAGAACACGATCATGTCGTAGCCCATTTCCATCACCGGCTTTATATCGTTGGAGGCCATCCTGTACAGTGTGGCATCTGTGTATTTAATGCTGTGCTTGATCAGGTAGTGGGCTATATCGGTCTTACCGCTGTCTGATACCGGCAGTATATACTTTTCATTCTTATGCTTCCCGATCACATCCTGCAAGCCTTGCGAGCTGCCATCCGCCGAAAAGAAAACTTTGCGCTTCCTGTATAAAATGAATTTTTGTAAATAAAGTGCCACTGCTTCTGTAATGCAGAAATACTTCATATCCTGCGATACTTTTACCTTCAGCTCCTCACATATCCTGAAAAAATGATCAACAGCATAACGGCTGGTAAAAATGATCGCTGTATATTCTGCAATATCCACCCTTTGTTTGCGAAAATCCTTGCCTGCAATGCCTTCCACACGTATAAAAGCATGAAAATCAAGCTTGATATCATGTTTTTTGGCAAGTTCAAAATAGGGTGATTTTTCCGTTTCCGGGCGCGGCTGGGTGATCAATATACTGCCCACCTTCACTTCCTTTTTTGCAGCACCTTTCTTTGTTGAGCGAACAGCTTTGGCCATATCTAAGGATTATCGGAAAACTTTGGAATCCGGCTGCTTATTTTATTGAAATTTAATTAATAAAACATCATTCCTTTTACTAATAATTTCATCAAAACAGCCAGTGGCAATAATTCCGAGGCGCAAAGGTACATAAAAAAATGAAATTTACTATACTGGAAGAATGACCCGAATACCTGCCACGACCTGATATACCTGTTTAGCAGCAGTATACCCAGTACCACAAATGATATAACTACTACCTGTTGCGCCCATTGGTGATCGGCAAAAGCTAATATGATAATAAACGGGATCAGCGTCACACCCAGGACTTTATTGATCAGGAATACATTGAACAAATAATGCTCCGTTATCCCCTCCACCCTGAATGCCCATCCGCTGAAGCGCACTGTGGCATACTTGGCCAGGTATATAGCGCCGGTCCCTCCTATCAGCATAATGATGAGCAGCGAAGGGGGTATCACACCTGAGTTATGCGGCGTAAAGAAACGAACTATATAATAGATATATGCCCCGCCAGCAAAAGTGAAAAAGATATTCATCAGCAGATTGGGCAGCCCGCTGCCTTGTAACTGGTCTTTGAGCTGTCTATTACTCAGCGTGGGATTAAAAAAGGCTTTCCACAGGTTGATGAAATAACGGGTATCCATAAACCTGATCATCCCCAGCATCAGGCAAAGGAACAACAACAAATAAAAATCAGCGGTTTGCGATTTCATCACATGTGGCAGCTCTATATCACTTGTGATGTATGTTGTGGCCATCATCGGGTGCGCCATGATGAAGCTATCAGCCTCCAGCAGCGCCCCTTTTTGCAGCGAGATACTATCCGGGAAGGCTGTGATACCATACTTTGCAGGCTGCACCACCCGCCCATGTGCACTCATGCACAGCAACAGTAAAAAACAGCACAGCAACAAACGGTAAAAACGCATACAGTCCGCAAATTTAGGCGTTATACGTCACGGCATTGCCCTAATTATCAAAACCTCTGTGTTATTTATCCACTATTTGGTGTGAATAACCCATATTCGCAACTTTCTACTTTTGACTTTCTACTTTCTACTCACAACTTTCTACTTTTGCCCCGGAAACATGCTCGCCAGCTTTTACAACAAATTCCGCCGCATCACTACTAATCACCTCTACTTCCCGGAGATCGATGGCATCCGCTTTGTGGCCATCATGTTCGTACTCCTGTTTCACATCCATGGTTATTTTGCCGCCAAGTCAGGCATCCCGGCTACAGAAACGGGCTCAGGCTTACTCAATACCCTGTTCATTAATGGAGATCGCGGGGTGGAACTCTTTTTTGTACTCAGCGGTTTTATCCTCTGTCTTCCGTTTGCACATCACTACATCAATCACGGCAAAACCGTATCGCTCAAAAGGTACTACCTCCGCCGTGTCACCCGGTTGGAGCCACCCTACTTCCTCGCTATGTCGGCCATTTTCCTGCTCCACATCATTTCGCATACTACACCCCTCTCTGTTATGCTGCCGCACTGGCTGGCATCCCTGGCCTATGTACACAACATTATTTACCATCGGGCTTCAATAGTCACAGTCGTAGCCTGGTCGCTGGAGATAGAGATACAATTTTACCTTATGGCGCCCTTACTGTTCCGCTTGCTATCCCTGCACGTGGGGCCGCGCCGCATTGTATTGCTGCTGGGCATTATTAGTGTTATTATATTGCAACACCTTTACATTACCTCATTCCTCACCATTTTCAATTTTGCCCAATACTTCCTTACCGGCATCCTCCTTGCCGATCTTTATGTAAGTGACTCGTTTGCGGCCTTTTTCAATAAGAAGGGGGTATCCCTGCTTGCACTCGCTACCCTCGTCACCATCATATACCTGCCCATAAAAAGTACCCTCGCTCCCGGTAATGAATTATTTGCAGCCCGTTTATTGTTCCCTTTCCTTATCGGGCTGTTCTACTACATTGTTTTTAAAAATCCCATGATCAAACGAATATTCAGCTACAAATTCATACCCATTGTTGGCGGCATGTGCTATTCCATATACCTCCTGCATTATACCATCATCTCAGTTTTAGGACGGTTTACCGGTCAGTTGCATGTACCTGGTGGCTATTTGCCCAATCTCTTTTTTCAGATCGTCCTTTTGCTCATCCCAGTGCTGCTCCTCTCGTCTGTTTTTTATTTCTATATAGAACGCCCGTTCATGTCCGGCAAATGGCTCGATCTGCTCCTAAAAAAAGACAAAACCGAAAAAGAGACCAATATGCAGTCGGAAATCGAATAATCCACCGCCCATTTCTACATTTCCACCCGCCGGAAACCGTGCAAACATTGACCCAATAAGCGATTGGGCTATTGAGCCTCGTCCGAAACGGCTAATTCAGCCGGACGGCCATTTTCAATTTGAATATTCAGAGGAACAGTCGTAACTTTGTTTGACCTCAACAGCTTCCTCCATAGTTATTTTATTGGTAAGAAACAAGCTGCGCACTGGTCATCAAAACAGAGCGTTATGACGAAGTACATTTTTGTAACCGGTGGTGTTACATCATCTTTAGGAAAAGGAATTATTGCCGCATCCCTGGCCAAATTATTACAGGCCCGTGGGTTTACAACAACCATCCAGAAATTCGATCCGTATATCAATGTCGACCCCGGTACACTCAACCCCTACGAGCATGGCGAATGTTATGTAACAGAAGATGGCGCAGAGACCGATCTTGACCTTGGCCACTACGAGCGCTTCCTCAATACACATACTTCACAGGCCAATAACGTGACCACCGGCCGTATCTACCAGCATGTCATCAACAAAGAGCGCGAAGGCGCATATCTCGGTAAGACAGTGCAGGTGATACCACACATCACCGACGAGATCAAACGCCGTATGTTGCTGCTTGGAGAGAACAACCAGTTTGATATTGTGATCACTGAACTTGGTGGCACCGTAGGCGACATAGAATCACTCCCTTACATAGAGGCAGTCCGCCAGTTGAAGTGGGAAATGGGCAACGAAAATTGCCTTGTAGTGCACCTTACCCTTATCCCTTACCTCAAAGCCGCTAAGGAGCTGAAGACCAAGCCCACACAGCACTCTGTAAAGATGATGAGCGAACATGGCCTGCTGCCCGATGTACTCGTTTGCCGTACCGAAGAGCCTTTATATAAAGACCTCAAAAGAAAGATAGCCCTCTTCTGCAATGTTACGCAGGATGCCGTTATTGAAGCCCTCGATGCCGACACCATCTACGGCGTACCATTAGAAATGATGCGCGAAAGGCTGGATGTTATATGCCTTGAAAAGTTGCAGATGCCACTCGGCAAAGAGCCCGACATGGTGAAGTGGAAAGAGTTCCTCAACAAATTACGTTACCCGAAAAGCAAAGTGACCATTGGCCTCATCGGCAAGTATGTCGAGTTGCAGGATGCCTACAAATCCATACTGGAAGCCCTGATACATGCGGGCGCTATGAATGAATGTAAAGTGGAAGTGCGCAACATACATTCCGAATACCTGACCAAAGACGATGCCAAAGAAAAGCTGCACAATGTGGATGCCATACTCGTAGCTCCCGGCTTTGGTAGCCGTGGTATAGAAGGCAAGATAGATGCCATACGCTATGCCCGTGTCAATAAAATGCCCTTCTTCGGTATATGCCTCGGTATGCAGATGGCTTGCGTGGAGTTTGCCCGTAACGTCCTCAATATGCCCAAAGCACACTCTACCGAAATGGACCCCGATACCGACCAGGGTGTCATCTGTATGATGGAAGAGCAAAAGACCATCACACAAAAAGGGGGTACTATGCGCCTCGGCAGCTACGATTGTACGCTCACCGAAGGCTCCATTGCAGCATCGGTATATGGCAGCACCAATATCACCGAGCGCCACCGTCACCGCTACGAATTCAATAACGCATACATCGAAGCGTTTGAAAACGCAGGCTTTACCCCTGTGGGCAAGAACCCAACTACAGACCTCGTGGAAATAGTGGAGCTTAAAGACCATCCTTTCTATGTTGGCGTTCAGTTTCACCCCGAATACAAAAGCACCGTAGAAAGTCCTCACCCGCTATTTGTAGCTTTCATCAAAGCCGCTAAAGACGCACAAGACCAAAGGAACGGCATCGCCAAAAGAACCTTCGAAAAAAGCAACGCATAATATCTACAGTCAACAACATTATAAAGTATTCCCAAACCCTGGCTGCAAGCCGGGGTTTGTATTTTCTATCGCATTCTCTCACACTTTGTCATCCTGACGAAGGAAGGATCTACACTCGCGCAATCGCAAAGGACAGGAAATGAGTAACTCCCCGCCTGCAAAGGAGGGGAGACTGAAAGTAACAGCGAAGCAGTTACCTTTCAGGCAGGGGTGGTGGCACTCGCGCAGTACAGACTACTCAACAGCAAACAATCATTCGTATATTTGTAAAAATATACACTACATGAAAAAAGTATTGCTATTCTTGCTTACGCTGCTTGCATATTATTCATCTGCTTTTGCACAAACCGTAAGCACCATAGCCGGTAATGATACAGGGGCTTATAGAGGAGACGGAGGACCTGCAATAAGCGCGGAGCTTAATAGTCCTGACGACATAAAATTTGATTCTTTTGGGAATTTATATATAGCCGATGAATACAACCATGTTGTGCGAAAAATTAATGTGTCTGGAGTAATCAGTACTATAGCAGGTACAGGTACTCCCGGTCATTCTGGTGATAACTTAGAGGCAACCAATGCTCAACTGAGACGTCCGGATAACATAGTAATTGATCCCGCTGGAAATCTGTATATTTCGGAATATGGAAATGAAGATATCAGAAAAGTAAATACAACAGGAATTATTACGACTATCGCTGGTACAGGAACAGCGGGCTATAATGGCGATAATATACTTGCCACAGCAGCTCAGCTAAATGATCCTTTTGGGCTTGTTATTGATGCATCTGGAAATCTTATATTTTCAGACAATGGAAATTTTCGAATACGCAAGATAGACATGGCAACGGGTGTTATTACTACCATCGCCGGCACAGGCACAAATGGGTATAGCGGAGATGGTGTACCAGCCACAGATGCAGAATTAATTTCGCCGGGATATCTTGCCATTAGCCCATCTGGCGATCTGTATATCCCTGATTACCGAAATCATATAATCAGGAAGATAGACCACTCAGGCATCATCACCAATATTGCTGGCGTACCCACCGTATCTGGTTATACTGGCGACGGAGGCCCTGCTACGGCAGCAGAGCTTACCTCTTGCTCTGCCATTCTTTTTGATCCTACAGGCAACATGTATCTTTCAGACAGAGCATTAGGGGTGATCAGAAAAATAAATACAGCGGGCATTATTACTACCATAGCAGGCATAGGCACGCTGGGGTACGGAGGAGATGGAGGGCCTGCTACCGCCGCCCAATTTAATGAAGACATGAACTGCTCTGCAATAGATGCGTATGGCAATCTGTATGTGGCCGACCCGATCAATAACCGAGTAAGAAAGATCTCTTACAGTAGCCTAGGTTTGCAACAAACAGCACAGGTGGATATGGGAATAAACATTAGCCCTAACCCGGCGACAAACGAAGTGGCAATAAGCGCAGCAATGGAGCTAAAAAGCATAGTAGTGCTGGATGCACAAGGCCGCGAAGTACGCCACCTTACCTGCAACAACACTCACACCACTATAGACGTAGCAGACCTACCCAAAGGCACCTACTTTGTAAAAGTAAATGGGGCATACGGCGGGCAATTTGTAAAAGAATGATCAGACAATGTGGTCAAAAATAGTTGGTAAAAATTAAGTGAAAGCTATACTGGAAAAGGGTTTCAATTGTGTAAATTGAAACCCTTTTCAATTTTTATATATGGCATTCAAAAAAGGTGTTGGGCTTGTGGATTTAATGACTG
>CAIRES010000050.1 GCA_903877645.1 uncultured Bacteroidota bacterium | reverse complement strand
TTTTCAAAACACTCGACGATCTTTCCCTGCGCTTATCGCAAATTATTGTTGATCTGAAAAGTGAAACCATAAAATCTATAACATCCTATGACTATTACCTTGAAAATTACTTTGCCGTCTTTTAATGTCTAATTGGTATAAGTTGACCACAATTTCTTTTTCAGAATATTCAACTTCAGCGACAACAGTATTTTCCAGCAAAGTCAATACCCTGGCACCGCCGCTTTTTCCCTTCCCTTTACTTTTTATTCTAAGTCTTATTTTATAGACATTTTTACCAAGTTCCGTTCCAAGTTTAGGGTTTTGTATAAGTTCTTTTTCAAGGCCCAAAAGATCCTGGGGGAGCGATTGATATCTTTTCAATAATGGTTTGACCTCAGATCTGAAATTCTTTGTGATCCTAACTATTACCTTCATTTAAAAAGTCTTTTAGGGTCTGCAGTTTCTTACCTGTTTTGTTTGCGTCACGAACCTCTTTAAGGCCTTTTTGTATGCCAGTCAAAATGCTTACTTTTTTTTGCAGCTTGCTGTATTTATTATTTAAGTCTTCCCATTTGCTGATGGAAATCAACACAGATGATTTTGTACCCTTATCATCAACGATGTATTTTAATGCCTTTTCCATAGAATGTACAATTGTATCAAAAATACAAAATTTTAAATAAATCTCCCTAATAGTGCTTATGCAGCACACCAATCCATACCAACCAGATAACGGCTGCGATGAGCAGGAGTGCGAGATAAAATTCGCCATTTTTTATCTTAGCCATAGTCCTTATTTAACTCCATTCACAAAAGCCACAATCGCACCCATTAGACCAACACTTAATGGCAGCGTAGGATCCATGTAGGCGGCTTTATTCTTTTCCTTGTCTGCCGGTGCCTCTTTCAGTGCATGGTTCATACCGTTGATGATCGTGAGCTGCGCATGTGGTGCTGCTCTTTTCAGCAGTTCGGCCTGCGACACTGCCACTTGTATATCCGTTGTTCCATGCAGTATCAGTAGGGGCTCCTTTACCTTTTTTATTTCATCGGAGGGTATGTACTTCATCCATGAGCGCAGGTAGGGCTGTACTGTTTCATGCAGCAATGCACTAAGGGTTTCCGGTACATTCTTTACAGTATATCCGTTCCGTACACTGTCCAGCAGCACAGTGGCTGTGGCGGCTACCTCTTCTGATTGCGCTTTTATCTGCAGCTCCATTATTTTATCGGCCCGCTCCGCAATCCCTGATACAGAGATGTAACCCGCCACATGCTCGTGAGCTGTAGCGATCATCCCTATCAACGAACCTTCGCTGTGGCCGAGAATGTATACATCGGAAAAATGACCATCGGCCTTCATTTTTTTAATGAAGGCTTCTGCATCACTCACCATATCTTCAAATCGCAGGCCACTTTCATTGTCCAGCGCGGCTACACTTGCGCCTACGCCCCGCTTGTCGTACCGAACGCAGGCTATGCCTGCATTTTGCAGTGAGTCGGCGATCATTTTATAAGTGTTGGACTTAATGCCCAGTACACTGTTGCCATCTCTATCGGTAGGGCCACTACCTGCTATGATCAGCACTACCGGCACCTTTTTATTAGTTGGTGGCACCGGCAGGGTAAGTGTGCCGTACAGGCGGCCACCCTTATCTGTAGTTATGTTGTAGTTTGATGCGGTGGTGTCGGGTGCATAAGGCAACAACCGGAAGGTTTCCATTTTCTTATTCGTATCAAGTCCCACCAGGAATGTGAGCACAGTGCTTTCAAAAACAGACTTGTAATAATAGAGGCCGTGCTCGGTTTTTGTAAACTCATACGACTTCAGTTCGCCGTATTGGTGTATCTGCCTGAAAGCGGCCCTTGCGCGGTCCAGTGTGAGCATGGCATGGGCGCGGGCGCTCATCATGGTATAGATGCTGTCTGTCTGGTCGTGGTTGTAGAAATTCTGAAACCGGGCGACAGTGGCGTCATAGTCGGCCCGCGTTTGTGCAAAAGAAGAGCAGGCCGTACCCGCGAGCAATATAGAAAGAATAGTTTTTTTCATAACGATCAGATGAAGTGTTTGTAAATGCCGTGAATTAATACGGGCTACAGTCTCATGTCTAAAGTAATGTTATTTCGAATGAAATTAAGTGTTGACAAAATAAAATTGAATTTTCTTTAAGCAGCAACTGATCAATGATTGTATAAAAAGCCAATGACGTTCCTGCTCCAGTCCTCCTTGCATAGTTCCAGGTAATTGTCATGCCCGGCAAATGGATACGTAACCAATTGCTTCGACCCGGAAATGTAGTTGTAAATTTCGTCTGTTTCTTTCGGGGTCACACGATCATCCTTTTCTCCATATTGCATCAGGACAGGGCAGTGAATTGCCTTTGCATCATCAACTGGCCTGTGGCCAAACCCCCAGAAGCCGTTCTCGACGCTGCCCCAAAACAGCAACATGCCGGCCATAGGAACGGGTGGGATGTGCAGCATCCTGAACCTGGCCTCGATGGTTTCGTACATAGTGCCAAAGGGACATTCTATGATGATGGCCCGGGGCTGAATGTTATAGTCTTTAATAGCTTTCATGATAGCGACAGCGCCCATCGATGAGCCATAGAAATAGATGTTGTGTACTCCTGTTTTTTGCAGGTATTCATAACAATCTTTTACCTCTACGGCCTCTTTATATCCTATAGTAGTCTGATCACCGCCGGAGCCTCCGGAACCCATGAAATCGACCAGCAGGCAGTCATAGCCATTTTGAAGGAACACTTCCGCACGGTCCAGCATAGCAGATTTGTTGCTAGTGTAGCCATGAAATAATATGATGCTACCTTTTGATGGTTGATTTAGTGTTCTTATTGACCAGCATTCGATCTTTACATTACTGTTGATAATTACTGTTTCATAAGGATGCGCAGGAAGTACTGTATTTACAGGGCGCGGGTTATCTACACCAGTAAACAATAGCTGTAGCTTCTTTGCAAAGGTGAGGTGTATCCGCTCTTTCCGGGTGCCGCCGATCTTAAAGTGGGTAAATTTATAGGCTTGCACAGCTACAATGATATTGAGTACAACGAATAGGATCAGAATGAGCCAGCCTGTTCTTTTCGCAATACGTTTCATTTTTGATGCTTCCACGAGATAAAAGTGAACAAAAAATAGTTAAGAAAATTAAAACTTTGTCAATCTGATTGTGCTGTTTGTCTTTAAACGAAAAACCTCCCGGTTTTGGCGGGAGGCTCTTTTGTAAAATATCAATTTACTAAACTAATTTAAAACTCTCTATAAACTTAGTCGTAAAATTACCTTTCCTGAATTCTTCGTTCTTCATCAGTTGCATGTGGAATGGAATGGTAGTTTTTACACCTTCTATCACATACTCGCTGAGGGCGCGCTCCATAGTATTGATGGCTTCTTCCCTGGTTTGTGCCACAGCTATCACCTTGGCGATCATAGAATCGTAATAAGGAGGTATGGTATAACCGGCATAGATGTGCGAATCTATACGCACACCGTGGCCACCGGGTGTATGCAGTGTAGTGATCTTACCGGGGCACGGGCGGAAGTCGTTGTACGGGTCTTCTGCATTGATGCGGCACTCTATGGCATGTATCTTAGGCTCGTAGTTGCGGCCGCTGATCGGCACACCTGCTGCTATCTTTATCTGTTCTTTAATGAGGTCGTAGCTGATCACTTCTTCTGTTACACCATGCTCCACCTGTATGCGGGTGTTCATTTCCATGAAGTAGAAGTTGCGGTGCTTATCTACCAGGAATTCTATGGTGCCCACACTCTCGTAATTGATGGCCGATGCAGCTTTGATGGCGGCATCACCCATTTTGATACGAAGCTCGGGTGTCATGAAAGGTGATGGAGATTCCTCTACCAGCTTCTGATGGCGGCGTTGTATAGAGCAATCGCGCTCGCTGAGGTGGCATACTGTGCCAAACTGATCGCCTGCTATCTGTATCTCTATATGGCGTGGCTCCTCCACAAATTTCTCCATGTACAGGCCATCATTCTTAAAGGATGCGGCTGCTTCTATTTTGGCAGTGTTGTAAGCATGTTCCAGTTCGCTTTCCTGCCATACTACACGCATTCCCTTGCCACCACCACCGGCAGTAGCCTTAATGATCACAGGGTAGCCCATCTCCTTGGCAATGCTCTTACCTTCTTCCACACTGGTCAGCAACCCTTCAGAGCCCGGTATTACCGGTACCCCTGCTTTGATCATAGTCTCTTTGGCAGTGATCTTATCGCCCATAGAGCGGATCATGGAAGGGGTAGGGCCTATGAATTTGATATTGTATTGTGCGCAGATCTCGGCAAAATTCGCATTCTCAGCCAGGAAGCCGTAGCCGGGATGTATGGCATCGGCATTCGTGATCTCAGCGGCAGCCATGATGTGCTGCACATTGAGATAGGAGTCGCTGCTTTGTGGCTTGCCTATACATACGGCCTCGTCCGCAAAGCGCACATGCAGGCTGTCTTTATCGGCAGTGGAGTATACGGCCACAGTACGGATACCCATTTCGCGGCAAGTACGGATAATACGCAACGCTATCTCCCCGCGATTGGCAATCAATATTTTTTTAAACATCTTTATTTAATTACTCAATGGCTCAATAGCTCAATGACTCAATGCTATAATTTTTGAGAATTTGAGATGGAGGCTTTGACTTTGAAATAATGTTTACATTGGTTCTACTATGAAAAGAGGCTGGTCATACTCAACCGGAGAAGAGTCATCTGCAACAACCTTTACCAGGCGGCCGCTTACTTCACTTTCTATCTCGTTGAATAATTTCATGGCCTCAATGATGCACACTACCTGGCCTGCTTTTACCTCATCACCTACGTTCACAAACACGGGCTTATCAGGCGATGGGCTGCGATAGAAAGTGCCGATCATTGGTGATTTGATAGTGATGCCGGTTGGAGCTGCCGGAGCGGGTGGCGCCAGAGGGGCTGCCGCCGGTTGTGCGGCCACTGGTGCAGCAGGTGCATAGGCAGGCTGCGGTGCAGGCATAGCCTGGTATTGCTGCGGAACGCTTACAAACTGGGTTTGCTCTGCATGATCCTGCCTGATGGTGATCTTAAAGTCACCTTCTTCAATAGATAGCTCGCTGATGTTCGATTTATTGATCGTTTTTATCAGTTCCTGGATCTGTTTGTATTCCATGAATATTTTTTTTAGTAAAAAAACAATATCTACCCTTAAAGCAACAGCCTAAGCTTTTACTCTTTCTATGTAAGCGCCTGTTTTGGAATCTATTTTGATCAGCTCACCTTCGTTCACAAACAGTGGCACCTGTATGGTTGCGCCTGTTTCCAGTGTGGCAGGTTTCATGGCCCTTGTAGCTGTGTCGCCTTTTACGCCCGGTTCGGAGTAGGTAACGAGCAGGTTGATGCTTGGTGGCAGCTCCACGCCCATAGGCACTTCAGTTTCTGTATTAAAGACCACGAAGCACTCCTGGCCGTCTTTGTACAATTCAGGATGCTCTATAGTGTTGGCAGCAACAATGATCTGCTCAAAAGAGTTGGTGTCCATCATATTGAAGCCGCTATCGTCTTTATACAAAAACTGGAACGGGCGTTTTTCAACGCGTATCGGGAAGATATTATCCCCTGAGTTCCAGGTATGTTCTATAGAGCGGCTGTTGTCCACACCTTTCAGTTTGGCCCATACTTTTGCCGCCGAGCGTGCTGTCTTGTTTTGTCCGAATTCAACTACTGAGTAAAGGCTGCCCTCAAGTTTTATGATCAGACCATTACGCATATCTGTTGTTGTAGCCATGTAATTTTATTGATTTAATTGGATTGCAAAAGTAATCATTAAAGCCAAAAAGAGAAATGCCAATTTGGAGCAAAATGATTATAAAAACAGGGTTATTTCCCAAAAACCAGGCTCAATTCACTTAATTTCTGTTTATTTTTCAACTTTTCTCTCTTTTCTTGATCAGGCACGTTTTCTATTTGGCTATAGGAAAAATAAAACATTTTTATTATTAAATGACTTTATTTATATTTGATTTCCTAAAGGGATACTTTATGAAAAAAATTATTTACTCTTTACAGATATTTCATAACAGCAATCGTGTTGCTTGTTTCATCTTTTGGCGCACGTGCTTCTTATATTTTTGGTGCTGACCTTACTTATCAGCATGTTAGTGGTCTTACTTACAAAGTCACTTTGACTATGTACCCAAAATGTGGGATGGTTTATGGTCTGCCTGCATTTTCACCCCTTTATGATACGCCTGCTGTATGTATCTTTAACGGAGCAACAAACATTTCAACGATTAGTTTACGGCTCGATTCTGCATTATCAGACATTGAAACTACTCCGCTTTGTTCGACAGATAGTTCTCAATGTATCAATCCATCATCAACAATACCGGGGTATGAAAAATTTGTTTATTCCGCTGTATATACTCTGCCATCCAGGTCTTCTGTCTGGCGTTTTGTTTATTCAGGGTATAATGGCATTTTTCATGATACTTCCTCTATTACACCGACTGCGCTAACAAACGTGCTTGAGACCAATACGTTAATACAACTTATAGATACACTAAATAATGTCACCTATGATAATACAACTGCTGATATTCCCGGATCAGCTCCTGTTTTTTTCCTTGATAGTATTTCTAGCTTTTATGACCCCATGGCGGTTGACCCGGATGGCGATAGCTTATCCTTTGCTTTGGTAGCGCCGACTATGGGAACAGCGAATTGCGACTCTTTTGGTGGTCCCCTTAGATACACTATACACTATACACTTATCGCTTCATGATACTCTTTCTGCAATCAACCCAATTGAAGTTGCCGGTGGTAGTTTTTTATTCAATAGCACTACCGGGCAGATGTCCTTTATTCCTATTGAGGATATACAGGAAGACCTTATTCAATATAATATCAGGGAATATCGATCCGGTACTTTAGTGGGCACAAGGCAGAAGGAAATTGTTTTTCGCATTAATCCATCATCAGGTAGTTCTATACCCTGCTTCGGTAGTATATATGCAGGTAGAACAACACTTACAGGAGGTTGCTCGGGAGCACATGATACCCTGGGCCTTTCAGGCTATTTTGATGGTTGCGGCATCGCCTTCCAGTGGCAAACCTCCACCTCAGGCTCTTCATGGAGCAATATAGGCGGGGCCACATCAGCATTATATATCTTCAACCCTACATCTGCCGGTTATTACCGTTGTGCTCTTACCTGCACGTTTAGCCATCTTGCAGCTTATTCAACTCCTGTTTTTGTTCCGATAAGCCGTGCAGGCCTTTTGCACACAGCCATCAGCACGCCATTAGATACTTTATGCAATGGCCCGCAATTCGATGTTTATGCCTGCGGCACTACATCTTCTTATCATGTCACTACTTATTATGGCGATGGCTGCAATGATGACCATGCTTTATCCTCATCTTACCATACCGACTATGCGCATACTTACACTACCGCAGGCACCTACACTATAAAGGAGGTGTTATACAACGGAACTTCGCGGCTCGATTCGCTAACCATTTCTTACGAGTATCTCTATTGCCGCACACTACCTGTCAAGTTCTACTACGATGCCAATAGCGATTGTGTTTTTGATGCAGGAGATTCTTATTCCTATATACCCATCAGTACAGAGGTTGACTCAAACGGTACACCTATAGATACAATAAGTGCGGTGAGTGGTTTCTATTACAAGGCTTATGGCCCTCCGGGTACTATCTATACATTTAAGGTAATATCATCCTCGTTAGGTGGTATGTATCTTTCTTGCCCTTCATCCGGGGTGTTGTACGATACTATACAGTCTTATGTTGACGCATACACACCAAAATATTTTGGGCTCAATTGCTCCTCAGGTACATCATTTGATCTTGGCGAGTATGCCTCTTTCCGCCCGGGGCCGCATAACGCCGTTGCAACGATCATTGCCAACAATAGGTATTGTACTCCCGAAACAGGAACAGTAACAATGACCTTTAGCCCGAAATATAATTATGTAAGTGCCGCTCCTGCCCCCTTGTCGGTTTCGGGTAATGTGCTTACCTGGGTATTTGACAGTATGTCGGCAGTATTGCCTCCCGTATTCATTAATGTATCTTTATGGAAAGCTACGTCTTTAGATATACCTATCGGGGATACGGTCAATTCCAACTATGTGATCACACCCATTTCGGGCGATGTAAACCCAGGCAATAATTCTACTTCCACTTTTGATTCTGTAAAGGCAGCATACGATCCTAATGAGATGTCTGTAACTCCTGAAGGATATATTGCGTCAGGTACACAACTACAGTACACGATTAATTTTGAGAATACAGGTAATGCCCCCGCGCAAAATATCTATGTGATCGATACGATATCTGATGATGTGGTATTGAACAGTATTAAGATCATCGCGTCATCTGCGGTAATGAACGTATCCAGGTTTAACGATGGCCTTCATAATATTGTCAAGTTCGATTTCCCTAATATCAACCTGCCCGATAGCAGCCACCACAACCAATGCGATGGTATGGTGATGTTCAGTATCTACACGCAAACAGGCTTGCCTCCCGGTACAACCATAGATAATCAGGCAGGCATTTTCTTCGACGATAATGCTGTGGTACTTACAAATACCGTGGATGATATTATAGAGTGGCCTTCAAATGCGGGTATAGCTGTCATAGGTTCTGATCAGGTAACCATTTTCCCTAACCCCGCAACTAACCAGCTTACAATTAATACAGCAGACTCCGGTTACACCTCCTTCTCTATTGTCAATACTATCGGCAGCGAGTTGATCCATCAGCCGCTTTCTTCATCCCATACTGTTGCAGATATCAAGGCATTGCCGGCAGGTATGTATTATGTGATCGTAAAAGGTGATGCGGGGTCGGTGGTGAAGAAATTTATAAAAATGTAAATGGTAAATAGTGCATTAATGCCAACTTTTCTTGTTTTTTATGTGTCTCTATAAATGCGGCACAATATTTGATTTCTTAACTGTTAAAAAAACACACAATTTTATGAAAAAAGCCTTTACTCATTATTTCCGCAATGCTGTTTGTGCATCCATGCTATGTCTGCCCGGCATCAACTCTTTTGCCTCCCATATCGTGGGTGCCGATCTTCTTTATACCCATATTAGCGACAGCACCTACAAAGTTACCTTTGTAGCCTATGGCGATTGCGGCCCCGCCAGCGCTGCTGCATTCAGCACACTGCCCGCCTCCGCCCCGCAGGTATGTGTATTCGATGGCAGCACGGCTGTCACATCTTTAGCTTTGGCCATAGAGGCTCCCAGCTCGGGAGTGGAGATAACACCGTTATGTCCGGGGCATGATACCTCTCAGTGTACCTTTCCTTCATCAACAATCCCAGGTATCAAAAAATTTGTGTACAGCGCCACTTACACTATGCCGCACAGGTCTTCTGTATGGCGTTTTGTTTATTCTGGTAACAATGGTGGAGGTGCTGCTTCTGGCAGGGCTGCGGCTATCACAAACCTTATATCTCCTTCCAGCACGCTTGTACAACTTACAGCTACTTTGGACAATACGTCGGTGAACAATACCAGCCCCGACCTTACCGTGAGCCAGGAAACATACTTTAACTTATCTTCATCCGATTATTATACTCCAGGGGCCGTTGATCCTGATGCGGATAGTATCGATATTACGCTGGTTCCAGCACTTAATGGAACTTCTGCTTGCGCCAGCATCGGAACTAGCGTCGCATATGGTGGTTTCGCATGGGGTACTCTTCCTGTTTCCGCCACTAATCCTGTAACGGTTGTTGCCGACAGTTTTTACTTAGTAAGGACAACGGGCGAGATATACTTTGTGCCGAATGCTTTACAGAGAGATGTGGTTGTTTATAACATTAACGAATACAGAAGTGGTGTGTTTGTTGGTTCCAGCCAAAGGGAAATGACAGTTTTGGTTATGGACCTCTCCAGTTCATTTCCTTGTCGTATAGGCCACCGTTATGCACCGCCATCCACTACCTCGGCTAGTAATGTTGAACAGCTTAGTCGCAACAGGTTTGAAATATTCCCTGATCCTGCGACAAACGAGCTGAATGTGAAAATAGACAATGGTATATTTACTTCGTTTACTATTACTAATGTAACCGGTGCAACCGTCATGGAGCAGAATCTTACTTCGCTGCAAACCAAAGTGGATATCAGTAAGCTGCAACCTGGCGTTTATAACCTTACCGTAAAAGGCCAGAGCGGCATCAGCACTCAGAAGTTCGTTAAAATGTAATTCTTCATCTTATTATAATTGAAAAATGGCTGCACGATCCCGGTGCAGCCATTTTTTTGATATTCAATTGAGCTATTGAGTCATTAATACATTGCGTAGATATAATATCCCCCTATTTTCACTCCCGTCACTATTTTTCCTCTTATGTTTACCCACATGTTTATTGTACCTTTGCCCCCTGAAATTTAAACAATATATAATATGCAGTTAAAAAGAACGATACTTGCGGGTGCCGCTTTATTGGCATTAGTGTCATGGCAGCAGGCAGGTACAAGCACATCAGGAGGGTCTGATAGGAAACTTCTTGATCCGGCCAATTTGGATCTGTCCGTTCAGCCGGGCGACAACTTCTTCATGTATGCCAATGGCACATGGCTGAAGAATAACCCTATCCCTGCCAGCGAAACAAGGTGGGGCAGCTTTAATGAGTTGCAGGAAAACAATTACAAAGCATTGCATTTCCTGCTCGATTCTGCCGCAGGCGTTAAGAATGCCCCCAAAGGCAGCATTGTACAGAAAGTAGGTGATTTCTACCGTACAGGCATGGATAGCGCCGCAATTGAAAAAAGAGGTATTGCACCACTTAATGCGGTAATAGCACGCATCAATGGCATTAAGGATTCAAAAGGACTGATGGCCGAGATCGCGTTAGAGCATACACAGGGTATAGGCCAGGTGTTCAGCTTTGGCATTTCTCCTGATGATAAAAATGTAAGCAAAGAAATATGCCAGTTTGGTCAGGCGGGCCTGGGTATGCCGGGCAGGGAGTACTATTTCGATAAAGACGACCGTACTACTAAAATACGCGACGCTTATCAGCAATACATACCCAAAATGCTGGAGTTAATGGGCGAAAGCGCCTCTGATGCTACTAAGAACGCTGCTGCTATTTATCAATTGGAGCTCGCACTTGCCGATGCCTCTATGACACGTGTTGAAATGCGCGACCCGTACAAACTGTACAATAAATTCGATCTTAAGTCTATAGATAAACTCACCCCCGGCCTCGATTGGAAAATTATGCTCGCAGAGTTGAAGGTAAAAGGCCAGGATACGGTATTAGTAGGTATGCCACTCTTCTTTACAGAGCTTTCTAAAGATATGAAGACCGTACCTGTTGATACCTGGAAAGAATACCTCAAATTCCACGTCGTCAATGAAATGGCTTCTTTCCTCAGTAGCTCTTTTGATACGACAAGGTTCGGATTTTATGGCAAAACAATGCGCGGACAGAAGGCGCAGAGACTCCGCTGGAAACGCGTTATGCAGGTAGTAGATGGCTCTGAAGGTGAGCTGCTCGGCCAGTTGTATGTAAGCAAATACTTTAAACCTGAAG
The DNA here is from genome assembly GCA_903877645.1 of uncultured Bacteroidota bacterium. Lineage (GTDB taxonomy): Bacteria > Bacteroidota > Bacteroidia > Chitinophagales > Chitinophagaceae > Nemorincola. The sequence continues at coordinate 3,632 of CAIRES010000050.1, read as the reverse complement.
CTAAAAAGCGTATGCTGGTGCTGGTAAATAACCTGCAGAAAACTTATGCCGACCGCATCATGAAACTGGACTGGATGAGCGATGTGACCAAGAAGAAGGCAATTGTAAAGCTCAATACATTCATGAAGAAGATCGGGTATACCGACAAATGGAAGAACTATAGCGCGCTCACGATCGTTAATAACGATTTTGTGAAAAACATCATGGCTTCATCGGCATGGGAATATAACTTCGAATTGAGCAAGCTTGGCCGCCCGGTAGACCGCACGGAGTGGGGTATGACACCTCCAACAGTTAACGCTTATTATAACCCTGGTTTCAATGAGATCGTTTTCCCGGCTGGTATCCTGCAATATCCTTTCTTTGATGAGAAAGCTGATGATGCGGTGAATTATGGTGGTATAGGCGCAGTAATAGGCCATGAAATGACACATGGCTTTGATGACCAGGGCCGCCTCTATAATGCTGAAGGTAACCTCGCTAATTGGTGGACCCCGGCTGATTCTGCTAATTTCACTAACAAAGCCAATATGGTGGTTGATCAGTTCAATAAGATCATTGTAATAGATACCAGCCACGCCAATGGCAGCCTCACGGAAGGGGAGAACCTTGCCGACCTGGGTGGCCTCAATATTGCTTACGAAGCATTTAAGAAAACAAAAGAAGGACAGAGCAATGATAAGATAGATGGATTTACTCCTGATCAGCGCTTTTTCCTCAGTTGGGCACAAGTATGGCGTGCTAATACCCGCCCCGAAGAGATAGCTTCAAGGCTCAAGACCGATCCGCACTCACCAAGCGAACTTCGCTGCAATGTGCCGGTCAGCAACATGGAAGCATGGTATAAGGCATTCGATATCAAACCTACTGATAAATTGTACCGTCCTGTAAGTGATAGGGCACGTGTTTGGTAATATTTATTATCCCTACTTTAATGTGAGATCCCTGCTTAACCATAAGCAGGGATTTTTCATTTTACGGAATTGTTGATTTTATCTCAGTTATTATTAATCCATAGTTGTAATGAATTGAATAATAAATTTTTACGCTAAAATAGCCAACTATTCGCAGGTTAAAAGCAGTCTTATAAGGTATAAAACATCTTGTATTCCGGTTGTTTCTAAATACTTACTCCTATGCGTAGTCGCTCATTAATTATCGTAGCTTTTCTCCTTTTTATCACTTCGGCTTCCTTTGCACAGATAGTTGCAGGTAGTTGCTATTTACAAGGTACATTTCTTGAAATAGGGGTGTACACAGATGCCGCATTCGGTGCACCTACTGCGCCTACAGGTTACCATCCCGATGCCGGCACTTCCCTTGGTGAGGTCTATGACTGGGGACATGATGGCTGGACCGTAGGTACACCCAAATACATGGGCGACTATACACAGCCCGGCTATCCGCAGGAAGGCTGGGGGATACAGGTAAATGGTACCTACAACCTGGCTTATGCACCGTGGGGTATAAGCGGTTCAGGAACATTAGCAGGCACTATTACGTCTTACACAACAGCCGGGGGCGGAAAGATAGCCAATTGGCAAGGTAGCATGGCGGGCTCACTTTTTATCAAACAGGAAACCCGGGTGGACCAGAACGCTTCATGGGTCACTGTCACTGCCCGGTTTTATAATACCGGCTCTACAACTTTGACCGGCCTGTATTATATGAGAACGTGTGACCCTGATAATACTGCATACTGGCCCGGCGGCACTACAACAACCATGAACACAATTGTACACCAGAATGATGTAGACCACCGCGTGATGGTATCTGCTTATGATACTGATTTTACCCGTTCCGGATACAACAAAATTAACTCTTACCTCGCTATCGGTACCAAAGACTGCCGGGCAAAGGCATTTATTATTTCTCCGTATGGCTTGTATCCAACTGTAGCCACAAATATGGTCAGCGATTTGTATAACCAAACCGGTATAGCAAGCGGATATATTTACACAGGCAGCTATTACAATGACGTGGGAATTGGCGTAGCCTGGAATCTTGGGAACCTGTTGGCCGGTGATAGCGCTATTATCTCTTATTCTTACGTTTTCAATGGCGATGATGGTATAGATAGTGCACATCCCGACCCCGAACTGGCTATTAATAATGTGCCTGTAACGAGCAATCCTGATACACTAAATGCCTGCTTATATCCCGGTGTCGACTCGTTTCCTGTAAATGTACTCTATGGGGATGATAAAGATATGTCGTGGAGCCATTGGACATGGAGCCCGTCAATTGGCCTGTCCGCAACAACAGGAACAAGCAACTATCTTCATATTGATGCCATTTCCGGTTATGTCACCTATACTATTACCGGTAATGATAGTGCCGCAGGTATGAATGATTGTAATCATAAAGTACTCATTTTTACTGCCCATTCCTGCCATACTGCTTATGCCAATAGCCCTTGCCTCGGCGATTCACTGAAATTCGGAATGTTGGGGGATTCTACCGGAGCTTCTTATGTATGGTATGGCCCCGGTGGCTATGTATCCGGTGTGCATGATCCGTATCGTTATCCGGCTACATGGTCTGATACGGGAGTGTATACCGTATTAAGAACAAGGGGTGGGGTAGTGGATTCTGATCATGTACATGTGATCATTCATCCATTGCCGCCGTTGACGCTTTCCAGCAATATTCCATTGTGCGCACGCCTGGCTGATTCGCTCCTCCTTGTGGTTTCTCCCGATTCAATAGGTGAAACATTCTCGTGGACAGGCCCTAACGGATTTACTTCTACTTCTCCGTTCCCCCGTATTACTCCGTTCGATTCTACTGGTACAGGCACTTATGTGGTGCATGCAACTACACAATATGGCTGCAAAAGCACAGCAAGTATCAATGTGTATCCGGGTGTCGATCCCAACTTCAGCTTTGTGATCCATCGTGGCTGTATTGCTGATACGGTTTACTTCACTAACCTCACTACCGATGCCGATGTGTATTCATGGGATTTCGGTGATGGTTCAGGTGGCGCTACTGACCGGAATATAGTACATATCTATACTGTTCATAACCATTTGTACAATGTGACACTGACAGCCAGCAATGCTCATTGCACTGCTAATATCACACATCCTGTAGACATCCGTCATGAGATACATGCTATATTTGCACCTACGCCTGATACCTTGTGCTTTGGCAAGGCTACGCAGATGGTCAACACTTCGTATGGTTCTATAGATGGAGTAACACCATCTACTGCAACATTCGGCCTTGTTAACTATATATGGAATTTCGGTGACGGCGTATCTTATACACTCGATACTGCATTCAACCCTATATACACCTATGCTGCTCCGGGTATCTACCCTGCACAGTTGATCGTTACAGATTCTATTGGTTGTGTTGATTCAATAACCCACAACGTTTATGTACTGCAGGTAGGTGTTACCGGCTTCGGCGATACTACATTATGTATCAGCCAGCCACTGCCACTGCACAATGTGGTAACCTTGACCCCGAACATCTATGTATCAGGCTGGGTATACCAATGGACACCTGCTGCCAACCTGGATGATTCAACCGCGCAGATACCAATGTTCAATGCGATCGGCACTTATACCTATACCGACCTGGTAACACTGATGCCATGGGGTTGTACTGCTTCTTATACAACC
>CAIRES010000049.1 GCA_903877645.1 uncultured Bacteroidota bacterium | reverse complement strand
GTATAGAAACTAGCGTTCTTTCGGTTAGTATAATAAAATGTCAGGTTAGGGGCGATGGTGAACGCTGTTCTGGAAAACGTACCCAACTGAGTGGTGATAATGTAGTCGCGCTCTTCCCAGTAATTATAATAGAAATTACCGGTTTGCCATTCTATTCCGGCAAAAAGACCAACTGCAAGCCGCTTTGACACGAAGTATTTATAATGCAAAGAGAGGATACCGGAAGCAAAGTCATTAGAGTAATCCTGTGTAGAAGCAGAAAGAATGCCAATGTGCGCACCATCAAATAACTCTTCTGAAGTAAGCTTGCCGTAGCCAAAACTCAACTCACGATCTCCTTCCTTGTTTTGGGCAAAGGAAGACGAATAGAATGCCAATAATAAGAGCAAAGCAATTGTCGATTTCATAAGTGGTATTTAGGTCTTATGCGCAATATCCATGCCAATATTCCGTCACTTATTCCTTCTCCGGCATAGTAAAAGTTTCATTGGTCTCTTCTATAAAGCTAAGTATATCCTTTCGCCCCAGGAATTTTATGGCGCTGGTCATAAATGCGCGGGGTATGTATTCCCATTCCTTTTTCATGGCTTCTATGAACCACTTTGCATTTTTGGAGGCTTCACGTTGTGTCACTTTATCGGCCTTGGTAAAGATGATATTGAACGGGATGCCCCATGCACCCAGTTTGCGCAGAAACTCCAGGTCTAGGTTCTGGGGCTCATGGCGGCTATCTATAAGCACAAATACCGTCATCAGGTTGTCGCGCTGCTGCAGGTAGTTGGAGATCATTTTCTCCCATTTGGCCCGCTGGCTCTGTGATACCTTGGCAAAACCATAGCCCGGCAGATCCACGAAATAAAACGCCTTATTGATCATAAAATGGTTGATCATCTGTGTTTTACCGGGGCTGTTGGAGGTCTTGGCCAGCTTGCTCTGCCCCGTGATCATATTGATGAGGGACGACTTGCCCACATTGGAGCGGCCAATAAAGGCATACTCCGGCCTGTCGGGCTTGGGGCAAAGCTCCACATTGGGGCTGCTGATCAGGTATTCTGCTTTGGTTATTTCCATTTACTTCAATAAATCTATTCTTATGATATACTTGCCGCCGTTTTCACTTAAACCTTACTTTTGCATCGCAATGCAATCTACGTCAAACATTAATCCTGCGGCTAAAGTAGTCCCCGATTCGGCCTCAAATTTAAGCAAGAAAGAGCAAGTAGCCGAGATGTTCAATAATATAGCCGGCCGCTACGACTTTCTGAACCACTTTTTGTCGATGGGTATAGACAAGGGCTGGCGCAAAAAAGCGATAGCAGAAGTGGGCCAGATAAGCCCCCAGCGCATACTTGACGTAGCCACGGGTACGGGCGATATGGCCATCGCAGCCGCAAAAACCCTGAATCCCAATAAAATAACGGGAATAGACATAGCAGACCAGATGCTGGAGGTGGGCCGCAAAAAGATAGCCAATGAGGGCCTGGCAGCCACCATAACCCTGCAAACCGGGGATAGCGAGGCCTTACCTTTTGCCACCGGCGAGTACGATGCCGTGATGTGTGCCTATGGTGTACGCAACTTTGAGCACCTGGAAGCAGGCCTGAAAGAGATGTGCCGGGTGCTGCGGCCCGGCGGGAAGGTGGTGATACTGGAGTTCTCCCACCCCACCCGTTTCCCCATAAAACAAGGCTATAAGTTCTACTTCAGGTATATACTGCCTACACTGGGCAAAATGGTATCAAAGCACAGCAAGGCCTATACTTACCTGCCTGAATCGGTAAACGCATTCCCGGAGGGAAAAAAGTTTTGTGAGATATTGGGCAGTTGCGGATTTAAAGAAGCCAGGGCAAGGCCATTGACTTTTGGAATCACTACGTTGTATACTGCGAGTAAGTGACGCTAAAAGAGGTATTGCATTCCTATCAGGGCGCTCGCTGCCAGTATCGCGATAAATAAGAATAGCGCGTACACAATAGCCGTTATGACAGAATAGGATATTGACCTAGCCCAGCTTACTTTATATGTGTTGCGAAGGGCAATAATGAAGTAAACGACTGAAATAAGCATGGTTAGAAGCAACAAATATGTTCGCCCTAAGTCAAATCGATACAACGTATACACCAGCATCAGAGAGAACCAAAAGGTATGGTAGTGTAGTGCAAAAATAATATGGTTAACGTATCCGGTACCTTTCCTCCTCGCAAACAGCAATAACAGTATAAAACCCATCAGGGGTATCATAAAGAAAAATACTTTGGGCAGCATGTGCTTCATCTGCTCATTAATTTCACTTTTGTGCTCACTGATTTTTGCTAATTTTTTCTTCACAAGACTATCCTGAGCATTTACCTTTATTCTTTCCTCGGCAGACAACCCTGCAGTGTTGTCATCTAATTTATCAAGCTTCAGCCGAACAGATCTTACAATACTATCTGTTTGTGCACTACCAGATGACTGATGATGGAAGTAATGCGCCGGAAGTATAGTATTGACGAGGAAGAACGTTACGCTGATAAAAATGTACAACGACACGGGTGCTATATAACGCATGCGTTTCTTTTCCCAATACGCGATAGTGAGCTTGCCGGGACTGAACCACAATGCCTTCATTGTTTTCCAGAACTTGGAGTCGTAATGAAAGTAATGGCCAATAAAATGCATGATGAGGCCCCAAAAGGTATCGTTGTGCAGATGCGTTTCCTGCCCGCACTGCGCACAGTAGTTATCTGTGGCATGATAGCCGCAATTGGGGCAAATTATCGGTTCGTGGTTGTGCGACATATTTTCTTGATTAGCTGATTAGCTAATGTGGTAATTAGCTGATGTCAGAAAAAGACTGCTAATTAACTAAATCCCCATTAATTTTTACTCTTTATTTTAATCGCCTGCACAATCAGCTAATCAGCTAATCATCAAATTAGCTAATCACACATCCGCTAATTATCAATAAGCATAATCCGCCAAATACTCATACCGTTTGGTGAGCTTGCCATTGTCGCAAATGGTGGCGCGCTTTAGTATATCACTCTCCGCCCTGAGCAGCTCGGGCAGTATATACTTCTCCAGGTGTATACCGAAGTATTGGGAGGCATCGCAGGGCAGCTCATTGGGCAGGTTGTCTACGGCCATCAGGTCTATGGTTTCCCTTGTGTGCTGATACGGTGTAGTGCGCTCCAGGGTAGCCCGCTCTATGCCATATACCGGGTCGGCTATCGTAGATGCACCCATATTGATAGGTACTGAGCCGTCCACATCGCAGGTAATGTCGGCAATCACATTCAAGCGCCAGTCGTTGCGCCTGATGTCCTGTTTTTCAAACAGGCGGGCTATGCGGTGCTCCCAGTAAATGCCGTTCATCAGTACATCCGCCTGGTTTACATAAGAAGAGAACAGGCATTTGTAGGCCTCCGGGTGTGCATGAAAGTCATCACGATGAAAGAGGTCATTGTCTTTACGCGCATAGAGATTAGCTCCCTTCAGGTGCGTGAATACGGGGTACTCATATTCGTGTGTGAGGAAGTCGGTAGGTTCTACTGCTTCTATATCCAGCCTGGTCAGTACGTCCAGCACACCGGCGGCTACTTTGCCGCTGCCCGTCATTACTATCTTTATATTCGGCAGTTTGAAACGCTCGTAGGCATCTATGAGCTGTTTAAAGTCTTTTACTTCGTGCGCAGCGGGCAGGTCGTACTTACCATACTTCTTGCCATAGGTGCGCAGGCCATTGTGCGCCCCTACTATGCCGGCAAACAGCCCGAAGCCCAGTATGCGCTGCTCATCGCTGTAGGTGAGGCACTCATAGTCTATCATGCGGATGTGCTTTTGTATGAGCGACTGCATGAGGCCCTTATTGTGCGCCTGCTTCTTCTTGGTGTGCGAGAAGAAAAAGTATGTTTTACCGGGCATCAGCATATCAGCAGGCACTTCTTTGATGCCCATGAGTACATCACAGTCGGCCATATTGGTGGCCACTTCTATGCCTTCTTCGCGGTATGCGGCATCACTAAAGCAACGATCCGGCGATGATTCGACAATGATATGTATGCCTGCATCGGTGCTATTGATGTAGGCACATTGCTTTGGCGTAAAGGCCACGCGCCTGTCCGGATTCTTTTTATGTTCCCTTATCAACCCTATGCGGAGCATCTTTCGTAATTTAGCAGCAAAGATAAAGCCCCAAAGCACAATACATGGCCAATTACTTCGAATTATACGATATACCGGTCTCCTTCTCGCCTGACCAGGCGGTGGTAAAGACCAAATTTTACGAGCTGAGCCGTAAATACCACCCCGACCGTTTTGCCCAGGCCGGCGGCCCCGAACTGACCGGGGCCCTGCAAATGGCTGCCCAAAACAACGCTGCCTACAAGACCCTTAAGGACAGCGATGCCACTATGGCCTATATATTGAAGCTGAAGGTCCCGATAGGTATCGGGATGGAGGAAGAAGAGAAGTACGCCCTGCCACCAGCCTTCCTGATGGAGATGATGGACCTGAACGAGGCCGTGAGCGAAAGCGAGATAGACCCTGAAAACACTGATGCCCGCGATATGGCGACCAATGACCTTAATGAGCAACTGGAACTATGGACCGATGCCATGAAACTGCTCACAGACCGCTACGCGCAGGGCGAACAGGATACGGACCTACTTTTGCAAATAAAAGATATGTATTTCCGCAAGAAATACCTGTTGCGCATTAAGGAAAGAATTGATAGATTTGCAGCCCGCCAGTAAGCAGGTGGCAGTTGCAGCCCGCAGCTACCACCGGGAGGAAGTAACACACTGCCTCCTGCCCCTAAAAGCTGCCTACTCAAAAAAGCCCGGATGGCGGAATTGGTAGACGCGCTAGACTCAAAATCTGGTTATCGCAAGGTAGTGCAGGTTCGATTCCTGTTCGGGGCACCACAAAGGAAAGGTTGGAATTATTTCCTCCCTTTCCTTTTTTATTTTCCTTAAAACCCTTTCCTGGCGTGGTTATCAGCGTTACCGCTTGATTCTCTTTTGTGGTTCGATACCGATTATTTTCAAGTCATACATCTCTTCACAGGGAGTAAATACCGTGTGGTCGCAGCAGCCATCAAGGCTCATGTTGATGGCATAGATCAGTTTTCTCATGTGATTGATATTAATTTCGTTTACAGATCCCGCCCTTGGTTTGCAACCGGCTTCAAAAAATCCTTAATCATCCCAGCCCTTTCCATCCAGTATATGCGGTATATACTTTTCTACCCTCGCCTCCCGGGTTTTGGATAGTTTGGGCTGTGAGAAATGAAAAAGATATGCCCTTTGCCGTCCGGGGGTCAATGCTTCAAAGGCTTTTTTTAATTTAGCACTTTTATCTAATTTTATTTGAAATTCTTCAGGTACGGTGTATTCCGCGGTCTTCTTTAAAGTCACTTTCAGGCCGGCTTCTTCCACTTCTATAGCTTCATAGATATAGGCTTTAATAGTAGCTTTCATCTTCACTACTTCCTTAAGGTTAGTAAACCGCATCTGCCGGGCCGACTGCACATTCTCCGTTTGCTGTATCAGCACTTTCTTAGGGTCTTTCAGTAATGCGCCCTTAAAAAAAAGCAACGCACAATACTCCTTAAATACGTGTATCAGCACTATGTTGCTTTTCTGAAACACATAACACGGGCAACCCCACTTCAGTTCTTCGGTGAGTTGAGTGTCCAACACGATCTGCCGCAATTGTTCGATCTCTTCCTTCCACGTTTTGGCCTTATCAAAATAGAAATCAACTTTTGGATTCATGCTGCTCAATTTATTGATTAACTGAAACGATCTTTCTGCTCGCCGGCCTGAAATACCACGAAGATAATAGAAAAATAGTCTGAAAAACAGGACCAAGAATTGCTTTTATGGCATAGTCGCCACACGCCAAGTGTGAAGCAAGTGCCCCGGTCATTGCAAAAAAGAACCCTGCATAAGCCCATTCTTTAAGCAGCTTAAATCTTGGAATTAAAATAGCAATGACACCCAGAATTTTCCAGGTGCCCAATATGGTCAAAAAGTAGACAGGGTAACCCAAAGGAGTAATAAGATCCACCCACTGCTTTGTTCTCAGCACTGCAAATATGCCGCTCTGCAACATGCCAATGGCTAGTAACACAGTAGCTACCCAATAAATAATTTTGTTTCTCTTTTCCATAGTTTGTTATTGTAGTTTGCTTACTATTTCCTGCATTCTGTTATGCGCCATGTCGATACCCTGCGCAAATGGCAATTTCATTACCTGGTCTCTATGGGCCGCAGATTCGTAGATCACATGCATGCTCAGCTTGCTGGTATCGGCTGTCAATTGTTCAAATTCATACACCTCCAACTGCACCCCGAATGGCGTACCGTCCATTTCGAATGTGCGGGTGATCTTTTTGTTTGGGATAAACTCATGGAATGTTCCATTGGATCTAAATACCACGTTCCCGTTTGCATCCTTTGACTCCATTTGATAACTGCCATGCTTCTTCGCGTCAAACTTCAGTGCCTTGGCCGTAGTATAGGGATTCGACATCCATTGCTCAAAGAGTTCCGGCTCTGCATGCGCTTTAAAAAGAAGTTCTACGGGCAGATCAAATTCCCGCGTGATCTCTAAGTCCTGCCTGCCGTCTTCGGCATTGATCTTTGTCTTCTGTTCCATGTTATTTGCTTTTATGTTGTTTCATTATAGTTTCCAGTTTATCAAACCGGTCATCCCACATTTTGCGGAATGGCTCAATAAAGTCCTGTACTTCTTTCATCTTTTTCGCGTTGATGCTATAATAAATTTCTCTGCCGTTCTGCTCTTGTTTGGATGAAACGCAAAAAAAACCTCTTGTGTCCCCCTAAGTGTCTCCCGCTTCTTCAGCGGAGGACTCTTCGGTTCTCGCAGGATATACTCTGCTGCAATAAAAAGCCTCTTAATGTAGATAGTCTGCTGAAGCTACAATCGAGATGTCGCTTATCTATTTACGGATAAAAAACCTTTAATCTCTGCGAAACAGTTTTTAAACTCAATCTTAAAGGGCTTTATAAAATGAGCATCATGAATTTCAACAATTATCCGATCTCTTTCTTCATACCATTTTGTGATGCAAGCCCGGTGGGCATTGGTTGAATATGCTGACAATGACATTTCGATAGCCGGCGCATACAAATCCCACCCCATTAGCCTGTCTTTTCCCATCAAAATAATACTGCATCCGGAAAGGATAAGATCGGCTTTACTAAGCTGATAAAAAGGAGTGCGGCGGGGAACTATTTTTGACTTATCATTCAATGAAACACCATCAAATCCTCTGATGTATAGATCAACATCATTTAGAACAATAGCGTGGCTATCATTGAGTTCTAAAAAGGCTTTTCGTCCACTCGCATAAAAAACGTATTTTATCCGGACTTGTGCTAAGTACGCCAATGGAAATGCAATGATCAAGAATAGGATTCCCATGTATGTATCCCAGCCTAAAAACAGACAAATAACAACACCAACTATTAGCGCAAACCATAGGGAAATAATAAAGCGAAAAGGTTTTGCTTGCAGAACAAATTGAAGAAATGTCTCTTTCCGAAAGTCCACCATATAAAATAAACAGGCCAATATTAATCAATAAATATGAGATTAGATCGTTTTATGTCCCCAGAGAGTCTCCCGTTCCTTCGGCGATGGACGCTCCGGTTTGTGCAGGATACGCTCCGCTGCAATAAAAAGCCTCTTATTCCGTTTTTGCAACTGGTACTACCCAAAACCCAATTAACCTTTTAACTTTACACCAAACACAACACATGGAATTTTCGGCACAGCAGATAGCAGGGGTATTGAACGGCACTATAGAGGGCAATGCAGATATTAAGATCACTAAGCTCTCTAAGATAGAAGAAGGGGTACCTGGCTCTATATCGTTCCTCGCCAACCCTGCCTATACGCAGTATATCTATGATACCCAGGCTTCGCTGGTGATCGTGAATAAGGACTTTGCGCCCACTGCCCCCATAGCGGCTACCCTCATACGGGTAGAGAGCGCGGCGGCGGCTTTTGCCAAGCTGCTGGAAATGTATAACCAGGTGAAGCTGAATAAAACAGGCGTATCCAAGCAGGCGTATATCTCCGATAGCGCAAAAGTGGGCAGCAACATATATGCAGGCGAGTTTGCGGTGGTGAGCGACAATGCGGTGATCGGCAATAACGTAAAGATATATCCGCAGGTATACATAGGCGACAATGTGACCATAGGCGACAACACTACCCTCTTCGCGGGCGTGAAGATCTATTCGGACTGCGTGGTGGGCAAAGATTGCATCATACATTCCGGCACAGTGATCGGCAGCGATGGCTTCCGTTTTGAGCCGCAGAACGAGGGCAATACCAAGGTGCCACAGATAGGCAATGTAGTGATAGAAGATGATGTGGAAATAGGCGCCAACTGCGCCATAGACAGGGCCACCCTCGGCAGCACTATACTGCGCAAGGGCGTAAAGTTTGACAACCTGGTACACATAGCCCACAATGTGGAGATAGGCGAGAATTGCTACATAGCTGCCGCCAATGTGGTAGCAGGTTCTACCCGCATAGGCAAGCGCTGCATGTTCAGCGGGCAGGTAGGTATTGTGGGGCATCTGCAGATAGCCGATGACACCATCATTACAGCACAGTCGGGCATATCCAAGAGCATCACCAAGCCGGGGCAGGTATTCATGGGCTCACCGGCATTTGATGCCAATAAGTACCGCAAGGCGTTCATTCACTTCCGCAACCTCGATAGCATTGTGGAGCGCGTGACCAAACTGGAGAAACAAACCCAGCAGTAGTAGGTTCGTGTAGTTATTGGCTCAAACCAAGACACTAAGGATGCACTAAGGGCACGAAGCCTGTGTTGCGTACAACCCCTACGCTAAAGGGGGGTGTGGATTGATAAGCATTACCTATAAGTATTCTCGCAAAAGGCATATAACACCTCCCTTTAGGGTCGGGGTTGTTTCTCGCTAAACTACTCGCTGCTTCTCAACTCCAGCAGGGCTACGTTTTCTATGTGGTGGGTATGCGGGAACATGTCTACCGGTTGCAGGCGGGTGATCTTGTAGGCGGGGTCCAGCAGTTGCAGGTCGCGGGCCTGTGTGGCGGGGTTACAGCTCACATATACCACCTTGGGTGCGCGCATCTTTAGCAGTTGGTTGATGAGTTTTTCGGTCATACCTGCACGTGGCGGATCGGTGATGATCACATCGGGGCGGCCATGCTCGGCAAAGAAGGCATCAGTGCATACTTTCTCCACATCACCGGCAAAGAAGCTGCAATGCTCCAGCCCGTTCATAGCGGCATTCTCGTAGGCATCCTTTATGGCATCTTCCACCACTTCTATACCTATTACTTTCTTAGCGCCGGCAGAGCAGAATATACCAATACTACCTGTGCCGCAATATAGGTCGTACAGCACCTCGCTACCGGTAAGGCCTGCGAAGTCGCGGGTGATGCGGTACAGCGCCTCGGCCTGGTAGGTGTTGGTCTGAAAGAATGATTTAGGTGATATTTTGAAACGAAAGTTTTCGAGCTTTTCTTCTATGTATGCTTTGCCTGAATAGTTGATCACATCCTGGTCGTAGATGGTGTCGTTCATCTTGCCATTCAGGGTGTAGTTGAGCGAGGTAATGCCGGGCACGTTTTGCAGTATGTGCTCCAGTATGCCTATACGGTTGGCCTCATCCTCGTGGTGCATCACCAGGTTGATGAGCACCTCGCCGGTACTGGCCACACGGATGATGACATTGCGCAGCCAGCCATATTGGGCTTTGAAGTCGTAGTAAGGCAGGTTGTGTGCTTCGGTATAAGTGCGCAGGGCATTAAGTAGCGTGTTAGTAGGCTCATCCTGCAGGTAGCAGGTATGTATCTCTACCACTTTATCAAACAGGCCGGGAGCATGAAAGCCCAGGGCCGCCACAGGGGTGTATTTCTCTTCGCGGTTCTTTACTTCGTCTATGGTCAGGTAGCGGCTGGTGGAGAAGGTAAACTCCAGTTTGTTGCGGTAGTAGCGCTCACGCGGGCTACCTACTATGGGCAGCATCTCCGGCAGTTCTATATGCCCTATGCGGGTGAGCTGGTCGTGTACCTGCTGCTGCTTGTATACTAGTTGCTGGCTGTAGGGCAGCATCTGCCATTTGCAGCCGCCACAGGTGCCAAAGTGTTGGCAAAAGGCATCGATCCGCTGTGGGGATGGCGTTACCAGCCGTGTGGTGCGCCCCTGTGCCCAGGTCTTCTTGTCTTTGATGATGAGGGCATCCACCACATCGCCGGGTATGGCATTGTCTACAAAGAGTACCCTGCCGTCTTCGAGGTGCACTATGCTCTTGCCTTCGGCGGCATAGGCTTCAATGGTCAGGTTTTCGAGGGGTTGTACTCTTTTTTTCTTGCGCGACAAAGCTTGGGGATTTTGATTGGAGGCGCAAATTAACGTAAATTTTGCTGTGGCCGGCGTAGGGGTAAACAAACAATAAACTGTCGTTTAATAAAAATATAAAAATTTGTGAATTTTGACCTTAGCACTTGGCTATTGCCGTTTAAGGAGTATTTTCGCAACTACATCATCGTTTTACAGAAAAACTAACTATTTAGAAATTATGAAGCGACTTTCACTCATTGCTGTACTACTGTTTTTATGTATGGCCACCCGATCAATTGGCCGCGAAGCCAACTATCACGTTCAGGTTCACATGACCGACGTAAAGGATTCACTCATTTACCTGGTACATTACTATGGTAAGAACCGCCCCACCATCTTCATCTCTGACTCAATGAGGCTCGACAGCAAGGGCAATGCCACATTTGTAGGCAATGACTCTACGTTTGTAGGCGGTATATACATTATATTAATAGGAGATAAGGAAAGAACCAATTTTGAGTTCCTGCTTAATAAGGGCGATAATATGACCATCACAGCTACCAAGAGCAAGCTGCCTGATGACATCAAGTTCAAGAACTCACCTGAGAATGACCGCTTCCTGGATTACATCAACTACCTGAAAGGATATGCAGGCAAGCAGGAAAAGCTGAAGGAAAGGCTGAAGAATGCAACAACCACTTCTGATACTGATGCTATCCGCAAAGAATCTATAGCTGATACCAAGGTATTGACCACCTACAGGAGGGATTATATCAAAGCACATCCGCACTCATTGCTGGCTAACGTATTCAGCGCAATGGAAGTACCGGAAGTACCGGAAGGCCCGCACATGCTTGAGGACGGCGTGACCAAGGATTCTACCTTCGCTTATCACTACTACAAATCACACTACTGGGATGGCTGGGATTTCAAGGACGACCGCCTGATCTATACCCCACTCTACGATGCCAAGATAGAAGAGTACATGAGCAAGCTGGTATTGCCATGGACCGACAGCGTAGAAAAAGAAGCAGACTGGTTGCTGAAGAAAGCAAACGGCACACGCGATATGTTCCATTACACCCTATGGTGGCTCACCCGCGACGTGGAGAACAGCAAGGTAATGGGTATGGACGAAGTGTTTGTCTACCTTGTAGAGAACTACTACATGAAGGGTGATGCCTTCTGGCTGACACCTGACGAGCTCGAAAAATATGAAGACAGGGCCAAGAAAATTGCGCCGAACGTAATAGGCAACTTAGCCCCTGAAGTGAAGCTGCCTAACGTACTGACCAAGAAGGAAGAAAGCCTGATGGCACAAAAAGGTGACTATACACTGGTGGTGTTCTACTCTCCTAACTGCGGCCATTGCCAGCACGAGATACCAAAGCTGGACTCAGTATACAAAGAAGTACTGAAAGCTAAAGGCCTGAAGATATACACTGTAGCTACTGAAGGAGATGAAAAAGCGATCAGCGACTTCATCAAGAAGAACAATATGGAAACATGGACCAACACTTACGATCCTGACCATACCAGCGACTACCACAACAAGTACGATGTGTACAGCACACCTACCATCTACCTGCTGGACAACAAGAAGATCATCCGCGGCAAACGCCTCGACCACTCTAATATTGGCAGTGTAATAGAGATGCTGGAGAAAAAAGCAAAGGCAGCAAAAGACAAAAAGACGACAGCTAAGTAAAAGTAGCCTCATTTACTGATACCGAAACCAATAAAAGCGTTATGCACGGCCTGTGCGTAACGCTTTTTTGCATGCCACAGCCTGCGGCTTAGTTTTGCAGCGTGGATAAGAAGATCAATATAGTAGCTATATCCGGCAGCATCAGGCCGCACTCGTCCAACATGGCTGTGATAGAAGCAGCGAAAGCCTACCTGGACGACCGGGTAAATTTCACTGTGTACCATGGCATTGATAAACTCCCTTTTTTCAACGACAGCAAAGAGGACATACCTGAGGTCACCAACTTCAGGGATATACTAAAGTGGGCCGATGGCATACTCATCTGTAGTCCCGAATATGCGTTTGGGGTGCCGGGTGTACTGAAGAACGCGCTGGAGTGGACCGTATCTACCGGAGAGCTGGTTTATAAACCGGTGGCATTGATCACAGCCTCGACCGGCGGTGATAAGGCCCATGCTTCTTTGCTACTTACCCTCACTGCCCTATCCTCAAATGTGGCAGACGATGCTAAGTTGTTGATCCCGTTCATACGGGCAAAAATGAGCGCCGATGGCATTGTTACCGAGCCGGCAACGCTACAGGCAATATATAGCATTGCGGATGCCCTGATAAGAGTAATTTCAGAACAGGAAGCTGATAGTCATTGAAATACACTTTAGGCCTTGACAGCGTGCATATATTTAATAAAATGGCGTACCTTTGCACCTGATTTTAGCTATTGTTTACCGCAGCAAGACATATCATCGTAGGCTTCATCGATTTTTTCCACCGGCCATTCGCCAAGTGGATACCTACACAGACCTTTCGGTACCTTGCCTGTGGTGGGTCTAATACTGTACTCAATATAGTGATCGAATCGCTTACATTCAATCATATTCTACACGGGCAGCCCATGCCAATATTTGGAGGTATGACGATCGCGCCTGAAGTGGTTGCCTGGATAGTGGCATTTGCCATCAGCTTTCCTGCTGGTTTTATTATGTCGAGGCATATCGTGTTTCCTGAATCGAATCTGCATGGCCGCATACAGTTATTCAGATACTTTTTAACCACTGTGTCCTTTATCCTTCTTACCTATATACTGATCAAAGTATGCAGGGTATACCTACCAATGATCAACCAGACTGTTCGATACACGTGTATTTGTATAGTAACGGCTATCCTCAGCTATATCTCTCAGCGCATGTTTACGTTTAAGACCGTGGAGGATAAAGTAGTGACAACCCCAAACCCCTAATAGAAGTTCTCCTGCTGTCCGGATATTTTGTCTTTTAGATAACCTCCTTATTCAGGCCAAATTATTATGTTTACAGGATATAATCCGGTACAATGAAAAAGTTGTTCATAGCATTTTCGGTAATGGCATTGCTGGCAGGTGGGGCATCTGCGGTATATGCGTGGGGCGTATGGGGACACAACCATATCAATAAAGGGGCTGTGCTGGCATTGCCCAGAGAAATTGGTATGTTCTTTTACAACCATGCCGATTTTATTACCGAGGAGTCTACTGTGCCCGATATCCGCAAGCACATGAATAACGACAGGACTGAAGGCGCAAGACACTTCATAGACCTGGAACGATATAACTACGCCGGCCGCTCCGGTATGCCCGCGAGCATGAGCGCAGCCCTGCAGCAATACGGAAAGGACACGCTGGAAAAGTATGGTGTACTGCCATGGGCCATAGAGGACATGATGGCGAAGCTGACCGATGCATTTAAGAACAAAAGAAAAACAGAGATACTATACCTCGCCGCCGACCTGGGGCATTATGTAGCCGATGCCTATATGCCACTGCATACCAGCATCAACCACGATGGACAACAGACCGGCCAGCAGGGGATACACGCTTTTTGGGAGGCTCAACTGCCTGAGCTGTTTGGCAAGAACTACAAGCTGTATGTGGGCGATGTGCAATACATCAGCAATATTGACAAGGCCGTATGGGATGCGATAGACAGCAGCCATAGCAAGGCCCCCACCCTGTTGCGAATAGAAGCCAAGCTAAAGAAAGACAATCCAATGGACAAGCAGTATGTAATGGGCGCAGACGGACAACCTGCAAAGAATAAATTCGGAGCGCCGGTGCATACCTTTGAGTACGCCCATGTGTATCACGAATTACTGGATGGCATGGTGGAGCAACAAATGAGGGCCTCTATCAGACTGACCGCGGATCTCTGGTACACTGCCTGGGTAAACGCAGGCAAGCCCGACCTAAGTACACTCGATCCTGATTATGTAACCGACCGAAACAAAGCAGCCTACAAAGAAGATATGAAAGCCTGGAAAACGGGCAAGGTGAGAGGCTGCAAATCGGAAAAGGAATTTAAGAACTAACCTGGAAACACGATGCAAAAAACTTTCTTATCATTATTCAGTGTTATTCTCCTTTCGTTTTTCTGCGTTGCAGATGCAACTGCCCAGAAAAAAAGCACCGACTACAGCCAACTGGCTACAGAGGTATTACAACTGGTAAACAAGCACAGGACGGAAATGAAACTGCCTGCATTAAAGATGAGCCCCATGATCGCAAAGGTTGCAGGCACACACAGCGCAAATATGGCGAGCGGTAAAGTACCTTTCAGCCATGACGGGTTTGACGACAGGGTGGCCATCATCAATAAACAAATAAAAGGAGCGAATGGCTGGGGCGAAAATGTGGCCGAAGGCCCGCATACGGCTAAAAATGTGGTAGATATGTGGCTACGCAGCCCCGAGCATAAAAAGAATATAGAAGGCAATTATGACCTCACCGGTATAGCCATCGCCAAAAGCGCTGATGGTACCATATATTATACTGAACTGTTTGTGAACAGCGGCAAGTAGCTTTCTAAACAGCATCATTACCGTCAATACCCATACTTTTCCTTCCAGCAGTTCTTCAGGTACTCGCGTATGCGGGCTTCGGTAGCGTTGTTGGCAGGGTCATAGAGTTTGGTTCCCGCTATCTTTTCGGGCAGAAATTCCTGGTCTACAAAGTTGCCGGGGAAATCGTGGGCATATTTATAGCCTTTGCCATAATCCATTTTCTTCATCAGTCCTGTTGGCGCATTGCGTATAGGCAGCGGCACGGGCAGGTCGCCGGTTTTTTGCACCAGCGACATCGCATTATTGATGGCCATGTAGGCTGCATTGCTCTTGGCCGATGAAGCGAGATAAGTTGCGCACTGCGAAAGAATGATCCTGCACTCAGGATAGCCTATAAGCTCTACCGCCTGGAAGCAGCCAGTAGCCAGCAACAGGGCATTAGGATTGGCATTTCCTATGTCTTCGCTCGCCAGTATCACCATGCGGCGCGCTATGAATTTAGGGTCTTCCCCACCCTCTATCATGCGGGCCAGCCAGTATACGGCAGCATTAGGGTCGCTGCCCCGCAACGACTTGATGAACGCCGAGATGATGTCATAGTGCTGCTCACCCGATTTATCATACAGGGCCATCTTGCTTTGTACAATGTCCTGCACTATATTGTTCGTGACTGTCTTATCATCATCCGGCAGCGAAGATGCTACCAGTTCTACCAGGTTGAGCAGGCGCCGGGCATCGCCGCCACTAAGCTGCATGAGGGCTTCCCATTCTTTGATCTGCAGGTGCTGATTGAACAGCCACTCATCGTGCTGTATAGCCTGCATTACCAATGCCATCAGGTGTTCTTCATTAAGCGGCTTCAACACATATACCTGGCAACGGCTGAGTAGCGCACTAATGACCTCAAATGAAGGATTCTCTGTAGTCGCGCCTATGAGTGTAATAATACCCTTCTCTACTGCACCAAGAAGGCTATCCTGCTGCGCCTTATTGAACCGGTGTATTTCATCTATGAACAATAGCGCATGGCCGCTTTTACGTGCCAGTTCTATGACCGCCCGCACATCCTTCACACCGCTATCTATTGCGCTAAGGGTAAAGAACGGCATGTGAAGCGAATGAGCAATGATCTGGGCAAGAGTAGTCTTTCCAACACCCGGAGGCCCCCAGAAAATGATGGAATGGCCTTTACCACTCCTGATCATCTGCTCCAGTACCTTGCCCGGTGCCACCAGGTACTCCTGCCCTATAAATTCGCCTAATGTTTGTGGCCGTACCCGTTCCGCAAGCGGCATGTTCAATGCAGGCATAAACTTTATGATCGTTTTTTCAGTTAATCCCCTAAATTAGCTGCATGTTAAGAAAACTGTTACTGTTCTCGTTGCTCACCGGTTCTTTAAATGCGTTCTCGCAAACAAAGACCCCGCTATCCAAAGCTACAGAAAAGAAGAAGGATACTCAAATAGAATATACCCAACCGGGAGCGCCAATGCCCCCCCTGCGGCTCATACCTTATTACGATACCGGCAACATGGCCATACCCAATACAGAGATGGCCATAAAGGACAGCATTGCCCACAAAAAAATTAAGAAGAGGGACAGGAACGTAATACAAGACACGGGCAAAAAGGCTGTTACCAATGCAGATGTAAATAATGGTGCCAACCTCTTAGTAATGACCTTTAACCCGCTCTGCTCTCACTGCGAAGATGAAACAATGCTTTTTGAAAAAAATATCGCATATTTCAATAGATCTAAATTATTGCTGCTTTCCACAACCCACATGCGGGAATACCTGCCGGGCTTTATAAAGGCTTTCCATACCGCCGAATATCCGAGTATTATAGTAGGATCAGACAGTTCTAATTTCAGCGATAAAGTATTTTTATTTCAGGCCCTCCCGCAGATCAATATTTATAATGCCGACAGGAAACTGA
Organism: uncultured Bacteroidota bacterium; assembly: GCA_903877645.1. Taxonomy (GTDB): domain Bacteria; phylum Bacteroidota; class Bacteroidia; order Chitinophagales; family Chitinophagaceae; genus Nemorincola. The sequence continues at coordinate 23,644 of CAIRES010000049.1, read as the reverse complement.
TCAAAACATTTACAGGCGATGTGGAAATAGATAGCCTGAAAGAATACATACAGTAGTAGAGGATAAGCAACGTTGACAAATTTTATGACCATTTTTTCACTTAATTTCCTAAATTAGCTGCATGTTAAGCAGATTATTTTTACCGGCATTACTTGCATTGGCTATTCCTGCCCTTGCACAGCAAAAAAATACGGCATCCTTAAAAGTAATAGATAAGAAGGACGAAGTTATATTTGACTATAAAAAAACGGGCGCTCCTATGCCACCTATGCGGCTGATGCCATACTATGATACCAGCAGCTATATTGCAAACACAGAACAGGTGATCAAAGACAGCATAGCCCACAAAAAAAACAAGAAACACAACAAAGAAGTAATACAAGACAAAAGCAAAGTGGAGATCACTGACAAAGATATCAATGATGGCAATAACCTTTTTGTGATGATGTTCAACCCCACCTGCTCGCACTGCGAAGACCAAACAGAACGGATGGAAAAAAATATCTCGTATTTCTCCAAGTCGAAATTGATACTGATATCCACACCACAGATGCGGCAATACATACCGAACTTTGTAAAAAACTTTCATACCGCTGAATACCCTACCATTACAGTAGGCACAGATAGTTCAGGCTTCATCGATAAAGCTTTTTTGTACCAGGCATTGCCACAGATCAATATCTATGATGCCGACAGGAAACTGATCAGGATATTTTCAGGGGAAGTAGCAATAGATAGCCTGAAACAGTATATAGAGTAATATTCCGATCGGACTATACTAGTTAGACACTTATTCGTCGTGCAAGTTTCAGGTATGATCTTGTGCTATTCAAGGCCACCACATTGGCACATAGACCACATAGGTGGGAGTAAGTCTGCCTATGTGATCTTAAAACATATGAGTGCAGACCACATAGACTATGTGCTCTATGTGCCTATGTGGTAGCAAATCTCGCGCGAATAATCTGCCAATCTCGTGCATGATTTCGATGACTTATAATTGGTATAATATGCCGCCTTTTGATGTGACAATTCCCAGCCTCCAAGCGGTGGAGGATTTTGACAGGGCTGGCCATAATGAGCGGATCAGAACCGCTCCCGGATACTATGAGTAAGACACGCCTGCTTCATTCGCCAGGGCCTTGGATTTGACGTATGCACGCACCTTGCGCACATAATCAAAGTAGCCCATTTGCATCCGCACCATGAATATGGCCAGTATACCCACACCTATACCAAGCGCTGCATAGGTAATGACCGGCTCTCCACCAACGAACATCAGCACCGCTGATGCACCGATGAGCATCGAGCAAATGATCATGATGAGCATTGGCCCACCGGAATCAATTGCGCGGATGCGGGAGGTGACTACAACCCTTGTGTGATCACCATCTTCCTGCAGATCCACATTAGTGATCGGCAGCGTTTTGATGGCGTCTACCTGCTCGGCATGAGGCACAATACTCAGCTTCCGCTCCCCTTTGTCGAGGATCTCGAAATCTAAATTGTGGATCTGTACATGTTCGCCGATGAGGCGGTTCTTAAGGTCGTCCTTAGGAACGGAGAAATGAAAGTTATGCGTTCTTGTAAAAAACATATGCTACGTTTTTAATGGTTAAGAACTAATTTCAAACTAACTGTGAGTTAAAACTATAAAGTATTTTCATACAATACAAACAATTAACTTGAAATAATTTATATCCAACAATCGTGCCAGATATTATAACCGGTTGTTAAGACGCAACAATTTAACCTTAACATAATGAAATTCAGCTACTTATTACCAATGATGTGGAAGTAGTTTTCCACCATTTCGCGGTAGTATGGTTTGAGTGAAGGAGGCACTGTTTTATACAATTCGAGTAGTTGTTTCTGATCGGTGACATACTTCTGCAAAGCAGGGGGTATTGGCCTGCTCATATCCTGCGCGCTTTTAGAAGATCGTTTATCGTCCTGCTCCTGCTCCCGCAATGATTTCTCCACCTCCAGCATTCGGGTCTCAATGTCTTTCTGGCGCAGCATCAGTTCCGCACCTGTTTTGCGGTTCACGAGGTCGGTCTCGTTCTTGTCCATCTTCTGCTCTATCTCCCTAAGTTCTTTAGCGCCACTTAGGCCTTTGCTGTTCAGCTCGCTCATCAGCTCCTGTATCTTGCGGCGCAGTGAGGCCTGCTGTGCGGCAAGGCGTGCCAATTGCTCGGCATCGCCATATTCTGAATTCTGAGGATCGCCCTGGTTGCCCTGTGCGCCGCTGCCCGGCTGTCCTTGCCCTGGCTTCTGCCCTTGTTTTCCTCCCGGTTGCTGGCCTGGCTTCTGTCCCTGTTTCAATCCGCCCATCGATTGCCCAAGTTGCTTTTGCTGAGTGATGATATCTGCAAGCTGCACCCCGGAGCCAGGCTTGGAACCCTTACCAGGCTTGGAGCCCGGCTTAGGGCATGACCCCTCCCCTTCTCCCTCGCTTGGCTTTTTGCCTTCTGCCTGCATCTGCATCAGGTTGGCCAGCAGCTCATTGAGCATCAGGGCCAGATTGTTGGTATGTGTCATTACATATTGCTCATCGGTGCGCGCACCTGCGATGTTGCGTTTATCAAGTGCATCCATCGATTTCTGCATATTGTACTCCAGCTCAGAAGTTTCCTTGTTCACATGCACAGACATTTTCTCCACCCGCTTGCTCAGTGCGAACAAACTGTCTTTGATCATTTTTGAATTTCGGTACAGCCTTGTCTGCTCCTCCTGGTTGGCAAGATAAACAGGGCTGGCGGGCGAGGTGACTGCGACCTTGGTCATCAGGTCTTCCTGGTCGAAGGACAGCCTGATCAGGTTGCTCAGTACCTGGCGCGTAGCCCGAATGTCTATCTCGATCTCATCGCCACCCATTCCTCCTGCCTTTTTCTTCAGCGATTTGGCCATCTTATCCATTTTCTTCGCCGCGCTATTCTGCGATTTTGATGCTTTGCTGTTCTGTTGCTTGTCCAGCGCGTCCTTGCTGTCCTGCATGTCCTGGTCAGCATCGCCGGCATCCTGTGCCTCATCGGCCACCTTATCATCCTGCTTTGTTTCTTTGGCCAGCTTCTGCAATTCTTTCATGTCATCCTTCATCGCCTTTTCCAACTGGTCCTTCAGGTCTTTCTGCTCTTTGCTCAGCGCGTCTGATTCCTTCTTGTCCTTTGCATCCTTACTGTCTTTGCCATCTTTACCATCCTTGCTGTCTTTCGTGTCTTTGTTGTCCTTGCCGGCATCCTTATCCTGCTTGTCTCCTTGCTTACTATCAGCCTGTTCTTTCTTATCCAGTTTGTCGGTTTGGTCGGCCAGGTTGTTTTCTTTTTTAGCAAGGTCCTCCATTTTATTCGCAAGGTCTTCCATGCGCATCTGCATCTCCATCTGCTTCATCTGCTCCTGCATGCGCTCCATATCCATTTTAAAGAGCTTATTGTCCTGCTCCATTTTGCGCATTGCCTCTACCGCATCTTCTTTATTCAGCTTCTGCATGAGGTCCTGCAGCTTCTTCATCTCTTCTTTTAGTTCTTCATTCAGCAGGTTATCCAGTTGCTTGTCCAGGTCTTTTTGTTTGTCTTTGAGCTCGTCGCTGTGCTGCTTTTGCTCGCTATGCTGCATCTGCTCTTCAAACCGCTGCTTGATGTTTTCCAGGTTAGTTTTGAGATCGGTCTGCTTCTTCATCATTTCCTTCAATGATTCCTGCTGGTCCCATTCCATGCTGTTGCTTTGCAACATTTTCGACTGCATATCCTTATACTCATTCTGCAACTGCTGGGTGCGCTGTGCGCCATTACTGATACCCGAGTTGATCTGCTTTGAATTCTCATTGATGGCAGAGTCTATCTGCTTATCGTTGTACATGAGGTAGGTCATCACCTCGCTGCGCGATGCCTTGCTGCCATGCACCCCGTCATTGTCCCAGGCCTCTATGAAGTAAGATACCTTTTGGCCCGGCTGCAGGTTGAGAGGCAGCATATCAAAGTAATGCTCGAAAGTAGTGAGCGACCCCGGTGTGGTTTTTAAAGGGAAACTTTTCTTATCTATCGTTTTGTTCTTATCGCTTATTTCATAATTAAACGTAACCCGCGTAATGCCATAGTCGTCACCGGCAGTACCGGTGAGCAATACCTGCTTGCCCGATACTGTATCTTTTATCTGCTGCACCTGTATCACCGGGTATTGATCGGGTATCACCTGCACCTGGTATTTGTAGCTGTCTGCAATGCCTTCTTTTTGATTCTGAAGAGTGATGGTATACGCAGTATCATTCATGAACCGGTACTGGAAACCAAACATGGATGCAGTATTGGTGAGCGCAATAGGCGCACCATTGCCAAAATGTATATTGGCCGCATCGGTATGATCGGTAAGCAGTGCCCAACTGATGAGGGTACCCACAGGCACGGTCATATCACTGAGGCTATTGCGCGATTCATTTTTCTTACCGGTGTATGTCGGATAGCTTACCTGTACTTTGAAGGCTTTAAGCACTGGCCGCTGCACCACCCGCAAAGTATTGGAAGAAGAATAAAAGCCCGCCGCAAAGAACCGAAAGCTGACCGCCTCGGTCACATTACGGAAGGTATATTGAAAGCTATGGTTATCCATTGGCTGCATCGGCACACGCTCTGTACCTGTTTCTACAAATACTTCGGCGGGCATGGTAGCGCCTGTCATTTGCAAGGTGAGTACAAAATCCGCATTACGGATGGCCGTAAGCGAAGGGTTTTTAATAACGAATTTGAAGGGTGCAGGCTTTTCAAAGGCTTTTGTAGGCTGTAGCAGGCGCGATGAACCTTCTTTGAATACATTGGGCGCGGCCACCAATATAAATACAGCAACCAATACCAATGGCAAAAGGTAGGGCAGGTATTTTTTGTTCCTGGAGAGGTCTATCGCATTGGTGATAGGCACTACGGATATGCGGCTGATCTTCTGGTTAATGCTGGCCTCTATGAGTTCACGGCTGGAATGGGAATCGGGCTGGTTCTTCAATTGGAGGATATTCAGCAGCCGGTCGCTAACCTCGGGAAAATGACGGCCTATGATATTGGCAGCCTGCTCGTGAGAGAGGACTTTGCCCAGCCGCCACATTTTAGACAGCGGAACAATGATCCAAACCACCAACGCAGATAACCCAAGTACCACAAATAACGACATCACCGTAACGCGCAGCCAAACCGGCATATACAGGTAATATTCGCTCACACTTACCGTAAGGATATAGAATAACAGGCAACTTAAAAAAACAAGGCTGCCCCTGATCACTTTATTTGCATAGTATTTCCGTATAAAAGCATCTAACCGCTCTATCAGCCGATCGTAGTTGTTCATAGAAGTAGTACGCAATTTAACTGTTTTTATGATGTAAAAAAGGTTAAAATCATCGCTTCTGGACAATAAAACGCTATGTGCAAAACGATTTTGAACCGCTATATACTATCTGTTAATCTTTTAATTAAATTTATCGCTAATGCTATTCTGTAGTAGCATTGGCCAAAGGGCCGTAAAAATGACCAATATGGCAGATACATCTCAAAAAAAAGAAGTGATCATAACCGGGTCTGTAAAGACCGTCTTGCTCACCTTTGTGGCATTGATCGGTTTTATGGCCGGAGTTTCCATACTGCTGTCTCAGCACGATGCCTTTCATGAGATCGAATACCAGCCGGCAATAGTTGTGGACTCTATTTTATCGTTTTATGAAGCTGAGGCAGCGCGTGATACCTCTTTTCATTCTGCCCAGCAAGATACCATGCTACAGGAAATTCACTACCGGAGACATTTGATAACAGAATTGTCAGACTCCATGATCAAGTGCATGCTCATCGACAAGCAGTTATTCATCAACGCTGATTCATTCACTAATGAGTGCCTTATCGATTTCAGCGTTATTGACAGTACCCGGCAAATAACACGTCCCATTGTGTGGGATTACTACATTACCCATTCTTTTTTGTTTAGCCGGGATGTCTCCCCCGGCCATTACCAGCGACATGTCCGCAATTTTGCCACTACCTATCCGCAGAACATGGATTTCTTTACAGCATACCCGGGCTTTGTATTGTGGGTGCTGCTGCTCATTATCCAGTACTGCCTGTTCCCGGTGCTCGCTGTTTTTGCTTGTGTGGCCATCCGCAATTTCAGAAGGTTATACCCCGAGGCTGATGTGAACAGGACCGGCAAAATGATCATTAATGTGGTGCTGGCTATGCTGGTCACAAGTTCCTTTGTCATCATATCTTTCTTCGCGTTCTTCCACCCCAACCTGATGACCAATGGCCTGTTTTATAAAAATATGTATGTGGCATTGGGTGTTATCGCAAGTATTACTGCGATAACAGGCGTCTGCTGTTTTACCGGGTTCATGCTCATATCCAACATATCCATAAATGACAGTACCAAAGAACGAGACGCTCTGTACTATAAAAAAATGCTCGGTGAGCTCAATTCTCTTTTCTCAGCATTGCTCATAGTGGCATCGGTAGCACTGAGTCTCATTGTGCTGACCACCGGGGTGCTTTACACTTCCATCAATAGTATGGACTTCGTGCAAAAGATAACAGATGATCTTGGCTACTCGCCATTTGCTTACAGGTATGTACTACTGATAGCAGTGCTCAGCAGCCTACTGCTGTCCTTGTTCATGATCCCGGCAAAGCTGAGGCTGCGGGACATAGAGCGGAAGATAAATAAGGCATTTAATGAAAGCGACCCCGCCGATCACCCGCTGGATATAGCAGGCATATTAAAGGGCCTCCTGCTGATCGGGCTGCCCATAATCATTAGTATGTTGCATTTTTTGGTGAGCTTGTTTACTAATTAAGATTTATTCCGAAAAGTCTTAAATGTCGGCTTTTAGCTAAATTTGTGAACGAAAAAAGTAGATAATGATCAGCGAAGAACTTAAAACACAGATCGAAGCTCTAACTGACGACCAAAAGGCGAAGGTGGCTGATTTTGTTACTTTCCTGTTATGGAGAGAAGAAAATAAACGTAATGGCAAATATCCAAACGTTTCTTCTGAGGTAACCGGTGATTTTAATACAACATTGGAAGAATTTACGGATTATATGCTAAATGTGAGCGGTAGATAGATGATGCAGTTATACCCGGCGCATGCCGCCGAAGCCCTGGAGTTCAATAAAATTTGTGATCTGCTGATACAGAAGTGCCGCACTGATGCGGCAAGGGAGCGTGTGGTCAATATCCGCTTTCATACCCGCATGGACCACATGGAGCGGGAGTTGCAGCAGACCAATGAATTCAAAAATATACTGGGTGGCGGCGAGCATTTTCCCAATGACTTCACCCGCAACATGCAGAAAGAACTAAAGCTGCTGGTGGTAATCAATGGGGTACTTTCAGGCGAGCAACTGGTGGCGTTCAAACAACTGGCGCTGAACATAAAAGATATACTGCAATGGTTCAAAAAGAACAATGAGCTATTCCCTGCCCTCCGAACGATAACCGAACGTGTAACCTATGAAAAGGCAATAACAGAGCTCATCAATGCAGTGATAGACGATAGCGGCATAGTGCGCGACAATGCATCGCCTGAGCTGATGCGCATCCGCTCAGAGTTGGGCAAGGCGAGGTATGAGGCCAGGCGCACCTTTGAGAGTGTGCTGCGCAAACTAAGTAAGAATGGCTACCTCGCAGATATCTCGGAGAGTTTTATGAATGGGCGCCGCACCGCCGCTGTGCTTGCGGAATACAAGCGCATAGTAAAGGGCATATTGCACGGCGAAAGTGATACCCAAAAAACGGTATTCATAGAGCCGGAAGAAACAATAGAACTGAATAATGAGATCTTCTCGCTGGAGCGTGCCGAAGGCCGGGAGATACACCGCATACTGGTGCAGGTAACCAAAGACCTGGGCGTTTTCGCACCACAACTGGAGGCCTATTACCACCTGTGTGGTATCTATGACTATATCAGGGCAAAGGCACTCCTCGCAGTAGACATGAATGGTAATATACCCCGCCTTAGCCCCCACCCCTTGGTGCAATTGGTAAAGGCATGCCACCCCTTATTGTACTTACACAATAAAGCAGCCGGTAAGCCAACCATACCACTGAACATAACACTGGACAGGCAGCAACGCATCCTCATCATTAGCGGGCCTAATGCAGGTGGAAAGACCGTATCCATGAAAACTGTGGGCCTGCTGCAACTGATGGTGCAGGCCGGCTTGCTGATACCTGCCGATGAACGATCAGAGATAGGCATCTTCAAACAACTGATGGTGCAGATAGGCGATACACAATCTATAGAGCATGAGCTGAGCACTTACAGTGCGCACCTGCGCGATATGAAGCATTTTATGGACTTTGCCAATGGCAAGACGCTCTTCTTCATTGATGAGTTGGGTAGCGGAAGTGACCCCAACCTGGGCGGGGCATTCGCAGAGGCGATAGTGGAAGACCTGGCAGCAAAACACGCCATCGGCATCATCACCACCCACTACCTGAACCTGAAAGTAATGGCCGGCAAAGTGAAAGGCATCTTTAACGGGGCGATGGCCTTTGACGAAGAAAAGCTGGAACCTCTGTACCAACTGGGCATAGGCAAGCCGGGCAGCTCGTACACCTTTGCCATAGCACAGCGTAGCGGCCTGCCTACGGCTGTAATAGAAAGAGCTAAACAACTCACTCAGCGAGAACACTTCAAGCTGGATAAGATGCTGCACCAAACCGAGCAGCAATCTGTACGGCTGGGTGACAAGGAAAAGGAACTGGACAAACTGCTGAAAGAGAACCAAAAGCTGAAGAAGAACTTTGAAGAGCTCACCAACAAAGAAAAACTAAAGCAGGAACGCGAAATACTGCATCTGCAAAACCAGATAAAGAAGGAAGAACTCGATTACCTGCGGGACACAGAGCGCAAGTTCAAACAGATCATACAGGACTGGAAAAAGGCAGAGAACAAACAAGAGGTGATAGATGCCGCAGAGAATGTATTGTTCAGGAAAAAGCAGGTGCAGGGCAATGCCGCTGCAGCAAAGAAAGCCGACAAAAACTATGACCTGCGTGGCGGCCAGCCAAAGGTAGGTGACCTGGTGCGCAACAAAGAGAACCACCAGGTAGGCACATTATCCGAACTACGCGACAAACGCGCCATAGTAAAGATCGGCAATATGCCGTTCAACGTAAATATTGACGACTGGGTGGTAGTGGTGCACAAAAAGGATAAGAAGGTGTAGAGCTACGAATTATCAATGTCCTCTAAGGATGCAAAGCTCATAAATTCTTTGCAAGAGTCGACTAAACATATACAAGTAGGTGTCATGGTGAGCCTCGTCGAACCATGATACCGTTGCTGAACAGGTAATACGTAATATATTACACTTCCAAACCTCAATATCTAATAATACTCAACGGCGCCATGGTTCGACGAGGCTCACCATGACACCTACCTAATAGTGAAATTTCATAAATATATACACAAAAACCCTCATTAACTCCTCATCGTCTTCAAAGCCACCGCCCAGCGATAGAGCTCATTGAGCACTACATCTGCTGATTTATCGAGGCCCGGTTCGCCATTGAATTTACCGCTCTCATCTATGTGTTTGGTGAATGCCGGGATATGCACCGCCTCAGACAAAGGCATCATGCTCAATGCTGTAATTACCCCCTTCAGCATCTGCACAGCACGGGTGCCACCCGAAACACCGCCATAGCTCACAAAGGCCATTGGCTTGTAGGCCCATTCTTTCGACAGGAAATCCAGTGCATTTTTAATAGTAGCCGGGTAGCCATAATTGTATTCAGATGTCACCACAACAAAAGCATCTGCGGCATTGATCAGGCCGCTCCAGTCCTTAGTATGCTGGTGCTGGTATCTTTGAAATCGGGGATGCTCCGGCTCATCAAGAAAGGGCAGGTTGATCTTTGCAAGGTCTACCAGCTCCACATTGAATTCCGGGTGCTTTACTGCTATATCGTAAAACCAGGAAGCAATAGCCGGGCCCTTGCGGCCGGGGCGGGTACTGGCAATGATTATTTTAAGGTTGAGCATAAGTGGCTAAATTCCAAAGTTTACAAATTCCAAATCCCACGGGATAATGGCTTTAAAAGCAGTTCTATTCAGAATGCTATACTGTATCAAATATAACCAAAAACGGCTGCTCACAATCGAGCAGCCGCTGTATTTTTTCGATCTGTATTAGTTTCTCCTGTTGCCGAACAACCTGAGCAGCATAAGGAACAGGTTCAGGAAGTCGAGGTAGAGGCTTAAAGCGCCCATCAATACCAGCTTCTTAGTGTCTCCGGCAGATGTACCTGCGAATTCAAGGCCGGCGCCTATGCGTTTCAGCTTCTGTGTATCATAAGCGGTAAGGCCGGTGAACACTGCAACACCAATAATGCTGATGAGGTACTCCAGGCCGGAACTGTGCAGGAACATATTGATGAGCATAGCCACAACAATACCTATAAGCCCCATAGAAAGTATGCGCCCGAAAGAAGTAAGGTCTTTATCAGTTGTATAACCCATAACTGCCATTACGCCAAACATAACCGATGCAGCAGCAAAGCATCCGATAACCGATCCAGCTGTATATACGAGCAGTATGTAGCTAAGACTGATACCCAGTACCGCGGCGAAGGCCAGGAACAGGAAGGTGAGCGCACCGGGTGAAAGTTTGTTCATACCGAACTGCATGATCAGGATGAAACCAAAAGGCGCTAAGGTAACCAGCCATCCCAGGCCACTTGGGCGTAGCATACCATGCTCATTTTGTGTGTAGAGTTCTGAAAAGAGCGATTGATTAGTGGAATACAGCACCGCAAAAAGTGTAGATACCGCAAGCGCCACAAACATCCATAAAAAAACACCGGCCATAAATTTCTTGGCCACAACGCCTGAACCTGATGCAGGCTGACTGTCAATAACCGTGTAGTTAGAGAAATTCTGATTATAATTATCCATATTGGTCTTAAAATTTGTATGTAAAGTTAGCTATAATCGGCAATAAAAAGAACCTAAGATCTTCCATTTTAACGTTTTACAAAGTTTGCTATAACACTGCTTTATATAACGATACGGATTGTATATTTGCCACTCTCAACCGATAATGACATGAAGAACATCCACACCCCCGAAGTATTGAACGAGCTGATAACAAGGATCAATACACTGACGCCAAACTCGCAACGCCAGTGGGGCAAAATGGATGTGGCACAAATGATGGCTCATTGCAGCGCAGCCATCGAGGCCAACCTGGGCGAAGGAGCTGGCAAGCAAGGATTGCTGGGCAGGATATTTGGTAAGATGGCTAAAAAGAGTGTTGTTTCAGAGGAACCTTTCAAACAAGGATTGCCAACAGATAAAAGCTTTGTGATCATTGGGGCCAAAGAATTTCAAGAGGAAAAGCAAAGGCTCACTACTATGCTGAGCCGCTTATCTGCCACCGCACCCGCCAACCTTGCCAAGAACCCCCACCCCTTCTTTGGCAAAATGACGGAAAGCGAATGGAACTCACTCAACTACAAGCATATGGACCACCATTTGCGCCAGTTCGGAGCCTAATACTTATACAATCAAATCACACAGTGAATAGCGCGATATTTTCCACCACATAGGAGGCACATACGTCACATAGTCTATGTGGTCTATACTCATAAATTATAAGACCACATTAGCTCAATTACTGCACCTATGTGGTCTATGTGCCTATGTGGTGGCCATAAATAACACCTATCTGTTCCGAAAATCCACAAATAAGACAGATGTCTATTTGGCATAATTGCAACATCAGTAAGTAACATCTACACTAAACCTTACCCGCTCCCGTTTCTTAGTCACTACATGCCAGTTGCCATCGTACTCTATGTGCGTGGGGTATAGCTTAGTCCCCACCTGCTGTGTACGCACCTTCATCCGCACATCAAAGTCATAAAGCAGGTTGCTGTACGACAGCGAGTAATCGCGCGCCACAATGCTGTAATCACCCTTGCGAAACCAGGTAGTGAGCTCGTTATACAATGCATGACGTTCCTCCCCTGCCTTCGGTTTGATGCGGAATACAAAGCACGACTCACCTCCACACTGCTCCTGCGTTATTTTGAAATCGTATTTCTCTGCCTCGCCCTCATCAAACACCGATGCCCTGTCGCCCATGAAAGGTACGCCGTTCACACGCGACCCGGGGTTGAAGATGAGCTGCTGCAACTGGTACTTGCTTTTGCCCATTTTACCACCGGCCTTTGTATCCATAGCACCTGCCACCACGTCGCTTTCATTGCACACCGGGTCCTTTGCAAAGAACAGGTAAGCAAACAGTTCTGCGGTATAGTAGTTGTAGTCGCCATGCCGGTCAAAGAAATCCCCTGTTACAGATTGTTCCAATACCTGTGTATTCCGGCAGCGGTCTTTATAGTTTTGGTGTGTTTTGCTGTGCAATGAAGCCGCTACACTACCCTCTTTGTCCAATACTCTAATGTCGTTCACGGCATCATAAGGCACAAACCTCATATTCTTGAACGCCTTATAAAACGTAGTATCGTTGCGCACCCTGCGGATAAATGCGTTGACATCAAATCCCGTGTGCACAGTAAAGGAATCGAGCTCTATAGGCACCTTAAATGTACTTGCAGTATCATATTGCTGGGCTGTGCACACTGAAGAGTGCATATACAAAAGGCAGAATAACAAACAGCATATCCTATTCACCACACAAAGATAATTCAATCCCTTGGCAATAGCTCCCGGTGTTGTTTCAGCAGGGCCTCGGCTACGATCATGTCTTCGGGGGTGGTCACTTTTATGTTTTCCCGTTCCCCGTCTACAAGGTGCACCTTCTGGCCTGAGGCTTCTACCACGGTAGCCTCGTCGGTAAAGTAATGCTGGAACTCCTGCCTGAATGCGGGGAGTATGATACCCGTACTGAATGTTTGCGGTGTTTGTATGATCCGAAGATGCTCGCGCACTACCGGCTTTGAGCCCTCGCCATCCAGCAGCCTCATGCTTTCGGTCACGGGCACTGCGGGTATGGCGCTGCCATGTATAATAGTGTGCGCCAGGCAATGCTGTATGAGCTTACCTGAAATGACGGGCCTTGCACCATCGTGTACGAATACGATACCATCATCGGCGATCAGCTTCAGGCCGTTTTGCACGCTGTGGTAGCGGGTCTCTCCCCCTGCCACTATAGATACATTGATGCCCCCAAGATAAGACCGTAGTACAGTGTGTGCGCTACCCACTTGGTCGGCAGGGAGCACCAGTATAAGGTGTATGCCCGGCACGGCCTCGGCAAACGCCCGAACGGGGTAGCAAAGCATAGGCATGCCATGCAATGGCAGAAATTGTTTGGGCACATCCGTTCCCATCCTCGTTCCTTTACCACCGGCTACTATTACAGCATACTTGTTAACTCCACTCATATTATCAATTATCTCTAATAAGGTATATAGCGATACAAAAAAACGGTATTCTTTTGGGACAACAAAAGAAGTTTATACACAACCGTACCAACATGGGCAGATTAACCGGTCATTAACTACCCTGAAAGGGCCAATCAGATATTGACTATTCCTGGCAGAAGCTTACCCTTCCTGGTTATGATTGATCTCCACCTCAGGGATGTCACCGAATTTCTTTTTGAAGAGACGCTCCCTCTTTCGCTTGAACCAGCGTGGAAGGATTACCTGCAAACCAAGAATATAATAAGACACCTGTAGATATTTGGGATCAATCGAAATAACAGAATAGATATAGGCAATAACGGCTATTGTAATAATGACAGGAAATAGAAAGAACCACAAGGTAGTTTTCGTTTCAAATACCTCGCTTCTGTTAATTTGATCGCTTTGCGCTTGTACAATGCTGTTAGATACATAAAGACAAAAAGCAGGTTAATGAATCCAAAACCTGTCATGTACAATACGAATATTTTTATCTCATCGCCCGACTGTATCACATACGACCCATTCGGCATTAAAGCCGAATTGAACAAAAACTTGAGCGGGTAGAGATAGGCCAGCGTCGCAAAAAGCAATGCAGCGTTGAGCCCCAGTGTCACATCATCATGCAGGCCATACCTTCTGAAAAAACGATATTGCGATTTCCATATCCAGAAAACACCAAAAAAACAGAACCCAAACGGTATCAGCCCTTCCAGCGAGTCCATCAATGCTTTTGAATCTTTGGGTACTTCCAGCGAGATCACCAGCAAACTGACCCCGAACGCAAGTACCCCATCACTGAATGCCTCTATCCTCGTCACTTCATGGCTGCGCCACGTGATCTTCTCCTTCTTTGATTGGGCGATATTGTTTAAATATTTTCTGATCATTTCAACTATATTAATAGGTTATCCCTCCGGATTATGAGCGATCTCTGCCATCGGCACCTGACCAAATTTTTGCTTAAATGTCTTCTTTCTCTTGCTCATCATGATACCTATTGGTATACCTATGAACGAAAATAAGACGAGGCCGGCAAAAGTGCTTTCCGGTGCTATCCTGTTCAAACAGATACCCACAGCCATCATCACAAGGGCATACGCCGACAGGAGCAGGTTGAGGTATATCTGTGTACGGGTTTCGAAGGCCTCCACATCGGTAAGATGCAATTCCTCCCGCTTGGCATGGGCATTCATATACATCAGTACAAACAAGAAATAGATAGCCGCAAATCCGCCGGTATAGAAACAGAGCAATTGCAAAGTATCGCCAACCTTTACTGTAAAAGCTTCCTTCATCATCAATGCAGATATCATAAACTTAAGCGGGTATACATAAAACAGCACAACCAGCACAAGGGTGCAGTTGAGAAAGATAGTGGCCACATCGTGCATACCATAACGCCTGAAAAAGCAGTATTGCCGGTACCAGATCATGGCTATAAAGCCAAAGCAAAAAGTAAACGGTATAAAGCCACGAAGGCTCTCCAGCAGCTCAGTTGAGTTTTTAGGTACTTCCAGCGAAATAATGAGCAGGCTTACCGCAAAGGCAAATACCGCATCGCTGAATGCCTCTATGCGCGTCACCTCGTGGCTGCGCCATTGGATCACCTCCTTTTTCGATTGCTTAAAATTGCTGAAATACTTGCGGGCCATACACCATCATTTGGGTACAAATTAATCATTGTTTTTAAATCTCCGCCAGCCTAATGGCAACAAATTATATTCATTATAAAATGACGTAAATGCGGTTATTTTGCAGCATGTCTCTGTTTATCGCATCACTCAATTCGGGCAGTAATGGCAATTGCTACTATGTGGGCAATGGCCACGAAGCTGTGCTGGTAGATGCCGGCCTGTCCCTTCGCGAAACCGAGAAACGCATGAGGCGGCTGGAGCTGAGTATGGAGCAAGTAAAGGCCATCTTCATCAGCCACGAGCATGGCGACCATATACGGGGCATAGAGGCCATTGCTACCCGCTACCGCATGCCCGTATATATAACGTCCCCTACCCTCATCTCCGGCAGGCTGTGCATACCCGCTGAGCTGGTAAGGCCATTCACCGCGCATGAGCCGGTACACATAGGTGGCCTGGCCGTAAGTGCATTCCCTAAGGTGGATGAAAGAAGGCGGATGGAAAAGGGCAAAGTATGCTGCAAGCCACGCCCCAGGCGTACTGATCGAGCAATACTACGAGCAACTCGGCCAAATGAACCTGAAAATAGCGCAGCGCACAGAGCAGCCATACCCCACCAAGGAGGAATCCGAGACCATCCGCCGCATTACTGCAACTATTAAGCAAATGCGTAGCGGTCACGCCACCTGCGCCGAAAGCGTAGAAGTATTCATGGGCTTCACCGAGAAGCTCCGCAAAAAAGACATGGCCCTCCTTGCCGATGTATTGCCCCACATCACCCAATACATCAAAAGCCTCGCGCAAGACGGCCGCTTCCTCAACTATTCCCACTACCGATACGAACAAGACACCTTCGACAAAGAATACGAACAGTGGTGCAGTCAGAATCTTTCATCCGCCGAAGCTTCAGCGAAGGAGGACCTGCCGCCCGAAGATGGCGAAGCCTCATCCCCAACTCCTGAACCATTACCACCAACACCACCTACAGGAGGCGGTTCGCAGGGTGACTTAACATCTCCCTTCAGGGATGGGGTAGATACTCACGACGAGCAAATAAGCGCGGAAGAAAACGAGACATCCAATGTGACATCCGCCAACCCCGAAAACACCCCAAAACCCGCTACAGACCTCACACCTGCACAAAATGACAATACAGAGTTATCCACAAAAAATATTGCAGCACAATGTGACATTCCCGCTCCAAAACCCGCAGGCCGCAAAGTCATGAAGCGCTCCGTTGAGTACAAATTCACACCCAACGATCGTATCTTCTAGCAGAAAGCATTTAATAAGTAACACTAAAAATCTTCGGCAACCTCGAAGATGATCTTCTCTTTTGTTTTGGGATGGGTAAACGCAAGATAGGCAGCATGCAGGTACAACCTCGTGGAGGCTGTGCCATAAAGGTCATCGCCTACAATGGGGGCATTAAGGCCCTGCTCATGTGCGGCGTGCATGCGCAACTGGTGGGTGCGGCCGGTGAGTGGCCAGAAATGGACTTTGGTTACGGTGCCTGTGGTTGCTATTACTTTAAAACGGGTCACACTTTTTTTACCGGTGGTCAAGCACACCATTTGCCGTGGCCGGTCATAAGGGTCGGCACATAGGGGCAGCGCTATTTCTCCCTCTTGTTGGCTAATGGCTTTAGAGAGCAGTGCTGTGTAGCGCTTGCTCACTGTGCGGTTGAGGAATTGCTTTTGAATGTGCCTGTGTACCTCGGGGGTTTTGGCTACCACCAGCAGGCCGGAGGTGCCCATATCCAACCGGTGTACAAGCAATGGCTCGGTATCCACCAATAGGTATTTGAGCCGGCTATATACCGAGTCGTCGATATTCACGCCCGGCACAGAGCGCAGGCCGGCAGGCTTATTGACCACCAGCAGGTAGTCGTCTTCATAAACGATCGCCAGCTTGATGCTTTCTTCGGCGGGCAGCAGGAACGGGTTGTCGTCCACAGGCATTCCTTCCAGCATGTGCTCCAGTATGGGCTTGCACTTGCCGGCACAGGCCGGGTAAAACTGCCGGTGCTTCCTGATATCTGATTTGGGCGACGCGCCCCACCAGAATTCAGCCATAGCCAGTGGCTCGAACCCATGGGTAAAGGCATACTGCAATAGCTTGGGGGTGGCGCACTCCCCCGCCCCCGATGGCGGCCTGCCAAATGCTGTGGGAGTAAAAATATCATAAAGGCTTTTGCTTTTGCCGGCTATATTGAGAAAGGCATATTGCTCGAAAAGCTGCTGCTGCAGGGCGCCTGATCTTTCCCTGCGTTCGTTTTTCAGCGCTTCGATACGGGATTCCAGTGCGGCCCATTTGGATCGTATGTCTTCCAGTCGCTGCTTCCATTCGTCGGTAAGCAAGCGCAGGCGGTGCCGGTCGTAGTGGCTTTGTTTGGCGAGGTCGGCTTCGATGAGCGCAAAGGCAGTTTCATCGTTGCTGTTCCGGCTGAGGTTCGCTTCACGGGCCAGTTTGCGGGTCTCCTTATTTGTCTTTAATTGCTTTTTGAAGGAGGCTATTTCGTCAGAGGCTTGGGCAGTGAGTTGTTCGAGGTCCAGTTTCAGGCGGTGATAGTTTTCGCCCGACTCGATCTCTTCGATCTCCGTATTGACGGCACTGATCACTTCCTGCCCCTTCAGGAAGAAGCTATCCTCCACCAGCATATCAAAGACCGGCGGAACGAATGTGGGGTGATCGTTGGAGTCGGCCAGCTTGCCGGAGAAAGCGGAGAGGTAGCCGAGCTTACCCTCCCCATCGCGCACCACCAGTACGCCAAACATCTTGCCGATGGCTAAACCGGTATCATCGGCATCGAGGCCGAAATTATGGCCAAGGCCGGTATGTGTTTCGAGGTAATGCTGCAGTTCGGCAGCAGCGATCTTTGCCAACGGATGCGGCTCGTAATAAAAAGGAAAAGTGAACCGCACCGGTGGGGCAAACTCCTTTATCACACTATCGGTAAAATAGGATACCCTATTCTGATCAACGCTGCCCAAGTACGGTTTGTATTGTTTGAGCGGCAAAAATAAGGCTTCTTCTTTAAGATGCAGGTATCAAAATATTGTTGCCATCTTTATAACCGTACAATTTGCAGATATGTATTTTGCGGGGCTTTAAACACCCCCGGCGGCGGCCTTATCTACAAACCAATACAGGCTGCCGGCTTCGGGTACTATCAGTTGTGCAGGATATTGAGGCGTTGCGGCGCTAAAGATTTCTTTAAGAATACCGGCTTTACCCGTGCCGCTCACCAGGAAAAGAATATTAGTAGCCTTGTTGATCAATGGCACTGTCATGGTGATGCGGTACATTTTCACTTCTTCTACATACACCTCTTTTACCCACCTTACCTGCTCATTAAGTACATCAGTACCGGGAAACAGGGATGCCGTGTGGCCATTATCCCCCAGCCCCAGCAGTATAAGGTCGAAGGAGGGCGGGGCATCACCGAAGAAGTTGTTTAATGCCATTTGGATTGAGCTTGTATATCGCTTCATAGTCAAACGCAGCATTGGTTTTGTAACCATTCTTCATTTGAAGGTTGAACAAAGCGCCCGCATCGGCAGCAAAGCCCCAATGTTTTGAAAAACGGGCTTTGTATTTCAATACCAACGGGATGTTGAAATTATCAATAGTCATTTTCTCGTTGATGCCGCTCCCGGTTACCAACTGCCTGAACGTATTACCATTGGCATCAGTTGACTGGTATTCTACATGAAAATTATCCAGCGTTGTATTCCCTGTTTCTCTCAGGTAAAGAACACCGGTTCCTATACCCCAGTGACGATTGTGGCCAAAGAAGAAGCCAAGTTGTGCATCGCCGCCAAATGCTGCACCATTCGCAAACCCCAGCTTGCCTGTATTGGCATTCAGGCTATTGAGGTAATTGGCGCTGGTATTTGCAGCGGTGTAGGTTTGTGTTACGCCACCACCCAGGAAGTTTACATCTATCACCCAGCGGGATAAACTGCTGTCCCTAGTATATGGCTTTTGACCTTGCGCACCTGCAGATATTGCCGCAAAACCGGCCATCAGTAATAATATTCGTTTCATAGTTATGTCTTTTAAAATGAGTTAATTAGTTTTTGATCACCCTTGTTGTTGATAATCTGATGCCATCCCTATAGCAGTTGACGAGGTACATACCTGTGGGCAGGCCTGCCATACTCACTTGCACCTTAGTATCGGTCATTGGCTCGGTAACCAGCTTTTGCCCGAGCATGTTCACTAACTCTACGCTCATATTGCCGGTAACAGTGGTGTTAACTTCCACGCTTACATTGTCATGTGCAGGATTTGGATATACAGATATTTCAGTTGCTGCTATCTTCATTGTTGCGTTCGATGGCTTGTTGTAATACGCCTTTTGTGTGCAGCCGTTATGGGTCACCATTACCCAGTAGTTGTGAGTAGTGTAATCGGGCATGCTGTCTACATAATCCTGGTTGATAGCGCCGGCGATCGTAGTCGGAGCAAGTGTAGCGGCATCATCATATCCCCACTGGTAAGCCTCTTCATCGTTCTGAAGACATACAAAAGAATGATTGAAGTAGGTCACAACGGCAGGTGCATCAGCATCCGTAGAGCCTACGTTTACCGGGTAGCTAGCGGTGTTATAGCAGCCGGTGCTTGTAGATGTCGCGGTCAGCATCACAATTGCATCGCCGGATGTCTTAAAATTCACTAATGCATATTGTTTGGTGCTGCCCGTATCGGAAATGACAGCATTCGTAGCGCTCCATTTATACAAAATACCTGCTGCAGGCGGCGCAGAGGCACCGAAATTCCAGAAATAAGTAACATCACATACAGAAGATGGTGCGCCAAGGGTAATGGCAGGTATAGCTGGTTTTGGATTTACAGTGAGCATCACGTCCTCATTGTTGACACACCCATTAGCTGTCAGGGTGTACACATATACAACTCCTATTGGTGATGAAGTGCTGTTCTCCAATGCTTCATTGATCGCCCCGTTTCCCGCACCGGTAGCTGGGGTAATACCCGCTACGGATGACCTTGTCCATGTAAATACAGTACCTGTTGTCGCACTCAGGGGTGTATAGGAGAAAGTTGCTCCATTACAAATCGCAAAACCACTGGTACTATTGGTCAACAGGGGCTTCGGATTTACCGATACCGTTACATCTTGTGTATTGGTACAGCCACTTTCGTTCAATGTATAGATATAGGTTACAGTTATTGGCGCAGTTGTCGTATTCACCAGGTATTCACTGACGGTATCGCTGCCGGCAACCGCAGTATCATCGATACCCGGCACAAAAGGCCTTACCCATGTGAATATGATTCCATCACTATTGCTGGTAGGGATATAAGTAAATAAGGTGCTATCGCAAATGGCGGGTGGCGTGAGTGTGCTGCTCAGTACCGGCCTTGAATTGACCGTAACATTTATATTTTGAGTATTGGTGCATCCATTTGCTGTAAGTGTAGCCACATACGTAACAACCAGCGGATTGGCGGTGGTATTTACCAGCACTTCATTAATATCGCCGGTACCGCTCGATGCAGTATCATTAATACCTGCAACAACGGCCCTGGTCCATGTATAAGTAGTACCACCCGTTGCGCTGGCAAATGTGTAAGTGAATAAGGTGCTGTCGCAAGTTGATGCCGTGAGCGGACTGCTCAGCACGGGCGTTGGATCTACCGTAACAGTAAGATCTTCCGTGTTAGAGCAGCCGTTGGCTGTCAAAGTATAAGTATAAGTATAAGTAACCACTACAGGATCGGATACGATGTTATCGAGATATTCACGAATGGTATCTGTGCCATTATTAGGCGCAGTACCGATACCGAGTGTGAATGGCCGGTTCCATGTATAAGTAGTACCAGCGGTTCCGCTTGTTGGAACATACATAAATAATGTGCTATCGCAAACAGCCAGTGGAGAAAGTACGCTGTTCAGCATAGGGTTTGGAAACACCTGGAAGGAAACAGTCTGTGTATCTGTGCAGCCGTTCGCCCTAAGTGCATATATGTAATTTACAGTCAGCGGGTTGGCCGTATAATTCACCAGAGTTTCATTGATCGTATCTGTACCCGTAACCGGCGAATTACGGATACCTATCACCGAGTCGCGACTCCAGGCAAATGTGGTACCACTTGTCGCGCTGGTTGGTATATATGTAAATGTCATGCTGTCACAAACTGACGAAGGTGCAAGCGTAGATGTAAGTACCGGCCTGGGATTAACAGTAATACTGGTTACCTGGCTGTTCATGCAACCGTTAGCTTGCAAAGTATCTGCATAAGTAACTACAATTGGGCTCACTGTTGTGTTGGTGAGGATTTCATTGATCGTGTCTGTGCCTGAAGCCATAGGATTACTGATTCCCGTTATTGCAGCACGCGTCCACGTAAATGTAGTACCTGCTGTAGGGCTGGTGAGCACATAACTGTATAATGTGCTGTCACATATACTTCCGGGAGTAGCAACTACCGTGAGCATTGGCGTAGGGTTCACTGTAACCATAAAGCTTTGAGCAATGCCCACACAACTATTTGCAGAAGGTGTTACAACTATGGTAGCTACCACAGGTGCTGAAGTGCTGTTGCGCGCCGCGAATGAATCTATATTACCTGTACCTGTATCTGCGAGCCCAATGCTGGTATCTGTATTCGTCCAGTTAAACACTGTACCTACTACAAAACCTGTGAACATTATAGAAGAAGCTGTATCGCCATTACAAACTGCCTGGCTGGAAACAGGAACCACAACAGGTGTAGGATTTACCGTAACAAAGACCGTGGCTATAGTAGTAGCAGGTCCATCAGACACAGCGATTTTAAAGCTGTCAGTCCCGCTGAACCCGGTTGCTGGTGTGTAGCGCAGCCCTACTGGCGTTAGTGTGTCTCCCGTGGAAAGAAGCGTATCATTAAAACCGGCAAGCAAGCCGTGAGCAGGAGCAAAATTAACCGACCATATTTCAGTTTGGGCAATGTCAGAGTCTATCACTGAAAGCATTGTGTCCATACTTATTGTACCTGAGTTTTCACACACAGATAAATGTTGTGTTGCCCCATAAATGAATCCAGGCGGGTTGTCGGGTGTCAGCATACGTATTACATTACTGTTAAAATCAGCAATGTAGGTATGCCCGAAAGCATCAACAGTTACATCTGTAGGAGTAGCAATATCTGCATTGGTGGCCAATTCACCGTTACCAGTTTCGGCAAAAGAACCTGTACCTGCAAAATTGGTGATGATACCTGCCGTACTTATTTTACGAACGAGGTTATTTAACTGATCCGCCACATAAACATTGCCCAAGGCATCAACTGCGATACCATAAGGATTGCTTAATTCAGCCGCAGTAGCGGCAATGCCGTTACCTGTATTGCCAAATGTGCCATTGCCCGCGGCAGTTGTGATCGTGCCTAAAGCATCTATTTTTCTAACTACATGGTTGCCATTGTCTGCTATATATGTATTACCTATATTGTCTACGGCAACATCAGTAGGACCATTCAACATGGCAGCTGTAGCAGAGCCATTATCCCCGCTATAGCCTCCGACACCTGGAGTTCCGGCAATAGTATTAATAGTACCAGCCGTTACTTTACGAACCACTGCATTACCGTAGTCTGCTATATACACATTGCCAACGGCATCTGTAGTAACCCCATAAGGAGAACTAATACTTGCGGCTGTAGCAGGGCCAAGGTCACCGCTGAAGCCGGCAGATCCGGTTCCGGCAAAAGTGCTGATAGTGCCCAAAGCAGTAACCATGCGGATCACATTACCTGTAGCATCTGCGATGTATACATTGTTTGCAGCATCAACTGCAAGCCCTGTAGGTCCGTTGAGCATAGCGGCTGTAGCAGAACTGCCATCTCCACTATAGCCAGCGGTCCCGTTTCCTGCAAATGTGCTGATCACACCTGCAGTGTTTATTTTTCGTACAACGTGGTTGGCAAAGTCGGCAACATAAAGATTGCCTGCAGCATCCGTAGCTACACTGGCAGGGCTGTGCAGCAAGGCCACAGACGCAGGTCCCCCATCACCGGTATAACCCGGGGATACAGAAGGATTCCCGGCTATTGTAGAGATGACTTGCAACTGCCCATAACATGCACCTGAAAATGCAAGCATAATAAATCCGCAAAAAAACAGACATAGATTTTTGTTCATAACATTGTGTTTAATAGTTCGCTTTATCCTTTTCAAAAGAGTATTAACTTCTCAGTAACTAAAATTGTGCCACCAGTCTTGCTTAGAAATGAATCATAAAGACAATCAAGGAGTAATAAATATCACAAACAACACATAGCATACATATTGCCGTAAAATGTTGCTTTTTTTCAACGGTGATTTATTGACCAACTATATACCTTTCACATCATACAATACAAACAGCCGCCCAATGGGCGGCTGTGCGATTGAGATTTTTAGTTGTCTTTATTCTGTCTTAGTAAATTTAGCTGTTTTGATGAGCAGGCCGGTGGTGTCGTAGACCTGCACCAGGTAGACGCCGTTGGCCAGGTGGCTCACGTTGATGTCCTTGTTCTCTGTGTCCCCGATCACTACCCTGCCATCCATCGACAGTATCCTGACCGTCACCGCTGTGCCCTGTGGCACT
>CAIRES010000048.1 GCA_903877645.1 uncultured Bacteroidota bacterium | reverse complement strand
TCTTGGTTTGGTTGCAGCGGTTGATTTGCGAAGTAACGCTGTCAGTTCTTCTTCGGTCTCTTTGACCGTAACTGTTAGTAAGATTGCCATACTTAACCACAGCAAAAATCATGCCGAATTATTTAGTCTAATTGGTATTATCAATATCGGGGGCGTGTATGATCATAGCTTGCCGCCCTTCAAACTCTATGCGGTGCGCATATACATGCACAAAGAAAACCTCACCGCTCTTTCTTTTATGTCGCCACCTGCCCAAGTCAGAATAAATATCCGCGGTCACGTCATTCCTTTGAAGAAAGGCGGGTATATCCTCCTCGGGCCTTATTCCGTCGGCAGATAAGGCCAGGAACTCTTCCCTGCTATAACCATATTGATGCAAGGCTGCGGCATTTACCGTAAGGAATTGGTAAGTATCGTATTCGTAGATGAACAATGGTGCAGGGTTCTCTTCAAACAGCCTGCGGTAGTCATTCATCTGCTTTTTGCGCTCTATCGCATAGTGTATCGCCTTGCCCAGCAATTTCTGGTCAAATTCTCCCTTCACCAAATAATCCTGGGCACCCTGCTGTATCGTTTTTATCGCCGCCTCCAGTTCCGCATTACCTGTCATTACTATTATAGGCGTATAAGGAAAAAGCTGTGCCACCAACCCGAAAGTTTCTTCGCTCGCCGAGTCCGGCAACGACAGATCGGTAAGCACAATCCCAACCTCTTGACGGTCCATCGCATATACCTCCTGCATACATTGGCAGTGCACAGTAGCATTACCTGTATACCCTATTCCCCGCAACAGCTGCGTTATTACCATTGCTGTGTCTGCATCATCTTCTATAAGTAATAGATTCTTCATTTTCTACGCCGCCGTTTTTTCTTCCCTAAAATACCTATAATTAAATAATTTTAAAAGAAATTACTGTTATAAATTTAAATGAAATGGGTTCGGACATAATTAAATTTCCTTTTTTAATAAACAATATCTATACCCGCATAATCCCTTTCCGGCTACAATATCTTAATTTTGTACGCTTATAAATAGCACCCCGATAGTTATCGGGACTACCAAAACTTCAGACTACCATGGACATCAAACAATTATATACATCCTGCCTCAGCGAGGCCGCATACTTCATCGCCAGCGATGGCGAAGCAGCAGTCATTGATCCCCTGCGCGATGTGGATACCTACATCAAAATGGCCGAAGAAAAAGGCGTGAAGATCAAATACATTTTTGAGACCCACTTTCATGCCGACTTCGTGAGTGGCCATGTGGAGCTGGCTGCAAAAACCGGCGCGCCTATTGTATATGGCCCCGATACACAGGCATCCTTCAAAGTGCATGTAGCCAAGGATGGCGAGGAATTTATGGTGGGCAAACTGAAGATCAAGGCCCTGCACACACCGGGCCATACACTGGAAAGCACCTGCTACCTGCTGCACGATGAGGCGGGCGAGCCATACTGCATCTTCACCGGCGATACTCTTTTTGTAGGCGATGTGGGCCGCCCCGATCTCTTCAGCGGCAACCTCTCTAAAGAAGACCTGGCGGGTATGATGTACGAAAGCCTGCGCGATAAAATAAAACCACTTGCCGATAATGTCATCGTTTATCCCGCGCACGGGCCAGGCTCGTCGTGCGGCAAAAACCTTGGGCCCGATACCTTCAGCACAATAGGCGCACAAAAAGCCACCAACTATGCCCTGCAGGATATGACCGCTAAAGAATTCATTAAAACCGTTACCAGCGGCCTTTCTGAACCTCCGGCCTATTTCCCGGTCAATGCCCGCATCAATAAAGAAGTTATAGAAAGCCTGGATGCCGTTTATGAAAAAGGATTTAAACCGTTGTCTGTAGCCGACTTCAAGCAACTGGCCCAAGACGGCGCCTGGATACTCGATACCCGGAACGAAAATGTATTCACGCATGGCTTTGTACCGGAGTCCATCAGCATCGGGCTCAATGGCCGCTTTGCAGAGTTTGCCGGCACCATCATCCCTATGGATCAGGCACTGGTACTGGTTACCGAGGCCGGCAAAGAAAAAGAGAGCATCACCCGGCTGGCGCGCGTAGGCATAGACAATATATTGGGCTACCTCGGCGGCGGCTTCGAAGCCTGGCAGAATGCCGGCGAAGAAATAGACCTCATCATAGACATTGAGCCTGATGAATTGGCCATGGACCTGCCACACGATAGCATGCTCGAGATCGTTGATGTGCGTAAGCCGTCAGAGTTTGAAGCAGGCCACATAAAAGGCGCTCAAAACGTGCCACTGAATACCCTCACTGATCCGCTGAATGTAGCGATGCTGGATGAGCATGCTAACCTGTATGTGCATTGTGCCGGTGGTTACCGCTCCGTGATCGCGGCATCCATACTCAAGCGCCATGGCTATCACAACCTCCGCAACGTACTTGGCGGTTATTCTAAGATCAAACTGGAAAAAGGCATCCCTGTGGTCGTACCGGGTGTCCAGGTCAACGAAATATAAAGGCTAAAGCCCAAAATCCAAATGACAAATTCCAAATAACAAATCCCAGTAAACAAATTCCAAATGACAAATTCCAAACCCCAAATCTCGGTAAACAGCTTCGGGATTTGGGATTTGTTATTTGGATTTTGGTCCCGATAGCTATCGGGATGGATTTTACCCCATCAGGTATGGGCATAAAAAAAAGAGACTGTAAACAGTCTCTTTTTTAAGAACGCGAAAAGATTATTTTCTTTTTGCGGCAGTCCTTTTTGCAGGACCAGCATTCTTTTTAGCTGCAACCTTCTTAGGTGCTGCTGCTTTTTTAGGAGCAGCCTTTTTAGGAGCCGCTTTTTTTGCCGGAGCTGCTTTCTTAGCAGGTGCTGCTTTCTTTGCAGGAGCCGCTTTTTTAGGAGCTGCTTTTTTCGCCGGTGCCGCTTTTTTAGGAGCCGCTTTCTTAGCAGGTGCTGCTTTTTTCGCAGGAGCTGCTTTCTTTGCTGTTGCCATAACTGTGAATTTAAGGGTTAAACAAAAATCTTTATGCTATATGGCAAAATCGCCGTAGGGGGTTAGGCCTCGGCGATTACTGTGTCAACTGTTTTTACTGATATCAATGTTTTAGTACGTGTTTTTCGGAATTCTACTATACCATCAGCTATTGCAAAGATGGTAAAATCCTTACCCAAACCCACGTTATTACCGGGGTGATACTGAGTACCACGCTGGCGTACTATTATATTACCATTTATCGCTGGCTGACCACCGAAGATCTTTACGCCCAATCTTTTACTATGTGAATCCCGGCCGTTCCTTACACTGCCTTCGCCTTTTTTATGTGCCATTTTCCTTTATTGAATTACTAAATTACTATTATTTTCTAAATACTATGCAAAAATTATCTAAAAATTTATGCGATCTCGTTGATCCTTATCTTAGTAAGGCACTGACGATGGCCATTTTTCTTCTGATATCCCTTACGGCGATTCTTCTTGAAAATGATCACTTTGTCACCTTTCAGATGGTCCACGATTTCAGCCGAAACTTTCTTAGCGTTCTTGCCCACAGTGATGTTGCCATCAGTGCTTACCATAAGGATATCGGAGAATTGAACCTTATCACCTGCATTGCCTTCCAGGCGATGCACAAACAATTCGTCATTCTGCTTTACTTTGAATTGTTGCCCTGCTATTGTAACTATTGCAAACATGATTTTGGAAAAAATATTTTCGCAAAGATAATAGACTTTTTTATTTCTAACAAGAAAAATGTATTATTATTTAAAATTTTTTTTCTGGGGGGTATTTTCCCTTTTTACAAATATACATACTACGCTCTTATATTTAATAGCATATCCCCTCCAATTAATATTAACTTTGGCACCCGGTTCAATCGTGATCAATGAAGATAAAATCTTTCCTGGCCAGGCCATACGCATCCATCATACACACAAAGGTGCGCAAAGGTATGGCTACCGCTGTGGCCGATCAGCAGGACATCCTGCAGCAATTGATCAAGGTGGGGACCAAGACCGCATTTGGCAAAGAGCATGACCTGCAACAAGTAAAAACATACGAAGATTATAAAAAGACAGTCCCCATCCGCGATTATGAAGCTTTCGCTCCATATATAGAAAGAATAAAAGGTGGTGAGCAAAATGTACTGTGGAAAGGCAGGCCAATTTATTTTGCCAAAACATCGGGCACTACCAGCGGGGCAAAGTATATTCCTATCACCAAAGACTCCATTTCCAATCACATCAGTGGCGCGCGTGACGCGCTGCTGTGGTATATGGCTGAGAGCGGGAATACTGCTTTTGCCGATGGCAAGATGATATTTCTATCAGGGTCGCCGGAGCTGGAGCGGGTGGGCGCTATACCTACCGGCAGGCTGAGCGGCATTGTGAACCACTACATACCCCCCTACCTACGCGGCAACCAGATGCCTACTTACGAAACGAACTGCATAGAGGACTGGGAGGCGAAGCTGGACAAAATAGTGAATGAGACCATGGACGAGGACATGACGCTCATCAGCGGCATACCACCATGGATGCAGATGTACTTCGACTGGCTCAGCGAGCGTAAAGAAGGCAAGAAAATAAAGGAGCTGTTCCCGCACCTGCAACTGATCGTGCATGGGGGCGTGAACTTTGAACCTTATAAATCGAAGCTTATAGACAGCCTGGGTGACGAGATCGACATGATAGAGACCTTCCCGGCATCAGAGGGGTTCTTTGCTTTCCAGGATAAGGTAGGGCAGGAAGGATTATTGCTCAATACCAATTCGGGTATCTTTTATGAATTCATACCCGCCGGTGAGATAGGTAATGAAAACCCCACCCGCTTATCATTGGGCGAGGTGAAGGTGGGCGAGAATTATGCATTGATATTAAGTACCAATGCCGGGCTATGGGGTTATAGCATAGGCGATACGGTGCGCTTCATCAGCACAGACCCATACAGGCTGGTGGTGACGGGCCGCATCAAGCATTTTATTTCTGCCTTTGGCGAGCATGTGATCGGTGAAGAGGTGGAATATGCTATGCTGCACGCTGCTAAAGACCACAACACCCACATCAAGGAGTTTACTATAGCCCCTGCTATACAGGTAAGTGAGGGGCTACCTTATCATGAGTGGTTTGTGGAATTTGAAACGCCGCCAGCAGATATAGATGGCTTCGCGCTATCTGTAAGTAATTATCTCCGCGAGAAGAATATTTATTACGACGACCTCATCACAGGGGGCATACTGCAAACGTTGAAAATAAGGACGATGCAAAAAAATGCTTTTATAGGCTATATGAAGTCTATAGGCAGGCTGGGTGGGCAAAACAAAGTACCACGCCTGAGCAACGACCGCAAAATAGCAGATGCACTGGCAGCGTGGAAAGCATGATGATGAGGTAAAAGGCCACCACATAGGCACATAGAACACATAGGTGTAAGAATAGGCTATGTGTTCTATGTGCCTATGTGGTAGACACCTCGCGCATCAAATTCAATGGCTATTTTAAGATCAGAAGCTGAATTCAGTAACTTCTTTGTCCTTGAGGATGAATTCGATAAAGTCGAGGTGCTTTTGCTCCTTGCCTTTTACGATCCAGTAGCCGGTGATGATGTTTCCGGTCTTGTTTTGTGTGCGGCTTTTAATATTCAGGCCATACTCCACCATCAGATCCTCATACTTGTGCTGCTTATTTTCTTCGTAGGGGTATGATATCTTGTATTCGCGGATCTGGTTGAGCCTATCAAGGAATGTATCGAGGAAGGAAAACAGGAACAACACAGTAACCACCAATACGCAGCCCAATATGGATGCCATGTAGTAGCCGCAGCCTATGCCCACCCCCAGCGCCGCAGCCAGCCATATAGAGGCCGCAGTAGTGATGCCATGTACACTGCTGCGATTGCCCCGGAAAATAACCCCGGCACCCAGGAACCCGATACCCACCACTACGTTAGATGCAATACGGTCGGGCGAGGTTTTTTCGCCGATGTACATGGAGAAAATGGTAAACAATGTAGCGCCGAGACAAATGAGTATGAGCGTGCGAAACCCGGCCGATTTGCTGCGCAGCTCACGCTCTACACCTACTGCACCACCAACCGCTATGGCCAGCAGCATCTTTAATATCAGTGTGTCGTATGATTCCATTGTGGATGTAAATATACAATATGCTGTGTTAAATACTATTGGGCATTCAGTTGCACCAAATCGGGCGCTGTAATATAATTGCTGATGTACCTGTACCTGATATTGGCGTTCAGGATGATCTTGAACCCACGCATATTGGTAGGAGCCACCGGGAAGAAATAAGCACGCAGCTCAATGGTCTCAAAGATCAGATTCTCATTACGGCCACGCACTCCGCCGCCTACACTGCTATACAACGCCGAGTGCGAGTACGGACCATTCTCGGGTGTGAGCAAAGAAATATCGCCATAAGGGAATGGTGCAAACTGGAAGCCAAGAAATTTGAAGCGGAGGTAAAATTCGGTTTCCAGTTGCAAACTGAGTCTGCGGGTACCGTATGCCGAATCGGAAAGGAAACCCCGCAACCCGAAGTAGTTGTCTATGCGCAGCGGCGCAGTGGTGATCCTGTTGTACTGATGTGTGTAACTGATGTTGATATACTGCCTGATCTTGGTGCTGTTGAGAAAAAAGATGCGGCTGAAGGCCGTTGCGCCGACAAGGAAGCTGCCATCCTGCACCTTGTTGTGCGACAGGAACCCGCCACCACGCACATACAACTGTATAAAGTCGCCATAACCTGTGGCTATGTACCGCGAGGCGTTGATACCAGCGTAAGGCCGTTCCAGGTTCAGTTGCTTGTGCCAGCCGGTGGTCACGGCAATGTTGTACCCATAAGGAAGATCCTCTGTGGTACCGAAACCATAAATGTACTGGGTCTTATAATAATCCTGCCGAAAGAAGGTGAACTGTGCCAATACTGCCTGCGAACTGTTGTATATCGGATCGAACCGGTTGGCGATCTGGTAGGGCTGCTCCGAAAAATTGCGGTTGTAGTACCTGATGGCGAAGAATCGCCTGTCGCGGATGGTGTTGTTGGTAGCATTAAGTTGTTTTATACCAATGCTGTAGCCGGCCCACCCATCCATAAGGTCATATTTGTACCTGAACTGGGTACTGTCCGGTGAGTGGTAAGGATTGTAGGCTTCATTGTGGCTGAGCGTGAGCCCACCCGCAAAGCGGGAATATGGAGATACGAGTAGCCTGCTGAGGGTAAGGTATTCCGTTGTTTCTTCCTCGTGGGTGTAGCCACTGATGCTCATGTCGCTGTACCCTACTGTGGCATCAATAAAAGATCCGCCCACATTGTCTTTACGGTAGGCGCCGCCATAGCCCAGGTTGGGTGCCCGGGTATAGTCATACAGGCCGCTCGCATCCAGCCGCTGGCCCATGCCGGCCAGGTTGGCATCATATACACTGAGGTTGATGTGATTAAAACCGTTTGATGCACCGCCACCGCCTATGCTGAACAGGTCTTTAGTGAAGAGAGTAATGTCGACAGAGTCAGGATTGCCTTCTATGGTATCTACTACTATACGCGCATCATGTATATACTCCAGCGAGCGGATGTACCGTTCATTATCCGCCAGTTTAAAGGCATTGAGTGGCTTGTGCTCTTCGATGAACATATTATTGCGCATCACGAATTTGCGGGTACTGCGGTGCAAGTGGTTGCCCACACGCGCCGCAAAGCTGTTGTCGCGGGCGCTGGTATCGGTGAATGACCGATCGAAGTTGACAGACTCTATAAATATGTGCCGCACTATCTTGCCCTGGTAGGGCAGATACGGGTCTTCACTTTTCCCATTCAGGTAGCTGTCATCCGGCCCGGAATCGGGGTCTTTTTTTACGGAATTGACGGCTTGCTCAAAGATGTTATTGACAAACTTATTATGGGTAAAGTGCAGATTACTGAATTTGATGCTGTCTATACGGCTCAATATCTGCCCGTGCAGGGTGCTACATGGCAGCAATCCGCAGAGCAGGAAGAGGTATATGATCAGCGATCTCAGGTGCAATAGTGTTTACTTTTAGACAATTGTACGCAAAACAAGTTTAGGAACAAGGCTAAAATAACTTATGCAACAAGATAACAAAAACCGCGCCGCGATTTTTTCTTAATTTCACCCCCAAAATCATGACAATCTGATGTTTCGTTATATAACCATCTTCCTGCTTTCTTTGCTCGCCTTGCACGATGTTTCGGCGCAATCCACCAAGCGGGAATTCAGGGCGGCATGGATAGCCACTGTAGCCAATATAGACTGGCCCAGTAAGCCCGGCCTGCCGGCCATAGAGCAGCAGCAGCAATTCATAGCCCGGCTGGACCAGTTGAAATCACTCGGCTGCAATGCAGTGATCGTGCAGATACGCCCGGTATGTGATGCCTTTTATGCTTCCAAAATAGAGCCCTGGAGCCACTACCTTACCGGAAGGCAGGGTGAAGCCCCGTTCCCTTATTACGACCCGCTGGTGTTCATGATAGAAGAGACCCACAAGCGCAACATGGAATTCCATGCATGGTTCAACCCCTTCCGTGCGCTGATGGACAGCAAGAAAAACCCTAACCCGCCCACCCACATCACCCGCGTTCATCCCGACTGGATCATTACTTACGGCACACAAACTATTCTTGACCCCGGTGTACCGGAAGCACGTGAGTATACACTGAATGTGATCACCGATGTGGTGAAGCGCTATGACATAGACGCTGTGCATCTCGATGATTACTTCTATCCTTATCGTATAGGCGGTAAAGAATTTGGTGATGGCCGCAGCTATGCCAAGTATGGCCAGGGCATGAATAAGGACGACTGGCGGCGCAATAATGTTAGCCTCTTTATCTCCCAGCTCAATACCAA
This sequence comes from uncultured Bacteroidota bacterium, assembly GCA_903877645.1. Taxonomy (GTDB): domain Bacteria; phylum Bacteroidota; class Bacteroidia; order Chitinophagales; family Chitinophagaceae; genus Nemorincola. The sequence goes on along the minus strand of CAIRES010000048.1, from coordinate 157,924 downwards.
CATCAAGCACATCAAAAGTTATGTGAAGCTGGGTATCAGTCCCTTTGGTATATGGCGCAACAATACAAAGGACCCCGAAGGCTCTGAGACGCACGGCGGCCAGACGGACTATGACGACCTCTATGCTGATGTGCTGCTGTGGATGCAGAAAGGATGGATAGACTACCTGATGCCGCAGCTATACTGGGAGCATTCCAGCCATGCTGCGCCATTTGGCGTGCTGATGCCGTGGTGGTATGGGCATTGCTACAAGCGCCATGTGTACTATGGCCTCGGCATACACCGCATGGTGAATGTGCATAGCGGCCCCTGGGCCACTGTGCATGAGCTGATGTGGCAACTGCGCGATATACGCGAGCAGTGCGCAGGCACTACCGGATTTTGCTTCTACAGCGCTTCCTGCTTCGATAAGATAAAATCGCCGATAAAAGACAGCCTGCAATACGGCATCTGCAAATACCCGGCATTGCCCCCCACCATGCCCTGGCTGGACAGTATAGCACCGGCTGCGCCTGTAGTGAAAATGGAAACCGCCGGCAATACCGCAAAACTGAAATGGCAGGAGAGCAACCCCACCAAAGAAACCATACGCTATGTGGTGTATCGCTTTGTAAATAATGAGCCCATCAACCTGGAGCGCAACGACAAGATACTCTCCATACAGCAGGCACAGGAATTCACAGACCCCGAAGCAAAACGCTACAAACAAAGCACCTACATCGTTACCGCCCTCGACCGTAGCTGGAATGAGAGTAAGGCGAGCAATAAGGTGGGGATGTAAACGAACAGATTGGGCATCAAAATTGTATACCAAATATGGGGATATTCGCGCGATATTTTCTACCACATAGGCACATAGGTCACATAGTCTATGTGGCCTTCGCTCATAACTATTGAGTACACATAGGCAATTACGCCCACCTATGTGGTCTATGTGCCTATGTGGTGGCCTTGAATAACACAAGATCACTCCTAAATTTGAACCCCGGATAGGAATATAATTCACCTAACGAAAAATTTTCTTTCCCTTACCTTTACACTACTCATCACAACTGAACCACATTGGCCAAAATATACAAACACCTCTTCTTCGACCTGGATCATACCCTGTGGGATTTTGATGCGAACTCAAAAGCCACGCTGCGACAGCTCTATGACGAGTACGACCTCAAAAGCCGTGGCATAGAAGACTTTGAGGAGATGTATGTTAAATACAGCTATCACAACGACCGGCTGTGGGAACGCTATCGCAATAAATTCATCAAGCGCGATGAGCTGCGCTGGAAGCGCATGTGGCTGATGCTGCTCGACTTCAAAATTGCCGATACTGCACTGGCGCATGAGATCAGCACAGCCTACCTGGAGATACTGCCTACGCAAACCCTGCTGGTGCCACACACCAAAGAAGTGCTGGAGCACTGCAAGGGCCGCTACGAGATACACCTCATCACCAATGGTTTTGAGACCACCCAGCGACTGAAGCTGCAATACTCGGGCATTGCCCGTTACTTCACGCACCTCATTACTTCTGAGAAGAGCAACAGCATGAAGCCCCACAAAGACATCTTTGACTTTGCCCTCAACCTCGCCAAAACCACCACCGAAGAATCCATCATGATCGGTGATGCAATAGACATAGACATCCTCGGCGCCATCAATGCAGGTATGGATACAGTGTATTACAACCCCCATCATGTAGCCCATAACCGGCTGCCCACCTACGAGATCACCCACCTGGAGCAGTTGATGAAGATATTTTAAGACTACCCCGGCCCTAAAGGGAGGTGTTTGGCAACACACTTATTGTGTAAATAGCGTGAATGAAAACATGGAAATTACGTAACATCTCCCGGAACAAGGTCCCGATTATTTCAGCGGGAGGGCCGGGATTTTACCCGCGCATCTTGCATCCCCCCCAAAAAAAATAACACCCCCGTTTCCGGAGGTGTTATCACTTAATTTATTGAACTGCTATTTCTTGCAGCAATCGCCGCCGCAGCCATTGTCGCAACAGCCTGCATCACAGCTTCCGTTGCTGCAATCGCTACATTGACAATCATCGCAGGTGCAGTCTGTGCAGGCACATGATGCACTTACCGTTGCTTTTGGTGTGGCAGCAGGCTTGCTGCTGTTATAAGCATGTGCGTTGGCAAAACCCATAGCGCACGAAAATATTACTGCCGCTGATGCAGCTAAAATTATCTTTTTCATTTTTGTTTGTTTTTAAAAGTTTAATAATGGTATCACCTGGATAATTATTAAACCAGCCGGGGAGGGCGCAGAAGATCAGCAAGATATTGCCCGGCAACATGCTCGTCTTTACTAAAAAAGTCTTGCGGCGTGTAGTAGCTATTCCTGTTTTGAAAAATAATGGCCGGGGCTACAGTTATGGCATTGGCCGCACACAGCGGACACTGGCTGAAGAAGGGATTACACTGGTTATCATCGCAGCACCCTTTATTTTGGGTAGGGCAGTTTTGATGTCTTTTGTCTTTACCCGCGCAGCAACCGGCTACCTTTTCCTTCTCTATATGTAAAGGAAAAAGCACCGGCTGCACCAGCAATGCCGAGAGGTAAACACACAATATGACAGCAATAACCTTCATCTATGATGTAAGTTACGGAAATAATGGATTTGAAAAGTTAAGACTATCAAGAACTAAACACTTATTATGAAAAATGCCACCACATAGGCATATAGACCACATAGGCAGGCAATATTAACTGATGTGTTCTCCACTCACCGTGTACAGATCACATAGTCGCGAGATACCTTTATGTGCTCAATGTGCCTATGTGGTGGAAACTACCCGCACCCTGGGATTTGGAATTTGGGATTTGGATCTTAAAAATTTATTTAATGACGATCTCTATCACCACCTTATCGGCAAAGTATTCATTGATGGTGGCCATCAGTTGTTCTTTGCCCAGCAATAGTTCCTGCTTCAGTGGGGCAACATCGGTATATATGGTAAGTACACGGTTGAAGAGATTGATGTTGCGGGTGTATTTGGAGATGGTTTTGCCCACAATGGTCTCCCACTCCTCGCGCATGCGGAGCTCCACTATTTTTTGCTTCCAGAAAGATTTTTCGAGCACCATATTCAGCGCTTCGCCTATACTATACGATCCCATAGCAGGTGCAAGTTAAAGAAATTATTATAGCTTCGCTTTGCCTTTTCCACACCACTTGAGTAATTCTATGGCCGCGCCTACGCAAACATTTGTGAGTAAAAATATTTATTATATCGTACTGCTCGTATGCTGCATCCCTCTGTTTTTTTTAAATATTCATAGTACCCACGAAATTGGCGGTGATGATTTTGCCCAATACATAAAAGAAGCAAAAAATATAGCCGAAGGCAAGCCCTACTACCTTTCGGGCTATATCTTCAATCCCTACAATAATATTTATGCGCCACCGCAATACCCGCCGGGCTTTCCGCTGCTCATTGCCCCCGTGGTCAAAATGTTCGGCATAGCTATACGGCCCCTTTGCTATTTCAACACCATACTTACAGTCATCCTTGCGTTCAGTTTTTTTGAGTACATGCGCAAGTATATGAGCCGGCTGGCCGCCATCTGCATCTCTATATTGGTGGTATACAGCTACATGATACTGGACCATAAGCAATGCATATTCTCAGATATGCCCAATATGCTCCTTATCCTGCTATACATGATCTTCAGGAATTCGAAAACCTTTCCGTGGTACAGAATACTGCTGCTGGTGCTCTTTGCCAGTATGGCCATGCTCACCCGCACACAATCCGTACTGGTTATTGTGGCAGAAGGTATATACCTGTTGCTGGCGTTTATCAAAGAAAGCATTGCCCGCAGAAAGATATATTTCGACCGCGCATCACTGATGCCATCTGTATATATTATTGCCGGCAGCGTATTGCTCACCTTATTTCTGTATAAAGTAGTTTTTTATTGCCCTACCCCTGCTGCAGGCTTTTACTCTGATTACCTGCTGCACAGCCTGCACAATGGCATTGGCCACATGATCGATGAAAATGCCGGCTTTCTGCCGGAGGCAATACAAAGGCCCTTTTATTACGAAGCAGATGCCGGTATAGATACCGCAATAGCCGCCGTCATACAGGGCGCCGCCCTGGCTATGTGTGTTGCAGGTTTCCTGTATTCCGTATCCCGGCGGCTGTCGTTCGATGATATTTTCTTTGTACTCTCCTGCGGGCTCATCGTCAGCTACCTGGTGCACGATACCCGCTTCTTCATGCCGGCCATATCTATCCTGTATTACTATTGCTATACGGTATTAGCTAAGGTCCTGCCCGTACTTACCCGCATCAGGCTCCGGTATATAGGGCTGGGCATTACAGCCCTTTGCCTGTATATAGGCAGTGCGTACATAAAAAAAGCCGAGAAGGACCTGCCCGGCGGCGCGCCGCAAAAGCAGGACTACCAGGCATTCAGTTATCTATCCACCCACATTAGCGATACCGATGTGATCCTTTGTGCAGGCCCCCGGTTCCTTACTCTTTATACCGACAAAAAATACATGATATATGCATGGCAGATGTCGGTGGAAGAGAACAAGCGGGTATGCGATAGTATGCATGTAGACTATGTGCTGAATATGTACGGAATTAACGGAGATTTCTTTCGTGCCTACCTGGCTCTGGCCAACCCTACTGATAGCGTGAATATCGCTAACGGGTATGTATTGTATAAGTTGGGCAAATAATTCGGTTCATATACCACCCATTTTACATTACAAATTTTGGTTTTTTAAAAGAAAAGGCTATTTTACACCTTTCTTAATCGTTATTCTGGATAATAGATGATCATAGGTGTTTTGAAGGAGCATGCGCCGGAGACGCGCGTATCGCTTGTACCTGAGGTGGTGGCAGCCTTCGTAAAATTGAACGTGACCGTATGGGTGGAGACAGGGGCAGGTGATACTGCTTTTTACAGCGATAGCGCCTATACCACTGCCGGCGCAGTGCTGAAGAGTGGAGACGAGATACGCTCGTCTGCCGATGTGGTAATGGCTATCCATACCTCATGCATCGGCAACGCAAAGCCCGGTGCAGTATTGATGGGTGTTTTTCAGCCATTGTTCCATACACAGAAAATGCAGGAGTGGGCGGAGAAGGGTCATACCGTTTTCAGCCTTGATACCATACCCCGCACCACGCGGGCGCAGTCTATGGATGTGCTCAGTTCGCAGGCCAATATCGCCGGTTATAAGGCGGTATTGCTCGCCGCAACTTCTTACAGCCGGTATTTCCCCATGTTCATGACGGCAGCAGGCAGCATTCCGCCCGCCAAGGTACTGATACTGGGTGCAGGTGTGGCAGGCCTGCAGGCTATTGCTACGGCCAAAAGGCTGGGAGCAGTGGTAGAGGTATTTGATACCCGCCCGGCAGTGAAGGAAGAAGTAATGAGCCTCGGTGCCAAATTTGTAGAAGTAGAAGGCGCCGCCGATGCCTCAAAAGCCGGCGGCTATGCCGTAGAGCAGAGCGAAGACTTCCAGAACAGGCAGCGCGATAAAATACACGAGCACGCTAAGAAATCAGATATCATCATCACCACCGCGCAGATACCCGGCCGCAAAGCCCCTATACTCATCACTAAGGCGATGATAGAGGATATGCGCGCAGGCTCTGTGATCATAGATATAGCATCTGTAACCGGCGGCAATACCGATCTTACCGAAAACGATAAGACCGTTATGCACAATGGCGTAGCCATCATAGGCAACTCAGCCCTGGCTGCTACTGCACAAGCCGATGCCAGCAAGCTGTATTCCAAGAACGTGCTCAACTTCACCAAGCTCATCGTTGATAAGGACGGCGGCCTGAACCTGAACTTTGAGGACGACCTCGTAAAGGGTACCTGCATCACGCACGATGGCAAGATCGTTAACGACCGCGTGAATGCGCTAATGACCGTAAACAGCTAATTCCGAAAATAATTTTCCTAAAACATTCTGAATAATATATGGAACAGGTAACCAGTTTTTTTAATGGCAATTATCACCTCATCACTATTGTCATATTGTCCATCTTCCTCGGTATAGAGGTCATCTCCCGCGTGCCGGCAGTGCTGCATACTCCGCTCATGAGCGGCGCCAACGCCATACATGGTGTGGTCATCATAGGCGCTATCATCGTTATGGGCTCAGCTCATGAGGGCGACTATGTGTCGCTTGTGCTGGGTTTCCTCGCAGTAATACTCGGTACGCTGAATGTCGTGGGTGGCTTTGTGGTTACAGATCGTATGCTGGAAATGTTTGGTAAAAAGAAAAAGAAAGGTTAAATACCAAATACCAAAATCCAAAATCCAGTTTTAAATTCCAAAAAACAAAAAACAAATTCCAAAGCAGTAGTTTAATAAAAATGGGGTGCGTTATGGATATGAATGAATTAGAATTGAGGTGTTTAAAATTTGGTAAATGTGTAAGAGATTTTTGCAGGACAATAAAACAAGATGTAATAAACAGGGTGTATATTCAGCAGATCATTCGCTCATCTTCCTCAATAGGTGCAAACTACATAGAGGCAAATGAGAACTTGGGAAAGCAGGATTTGTTGCACAAACTCAGGATATCAAGAAAAGAGGCAAAAGAAACAGCCTATTGGTTAGAATATTTTGAAGTTGAAGACGAAGTAAAAATAAATACGTTAAAACAAGAAGTAGCAGAATTAAGAAAAATATTTTCGGCAATAATTAATAAACTAAACCCCGTAAACAAATAGCCTGAAATTTCCAGGTTTGAATCTCTGAATTTACGATTTGAGATTTGGAATTTAAACTTTGGATTTTGGGATTTGGATTTGGGGATTTGAAATTTAAAAAAAATGGAACAGTTTCAAGAGTTATTAAGTACAAATCCCTGGTTGTTGTTAGCCTATTTGATTGGCTCAGTCACTTTTATTTTAGGGTTAAAGATGTTGTCACACCCGGAAACGGCACGAAAGGGTAATCTTATTGCAGCCGGTGGTATGATCATTTCTATTTTCGCCACTATCTTTTTGTACCAGTACAAGGGTGGCGAAGGCCAGCCGGTAGGCCTGCACAATTATGTATGGATCTTCAGTGCGCTGGTTATCGGTACTATCGTGGGTACACTCGCTGCCAAAAAAGTGCAGATGACCGCTATGCCGGAGATGGTGAGCCTCTTCAATGGTATGGGTGGTGCGTGCGCCATGCTTATATCGCTCATAGAATACCGCAACGACAGCATGCCACCTATGGGCAAGTTCCTTATTATCGTATTGGGTATGATCATCGGTACTGTATCTTTTGCTGGCAGCGTTATCGCCTGGGGCAAGCTCAATGGCCGTGTGAAAGACAAGACCATTCCCGGTGGGCAGGCTATTAACTTTCTCATTTTCGCAGGTATCATCATTCTCTCCATTATGGTAGTGGGTGGGTTCAGCACTTCTCCTTATTTGTTCTATGGTATATTGGTACTGGCAGCTATGTACGGTGTACTGTTTGTAATGCCTATTGGCGGTGCCGATATGCCGGTGGTTATCTCATTGCTCAACTCCTTCACAGGTGTGGCTGCGGCCTTTGGCGGCTTCCTCTACAACAATCCTGTGATGCTCACAGGTGGTATCCTCGTAGGCTCTGCGGGTACTATCCTTACCATACTCATGTGCAAGGCCATGAACCGCTCGCTGAAGAACGTGCTTATCGGTTCCTTCGGTGGAGCTAAAGCAACAGCCGGCGGCCCTGCAAAGGACCAGGGAGCCTTTAAAGAAATTTCGGTTAATGATACTGCTACCCTGATGGCATATGCGCAGAAGGTGCTCATCATACCGGGCTATGGCCTGGCGGTGGCCCAGGCGCAGCACATTTGTCATGAGCTGGAAAAAGTGCTGGAAGAAAAAGGCGTTGAGGTCAATTATGGCATCCATCCGGTTGCAGGCCGTATGCCGGGCCACATGAATGTGCTTTTGGCGGAGGCCGATGTGCCTTACGAAAAACTGCTGGAAATGGAAGACGCCAACGACCAGATGGGGACAACCAATGTGGTGCTGATACTGGGCGCCAATGATGTGGTGAACCCTGCGGCCAAAGACGACCCGGCCAGCCCTATATACGGTATGCCGATACTGGAAGTAGAAAAAGCCGACCATGTGATCGTAAATAAGCGCAGTATGAAGCCGGGCTATGCAGGTATTGAGAACGATTTGTTCTTTAAACCAAAGACGTCTATGCTGTTTGGCGATGCCAAAAAAGTGCTGCAATCGCTGGTTGCTGAGCTGAAGACAGTATAGTGAATAGTATATAATGAGTAATTCCCCCTTTAGCGTGGGATATGTGTGCAGGCGAGGGGGGTTAGGAGGTTGTTTGATGTGCCGGAATGAGGGTAAAACATCCCTTTTTGGTCACAATAACTTCATATTAGCAAGCAGTAAATTTTAAAATTGGAATTTTTTACTAAATTTATGCCATGGTAAGTAGAAAAAGCAGGGTTCTTATTGGGGCCTTAATGACCATATTCAGTTTCCTTAGCCTTGAGTATATCGCGTGCAATAAGCCCGGCGCAAGTACTCATACCTGCAATGGTTATGTGTGTGTGAATAATGGATATTGCCGTGTAGATACTGCTACATTCCTCCCGCATTGCATTTGCCCTACAGGCTACGAAGGCAACAATTGCCAAACGGCATCTGTTACCAAGTATATCGGCCAGTGGTATATGACACAAACTATCCTGGGCAGCGACTCTACAATACACGACAGCACGGTTAGCCATTTTACGGTTTTCCTGAAGCAGTCTGCTACGCCTACTACTTTCTTTATAGAGAATTTTTCAAACAATCCGTATTACAACTCGGTTACCTGCACCATGGATAGTATCCATTCCAGCATCTTCTACATCGATTCGTTGTCTACTGCACACATGCTGTTCGATCATTACCAGTTGCTGGGTGGCAAGGGGTCTATCTCTACCAACGACTCTATGATCACCGCATTGTTCTATGTGCGGCATTTATCGCCTACATCCAACTGGATCAATGATACCATCAGCTTCTCTATGACGCTGCAGTAAGCAGTTACCTGATCAATAACCTGGTCATTTTTACCGCATTTGTTTCGTCCTTCACACATACGAAGTACGTGCCCGGTGGGATGTTTTCCTTTACTGTGATCGTTTCGTTGGTGATTGCGGGTATTTGCCTGATCGTTCTGCCCAACTCATCAATAATGGCTATGGAAAGCGGACTTGGCGTTTTTGATGATACCATTATCCTAAACTCGCCATCAGAGGGATTGGGATAAACGGACAGATTATCTTGCAGCTGGTCTACAGTTTTTACTGCAACTGTGTTGCGGATATATCTGATTCGGCTATTTCCAAGATCAGATATATAAATAGAACCGGAAGGGTCTACAGCGACACTTACGGGTCCATCAAATTCAGCCAATGTTGCATCCCCTCCATCGCCGCTAAACCCGTTTATCCCGGTTCCCGCAATGGTATTGATTTGGCCGTCAATATTTATTTGTCTTAATCTGCCATTATGTGCATCTGTAATATCCAAATTACCGACAGGGTCAATTGCGATATCAGTCGGGTTGTAAAACTCAGCAGTTGTTGCAGCACCTCCATCTCCTCTGTATCCCGCAGTGTCATTGCCAGCAATGGTGGTAATAATACCCATACTATTTATCTTACGTATATTATGTGTATAGTATTCCGTAAAATATAGATTACCTGCATTATCCAGCGCAAGACCGCTCGGCCCACCTAAAGATGCATCTGTAGCTAGCCCACCATCACCACTGTCTACTTCTGTTAATGAACCGGTACCTATTCCCGCAACTGTACTAATGATACCTGCACTATTGATTTTCCTGATGCGGTTATTATATACGTCGCTGATATACAGGTTGCCATGCCCATCAAATTTCATAAACGAAACACCAAAAAATTCAGCCGCCGTAGCTGGTCCGCCATCCCCTGTGCAGCCCTGCATACCATCTCCGGCAATTGTGGTAATGATACCTGCTACATCTATTTTACGGATGCAATTATTAAACCTGTCTGAGAAATATACATTGCCTGTATTGTCTGCAGCAACGGCATTTGGGGTACGCATGGTGGCCGCAGTAGCCGGCCCGCCATTTCCGGTATAGCCCGTTCCTCCTGTACCTGCAATAGTAGTAATAATACCTGCTGCATCTACTTTACGGATAATATTATGCCCCCTATCTGCGATGTAAATATTCCCTACATTATCCACAGCTATACCATATGGAGCAAATAGCTCACAATCCACGGATGGTCCTCCATCTCCTAAGCCGCTGGTACCGCCACCCACAATAGTTGTAATGATCTGCGCTTTTACGCCGTAGGCGAGTAAAATCAGGAATATTAGGGCAATGGTATTTTTCATAAAGTTCATTGATGGGTAATTACTCTATAAATAGACGGGCATTACACTCAATAGCTTGGGTTCATTTAAAATAAAGTTACAAGATTAGATGCTGTCACCAAACAATTTTTCGAACAGGTGAAAAAATTTCACATTTCCCGCAGGTATTTCTATTTTCGTCCTACCTTATGAAAAACCTGCTTATAGTATTACTCGCGCTGCCCGTGATGGCACAGGCACAACTGGAAGTTGGCGCTGATTATGGGCCTAACTTTTATAAAATATCTGAGCGCTATACCGGCTCGCGCGCTACGTATTCTTTCAGCGGCTATACCTCGGGCATGTATTCCGAGGTCACGGGCACCGGTAGTATATTCACACTATCATACCGCTTTAATAAAGTGCTGCTGGCAGGCATCGGGTTCGATAGCTATGTACTGCCGCTTTCGGGTATTGTACCCGGCGATTTTTATTACTCCCACCCTATGACCAACCTATATGTGTATGCCGGTAGCGAGCACACCTCCGGCCGTATCACCGTATCGCCACAACTGATGGCAGGCAAAAGCATAGTGACCGGTTGCGACTATACCCCAACCGGCACATCCACCAATGGCGGCGGCCTGCTATTAGAGTTCCGCCTGTCTATAGACTACAATATATGGAATGGGATCTGCCTCAATTTACAAGGCTGTGGTGGTGCGGCATTCATCAACCTGGATATGCCCGACGTCTCCGGGTATTCCAATGCCAACGGAAAAGAAACCATTGCATTGTTCCATATAGCCGGTGGGCTGCATTACCGGCTGGCGTTTAAGCACGCAAGTAAGGGGACGGCGAAAACATTAAAATGATTTCTTATTTTCTGTGCGGGTTGCCCTCAACCGTATCATGGTTCGGAGGCTCACCGAGATCCATCAGACGATCACTGAGACTACTTTAAGAACAATAACCCATTCTTTCGAATTATAGTGAGCTTTGAACGCTACTAACGACTTTCTATTATTTAGCTAACTCCTTAATGTCTTTTACCTCTATGATGTGTGAGGAATAGCCGCGGGTGGCAGCGTGTATCATGGCGATGCCTACTTCGCGCAGGGTGCAGCCGGTATTGGGCGCTACCACTTTGAGTATGGGTATGAGCCAGGCGAAGTACTTGTAGTATTTGTTGGTGTGCTTCATACCCGGTGTAGCCTCCATGTATCCCGGGCGAAACATATATGCTTTAGGAAACAGGCGCATCAAGTCGTTCTCGGTACGGCCTTTTACACGCGCCCACATGCTCTTACCTTTTTCTGTGCTATCGGTTCCGGCACCGGAGACATAGCAGAAGGTGGCATCAGGGCTCTGTCCGGCAAGGGTGTTGGCGAAGTGCAGGGTGAGGTCGTAAGTGAGCATAGTGTATTCGGGTTCCTTCTTCCCCACCGATGTAACACCGAGGCAGAAGTAACAGGCGTTGTAGCCCTTCATCTCGGCGGCGATGGGTGCGAGGTTCATGAAGTCAGAATGCAACACTTCTCTGAGCTTGGGGTGGGTGGTGCCGGTTGGTTTGCGGGTGATCACGAGCACCTGCTCCACATCGGGATGCAGCAGGCATTCGTGCAGCACTCCCTCGCCTACCATTCCTGTAACACCTGTGATGATCGCTCTTACTTTCATTGTAAATAGTTTTAACCAAAGTTAGAGAAAATGCCACCACATAGGCACATAGTGCACATAAGACCGTTCGTTGCCCTATGTGATCTGAAACCAAATGAGTGAGAGCGCACATAGATTTTGAGATAACACCTATGTGGTCTATGTGCCTACTTGGTGGAAAATAGGTCGCATTGGTCTTTCCACTAATGACCATCCACTAATACAGATTTGGTCATAATGCCGGCTTGCTCCTGTACAAAGTCTTCGTAGGCCTGTCGCCAGCCCTTCCATTCGGTACCGGTACCGAGGGAGAAGTTGTGGAACACGGTGACGAGGGTGCTGCCGGTCTGCTGCAGTATGGCGCTCATCTTGCCCAGCAGCATGAACGCCTCTGACGCAGTGATCCCCATCCCGAAGTGGGCTGTGGTATCCATGAAGCAGAATGGATGTACCCGCAATGTGGTAGTGGTGTCCTGTTCCAGGTCGTACCAGAGGAAGGAGCAGCCCGTGCCTGCACGGAATCCGAGATGCGAACCATAGCCCATACTGTAGTCTTGCTGAATGTGATTGTGCAGCAGCAGCCGGTACGTACCGGGTGTAGCGATGCGCATATAGTGCTGCCGGGAAATGGTGATGTGATGCGCAGAGATATGTTCGAGTATCTTCTTCTCCCTGCTCACAGTATCATCCTCTGCCGAATAGTAAGAGGGGTGTATACCCATCGGGCCTTCCTTTACCAGTTGCCTGATGACGCGCAGCATAGCAGGATGCTCAGGGTGTATGTTCTTATCGTAGGCAGTGGTCTTGAGCGCAGACAGTATGAAGTACAGCGGCTTGTAATCATATTGCTTGTGCAATTGTTTCAGCCACCTGAATGAATCGTAGGGGTCCTTTTGTTTGTTCTTAAGCACCTGTGTGCGCTCACTGATCTGTTGTACATCCCCCTTCAGCAGTGCGCGGATGTATGCGCCAACTATGCGGCGCACGCCCTTGTGCAGGTGCGAGTAGGCCATGTCTATATCGTAGCTGGGCTGGTATATATAGGCAGGGGCCGGCAGGGGCATTTCTGCCAGCGGGCGCAGTTTCGAGCGCAGGATATGTATCCACTCGTCCACCAGCGGGCGTTGCAGCCAGGATAGCTTGTAGAGTATGCTCTCGGTAGCCGGGTAGCGGCCATGTTTATCGGGCTTGTAAGTATAATATTCTTCGTAGCGGGATATGAGAAAAAATATGGCAGATAGTATATCGAACGGCAGCGTATATCCCTGCTCCTCAGTGGCAAAGATCGTGGGCAGGTTATGCCAATTGCCTGTTTTGATCTCGGGTGATTGTGTGCCCGTTTGCCACAGCAGGCCATGGGCAGGTATGCACAGTGCGCCGGGCAATACCTGGCCATAAGAGATAAAGAAGGGCAGGCCTTCAGTTTCTTTTATATCATGCACAATGGTACAGCCTGTATGCAGGCGCTCCTTCAGCAGCCAGTCCAGCACATAAGTGAGGCGGGGGCTACGTTTGGCGCTATATACGACTATTGTATCCATCAGTTATTGTTTCTATCCTTCCACATCTTGTTGAAGGAGCGGCCGGCAAAGTGGAGCGGGCCACGGTGGCGCACCCAGCTATCGGCAAAGAGCTTGTTGATGACCTTCTCCTTCATAGACGGGCTGGCCACGTTCATCAGCCTGCGGCTAAGCATAGCTTGCTTCCACAGAGCCCATGTAATGTTCTCGGTATTGTTGTTCAGGCGTTCATCTACGGCTATGCTTCGGTTTACGAGCAGCATCTCGTGTATATTGATCTTGAGGGGGCATACTTCTGTGCAATTGCCGCAAAGGCTACTGGCATAGCTCAGGTGCTTGTACTCTTCCATACCCTGCAGGTGCGGTGTGATCACTGAGCCAATAGGCCCGCTATATGTAGCGCCATAGGCATGACCACCAATGTTCTTATACACAGGGCAGGCATTGAGGCAACTGCCGCAGCGGATGCAGTACATACTCTCCCGCACTTCTTTGCGCAGCAGGTTGGTGCGGCCGTTGTCGAGCAGTATCACATACATCTCCTCGGGGCCATCGGTCTCGTCTGCCTTGCGCGGGCCGGTGAATACGGTGTTATATACAGTCACATTCTGCCCGGTACCAAATGTGGCGAGCAGCGGCCAGAACAGGTGCAGGTCGTTGATAGACGGCAGCAGCTTTTCTATACCTACTATCGATATTTGCGTTTTAGGAAATGTGGTGCAAAGGCGACCATTGCCTTCGTTTTCCGTCACGCACACACCACCTACATCAGCCAGCAGAAAGTTGCCACCGGTAATGCCTACCTCGGCCGTGATGTACTTCTGCCGCAGGTTGCGGCGGGCTATCTTGGTGATCTCGGGTGGGGTAAGGTTGGGCTCTGTGCCCAGCTTCTCATGGAATACACGGGCCACATCTTCCTTGCTCTTGTGCATCGCGGGGGTTACGATGTGGTAGGGCGGTTCGCCATCCAGTTGCTGTATGTACTCGCCCAGGTCTGTCTCCACTGACTCAATGCCATTCTTAGCCAGGAAGTCGTTGAGGTGTATCTCCTCGGTCACCATTGACTTTGCCTTGACCACCTGTTTGGTGTTCTTCTCTTCGCAGATCTGTAGTATGGCCTGCAGAGCTTCGTCAGCAGTCTCGGCCCAGATGAGCTTGCCACCACGGGCCGTGAAGTTCTTTTCGAACTGCTCGAGGTATTTATCGAGCTGCTCCATCACTTTCCACTTGATGTTCTTGGCTTTTTGACGGGCTACCTCCAGTTGTGCAAACTGCTGCTTGCCCTTTACTACGCTGTCGTTATATTTCTGTATGTTGAAAGCTACCTTGCGCTTATGCTCCAGGTCGTGTGCTTTGATCTCACTTTTGGCAAGAAAAACTTTTTGTTGCTCGCTCATTTTGCAAATTAAAAAGTCAATATAGGTCACGGCTATAAAACCGTACCAGTTCACACAAACCTACATAAATAAATTGTGAGAAAAGGAGGAATTATCGTAGAAATGAAGGCGGCAATTGTTAATTAACCTTGCACGAGTGTGACAACCCCTGACCGAACAAAAGAGGCTTGCGCCTCTTTTGTTCGGAGTTATATCGTCCGGAGTTACGTTTAGTTGGTAGCGTCAGGTGCTTGTTCTTCGGCATTGCCAGCTTCTGCCACCGTAGACGCTGTTGGTTCTTCTGCGTTGGGGGTAGCTTCTTCAGGTGCAGCAACGTTGGTTACAGGCGCTTTGGGTTTGTCTTCGGCCATGATGGCATCGTACTTTTCCTTCATGCGCTTTATTTTCACAGTGGTGTCTGCGATCAGCTTCTCCAGGTGGCTTTTCAGCTCTGCGGCTTTTTTGCCGGGAGTTATGTTGTTGATAGAGATATGGAAGTCGGCGAGATTGGCCTCTTCTTCTTTGATCTCAGCAAAGAGTTTGTGTACCTGTGCTTTGTCGTGGGCTATACGGGCTGCCCTGTGATCTTCGTCCTGTTGCTTGCGCTGCTCGCGGTTGGCATCTTTACGGGCAAAGAAGTGCTTACGGGCGGCGGTGAATGCTTTCCACATATCATCACCATAGGAGTGCGGTATTGGGCCTATTGTCTTCCATTCTTCAAACAGCTCGTTCATCTCGGCGCTGGCGCTGCCCCACTGGGTGGAGTTCTTGAGCCACTCGGCACGGTCGCATATCTCTTTCTTGAGGTTGTAGTTGTTTTCCTGTACACTGCGCAGGGCATCAAAATGTATCTTCTTAGCGCCAAAGAACTGGTCTTTAGCCGCATTGAACATCGTCCACAGGTCATCGCCCTTTTCTTTGGGCACACGGCCTGTGTTCTTCCACTCTTCTGAGAGGGCCGCGAATGCCTGCGTGGTCTTCGTCCAGTCGGTGCTGTCTTTGAGGGCTTCTGCCTTCTCTACTATCGCCTGTTTTACTATGTAGTTGTTCTCTTGCTCTACCTGTATCTTATCCGAGTGCTCCTTTTTCTTATCAAAGAAAGCAGTCTTTGCAGCTATGAAGCGTTGCCACAGCTCTTCGTTCTTTTTATTGAGCGTATGGCCTATCGTTTTCCACTCTTCGGTGAGGCGAATGAAGGTATCGGTTGTCGTTTTCCAGTCGGTAGATGCCGCAATAGATTCTGCCTGCTCCACGAGGTCTATTTTAAGGTCGAGGTTGAGGAGCATGTCCTTTTCTTCTTCCTTATGCTGTAATCGCTTGCGGTCATGAAACACCTTACGGGCAGCTTCTATTCTTGCCCACAGTTTTTCGTTGCGGCCTTTATTTACATAGCCGGCCTCTTTCCATTTGTCGCCAATGTCTTTGAGGGCCTGGGTAGCTTCTTTCCAGTCTGTGCTCTCCGCAAGGCTTTCAGCCAGTTCGGTGAGCTTCAGCTTCACAGCGTAATTCTCTTCGGTGATGGCGAATAAGGTATGCTCCCAGTCATGTACCAGTAAGGCCAGTTTTTTAAGGTCGCCTACAGCAGCCACAGTTTGCAGGTATTCTTTTACCTGGGTTATTTTATCAGCTAATTTCAGTTTGTCTTCTGTCGCGAGCCATTCCACTTCCAGTTCATACACCTTTGCCTCGGTGGCGGCATATTTTTCGCGCAGGCTGTTCAATACAGCGCCACTGTTCTCAGCAGATACCGTAGCTATGACGCGCTCAGTGACATTGCTGTTTTGCAGCAACACGATATCGCCGGATGCATCGAGCCGGAATAATTCTTTGCCGGGGAAAGATAGTGTTTCCCACCAGCCGGAGAGATCAGTAGTAATTGGTTCCTGTAACATAGGTTATACTCTTTTAAAAAAAACAGGCCATCAGCACTGATGGCCTTATGTGCAATATATAACAATTTATCGCAAACTGCAAACGAAAGTGCCCCTACCGGAACAGTTATTGCTTAGCGAAGACCTTTTTGAGCAGATCAGTGACACGGGCAGCCGGGTCGAGACGGATCTTCTGCTCTTCATCAGCTATGTACACGAATACGCCATTGAGGGCACGCTCGGTGACATAAGCAGCAAGATCGGGGTTGATCTTGTTGAAGGTGGTAGGCAGCTCGTTGTAGGTAGTAAATACAGTAGACCAGTACTTGGTAGCATTTACCTTTTCCAGTGACTCTTCGATCACCGGCCTGAAGGCGGCAGTGAGGGCTGCGGTTGTCTTTTGCTTCAGGTAGTTTGTGGCCGCATTATTACCGCCCTTCAGTATAGCCAACCCGTCCTGGATAGACATATTCTTGATAGCATTGATAAATATTGGGAGTGCTTTTGCTGAAGCATCTTCGGCAGCCCGGTTCATAGTCAGAATGGCATCATCCACCTGGCTACCGAGTCCGAACTCACGCAGGGTATTCTCCACTTTCTTCGCTTCCGGTGGCATGAGCACCTTTATGAGCGCATTCCCGAAAAAGCCATTCACAGCAGATACCTTGCCCGTAGCATTCTGGGCACCTAGCTGCAAAGCCTGTTTCAGGCCGGCACTGATATCTGCGCTGGATAAAGACCCACCACCTGATTTGTTGCCACTTTTTACTTTTTGAAATGTTTTATCGGCATCGCTGATATAATCGCGCAAAACCTGGGCATGAGCAATGGATGAAGCCCCTGTGAGCAAACCAATAATAACTGCTGCCTTTTTGAATGTTGTCATACGTTGTTCTTTTCGATTGTATAAAGATAGCTTATTAATGGTTGGTTCCGCCACCATTGCCTTTATTGCCGCCACCCGCAGGGGCGCCACCCTGGCCACCATTGCCACCACCCTGGTCGTTGTCGTCGCCTTGTTTCATGTTCTTCTCCCTGTCCTCATCAGTTGGGGCCAGCTTCTTCTTATCATCGGGCTTATGTTGCTTGTCTGTGTTGCTCTTACCCAGGTCCGTCTTCCCGAAACGGTAAGTGAATGTGATATTGCCGATGCGGGTTTCCCTTACGCGGTTGATGGTCTCATAACCATAGTTGATGAACGAGGTATGGGTGTTGAAGATGTCGGAGCAGTTTAAAACCAGGGTAGCCTTGTTCTTCCAGAAGCCTTTTTTCAGCGCCACATCCACCCAATAGGTTTCCCGGAGTGTGCCCTGTGTCACCACCTTCGGCGATTCGTAATTGGCATTCACCTGGAAAGAAAAATTCTTGGGCAGCTTCAGGTTGGTATTTATTTTACCAAACCAGGTGAAGCCGCTGTTGTTACTGAGCAACGAATCAGCTTTGGGGACGATCAATTGGTTTTGGAAAAAGTTTACATTCAAAGTCGCATCCCATATCGGTATGATCTGGAAGTGTCCTGTGCCTTCCAGCCCATAGGTGGTACCTGATGCGATGTTTACCGGCTGTGCCAGCAGATCGCTTTGCGGTACGCCGTAATGAGCGGCCTGTTCGGCGGAAAGAGGTGTAGTGATCTTTTCTATCAGGTTTTCTGTATAGGCATAATAAGCACTCAGGATATAGTTATCACCCCTGTTATCTGCCTTGCTGTAGCTGAATTCGATGTTGTTGATGAATTCAGGTATCAGTGCAGGATTACCTGTGTTTACTGTGCCCGGATTAGACAGGTCGACGAACGGCAGCAACTGCATAAAGCCCGGCCTGTTGGTGCGCCTGCTGTAATTAAGGTATATGCTTTGCTGGTTGGCCAACTGGTAAGAGACAAATGCCGACGGAAAGAAATTGAAAAAGCTATTGTGGAAGGAGGTGTCTTTGCCGGGGCCATTGCTTGCTAAAAGCCCGTTGCCATCATAAATTGCATCTTCTACGCGCAGGCCTGCCTGGTAGCTGAATTTTCCAAGCTGGTCGTTCCAGTTCACGTATCCTGCATGGGTTTGCTGCGAATAATTGTAATCGCTCAGCAATGTATAGTCCGGCACATATGCCCCACCGCCATTGCTCATCAATGGGTTATTGCTGCTGGTAAAATTATAGAACTGTGATTTGAAACCAAGGCCCAATTTGCCGTTTTTGGTGAACAGCGGGTCGGTATAATCAGCCCAAACATTAGCAGTGCTGTTGCTACCTGTGGCAGGTGAATGTTCTACGATAGGATTGAAGCCTGAAGGGTCGGGGAAATTGTTGGTAATATAATCCTGTGTCCGATTGAAATCGGTATGTGCGTAGGTCGCATCCACACTCAGCTCTTCGTCTTTCTTTTTAAACTTGCGCTTGTAGTCCAATGAGGAGGAAAGAGAAAAAATATTTACTGCAAAATTAGAGGTCCTGAACTGACTATCTACAACAGGGCCATCGAATGATGGACCGCCGTATGTAGTATAGTTAGAGTAATCTTTGAACCCGAACATCATATCATTAATGTTTTCGGTAAGGGTGAAAGAGTTGTATTTATCAGGATCAAACGACGCTCCTACAGTATTAAAAAAGCCATTGAAATGACGGGGTACATGCTCAAAGGTGCGGTAGGACGAATCTATTTTTGAATTTGTACGATCAGTATACACATCATTGTAGGTGATATTCTGCCGGGCACTGCTGTTGAGGAATACATTCCACTTGCCTTTGCGGGCATTGAGGCCCAGGTTGCCATTGTATTTATCGTTAGTGCCGGCGCCAAGTGTCAAATTGCCGTTCATACCGAAGCGGCCATCTTTCTTGGTGATGATGTTAATGATACCGCTGGTGCCCTGCGCATCGTACTTGGCAGATGGATTGGTGATCACTTCCACACTTTCTATGCTGCTGGCAGGCAGGCTCTGCAAGGCCGACTGAACATCTGACCCCAGCAAGGTAGATGGCTTGCCATCTATGAGTATAGTAACATCACTTTTCCCCCTGAGATTTACAGTACCATCAGCATCCACTGATACAGAGGGCACATTCTGCAATACATCAGTAGCGCTGCCACCGGCGGTAGTTGTGTTCTTTTCTACGTTGAATACTTTTTTATCCACCTTCAGCTCCATGATCGGTTTTTCACCAATCACACTTACATCCTTCAGTTTGCTCTCGGTAGAAGTAAGGACTATCGTTCCCATGTTTTTATCAGGGGCATCAGGAGTAACACTCACTGACAACCATTTAGATGCGATACCAACCGATTCTATATGCACCAGAAAGCTACCCAAACCTGTAGGCGCTATGCTGAACGAACCGTCGTCTTTGGAAAGATCGCCATTCACTACAGAGGAGTCTGTGCGCAGCAAAGTAACCGTGGCGTAAGAAACAGCGCCCTTATTGCCGTCAGCAAGTTTGCCAAAGACACTGCCTGTGGCCGGCTTGTCCCCCTGTGCAAAAACAGGTATAGTAACTGAAAAAAATATAAAAAAGAGGATAGCCCTTAATGAATACATAAAAAATAAATGAAGCGCAAAATTGATGGAATTAAACGAGAAAACGGCTGATGGGCAAATAAAATAATGTTAATGCGTACATTATTGATGAATACATTGATAAACAGCATAAAACAGGTGAGAAATAATTTTATTTCAGCCTTAAAGCCCTATCTTTTCTTCTGTAAGATACGCATTGCGGTCGGCGGCATTACGCACCACCAATTCGGACACAAAACCCGTTAGGAAAAACAGAGTGCCCATGATCATTATAGGAGGGGCGAGAAAGAACCCGATCTTGTGTGTGAGGCCAAAACCCGCCCCTTCCCTGATCCGCTCCGCCAACAACCAAAAAACGATGACAAACCCCACCAGGAAGGTGAAAGTGCCCAATGTACCAAAAAGGTGCATGGGTTTTTTACCAAAACGGCTTACAAACTGGATAGACAACAGATCAAGAAAACCGTTGATAAAGCGCTCCCAACCAAACTTGGATACGCCATACTTGCGGGGCCTGTGCTGCACTACTTTCTCACCTATCTTTTTAAAGCCTGCGTGCTTTGCCAGCACCGGTATGAACCGATGCATCTCGCCATATACCTCTATGCTCTTGATGACCTTGCGTTTGTAAGCCTTCAGCCCACAGTTCATATCATGCAGCTTGATGCCGCTGAGCCAGCGGTTCACCCCATTATATAGTTTGGAAGGGAGGTTTTTAGTCACTGCATTATCATAACGCACCTTCTTCCAGCCGCTTACGAGGTCGAAGCCATCATTAACGATCATACTGTAGAGGCCGGGGATCTCGTCGGGGCTGTCCTGCAGGTCGGCATCCATGGTGATGACCACATTGCCTTCGGCGGCTTTGAAGCCTTCGTAAAGGGCGGGGCTTTTGCCGTAGTTGCGTTGGAATTTAATGGCTTTTACAGCGGGGTATTGGGCAGAAAGGCCCTTGATCACCTCCCAACTGCTATCTGTACTGCCATCATCTATCATCACCACCTCGTGCGAGAATTTGTTCTCGGCGCATACACGCTCGATCCACGCCACCAGCTCGGGCAGCGATTCCTCTTCATTGTACAGCGGTATGACGATGGATATATCCGGGTTCATTCGGGTGCTAAAATAAGCGATTATGTTGTAAAATCCGTTTGGGGAAGGTGATTTAATGTTAATCAGGGGATGCAGGGATGGTTTTGGTGTATCAAATTGTGGTATCAACTGGGTGTATAAGCCCCATAGCCGCGGATAACAGCGACTATAAACCCAATTGCTAAGAGAAATCAGAACACTAACATAGCCCACGGTTTCAACCGTGGGTAGGCAAATGCAATAATACCAGAACCGTTTTAACGGTTTGCCCGCAGGTTAAGGGTTTAGGCATTATTTGCCCAAGGGTAAATCCCATTGAGTAATTTAAACCGTTAAAACGGTTGCGAAGCCGAAGGGATTCTTTGTCCCACGGTTGAAACCGTGGGCTATGTTCAGATCATCTGCCTTTCACAAGTCCGGCGAGTGCCGCTATATGCAGGACTCGCCGGAGACTTCAAAAAATATTTACTGTACTTAAAAATTATCACCTACCTGCATAGGCTGAGGGCCTTTCTTCTGGCCTACCGCAGCCCCGATCAAAGAAAAGATAGCGCCATAAAAAAGTGTACCAAACAGAGCCCCTGCTATCATGAACGCATTAAAATATTTTTTCATTACGTTGATGGACATATCCATCGCTTCATCCGTCATTTTAGGATTCTTTGCCATTGTTTCACGGGCATATTCTATGGCCTTGTCTTTCATTTCAGGAAAGATGAACATAGATATGATGCTCCAGAAAACCACTACTATAGCAACTATCATTGAAGTTTTAAAGCAACTGCCAAAAATATTACCGAAAGTCACAAACCCATCATTGGCTTTTGAATAAGCAATACCATTTAGTATAACGCCAATGACGAATGGAACATAAGCGATGTAGGACATGCCTGTTTTAAAGGTCTGGCCGGTCACATACAAGATCAAACTTATTATTACCATCGCAATCCCGGAGATGAACCCGTACATTATGTGTGTCTGTTTCTTTTCCATAGTTTTTATTTGTTTAGGTGAATTTGAGAATGATTGATGATACCCACTACTTTACCAGCCAGCTCTTTACCAATGAAGGGGTCGTTATGACTGGCAGATCTTACAGCAGCCTTATTGAGCGTATGCTTACCAGTGGTGGTGAATAAGGTAAGGGTAGCCGGGCTGCCTTTCTTTATTTCCTGCATCTCCAGACCGAAGATATCGCGGGGGATAACAGACATGATCTCTACAAGCCGCTCGGGGGTGATGTATTCTTTCAGCGCATCCCACAGTATATTGAAAGTAGATTGCTGCACGGCCATACCATCTGCAGCATATTCAAATTCCTTTGCTTTGGCATCCCACTCCTGCGGACGGTGGTGAGAGGCGATGCAATCAATAGTACCATCCTGCACGCCTGCTATTAGGGCTTGCCTGTCAGCCTCGGTGCGTAAAGGTGGGGTTACTTTATATATGCTGTCGTAAGAGGTAAGCGCATCGTCAGTCAGCGCCAGGTGATACGGTGTGACCGAGCAGGTAATAGCAAGGCCCTCGGCCTTTGCCTTGCGAATCATCTCTACCGATGTAGCAGTGGATATGCCTGTAACATGCAGCTTAGAACCTGTGTAGCGCACCAGCTCTATGTCGCGGTGCAGCATGATGGTTTCTGCCAGTTCGGGAACACCTGCCATACCCAGCCCCGTAGATACAACTCCTTCATTCATCAACCCACCCGCTGCCAGCGAAGCATCTACCGGCAGCCCGATAACAATACCGTGAAATGCTTTTACATATTCCAGCGCTTTGAGGATCAGGCTGGCCTGCTGCACCGGCTTCCAGCCATCAGAGAATGCTACGGCGCCATTGGCGCGCATATCCAGCATTTCAGCGAGGTCTTTACCTTCGGTATTTTGTGATATTGTTCCAATCGGATGCAGGCTCACTATATTGCCATTGGCTTTGCCAAGAACGTATTGAATAATGGATTTGGTACTTAAAGCAGGTTGTGTATTGGGTGCCAGCAATACATCAGTGAATCCGCCCGCGGCGGCTGTAGCAAGGCCGCTTTCTATTGTTTCTTTATGCTCAAAACCGGGTTCGCGGTAATCTGCAAAAACATCTACCCAACCGGGGCTTACACACAATCCTTTGGCCTCTATCACCATATCTGCTTTTGCTTTCACAGTAGCGCCAATAGCGGTAATGATACCATCTTCAACAATGAGGTCTACGACCTTATCATGGTGCTTGGATTGCGGGTCTATTACCCTTGCTTTGCGGATATGCAGTTGCATTTGTACTGTTATTTATTTTGCGATCAGGCTACAGCTACCTTCTGTCTTGCGAGTAGATACGTTTCTGCAACCAGCATTACAACCGCTAAAAATACACAAACTTTCCATAGCGGGAAACTCCCGTTGCTATCATTTGCCGATATGCCACCATTACCCGTGATACTGAGCCATTTGATATTATCGCCTGCCCATTGCTTTTTGAGTGCGGAGATGTCCCTCATATCGAGAATAGATTCCAGCTTATTTTGGTTCATGGCCAGCAAAGTTGTGTCGGCGCCGGGCGAGCTGAGCGCGTAAAAGCCGGGGGCTGTTACCGACTGCCCGGCAAACACATCTATACCCGCGCCATTGGGGCGCTGAGGAGGTATGATGTCGGTACCATAACCGTATATATGCACGGTATTGCGGCCTGTTGCATTAGCCAGCGTAAGGTAAACAGGTTGCTGAGTACCCGCAGTGACTGCATAAATGCTGCTACTGCTGCTCTGCATAGCCATCTCGTACAGGAAGGGAGTAAAGAAGTAGCTGCCGGGGAAGTTGCCGGATCGCAGGTCGGCAGAGGTAGCACAGATATATAACTGCCCTGCCGAAGGGGTGTAGCGAGCCAACAGCGGATCGCCATTGCGGAAACTGATGATAGATTGCTTGTTGGAGCTAAGCCCATCAGTAATGATGTAGTGCCAGTTGGCTACAGGTAGTTGTACATTATCAGGCATTTTTTCGAACAGGTCTTTGACAAGTGAGCTGCCTTGCTGTATCGACCCCGCCGTTTGAACGGAGGTATCAACGCCGCTGATATGCAAGTCGCCTGCCTGTTTCAGCCCTTCGTTGATCGCTTCAAAATTGGTGGTGCGGCCGGGGAAAATGCAGATGGACTGGCCTTTTTGCAACCCATCGTTGATGGTTTTGCCGATTGCTTCATCTATCCGGGTGATGCCGTTGAGGATAACCAGGTTGTAATCTTTCCAGTCTTTAGGGCCTGCGGCAATATCTGTTTGATTGAGGCGGAAGCCATTGTAAGCACGGAAGGCAGCCTGTATGTAAGCATTTGGCTGGCCTTCATTAAGTACCAGCACCGACAAGTCGGGTGAGCTACGGGCTGTTATGCGGAATGTATCATCGAAACGCATGCCGGCATCATTTACCGTCAGCTCTATTTTTTGCCAGTTGTTGTTGCTCACCTGGAAGGTGAGTGTATCGAAGCTTTCCTTTTTGTCGCCGAAATTGAGTGAGGCCGCGCTCTTCACCTGTCCGTTGATGGAGAGATTGAGTACGGGGTTCTCTTTTGGCGCATCGCCCTCCAGCCGGGTATGTACAATGATAAAGTTGCTTTTGCCCGTTTGCAGTACCGGTGTGGTGAGATAGGCGGTGTCTATATATATATCCTGCGCTTCTGTGCTTTGCACAGGCAGGCCAAAGAAAGTAATGTTGCGGGTGAGCGCCTTATCGGGAGTGCCTGGGAAGGCGCTTTGCTGAAAATCGGAATAATAATAGAGGTCTGCCCCGTTTTTGTCTTCCTCCTGGCCTGATGCCAGCATACTTTGTGCAGTAGCCAACACCTGGTTCACTGTTTTGGTGGAGGCAGATACCTCGGTGGCATTGATGGCGCTATACACTTTATCGGCAGCCTCGGGGCGGTAGCCGGTGGGCTTGTCGTTAGTGAGTAATATGAATTTAGTACCGGGTGTGGCATGCTGCACTTGCTTGCGGGCGGCTTCCTTAGCTATATCCAACATACTACGCGCGCCTTTTTTGGCGCTCATGCTGTAGCTGTTGTCAAGGTAGATGATCTGTAGCTTATGGCCTTGTTTGGCGACATTGCTGCTAAAGAATGGCTGGGCAAAGGCAAGTATCAATGCGGCGAGGAATAAAAGGCGGGTAGCCAGCAGCAGTTTGTACCGTACCTGCGACTGCTTCTGCGAATTGAGCTGGATATTGCGCAGGAAGCGGGTATTAGGGAACAGTACGGTTTTATACTTGCGCAGATTGAACAAATGTATCAGCACGGGTATGGCCAGCGACAGCCCTGCAACGAGGAAAAGGGGATATAAAAAACTCACGTAGGCAAATATAGGGTAATGGGCGTAATAGCTGTGTTCCGGAAAACGCGAAAGGGGTTTGCGGTCATAATTTCAACTTAGCCGGATTCTGGGTCGTATTCCAAAAAGTGATAAGGTTGATCTCATTTTTGTTATAAATACGGTAGTATAAAGTGATCCGTTTATTTATAATGCATTTATGTATTTTCTTTGCTTTGTTGTGAATAAGATACAAAAAAGGATTGTCCTCGATATTTTGTAGTGCATCTTGTACATCGTCAAGAAATTCATTTGTTACTGCCAATGTCCAATCTTTGCCTAAGTATTCGAGATTTACCTCAAAAGATAGTAAAGCTCTCTTGGTCCATGTAATATTGTAACTCATGCCTTATAACGGTTTCTGATCTCTGCCCATACTTCTTTATGTGGAAGCACTTCGCCATTATCAGCCTGCCGGATACCTTCTTCTATCGCTCTTTCCAATACGGCATCATTACTATTGCTTTGGTTGCTTAATCCAAAATCAAGAAGGTTTTTTATCGCTTTAATAAGGGATACATCATGCACCTCGTCAAAGCGTTTTATTATGGCTTTCTTTTCCGCTGCTATATTCATATTTCATATTCATTTATTAGCTACTCAAAGTTAACTATTTTATTGACTCAGTTTACGGCATAGACCCACAATTTTTGATCCTTTCCAATATTCGTTTCGCATTTCGCAAAATGCGAAACGAATAATTATTTTAACATACCTAGCACAACAAAATATCGATAACTACCCGACTCTCAACCTTTTCATATAATTTTACGCCACATGAGGAAAATATTTGTTCTCTTATTCATATTGTTTAGCCTGAGGGCGGTGGCACAAAATACCACACCCAATAAAGTGATCTGGTACGACCCGATTATGGTCGCAGATAAAACTTACGGCAATGTGCACCCCCGCATCACGCTCGACCAATATGGCAAACCATTGGTGCTGTGGACCGATGATGACGGCAGGGCATTCCTGGCCAAATGGATCGTAAAGGATTTTGCTCCTCCGATGCAGATCAACACACCCGGCCATCATGTATTTGCCGAGCCATGGGCCGGGCCTGAAATGACCAGCAGGGGTGATACTATTTATGTGGTATATAAGGAACTGCCCGAGGAAACCGGCCATGTGCTGCTCAAACATTCTTACGACGGCGGCAAGCATTTTTCTATAGAAACACAGGTAGATGACAGCGACGGTTTCATCTGCCGCTTCCCGGGTGTGGGTATGGACCCGTATGGCAACCCGATGGTGGCCTACATGAAAATGAACTCTGGCTATACTAACGCACGCTTTGTGGTGGCTAAATCAAAAGACCTTGGCGAGACATTTAAAGGACAGTCGAGGGTGAGTGATTATTCAGGTGGTGTGGTGTCTGATTGCTGCCCTGCTACAGTTATAGAATCAGGCAATGCGTCCGTGATCCTGTACAGGGATAACCTCAATAACTACCGCAATGTGTGGGCAGGGGTATCGCGCAATTCCGCCGTATCCTTCGACAAGGGTGTGCAGGTGGACCAAACCAACTGGTTCTCTCCAACCTGCCCGGCCAATCCACCGCACGGCATTATCATAGGTGATACTATTTATACTGTTTTTACCAGTGGCAACGGCGACAGTTCGCTGGCATACCTTAGTAAAACGTCAATAGGTGCGTTGTCAGCTACACAGGCCCCACTAACAGAGAGATTCGGTGGATTGATCAGCCAGAATTTCCCTAGAATTGCAAATGCAGGCAACGCCACCGCTATAGTATGGCACCAGTTCACGGGCGATGCCTCGCAGGTGTGCATGTACTTCACCAATGATATTACCACCGGCATACCTCCTGCATATGATACTGTTGGCGGGGGCATACCCACGAGTGTGGATGTGGCCATCGGGCACGGGCATATCTATGTCATCTGGCAAGACGACTCATCGCGCAATATTATGTGCCGTGTCGGGCATTATGAGGAAACCGAAACCAATAAGCTGCTGGCTGAGAATACAACGGTAGCCTTGCAGCGATCTTCCAACGGCAAATCGTTCAGCGTATCGCTGCCACACCTGGCTTATTGCATGATGACTGATATGGACGGCAAGCAATACGAAATGGATATGAAGTGCAAGAAAAACAACTGCAAAATATTCACCGAAGAACTGGACCCCGGCATGTACATCGTGCAGTTGCATTGCGACGACGAGAAGATATATACCTACAAGTACGAAGTGAAAGAAGTGAAGGAGAAAGAGGAGAAAGAGAAGAAGTAATTAAATTCCAAATCCCAAAAATCAAATTCCAAATCCGGTATTGGTAAATACCGGTTTCAACTGATAAGGTCTGGTGTTACTTCTCCGCTATAGCGCTGGTGATGTCTACTACTACTGATGATGCGCCTTTTATGTGGCTGAGTTTTAATTTAAATTCGGTAGCGCTGCCGGGCTTCATCACATCATCAAGGGTTTGCTTTTGTTTTTCTATTACTTTATTGTCGTCATCTTTAAAGATAAGGAGCAGGTCCACGCCTTTATAACTCACAAGGGTAGCATTGTTAATTACCTCGCCCGATACCACGGTCTGGTTCAAAAGATTGTTATGCTGCTCACCCGTTACTTTGAGAAATTTCAACGGGCTCCCCGCCTCTATATCTTTCAGCGATGCCTTCTTCTCCTCGTATTGGTTAGACGGATGTTGCTCATTGGCAGTACCGCAGGCGAAGAGCAGTATAGAGCAACTGACGAAAAGAATGAGACGTTTCATATGTGTGGTATTTAACCCAAACCTAAAACAAATATTTTTCACCGCAAAAGCGCTATGGTGCAAAGGGGGTATTTATTGATGCAGGCTATATATTCGGCTCTTGCACCGATGCTGTTTTGGTGGCCTGTGCCATATCGCGGATGAGGAGCGGATCGCGCTCAATAGCGTTGCCTACTACGATGATGTTGGCTCCGGCTGTGCAGTTCTCATACACCTTTTCGGGGGTGAGGATGCCACCACCTGTGAAGAGCGGTATCTCTATATGACTGCTGACCTTGGTGATCATCTCCTGCGATACGGGCCTGCGGGCCCCGCTGCCTGCATCAAGGTAAATAATGTGCTTGCCCTGCAACTCACCTGCCCATGCAGTGCAAAGTGCTATTTCGGGTTTATCGGCGGGTATAGGCTGTGCGCCACTCATATAGGATACCGTGGTTTGCACTCCGCCATCTATGATCATATAGCCGGTAGAGATCACCTCGAGGCCACTGGCCTTTACCTGGGGGGCAGAGACCACATGCTGCCCGATAAGCAATTCGGGATTGCGGCCTGATATAAGTGATAGATACAACAGCGCATCGGCATACGGCGTCACCTGTGCCGGGCTGCCGGGAAACAGAATGACGGGTATGTCGCTCTCACTTTTGAACCGCTGGATACACAATTCCATCTGGTGGGCCATCAGCAGGCTGCCGCCCATCAGCAGGTAATCCACACCAGCATCATTGCACAGCCGGGCAAGGTATTGCATATCTGCCGGGGCGATCTTATCAGGATCAGCGAGCACGGCAAAGCCGCTTTTCTTTTGCGCTTTGAGCGCTTGTAACTGTGAATATATCTTACCCATAATAAGCAGGGAACGAAGGTACAATAAGACTGTAAATTCCCTATGCCACTATGGACTTTAACTGAAAGCAATAATTACATGAACTTTATTTTTATTCTTACCCAAGAATTTGTTAAATACTTACGTCTATATATATGAGCGCTATGACCGTAGCGTTCTAAAGACTATTTTTATTACGCAACCACACTTTAATCACACCAAAATCAATTGATTATGAATAGAGTAGCTATTACTTCCATCTTATCGGGCCTGTTTTTATTAACTCTTATCCCAACAAGTGTGCACGCGCAGTACCGGATCCGTACTGTAGCAGGCACAGGTACCGGTGACGGTGGCTCGGCCACCAACGCTGAGTTGCTGAACCCGGTTGGCGTAACCACCGACAATGCCGGCAATATATACATTGCTGATGCCTCGGGATACAGCGTACGCAAAGTAGACCCGACAGGTATAGTCACCACTATTGCCGGCACAGGCGTATATGGTAGTGGCGGCGATGGCGGGCCCGCAACCGCAGCCACCCTCGGGCAAGTATATGGCCTCGCATTAGATAAGACGGGCAACTTGTACGTAGTTGATAACAGTAACAATTGTGTACGAAAAATAAATACATCCGGGATCATATCTACTGTGGCAGGCACAGGAGTTAATGGCTATACCGGCGATCACGGACCGGCAACGGCTGCTACATTGAATGGCCCTATAGATGCGGTGGTGGATACCAACGGTAACCTGTATATCACAGACTGGTATAACAGGGTAGTAAGAAAAGTGAATACCGCAGGCATTATCAGTACTGCAGTCGGGAATGGCAGCATAGGCACGTCCGGCAGTGGCGGCCCTGCAACAGCATGCCAGCTCGGAGCACCATTCCGGATCACCAAGGACAACAAAGGCAATCTTTATATAGCGGAAGTGCAGGAGCAATTTATTTGTAAGGTGGACACAGGCGGCATCATCACGGTGATCGGTGGTACCGGTGGTTATGGAACAGGGTCAGATGGTGACGGAGGCGCGGCAACGTCAGCAATTATGACCTCTCCATGTGGTATCGCAGTAGATACCTCAGGCAACTTATATTTTTCAGACATCAACAATTCCCGTATCCGCAAAATAGACCTCAATACTGGCATCATATCCAATTATGCGGCCAACAGCACCCCCGGATACAGCGGTGATGGTGGTCTTGCGGTAAGTGCAGAGATCAGCTACCCCGAAGCCCTGGCATGCGATGTAAATGGCAACCTGCTGATCTGTGACGCGGGCAACAACTTACTAAGAAAAGTAACCAAAACGACGAATATCATCTCTACTGTTGCAGGACACACCGGGCTGTTTGATGATGGTATAGCTGCAATAGATGCACAATTGAATGAGCCCGCCAATATTGCAACAGATGCCGCAGGCAATGTATACATAGCGGATTACAGCAACAACAGAGTCAGAAAAATAGATGCCGCATCTGGCATTATCAGCACTGTAGCCGGAGACGGCCTGCCTACTTATACTACCTTAGGCGATGGTGGCCCGGCAACAGCAGGCACGCTCAGTTCGCCAATGGCAGTAGCGCTGGATGACGCAGGGAATATATATATTGCAGAACCCGGCAATAGCCGTGTACGTAAAGTGAACACCTCGGGCATCATCACTACAGTAGCAGGTAATGGCACTTACGCCTATGGTGGCGACGGTGGCGCAGCTACCCTTGCCAAACTTAATGCACCTTTAGGTGTTGCGGTAGACCATAAAGGCAACATCTACATTGCAGATGAAGGCAATTCAAGGATACGTATGGTAAATGCAGTTGGTGTTATGAGCACATTTGCAGGCAGCGCCACAGCAGGTTACAGCGGCGATGGCAGTATAGCCATTGCGGCAAAATTGCAAAACCCTGATGGTGTGTTAGTGGATGGTATCGGCAACGTATATATCGCTGATGGCGGTAATAACTGTGTAAGGAAAGTAGATACTTTCGGCATCATCACTACTGTGGCAGGAACAGGCTCGGCTACGGGCGGGTTTAGCGGAGACGGTGGCCCGGCAATTGCAGCAGAATTAAATGAGCCTGTTGGCCTTATTATCGACAACATTGGTAATCTGTATATAGCAGACGCCAACAACAACCGGATCCGCATGGTAGATACCACCGGCAAGATCAGTACCATAGCCGGCAATGGCATCGCGGGGTTTAGCGGCGATGGCGGCTTTGCAACAAGTGCCAAAATGAATAGCCCACTGGGTATAGGATTTGGCACCGGCGGCGCTGGTACCATTTATTTATCTGATGCGGGTAATAACCGAATCAGGCTACTGGAAGCAGTTGCGGCAGTACCCGGCCTTGATAAGACCAGCGGCCTGTCGGTCTATCCTAACCCGGCTCGTGACCAAGTAACAGTGGAAACAATTTCAGCTTCAGTGACAGGTACACAACTGAGTTTGCTGGATATAACCGGCCGTGTGATATACAGCATGCCTATGCTGGGTAAAACACAGACAATCGACATGAAACAGTTGGCCTCCGGCACCTACATAGTGCAAGTGTCTGATAATACAGGGGTCAAAAAGAACGTAAAGGTTGTGAAGGAATAAGTACATTTTCTATTTTCTACGGCTACCCTGTTACCGGGGTAGCCGTTTTTTTATGTCTCCCGCCTCTTGAGCGTAGCAGTTTTAAAGAGTATATTTGCGAAAAAGCCTGAAATGAGAAACTATTTATACTTGATAGCGGTGGCGCTCGTACTTGCCTCATGTAGCAGCAATAATGACGAAGGAGAAAAAAAACCCGCCACAGTTGCGCAGCCGGCAATGCCCACCGGCCCTTCAGATGCTGAGAAAGCCGGAATAAAGGAAGTCACCGATTTTTATGGCGGGGAGTGCAAGTATGTGGTGAGCAAGCCTGGCGATGCAAAGAAATACATAGAGCTACAAATCACCAAGAGTCCGTCGCTGGATACATCCAAGCAAATAGCTGCACTATGCGCAGGCAACATCGCCTTGTTGTATTATAAACACATCACAGGCCAAAAACTGGCTTATAACGAAGTGCATGCCATCATCTTTTACCCGGACGGGCAGAAAGCAGAAAAAGATTTCGGGCTCAAACAACTAGACACCGTATTGGCAAAAGGCAAGTTGGTAGATGACCTGGTAGGCTGTTTTAAAGACAAAAATTATGACGGCTTGCTTGCTTTGCTCAACGATAAGAACGGTATCATTGAATATGACAAGAAACAACTGGTAGCTAAAGCAAAAGAAGTAGACCCCAAGCTGGGTAACCTGAAACAGTTTTTGCCTTATGGGTTCATTTTTTACAATACGGCCAAAGGACAGGAAGTATTGCATGTATCGGGCATGATGATCAGGGATAAGAATAACAACCAGTTCAGTGTGGACATTGACCCGGCTGATGCGAAGGAAGAAGCCATAGTAGTCAATTACAAACTCTGATCCCCACAATGACACCCCAACTGTTTACGCCACTCACTATCCGGGGCATTACGCTGAAGAACCGCATAGTGGTATCGCCTATGTGCCAGTATTCCAGCGAAGACGGCTTTGCCAATGACTGGCATTTCGTGCATCTGGGCAGCAGGGCTGTGGGTGGTGCAGGGCTGGTATTCACAGAGGCTACGGCTGTCGCGCCCGAAGGCCGAATATCGCCGCAAGACCTGGGGATATGGAAGGACGGGCATATCACCGAGTTAAAAAGAATAACCGATTTCATTACAGCGCAAGGCAGCATACCCGGTATGCAACTGGCACATGCGGGCCGCAAAGCCAGCATGAGGCCACCGTGGGAACATGACAGGCTTGTTACTGAAGAAGAAGGTGGCTGGCAGACAGTAGCACCGAGCGCCATTCCTTTTGCCGATACATATAGCCATCCCACAAAACTTACAATAGAAGAGATACAACATATAGTCGCTGCTTTTAGATCTGCCGCGCAGCGGGCATTGGCAGCGGGCTTTAAAGTAATAGAGATACACGGGGCGCACGGCTATCTTGTCAATGAATTCACCTCGCCGCTCAGCAACCTACGCACCGATGAATATGGTGGCTCATTTGAGAACCGTACCCGTTTCCTTTTGGAGGTGATCGCCGCTATACGCAGTGTATGGCCTGAAGACCTGCCGTTGTTCCTGCGCATATCTGCCAGCGACTGGGCCAATGGTGGCTGGACGGTTGAAGATTCTGTGCGGCTGGCCGAGCTGGTAAAAGATAAAGGTGTGGACTTAATGGACTGCTCCTCGGGGGGCGTTGTGAGCCATGTGAAGATCCCTGCCAAACCGAATTACCAGGTGCCTTTTGCCGAGGCAGTGCGAAAAACAGGCATCCTTACCGGCGCGGTAGGTATCATAGTAGATCCGCAACAGGCAGACGACATACTTACTAACGGCCAGGCCGACCTTATATTTATGGCCCGTGAACTGCTCCGCGATCCTTACTTCCCGTTAAGGGCAGCAAGGGAGCTGGGCTATGACGATATGAAGTGGCCGGTACAGTATGAGCGAGCGAAGAGGAAGAAATAAATTGCAGATTAGAAAGAACACTTACTAATGCCTCCTGTTTTACCTACTTCGTAAGTAAAGGGGTGAGTGTCTTGTGAAATATTCTGTTTCAACTCCTCCCATTTCGAAACAAAGGTCTTTACAATATCCCAATAGTGATAACCACCTTTCATTTTGGGTGTTTTAAAGTAGATGTACCCTACTTTATGCTGCAACAGGAATTGTTTGTAATGTTTGATCCTTCTGAAATCCGCGTCGTGGGTTATTATGATCGCGTCCTTATCTGCGGCGGCAATAATGATCTCAATGTCTGTTGCTCCTCTTCTGCCCATAAAGGAAATAGCGTCAATTACAGATACAGCGATCGGGCTCATCCTGTTGCCCTGTTCTAAAAGATTTAAACCCTCGCTTAGCTTTTTCGGGTAATTTTCATCGAAGATAAAAAGCATTATGCGGCATTTAAGTAAAAACTGATCGCATCATTTACTTCGTCAACAGACAGGTCATACAAAAAACCTATGTTTTCATTTGTTTCACCACCCTGGTGCAGATCGTATAACGTCTGTGCTTTTATGTTGGTGCCAAAAACCGTTGGCTGGCCAAATTGATGTCGGGGGTCTACAATTATCTTTTTCTGCTTACCTAACGGGAAATACCTTTCTGCAATGGCATCCGCATTATAATCGATCTTATGCAAGAATGGTTCGAGCAGTTGCTTGATGTATAGTTTTCTCTTGTCATCAACTTTCATTAACTCCCCCAGATATTCGTACCATATATGCTTATCATCTACTCTTAATATCTCATTGGCGAATGGATATTTAGTTTTCAGATCATTGCCTATGACTTTGTAAGCCTTTTGTATTTGCTGCGCACTGAAGCCATGTTCCCTCAATTGGTAAAAGGTGTAAAATTCAATCAGGGTATAGAAATTTACAGCCTTATTTTGTCTTTCGCCAAAGGAATGGCCACCATCCGTAAACCGCTTATCCCAAAACTCGCTTAACCAATGTTTCACTTTCGGATAAGGCAGACGTAAAATGTTTGCAACATCTTTTGTCAAAAAGATGCCTTCACCAATTCTAGGTACACTTGCGCTATGTGTTATATCATTCAAATTTCGAGAAAAATAGCTGTCTTAACTATGTATGCAAGTTACTCAATAATCCATAAAATAAAAAAGGGATAGTCGGCTAACTATCCCCTGTATTCAAAAAAATATATCTTACAACTTAGCGAAGCCGAAACTGCTTGCATTCTTCAATTCTTCAGTATTCAGTACACTCATTACTTTCTGTTCCCATTGTTCAGGTACTTCTGAGTAGCCGGCATGGCTGATGGCTTTTACCCAGGCTTTGCAGTTTTCATTGCCCTTCAGCTTTGCATAAAAACGCTTGCGCGTGATGAGCTGGCAGAAGTCTATATAAGAGGCAAACTCATTATCGTATTGCTTGTACCTGCTGCTGTGGCCCTTGCGGTTCACAAAGCGGTTGTGGCCTTCTATACCGAAGTGGTTATTGAGTACACGGGCAGTAGCGCCCTGGCCGCCCGATGACTCGATAGCTGCTACCGCAAGAATAACAGGCGCAGGGATACCATAGCGCTCAGAGAGCACAGTAGCTATCAGCTTGTGGTTGATGATGTACGTCTTGTTCTGCGCGTTTGCAGAAAGCATAACGGCCAGCAAGCCAAGAACCAATATTTTCCTTCTAAGTATCTTTTTGATCAATGTCATATCCGCTATATTTTGTTGGTCAAGAAATATGAGAAAAAATTTAACGGGGAGGGCAAAAATAGGGTATAGAACCGAAAGGAGGAAGGAAAATATGTTAAAATTAGTGAAATAGGTGTTGCTTTTATTTAATTCATACACTTAATAAATTGACAGTCAATTAATTAAACGATGTTATTTATTCATTAAGTTATCTGCTTTCTAAAAGACGGCCTTTCGCAACTGCTCGGGCCATTATCTTACCTTTGCGCACCAATGCAGAAAAAGGATGAGCAGATAGAAACGAGCGGCAAAAAAAAAGCAGGTATTTACCTGCATATACCATTTTGCAAGCAAGCATGTGTGTATTGCAACTTCCATTTCTCCACATCGCTAAAGTATAAAGACGAACTACTGGAGGCAATGATCGCAGAGATCGCGATGCGACAGGAATACCTGCAAGGGGCTGAGGTGGAAACCATCTATTTTGGCGGCGGCACCCCCTCCCTGCTGTCGGCAGATGAGATCAACAGGCTGTTTGATGCCATACTGAAATCCAACCCTGTAAATAACATAAAGGAGTGTACGCTGGAGGCCAACCCTGATGACCTCAGTAAAGAATACCTGCGGTCGCTAAGAGGCACTCCTGTTTCCCGGTTCAGTATAGGGGTGCAATCCTTTAGAGAAGAAGACCTGCTGTATATGAAGCGGGCGCATAATGCACAGGAGGCCGACTATGCCATTAAGGCCGCGCAGGATGCAGGCTTCGATAATCTAAGCATAGACCTTATATATGGTACCCCGGGACTGACAGACAAAGACTGGCTGAAGAACCTCTCCAAAATAACAGAGCTGCGTATCCCCCACTTCTCGGCTTATGCGCTAACGGTAGAAGAAAAGACCGCCCTGCAATATGCTATACTGAATAAGAAAGCAGCGCCTGTAGATGCAGATCGGGCTGCAGCACAATTCGAGATACTGATGGAGCAGGCGGCCGCTATGGGTTACGACCACTACGAAATATCTAACCTAAGCCTGCCGGGTCGGCACGCCATACACAATACTAATTACTGGCGGGGCAATCACTACCTCGGCATAGGACCATCGGCACATTCCTTCAATGGCTCTGCCCGCAGGTGGAACGTGGCCAATAATGCGCAGTACACCACAGCCATACTCAAAGAACAGAAGCCGATATTTGAAGAGGAGCAACTCACATCCATACAGCACCTCAATGAATACATTATGACCTCCCTGCGCACTATGTGGGGTTGTGATCTGGATAGAATAGCCCGCGAATGGGACGATACTTGCGCCACTGAAGTAGAAAAGAGCAGCCACCTCTTCCAGGAGAAAAAATGGGTGCGGCAGGAAGGCCGCAAACTGATCCTCACCAACGCAGGCAAGCTATTTGCCGACCGCATAGCCGGAGAATTGTTTATTACAGAACAATAAAAAATGGGTGCCGCCGGTTGGCGACACCCATTCTGTAAACAAACGTTGAATTACTTCTGAACTACCTGGCCTTCCAGTGTGTACACCAAGGTGCCTACCTGGCCTATTAGCTGGTCAGACAGTCCGTTCTTCTTAGCGCCCACTACAAGGTCTCCCACAAATGCGTTGAAATCACTGCTGTCTGCTTTGCCATTCATGCGGCTGTTTTGGGCCGGGTCGTGCGCGGCTACCATACTTTTGCCACCATAAGTAAAATCTTTGGCGCCTGTAGCTACACAAAAGAAGTCGGTAAGGTTTTTGCTCAGTGCAGAGAAACCACTGGTGTTCCCGGCAGTTACTTCGGCAAGCAACACTGTGAAATGTCCATTTATAGCGGTATCACCGGCTATAACAAATATGGTACTGTCTACAACTGATCTGAGGCCGAGGCGGCCTTTTTCGATCATGGTGCCTGAAGCAGTAGGGTCCGAAACCATTGTTGCCCCACCCAGGGAATCATACAAGGTCATCGTGGTGGATGAACTTGATTTTTTGCAAGATGTCGCTGAGAACATACTTACACCTGCTACTGCCGCCAATGAGAAAATAATTATCCTGCTTTTCATAGGACTCTGTTTTTGGTTAAATAAATTGATGATTAATTAAAATGTTTTTTTGATAAAATTGTACATCTTATATGTATAGGAAGTTGAGGCCACGGGGCATCCACTCTGCATTTCAGCTTCCGTCGGCAGGTAACGTTTAGCGCTTTGCAGGTTAAAAGCCGTTTTCAATTGCGCAGTAATATCGTTGGCGTTAGCCTTTATCGGGAAGAAAGTAAAGACTATGTTATCCATAGAAGGATTACATACCACATGGTCTATGCCATTCTGTTGATACATCCATTCAGTGATCTTATCGGCATCTGCTTTAGTGATAGGTTGTTTGATGTCGATCCGCGCCATTACAATAGTATTGGCGTCAGGTGCCTTGGGGCGCGTAACGATATATATATGTATGCACAGCACGCCAACAAGCAGCAGGAAAACGGATGCAGTGCCAATGGCCACTTTTTTGATCATGTTCTTTTTCATAGTCGTTCGTTTTGTAAATAAACAATCCTCCGGCATGACCGGAGGAAGTATATACGACAGAACCGTGACAAAAGATTTGCTGCTTTTAGAAAAAGATCAACTTTTATTTGAGGTAAGTATTTGCTATTGAGCCTTAATGCTTTGTGCGATGGCCTGCCATGTTTGGCGAATGACCGTGCTGTCTATTGCCTTGTTGGCTACAGCCACCTCGGATATGGGGCCGATGAGATAGTGCTGCCCATTGATATTGCCGATACATAGCTGCCCGAGCGACTGACGCATCGGGCCATCAACGGGAAAAGTAGTGACCAGGCTGCCATTCTGATAGACATCCAGATGAGTGGGATATATATTGATCACACAGTAATCCCACTGGTAGAAGGGAACAGGGAACCGCCAGCTTTTGCCATCGAGGCCAAACAGGTAATCGCGCGAGTACAATACTTTGCTGAACACAAACCCATTATTATCCAGGCTGTTGCCTATTATAGTAGCATAAGGGAACATCTGCACATCGGGATAGAACAATACCTGAATGGAAAATCCACTATTCAACGAAACCTTACCCAGGCCATCGCCATCACGTACCCTCATACCTATACCTGCTGTATCGTCAGTATACTTCCTGTGTATTACCATTGCTTCGGTGTTACCAAAGAAAGTTTGGGAAGGGATAGGTGATGTTCTTTTTTCCAACAGGTACATGGTCTCATGTACATCTTTGTACTGGTAAGCAGCCCCTGCAATGGCGAGCGAGTGATTGATAAAAGGCATGTGCCCCAGGTTGTATGGCTCAATAAAAATATCGGCAGAGGAGTCCCTGACATCTGCCTCCAGTTGCCTCAGGTCACTGGCCAGGAAAAGGTCTTCCAGTCCGGGATTTGTTGCGTTGATCCTTTTGCTGCCATCAAAATACATAGCGGGATATTTTCTTGATGAAAGGATGTGCACCTTCTGGTATTCTGATGTCTTTTGTAAAAAGAACTCTTTGTTGCCTTCATACATCTGCTGCTCCAACGATTGCTCGTCCTTTTCCTTTTGCTGGAAGAAGGCGGCATATATTTTATCTGTATTGAGCAATGCTTCAAAAAATGAAAAAGAAATGATAAAAAGAAAAATGATAAACAAGCCATTGAGTGCAAATACATCCTTTGTTTTTACCCATTGCCACAACTCATTGCCAAGCAACACGAGCAACATGATACAAAACCCTGAACTGGCCGAAAAATTCCAGTTGTGGCTGCGCCCCTGGAAGTAAAAGAAGAAACCGAGGCTGATGAGTGACAATAATAAAATGATTGCGGCACGAGAGGTGACCTGCTTTTTAGACCAGTTCACTATTGCATACAAAAACCCGGTACATAGTACGAGCGTCATCACATTCCATGGATGCACCAATACCATGGGCAGCAGGTTCAGCCCTATGTTCTCAAATACCGACATCGTACTGAAGAGTATGGACATGTCGGGCCAGGTGCCATAGCACAGGTAGATCAACAGTTTCCAGCAATAAAAAACAGCAACGAGGATGCCGGCAACGGCCAGCCAATGGCGGGCTATTTTTTTCAGTTGCACCTTGCCACCGGGTCCGTACCAATCGTAATAGGTATTGGTGAGCAGCCACGACCCGCAGCATACAATGCCAAGCTCAGGGTTCCACAACACTCCACATGCCGTAAAAAAACAAGTGAGCCAATATATTGTTGCAGACCTTTTGGTGAAATAGTTTGTAGCCAGTACCACAAGCACTGAGGGGAGCAAGTACCGGATAGGGAAGAAAGCAAAAATGCTATCGTACGGGCCGGAGAGCCGGGGGCCAAGATAGGAGAACATGATAAGGGTAAAGAAACCCGAAAAAAGGATGACCTTGTTATGCACCCATCGTTTCAGGAAAAAAAAATTAAGCGCAAAGGCCATTGCCAAAAGCAACGACATCACCAATGTGAACTTAACTACGGACAACCCGATCAGCTTGAAAACGGGAGCAAGGAAATGGGGATACAATCCATAAGTATCAGTAAAGTGCCCCACCAGCATAGGTACGCCCGCATATACCTGCGTAGCCGAATAGTAGACTGCGGTGAAGTCATTTTTCTGCTGCCAGGAGTACGGGAAGGAAAAAGTATTCATGACCACTAAGGCAGCAAGCATGGCAATGACAGATGGATACCCTATACCCGCTACGATCCGCTTGTATGTTTTCTTTCCCTCCCAGCCATACTTTTTAATGCCGAAGAAAAGATAAGTGGTCAAAGGGAAAAGCGCGAGCGTATAGCCCCACGCAAACCAGCCCGGTATCACCTGCCCGAAGAAGTTGTTGAAATTATTTTGGTCTCCTAAAAAGTATCCTTGCTCCGGGCCATCCGGGAAGGGGTTTGGTGCGGCAAAGTCAAAATAAAAAATCGCAATGACGAGCAGCAAAACCAGAGCTGAAAAAGCCCTGAAAAAGGAAGATGCGGTCAGTGACCAGGGGAGCTTGCTTTTTGAGAGCAACTGATAACATCCCAGCATACCCAGGAAAATGGTAACGATACCCACCCTGAACAACATTGCCTCCATAGGCTCGGGCATCACCATTGACGACGAGATCAACAATTTTTTTGCTGTCTCCATCCGCTGTGCGATGTCGGGATGATAGATTTTTTGAATAATGAAAGCAACCGGCAGAAATAATGCGATACCACCGAGTACCGACAAAAGCCACCTTACAAATTCTTCTTTCAGATGAATTGTATGGCTATTTTCTTCCCGGATAGGAATATGCAGATCTTTTTCAGGCAATTGATTATGGGTCATGATACTAAAAAACACATAAATATATTAATAAAAAACAAGCCCCTGCTTTATGGGGAACGAGTTATTATAATTGTTAAATATTCATTTAAGTATGCGGCCTGATACAATAAATTGCAAGGGAAGTTGTTACTTTTGGACAATCATAACACCCCACATGGCCTTCTGGAGCAAAAAAGAAACAACTACCGATACTACTACGACAACAACCAGGAAAAAGAAATCCGTATGGCGCGAATGGATTGATGCAGGCGTATTCGCCATAGTAGCTGCCACTCTTATCCGTACTTTTCTTTTTGAAGCTTATACGATACCTACCGGATCGATGGAAGGAACTATGCTGGTGAATGATTTTCTGTTTGTGAGCAAGCTGGCTTATGGTCCACGCATACCTATGACGCCGCTGGCGGTGCCACTGGTGCACAACACTATGCCTTTTACAGGTGGCAAATCATATACCGAAGCAGTGAAATGGGGTTATCACCGCCTGCCCGGCTTTGGGCATGTAGAGCGCAACGATGTGGTGGTGTTCAACTATCCCGGCGGCGATACTGTGCTGGCCGACCAGTCCGGCGAAACAGATTATTACCAGGCTTGCCGTGTCAATGGCAGGGACAACATACTCGCCAACTACAAGATCATCACCCGTCCTGTAGATAAGGAAGACAACTACATCAAAAGGTGCATAGGCATACCCGGCGATGTACTGGAAGTAAAGCATGGCCGTGTATACATCAATGGCCAGCCCAATGTGCTGTTCCCGCACTCCAAACTGAACTACCTGGTAAAGACCACCGGCGGCGCGCCTGCAATAGATGATGACCTGGAAACGACCGACAATATGCCTTCCCCCCCCCCGGCGGGCTACCTCGCGTACAACCTCGAAAACAGGCAGGTGGACCTCGTGAAGAAAGCAGCTAATGTATCTTCTGTGGCACTGTGGGAACTTTACCCGGCGGGCGTAAGCCCGGTTTTTGCAGGAGATTGGGTCTTCCCGCTGGATACGGCCAACTATAAATGGAACCGCGATAATTATGGGCCTATCACTATACCCAAAGAAGGCGTAACCGTGCAGCTTACACCACAAACCATTGCCCTTTACCGCCGTATTATCCGCAATTATGAAGGTAATACGCTGGAAGAGCAGGGTGGCAAGTTCATCATCAATGGTAAAGAGGCCACTTCTTATACCTTTAAAATGGACTATTACTGGATGATGGGAGATAACCGCCATAATTCACTCGACTCCCGCTACTGGGGTTTTGTTCCTGTAGACCACATAGTAGGCAAGGCTTGGTTCGTATGGCTCAGTTATGGCAAAGACGGCATTAAGGACATGCGCTGGAAACGACTGCTGCATGGCATACATTCATTAGAGGAATAAGCATTCTACCGTATTAATCACAGGATTATACAAAGATCAGACAGATAAAAAACCAAAAGCAAGCACCAATTAAGGCTTGCTTTTGTTATTTTTGCCAAGCAAGTATATTGTTGATATTTATTATATTTTTATCCCAAAAAGAGGTGAAGTACATTCCTTCTCATACGGGAGTTTAATTTCATTATTGTGGAAGTAACAGAAAAGAAAGCTGCGAAGCATTTATTCGAGGAAGATAAAAAATCAGCATTCCAGGCTATAAAAGACGCACAATACATAGCGTTTGCCCCATACGTATTCCAGGCATCTGTGATCCTGCGCGACAGGGGTATACTGAAGTATGTGGAAGATGCCCGCCTTGTGGGTGCCACACTGCAGGAAGTAGCCGAGGCTGTGAATATGCCCCATTATGGTGTGCGGGTACTTATGGAAGCCGGGCTGGGTATAGGGCTGCTCTTCCGTAAAGATGACAGGTTCATGCTGTCTAAAACAGGGCATGTATTTCTCAACCACCCGATGGCACGTATCAATACCGATTTTATGCGGGATGTGTGCTACGATGGCGCGCAAGACCTGGAAGCATCCATCAACGAGGGCAAGCCAAAAGGGCTAAGGCACCTCGGCGATTGGGAAACGATCTATCAGGGATTATCTATATTGCCTGAACCCGCCCGCAGTAGCTGGTTTGCTTTCGATCATTATTACTCCGACCAGGCTTTCCCCGAGATTCTTCCTTTAGTATTCGCCTCATCTCCAAAGAAAATATTAGACATTGGCGCTAACACAGGCAAGTGGACACTGGCCTGCATGGAGTACAATAAAGAAGTGGAACTGGGCTTGCTGGACCTGCAGGTGCAACTGAACGTGGCTAAGAAAAATATCGAGGATGCTGGGCATGCAGGCCGGGTGTCTTATCATCCGCACAATATACTGGACAACAGCCTGAAACTACCCGAAGGTTATGATGTGATCTTCATGAGCCAATTCCTCGACTGCTTTTCTGATAATGAAATAGTAGGCATATTGCATAAATGCCACGATATGCTGCCTGATCATGGCCGCGTATTCATCAACGAAACATTTTGGGACTGCCAGCGGTTCGAGGCATCGGCCTTCAGCCTGCAGATGTCTTCTTTATATTTCACTACCATGGCCAATGGCAACAGCCAGATGTATGACAGCCAGGTGTACCTGAAGCTGATAGACGAAACAGGATTTGAAGTAGTGAAGCAA
Source organism: uncultured Bacteroidota bacterium (assembly GCA_903877645.1). Lineage (GTDB taxonomy): Bacteria > Bacteroidota > Bacteroidia > Chitinophagales > Chitinophagaceae > Nemorincola. The sequence goes on along the minus strand of CAIRES010000048.1, from coordinate 114,462 downwards.
TATGATGATATAGGACTGAGCCATACCATACTGGAATTGAAAAAGAAATAAGTTGTTTTGATCATTGCCTATCTGAATTAACATTTATGAAGAAACAAGTTGACGTACTGGTGATCGGTGCCGGCCCGGCAGGCTCTATAGCTGCGGCTATTATACACCGCGCGGGTTTTTCGGTACAAGTGGTGGAGAAGATGAAATTTCCCCGGTTCGTGATCGGAGAGAGCCTCTTGCCCCGCTGCATGGAAGCGCTGGAAGAAGCAGGATTGCTGGATGCCGTGAAAGCAAAAGGATTTCAGCGCAAGGACGGAGCTAAGTTTGTGATGGATGGAAATATCTGTGATTTCAATTTCTCTAATCAATACACACATGGCTGGCAATGGACGTGGCAGGTACCACGCGCCGATTTTGATAAGACCCTTGCCGATGAATGTGAGCGCATGGGTGTTTCCGTCAACTATGAAACTGAGGTTATCGACATTAAAATAAATGACGACCACTCTATCATAACCGTAAAAGATATAACAGGCAATACGGACACCATCAGGGCAAGATTTATTGTAGATGGCAGTGGCTACGGCCGGGTGATCCCCAAATTATTCGGGCTGGAACGGCCATCTTCTATGCCCCCGCGCAAAGCAGTGTTCTGTCATATTACCGACCCTAAGCGCGACCAGGCCTTCGAGCCAAACCGTATTGTGGTGTACGTGCATAACCCGAAAACCTGGATATGGGTAATCCCCTTCTCTAATGGCAACACATCGGTAGGCTATGTAGGCGATCCTGAATTCTTTGAGCAATACAAGGGCACATTAAAAGAACAATACCTCGCTTTGCTGGCCGCGGAGCCTGAACTGGCCGACCGCTTTGAAAACTGCGAGATGGTATGGGACGAGCCTAAGACCCTTCAAGGCTGGAGTTCCACTACGGATGCTTTCTTTGGTAAGGGATTTGTGCTTACCGGCAATGTTACTGAGTTCCTCGACCCTGTGTTTTCATCGGGCGTTACGCTGGCATCTGTATCGGCACAAATGGCGGCCAACCTGGTGATACGGCACCTGAACGGAGAAGAGGTGAACTGGAAAGATGAATACATGGCGCCTATGGCAAAAGGAGTGGACGTATTCCGCACCTACGTGAATGGCTGGTACGACGGCTCACTCTTTAATATATTCTTTGCCCCGGAACCCGACCTGGAAATACGCGGACAGATATGCTCGGTATTAGCCGGCTATGTATGGGACGAAAGCAACCCGTTTGTGGCACGTCATGAAAAAAATGTACGTACACTCTCCAACTTCCTGGCAGCCAAAAAGGCATTGGCATAATATACACAGCAGATGGTGATCAGTCATTGGGTAATCATGAACAGCGAAGCTACCGCCCGGGACAATACCCTGCTGCAGGCCACTCCTCTTGCTGAGCCTGAAGATCTATACCGCAGCCTGCAATGCAATTATCTTAAGTTCTTTAAGATGGATAAGCTCTGCAAGTGGGCGTGGATAGGCGCCGAATGCCTGCTGACAAACAGCAATAACACTACAGGAAAACCTGACCCGAACAAGGTAGCCATAGTATTGGGTACAACTCATGGATGTATTGATGTAGATAAGCGATATAATGAGTCGCTGCCTATGGCCAGCCCCGCACTTTTCGTATATACCCTCCCCAACATCATGCTCGGCGAGATCTGTATCAGGCAAGGATTTAAGGGTGAGCAATTATGTACCGTTAATGAAGAATTTGACATACCGGGACTATGCTTTTCCGTGCAGGACATCATGACACACAATGACATGGATGCCTGCCTCTGCGGATGGGTGGACGTAACGGAAGATAGACATGATGTGTGCCTGTTTTGGGTAACGAAAGAAAAAGACGGACTGCCTTTTACACCAGCGATCATGCAGCAGTTATATCAATGGAAGGACTTTCGACAGTAAGCTACTTACCATAGACCTCCGCCCATAGCTTACCCTTATGAAATCTGTAAACCAGGTGCAGCATGGTGAACTTATGAATATCGGCATACCTCGGGTCAAATTCATTGCTGTTGAACACCGCATAGTCCACATCATTATTAATAAGCCAGGCCACCTTTGTAAAGGTTCTGTTGGAATGTAAAAAACCGGTAGATGGGTCTGTAAGATGTTCTGAATTCAGGAAAGAGCCTGTACCTATCACCTTATCATAAGCCTGTTGCGATTCGAGGTAATCCACCACACCTTGCTGCATCTCCATACCGGTGAATGCCCCGGGATCACAGTCTCCGTCTCTATCATCATTTTTGAATGAAAAAAAGCCAACCAGTAATATCAAAGCCAGTGCTGGATAATAAAGCGCCTTGTATGTTTTAGACAAGAGCAGATCGAATAAAACAGCAGTAAAGAACAGCAGCGACACGAGTGCTTCTATAAGGTATCTGTAGGTAAAGAAAATAGCAGAAGAAAAGCAGAAGAAACAAAAAATAAATGCGCTGATCAGCAGCATCAGCTTTTGCTGGCGTGTATTTTCAAACACCACCTTCTTCTTTAAGGCGTATAGTATCGCGACAAAACCCGCTAATAAGATCGGGCCACCTATAATATAGTCCTTACTTCCAAGATAGCGGGTACAGCACAATATAATACCAGTTATAACAATAATAACACCCCATATCTGCTTACTAACCTTATTTTTTACCGCCGCGATGATCATCAGCACATACAAAGCGACATAATACCAATAACGCAGATAAAGGTGAAAGGTATTGGCTACGCAATTGTACTTGAAGTTGAACCAGAAAGCGCTCATCTTATGCTCGATCAACTCATTGTGCAACGGGAAAATATACCAGCCCAGCAAATGCTTCTGCACAATAAAGAAGACGGCTATCAATACACAGGGCACAGCTACCGTAAGCAGTTTCCATACTTTTGGTTTTATCCCACCTTTACTGAATACGCTGATCAGGGCATCAATGCCGATCACAAAGCCGGTGATGAGGCCACTCTCCTTGGTAAAAAAAAGGGCCGTGAGCGCCACACCCGCCAGCAGATACCTGCCCTGCGCGTAAAAATACAGCGATGCAAACACCAGCAAGGCTACCAGCACCTCCAGCAACACAAAGGAAGCCTGCACAAAGAAAACCACCTGCGTGGCTATCAGTAATAAACTAATAACAGCTACGCGCTGCTTAAATAGCCGAAGCCCTGCCTCATAAACCAGGATAAGCGTAAGCACTGCAATAAACAATGCAAAAGAATGCATGGCAATATGCCCTGTACCAAAAATGCGCATCCATATAGCAGCGGCGGCATGAAAAAATAAAGGATGCCCGCGCGAAAGATCAGGGTTGATGGCATTGGGCATCAGGCTGGGGCCATGCAGGTACATCGCCTTTAACGCTGCGGCATAAGGCCAGCTCTCGTCCCAATAGAAAGGGTACGACAGGTGCGGTAGCTTACAGATGATGAATACCACCAGCACCAATAACAACACCCATCTTTTCTCCAGGAAATCCCGCATACGGTGTAAAAATATAAAACAGAAACGCATGGCAGGCTATATTATTTTATATTCCGGGGAATGTTGCGTTTTTTTTGTTCTTTGTATCTTTACAGGGCAGGCGGTACCTGCTGTATGATATGGAAAAACTAAGGCTTGATAAATATCTGTGGGCGATACGCATCTTCAAAACACGTACACTGGCCACTGCCGCTATAGACGACGGAAAAGTAAAATGGAACGGCAATAACATAAAGCCCGCCCGAACCGTAAGTTTAGGTGATACCTACAGCATCAAAACGCCGGCCCGCAAATGGATCATTGAAGTGACGGGATTGTTGCACAACAGGGTAGGCTATGAGGAAGCAATAAAAAATTACGTAGACAAAACACCCGAAGAAGAAAAACAGGTGGCGCAATACATAGGCAGCAGCTTTAACACCGGCAAGCGCCAAAGTAAAACAGGCCACCCCACTAAAAAACAGCGGCGTGACCTGGATGATTTTTTAAACGACGATACTCCCGACTAATATACCGTGGTATAGTTGCCCGCAAAAGCAAGCGTGAAGTTGTTGCCCTCATCTGAGCTGATGTAGATCCCCTGGTTAGTAGCCAGGTAGATGTACTTCGCGGTATTCCCGTTTTTATAGGTAATTGATTTAAAAGCAATGTTACGCACTACTGTATTCGTACCCAGGCCATTATTATTGGCATAGAAAGTATTGGTGTTATTATTCAGCAAGTAAAGGCCGGCTGAATCGGTACCTACAAAACATTTCTCTTCAAATGGACTGCACACACACAATATCGGCCTGTTGGGAAGGCCCGCGTATGGCATCCAGTTCCTGCCTGTATCATCACTATAGTAGGCGCCGGCAGTATTACAGTTTTTGTTGTCAATGGCTATCAGGCGGCTATTGTAATGTCCGTAGCTGTAGAATGCAGCGGTGTCGGTACCTCCATAAAGCATGTCGCGGTGTGGCAGGATAATGCCTGAATGGTTGGATGGTAGCCCGATCGCGCCGTAAACAGCAGAATCCGATACCGCTGTACATTCATTCCATAATGTTGTTTGTGTCCTGTAAAAATTACGGTTATTAACCGCATCATAGCCGCAAAGCACACCGTTGGTGAGTAAAGTAAAGGAGGTCATCCTGATCGGGAATGCCCCATAATTGCCTATAGCACCCATTGTATCCGGAATATCAAGCCACCAGGAGGATGCAATACCACCTTGGTACAGACTGAAGGAAACGCCAAGATAATTTGCAGCATCAGGTGAGTTGGTAGTAATAAATGCCTCATTCCATCCCGGAATATCAATGATCATTGACTGGTTAAGGTTTAACTGCAACCCATTGCACGCGCTAAAAGGATAAGAGGACACTGAATCAAAGGCGTGATTGAAGTTAACGCCATTATTGGTGCTGATGTACAAATTGTTCTTCACCATCAATATGTTATTATTGATCACACAAAGCGCACGCGGCGTAAATCCATCTGCCGGGAAAATCTGCTTTGATGTTTTGCCATCGTTGGTACAGTAAAGTGTACCTGCCGTATCTGTGAAATACAAAGCATACGGGGTTTCAATAACCGTGTTGTTATTGATACCATTTATTTTAGTACAACTGTAATAGCCGGTAACTCCGAGCACAAACAGGAGGACTAAGCCGTATAGGGATAATTTTTGCATTGGATTTTTTTTACTAAGTTATAAAAAAAAATTAAAAACAGGGTATAGCTATGCTTTCCTGCCTGTATCTGGTGTTATTTGTCACTTACTTTGTCGGCATCATTCATTTTCATTGCAAAATCCATCAACTCAATAATACTGTTCTCTTCAGTATTCATAAAATTAACATCAAGATGGTAGCTGAACGCATTTTCTTTGAACCCGCCACCCGAAAGAGATACGTTATTGAGCAATTTTTTGCTTTGAACAATAATAGCAGAATCATGTGCTGAATGGGTGATGCCGGGGTCTATGCCCTTCAGCATGGATTGTATGTCAAAGTAAAAGGACGAAGGGTTGCCGGTTACCTGTGCTGCTACCGCAGGCGCCATTTTTTGCGCTTTATACGCCTGGCTCAGGAAGCCCGAAGCATACGGATATTTGTTGGAAGCCACTACATACTGGTCATTGAGCAGTATGTAGATCGAATCCCTGTCGTCCAGTGGCATCACAAAGCCGTTGTTCATAGGAAGCATCATGGCCATCAGGCCGTTTTGCTTGGCAAGGTCCACTAATTTTTGAAAATTCTCTTTTTTATTGATCTTGATGGCATAACTCATGCTCATCGTTGGCTTCTGGTTCTGGTGTACTACCGTTTGTCCCATAAAGCTGTCCTTCACCGTTTCCACATGCAGGCCAAAGTCATTCATCTGTATAGCCATATCACCAGTAAATGCATCCAGCACGTGATCCACATCAAGGCCCTGCGTACCCAGTCCCACATTGGCCAGGCCCAGCAGGCCTGTCTTATCCAGCATAGCCTTTATTCCTTTGGGCGATATGTGGGCGGCCATCAGCATATCCATATTTTGAGATGGCAGCCTTTCTATCATATCCTTGTCCACGTTCGTAGCGCCAAATTCTGCACCAAGGGTTTTCAGCTCCTCGGGTATGTAATACTTCATATCACCGGTGATCTTGCCTTTCACAAAATCAAACCCGGCAGTGAACGCAGCATTTTTCCATAATGCATTGGATAACGAAACACCATTCATTCGCTGAGCCATGCCGCTGTTCATGTACTGCGTCATCAACTGGTCGTAGTTCAGCCAGAAGGAGATATCATGCCCTTCCAGCTCCAGGGTATTAAAGTGCTTGTCGGTGATCACAGAATTATCCTGCGATTTTGTAAAAGCATTATCCATTTCAGCCGACATGTCCACAGGCCCGGCAGGCTGTGCTGTAGGCGCATCATAATCATCAGGGCTGTTCAATACATTGATGATGATCATCAGGTGCTTGTCCCATGCCACATACATACTGCTGCTGAGGCTGGTTTCCTTACGCTCGCCATGCTGTGTAATAATGGCCGCGGGAAATACTTTTTTTACATAGGCCTCCCACTGCCCGGCATCCGAAAGCGGCACCAGGCCGGTGATCCGGCTGCTGCCCTTGGAGCGTGTATCAGACTTGGCATACACGTAAAAGGTATTGTACAGATCAATGCCCGAATTCTGTATGTCGTTCATCGCATCTTTTGCACCTTTCTCCGGTATGCGGGCCTGCATCTCCTTAAAGAGCTTGCTGCCGGTGATCACGTTCCATGCTATCTTTTTACTCAGCGACTTCAGGTTGAGGCCCGCAACCGCAATAGCATCCTTGGGGATGTACTTTGCATGGTCCGGTATCTTGCTGCATGCAGAGAACAGCATGGCAGTCGCGGAAAAAAGAATGATACTACGCGTGTAGCGGCGCATAAGCACTTGTTTATGTTTAATTAAAATGGCAGATCGTCTATTGTTTCAGGCGATGGGTTAAAATTCGGAGTGCTGTTAAAATTGGTAGCCCCGCTGTTGTTTCCGCCATTGTTGTTGTATGCCGGTGCTGCCGCATATTGCTGGCCGCCATTGTTATTGGCTGGTGCCGCAGATGCGGCCTCTATACGCCATGCATCCAGGTTAGTGATGTAGTTTACCTTGCCGTCACGCTCCCACTTATTGCCTTTCAGGTTAAAACTCACCTTCACCAGGTCGCCTTCCTTGAACCTGTCTATGATCTCGCACTTGGCCTGTACCAACTGCATCTTCGCAAAATTGGTATAAATGTTGCCATTGATCTCTTCGGCCAGTTCTATTACGAACTCACGTTTCTTAAATTTTTCGCTTACTTGCTGTGAATCGTACTTTACGAGCAATTTACCTGTTACTTCCAAACTCATGTTAGTGCTATTTAAATATAAAAAAATAGATACAAAGATACAAAATAGAGGGGATGAAGATAATAAAAAAAGCGCCGGAAAGGCGCTTTTTCTTAAAATTTTTAGGGAGGCTAATGGGGCTCGAACCCACGACCCTCAGAACCACAATCTGATGCTCTAACCTACTGAGCTATAGCCTCCGTGATAATTTCGGACTGCAAATGTAGTGTATTTTGTTTTAAAACGGTAATCGTTAATCTTCTGTTTTTGCCCGGCCTGATGCCGGTGGCGCTACCACGATCACTATTTCACCCCGTGGAGGGGTCTTTTCGTAGTGGGCGGCAAGGGCTGTAAGTGTGTTGATATTGGTCTCTTCAAACATCTTGGTCAGCTCCCGGCACACAGCAGCCTGCCTGTCGGCGCCCAGCACAGCGGCCAGTTCATTCAGTGTTTTTACCAGCCTGTGCGGCGATTCGTAGAGGATAACAGTGCGTTCATCTTCCTCGGCCAGCTTCCGCAGCATCGTTTGCCTGCCCTTTTTTATGGGCAGAAAGCCTTCAAACACAAATCTATTGGCGGGTATGCCGCTTTGCACCAGCGCAGGTACAAAGGCCGTAGCCCCCGGCAGGCACTCCACGGGTATGTTCTGCCTGATGCACTCGCGAACCAGCAAAAAACCGGGATCGGAGATGCCGGGAGTGCCCGCGTCCGTAAGCAGGGCAAAGGTTTTGCCGGCGATCATCTGCTCGGTAAGGTGGGCCAGCACCTTGTGCTCATTGTGCTGGTGGTAGGGCGTTATGGGCTTTTGTATGTTGTAGTGGCGCAGCAATACCGAGCTGGTACGTGTATCCTCGCACAGGATAACATCCGCATGGCGCAGTATCTCTACCGCGCGGTACGTAATATCCCCAAGGTTGCCGATAGGCGATGGTACCAGGTACAGGCGCATGGCAGCGGGCTTAGGCCTCGGTAAGGGTGAGGTCGAAAGACTCCATAACCGGGTTAGCAAGCAATTTCTTGCAGGCCTCACGGGTCATTTTCTCTGCTTCATCCTTGCTGGCGGCTTCCACATGCAGGGTGATGTGCTTACCTATGCGCACATCGTGCAGGTTGTTCAGGCCCAGGTTGTGCAGGCTGTTGTTCACGGCCTTGCCCTGAGGGTCCAGCAATTCTTTGTGTGGCATTACATTGATATGTGCTACGTACTTCATAAAAAATTAAAAATTAAAAAGCAAAAATTAAAAAGCATCCTGATAGCTATCGGGATTAAAATGTATTAATTGTCTTCAGTTTCAGTTTTATTACTGATCATCTTATTGTCTGTTATATAGACATTGTATTCGTCAACGGTTGCAACAATATCTGTAGTTACCGGAAATTTATAAATGAAAGACAGCAGTACATACAATATAAACACTACCGGCACCACCGCCCAGCCCAGCACAAAGAACAGCCCTATAGTGGCTATAACCAGCACCAGTTGCGGCCATGCGGCTGCCAGCGTGAAGCGCGGGGGCATCAGCTTAATGAATTTGATACCCGATACCATGAACCAGCAAAGAACAGCTATGAGGGCGTATATAGCCCACTGGCTCTCCATGAAAGCGGCCAAATACCGACTAACTGCCAGCGGACTGAACCACAGCGCCAACGGCAGCGAAGCCACGAATATACCCACAGCGGGCGTGGGCATACCTATGAAGTATCCTTTTTGCGAATCGGAGGTGATGTTGAATTTAGCGAGGCGCAGGGCGGCAAAGCAGGCCAGCACAAAGGCAGGGGCCATACCCAGCATGTTCACTTCAAAGGCATTGCGCTGGCCCATAATGGCGTCCCACAAAAATTTGAAGAGAATAACGGAGGGCGCCACCCCAAAGGAAACCATATCAGCCAGTGAATCGAGATCCTTACCAATAGGCGAATAAACACCCAGCAGGCGGGCCGCAAAGCCATCCAGCATATCAAAAATGGCGGCAAGGAAGATGAACAGCGCACCCAGGCATATTTGCTCCCGCCCATATACCCACTGCCACGTGGGCAGGCCGGTTACTCCTTGCGCACCCATATTCATAGAAGTATAGGGCTCGGCAGTAAGGATGTATGCTATAGCCAGGCAACCACAAAAAAGATTGGCCAGCGTCAGCAGATTAGGCAAGTGCTTCATTGGGTCAAAAGTAATAAATAAATGGGTTATAAGCAGCCGGATCGACAGTTTGTTCGCAGCCTGATAGAATTCGTCATTTCGGAATGCAGCGAATGGAATGAGCGTAATGAAGAAATCTCCTCAGCATTTGCAAATAGCTCAATCAAGTACATAGCACAATTTGCAGGTGGTTACATTATAATCACTTAACACATATTTTCGCTGCTTGCTACCGCAATACGGAGGTATTACATCGATTGAGCGTAGTGCTAAACCTCAGGGGATTTCTTCGCTTCGCTGCGAAATGACGAATCCTGTTTAGCTTTATATACGCCGATCAATCTCATGCGAATTTCAACAGTTTCTCATTCCATAAAAATAAAAAACAGGATGCAAATCCTTGCATCCTGTTTCAGTTTTATTGTGTTTGGTTATATGGAAATCATCTGATAATTTTCGGAAAAATATTTTTTTACACCATCTCCAGTAAAGTATTACACCGATGCAGATAATACAAAGCATACAAAACCGGATCTATGAATTGCGCGGAGAAAGAGTAATGCTGGATAGAGATTTGGCTGCACTATATGAAGTGGAAACAAAAAGCCTCAATCTTTCTGTTAAACGAAATATCAAACGATTTCCCGAAGACTTTATGTTCCAGCTTACTAAAGATGAATATGAAAGTCTAAGGTTTCAAATTGAAACCTTAGACAAAAACAATACACCTTTGAGGTTTCAAATTGAAACCTCAAAAGGAAGGGGCGGCATCAGGTATTTGCCATACGCATTTACCGAGCAGGGCGTAGCTATGCTCAGCGGCATCCTCAACTCGGACAAAGCGATAAATATGAATATTGCTATTATGCGGGCTTTTGTAGAAATCAGGAAAATAGCGCTTGGGCAAAATGATCTGAAAAAGCAATTACAAGACATTAAAAAGAGAATAAGCCTGCATGATGAACAGCTAAATGGCTTATATGATGCAATTGAAAACCTGCTGGATGAAAAAGGAGCACTAAGGAATTGGGAAGAAAGGGAAAGGATAGGCTTCAAAAAATGAAAAGACACGGTGTTGCCATATTTGAAAGTACAATAAAAATAAAAAACAGGATGCAAATCCTTGCATCCTGTCTCAAATATTAATCCCGGGATCACTCCCGACTTATCCTTCGTCCGCAATAGCTTTAGCGAAGGCGGGAACCTACTAAACCTCCGGCACTACCAGCCTGAAGCCATTACCGTGGATGTTTACTATTTCCACGCTGCTGTCTTCGCGCAGGTATTTGCGCAGCTTGGCTATGTACACGTCCATGCTGCGGCCATTGAAGTAGGTGTCACTGCCCCATATCCGCTTCAGCGCGGTTTCACGTGGCAGCAGGTCGTTCTTATATTCGCAAAGCATCAGCAGCAGCTCATTCTCTTTAGGAGAAAGTGTGTGCGATTCTGTACCATGCTTCAGTGTACGCAGTTTGCTGTTGAAATGATAGATGCCGATCACAAACTCTATCTGTGAGTGTTGCTTTTCGTGCAGCTCCTGGTTGCGCTTCAGCACAGCCTTTATTTTAGAGAGCAATACTTCGCTGTCAAAAGGTTTGGTGATGTAGTCATCAGCGCCCAGTTTGTACCCGGTAAGGATATCGTCCTTCATGCTCTTTGCAGAAAGGAAGAACAAAGGCACATCAGGGTCTACATTCCTGATCTCTTCTGCCAGTGTGAAGCCGTCCATATTAGGCATCATCACATCCAGCAGGCATATATCAAAACGCTCGCGGCGGAAAGCCGCAAGGCCAAGGATACCATCCCGCGCCAGCTCCACCACGAAGTCATTGAGCTCAAGGTAGTTTTTAAGCACCTGCCCAAAGTTTGTATCGTCTTCTACTAAGAGTACTTTATTTTTCTGATTTTCCATGCGTTAATTGTTACTCAAATATAATACCACGTTTCTATTAATCTGACGAAAATATTTGTTAAAAGAACCTTGGGCAGCTATAAGTGTGGTTCTGGCCCCTGTTTTTATAATACTTGCCCTGGTAGATGAGCGAGAATTCCAGTGCACCGTAAGATGCATTATAGGGCGCCAGTGAAGACATTGTAAAATCATAGCTGGCCATGAACTGTATGTTGCCCACCTGCACACCCGCTGTGCCGATAAGTGCATCGCCCAGGCGGCAATACGCTCCCAGTATCAGCTGGGTATTGAACGGATTGAGCTGTTGGCTCGGATCAGTGAGTATAGTGCGAAACAACGACCCGAACACCAGCTCGCTGGCGCCGCTCTGGGTAGTATAGTACACCGAAGGGTTAATAATTAGCGATGTGCCTGTTTTGATCACCACATCCACATTGCCGGTGGGCCGGTAAGCGATCGTATTCTTTGTGCTTTTATAAAATGACTCTACAGGCTGGTTGATGTTAGCCACACCTCCTCCCACTTTTGCATACACACTTTCATTGGGGAACCACGCAAAATTCAACCCGGCGCCTACTGTATAGTAATTGTCCTTGAGTACACCCACCTTTTCATTATTTGGCATATTGGTGTTAAACGCCAGGCCATCCCATTGTGCGTCAAAAGTGAGGTTATCAAAATTCACGCTGCGTTGCACCATTGCTCCTGATAATCCTGCCGAGATCATTGTGAACTCAGTAAGCTGCAGATGATAGGCCAGGGATGCCTGGAACTGTGTAAGCGAAAGATCGCCATCGCCTGCCTTATCATTAAAGAACGCAAGCCCTACACCCAGCCAGTTGTTATGAGCATTATCCTTATTACCCCCTACCTTAAAATCACCGAAGGCAGAGAAAGTATTGTAGGGTACCGGCACAGCAGCCCATTGGTTACGGTAGTTGAGCCCCACCCTGAAATCGTTATCCGGCATCAATGCCGTATTCGCGGGGTTCAGCAGCATCGGGGCATTATAGTATTGGCTGAAGTGCATACTTTGTCCACGGGCATTGCCCCCGATCACACAACATCCCAGTATGAATATCACTAACCTCCTCATCGTAATAAAGTTATATTGCCTTTCAATAATCTACTTGTCCCGTCTATGAATGTGCAATTAAGCACATACGCATAAGCCTCTATAGGTTGTGGCTGGCCGTTAAATGTGCCGTCCCATCCCTTTTCCTTAGTAGTAGTTTCAAACACCAGTTGGCCCCAGCGATTATATATTTTCAGGTCCAGTGTGGCTATGGCCGCGCCGCGCACATACAATACATCATTCTCGCCATCCCCATTCGGGCTGAAAGCTGAAGGCACACCCACCAAGGGTTCCACATCCGTAGGCACTTCTTTGCAGATGCTGGCCGGGCAGTTAGTGGCATTGTAAGCGCTCAGGCATACTTTGTAGTTTCCTGTCTTGTTATATTGGTGGGTAGGGTCCTTATCTGTGCTGTTAGTGTTGTCGCCAAAGTCCCATGAATAGCGGGTAGCATTAGTAGAGAGATTAGTAAATACTGTAGATGCGTTGGGCGTAGGCACAGTAGGCGTAAAAGAAAAATCCGCCGTAGGTCCGCTCAATACTTTTATGGTTTCGCGCAGCGTATCATTGCCGTTACAGGCCGCAGGGTTGGAAGCTACCAGCGTTACCGTATACGTGCCAACAGCAAAATAAGTGTGGGTAGGATCGGCTGCCGTAGATGTTTGCCCGGGAGCAAATGTCCACGAAGTACCGGTGGTATTCACCAGATTTATAGTAGGCGCAAAAGTAGACCCGATACAAATCGAATCAGGGATAGTAAAACTGGCCGAAAGATTGAAAGGATAAAAGTGCAGGGTATGTGTTACTGTATCCGGCGACTTACAAGCCAGTGCATCAGACATTACCAGTGTTACTACATACGTGCCGCTATCAGCATAGGTATGTGCCGGGGGTGTAGGGCCTGTATAAGAAGTACCATCACCGAAGTACCACTGATAAGTGGGTGTGCCTATATGATCGGTAGACCCATTGGTAAATACTGCAACAAATGGGCCGCAGCTATCCTGCAACACATCAGTAAATGCCGGTGTGATCTTGGCTGTATCAACTGTGATAAAGAGATATGCGGTGTCATCGGTACGGAAGCAGGCATTAGAGTTAGAAGCATGCAGCGTCACCGTGAATACACCACTTGCTGTAAATGTATGCGTGGGTGAAAACGTAGTAGTAGTCGGGCTGCCATCACCAAAGTCCCATACAAAACTCAGGCCGTTGTTCGACAGGTTAGTGAAGTCGACTGTAAGCGGTGCGCAGCCATTGGTAGTTGGGCCTGCTATTATAGACGCAGTAACAGGGCCAATTTCAAATGCGATCTTTAATGCAGCTTCGTTGCAGTTAGTGCTGGAATCAACCATCGCCCACACCCCTGTAGTTGTTGGAAACGGGTCTGCACATGAATAAGAGTTGACACCAGGTGCACCTCCGCAATTACCACAAATACCCTGGTAAATAATGCCATGCCTGTCGAAGCGGCTCGTACCGCCATCCACATGCTCTCCTTCCCATTCCTCGCCGGCTAATGAGCAATTCCTTCCATAAAAAGTGGCATACCGTAAAGTGGTCATGCTGGGCCCGAGTACGATAAAATAAAAATCCCTGCCATCGGTTGTTGGTTGCACAGCATCAGATGTTACCGCCATGCCTGTACATAAACCTGCGGTCGGGAGGCCAATACCTAAGTTACCACCCCAACCTGAGATGTAGACATTCTCACAGGTATCTACAAGGAAGGCTACCGGCGAAATATTTGTGATCGTAGGATCTCTGGAGCCAAATACTGTTGAAACCAGGTCGGTAGTTATATTGCTGTCCAGCTTCATTGCAAACTGGCACGAATTCGGATTAGAATAAACGCCCGTTGTTACCGGGAATGCACCGCCCAGCGATTGTCCCATTACATACACGTGGTTGTCGCCGCTTACCTGTACGCCATAAACCTGGTCGTAATTGGCCGTGCCGACATAAGTGCCTTTTTGCAGATTGTACGGTGTATTGCTATTGAATTTCAAAATAAATCCATCGGCAACTCCGCCCTGGTAGGTAGTGTGCAAGGTACCGACCGTTGTAGGAAAGTTGGTACTGTTAGTGCCACCTGCTACGTAAATTGATGTTTGCGCAGTATCAAATGCCAGCACATACGCGGCATCAGATCCGCTACCACCAAGATAAGTACTCCACAGCAATGAGGTAAGGCCGCTATTCAATTTAAAAACCACGCCGTCTTGCAGCCCGGAAAGAGTAGTAGATATTGCTGACGCAGTTGGAAAGTCTGTAGAGTTAGTACAGTTGGCGACGTAAATATTACCTGCTTTGTCTACTTGTACTTCGCTACGGGCATCATCGCCGTAGTTATATTTCAATTGTCCAAAACCATATTCGGTAGAATCGAAATTCACACCGTCATTACCCGAACCGCCAATATATGTAGATGCCAAAAGACTGGCACCTGTCGGGTCAAGTTTACTTACAACTATATCCCAGCCACCTTTGTTCACGTTTTGATATACGCCTGTCGTAACGGGATAATCTGTGGAGCGGGTACGGCCAGCAATGATCAGGTTCCCATCCCTATCAACGATCATGCTGTGTGGGCGTTCATTGCCACTGCCACCGAGGTAGGTGCCGTATATTCTGCTGGTACCGGTTGGGTTGTACTTGATAATAGAGATGTCACACGCGTATGTTGAGTCTGTAGTACCTGAACTACCATAACCCCCACCAAACGTGGTTTGAAATGCACCAACAGTAATAGGGAAAGCCCCACCGCCGGCATATGCAAGCGCATTGACAAGACCACCGGCATAAAAATTCCCGGCATCATCATAGGTTGCAGTATAGCCCCAGTTGTCCGCCGTAGACCCTGTGAGGGTACAGAATACAACTGTAGGGTCTATGATCAGTTGCTGCGTATGATCATACCCTTTCGGAAAATCGAAAGTAACTACATTCTTGTTGAGATGGTATTCACAGGGTACTTCTACATGTTCGTCATTCACGTATTGAAATGCATAAGGTTTTAATTCGGTTACTTCCCCGACAGATGTCACTACGATCAGCTTATGATCAGTGATCTTGATAGCGTCCTGGCCGTTAAATTTTAATTTGATTTGAGATACATCCGCATTTGGCTTGGCAATAAACTCATATTCAATATTCCCTTTCGCCGAGGTGATATGCATATCGACACCATCATAAACCTTGCTATAATTTATCGCTCGGTAAGGATGAATACCGGACTTCCACATAGAAGGATCGTTGCCGAGGAAATAGTTATAATATACTTCTTCCTTCCCCTCTCCTGATATAGTTGGTACATTGCATCCTTCAAATGTTACTTTGTATTCATGAAACTTTAGAACCGGTTTCTCCTTCGTTTTTCCATGGTGAAACAAATCAAGCTTGTAAGTATTTTCCTTATCGCCAAGTATGTATCGTATACCATCTTTTTCAAAGCACACATCGCCACCTTTCGCAGTTGCCTTAAATTGGAACCAATTATTCCATTGTCCTTTATTTTCCATAAACTCTAATCCGGCTTGGCCATAACTATTATGTGCGCATAAAGTGATCAGAAGAATAATGAGTATATATCGCAGTTTCATTACAATTTTTTATAATTACAATAGTAAATTTAAGCTTTTTTAATAAAAAGACAGGAAAAATGTTAAAAAAGTAAGGAAATCCGGGAAGAATTGGGGCGAAGAAGCCGTTACAGGGTGAAAGCAACCCTGCATAGAAGAGAAAAATTCAGATAAACAGGCTAAGGAACGTCATCGTTCCTTAGTTCACCATTTTATCGGCACAGCAACTGCTGGCAAAAGCATCGGGCTTGGCTTTGAAGGCATAGCCCATACCCAGTATGTAGCCCATGGCCTCGCGCAGTGCCTCATTGCTTTTAAATTGCGGATTGGTATTGATGTCGGCATGCACTTCCATGTCCACATCATACTTATTAAAGAGGTCGCACAGCTCGTAGGCTATCTCTATGCTGCGCGCCACTTCTACCAGCATCCGCTCCTTAATGGTGTATTGTTTGCTGGTGCGCTCACTGCTGATGAACATAAACCCGCCATGCTTCTCGCGAAGAAAAACAATAACTGTAGCAATGTCTGTTTCTGTAGCGCGCACCTGCGAGTCGGTGCCTATACACACTTTAAGTTTGTAGCCGGCCTGTGTCTCCCTGAGGATAGCTTCTTCTACCGCACTTTTTACCGGCAGCCGCAATGGCTCACCGCTGAATCGTCGCCATAACATAAGTATAGATTTAGTTATACTAAAGTTAGGGACTATTATGTTATCAGAATATTATTTGAATATCACACTAATATGAAATGCACATGATATTAACATCACTTTTGCTTTGACGGACTATTTCCATGCTGGAAATATGTTTCAATATGCGGCAAATCGGATATGCCTTGTTCATTCAACTTCAATATATAGCGCTGAATTGTCTGCTCATCAATTTTATTGCCGTTGACAAAAAGTCCCTCTGTAGAAGATACGATCTTGTAGTCTGCGCTGGTATCCAGCAAGTGATCTGGTACTAATAAGTTGATCAAAACCATTGTGACATCTTTTGCAAAATTTTCACCGAGATCAGTATTCTTCATTACATAATGTTTGGGAGTCAGATCCCTTACCCGGAACATGGACTTTTCATCAAACACTTCCGATAAGGTCAATCCATCACTTCTAGTTGAAAAAACGCCGTATTTATACTGTGTAAGAAATTTATTCAGCTTGGCCTTGTATTGCTCTTTCAAAGCATCCGGCAGGTTTTTATCATTAATAGAGAGTGTGCCGTCTTTGTAATAAATATCATACCATTTTGCAGGCGATATAAGGCCATCGCACAGTGCGTCTGCATCTATGTAGTTGACGTTGCCTTGTGAATACATGATGGCACTTACCTTTCGTATTTCTGTCTTTATACTATCTGAGAGCGCTTTATTGGCATAGCATTGACCTGTAACCGACAAAAGAATCATCAATACAGCCAGCATGATCTTCTTCATAATGTTGTTTTTGGTTGATGTGATACTAACGTAAATCTAAAGATAATATTGCAAAATACCATAAAACGAATAGCCCGGCAATTGCAGGTCTATTCGTTTTATATCAGTTATGATCGGGAGGCTATTCTGTCAGCAATACCTGCCACGCCATTTCTATATCCCCTGCATTCAGCAGTTCTTGTGCATAACGGTGCAGTTGCTCTATGCGCACTTCTTCATCATGCGCTGTGTCGCGCAATATCTGCGCCAGCCGCTCATTGGTATGTGGCCCGCTCACCGGCACTGCCCTGCTATTGCCGAGCTGGCCCAGGTTATTGCCCGTGAGTATGCGGCTGTTCCGTATGTGCTGCGGCAGCGCATCTACACCTATGCCCAGTTCCATATTGGGCTTGGCCACTTCAAATACCGCGCTGCCCGATGCGCGGCAATAATGATCGCCACCCATACGGGCTACAAGGTCTATTTTATGCGGGTCTATCTTACCGTGTTCATCCAGCACGTGGTCGTCTATATGCATACACACGACTTCGCAAATGATGAGGTTGCCCGCGCCACCTTCCTGCCCTGTCTCTATCACCTGCAATACCTTACATTCCAGTTGCACCGGCGATTCCTTCACCCTGAAGGGCTTTACAATATCCGACTTCAGTGCCGTTAGTCCCGACTTCACAAACTCATCTGTGCCCTTAGGGTATTCACAGCTGCTCAGGCTGGCCTGCTGCACCATGTTGTAGTTCACAATATTGATCACCACTTCTTTGGTCTCGTATACATTCTCCAGCGTATGCTTGATGGTATTGTCCCTCACCCTGCGCGCCGGCGAAAAGATAAGTATCGGCGGCTTGCTGCCAAACACATTGAAGAAGCTGAATGGCGACAGGTTCGCATTGCCTTCACTATCTATAGTGCTGGCAAAACAAATAGGCCTTGGTGCCACCGAGCCCAGCAGGTAGGCATGCAGCAAACCGGTTTTTACTTCTCCGGGTAGTATGGTCATAGTGTCGTAATTGGATAGCTAATAATATTACTTGATCACAAAATTGGCAAGGGATATAAATTCATTCACCCTCGCGTCTATATCTTCAGCTGTAATTTCTTTCAGCCGGTTCGGTCCGAATTTCTCCACACAGAAAGACGCCATTGAAGACCCTATGATCACTGCCGCTTTCATGCTCTCGAAAGATGTGTCGTTGATCCTCGCCAGGTAACCGATGAAGCCTCCCGCAAAGGTATCGCCGGCACCGGTTGGGTCAAACACATCTTCAAGTGGTAGTGCAGGTGCTGAGAATATTTTGTCTTCGTAAAATAGCAACGCGCCATGCTCACCTTTCTTAATGATCACATACTTAGGGCCCATAGCCTGTATCTTCTTAGCGGCCTTTACGATCGAGTGTTCACCGCTTAATTGACGCGCTTCGCTGTCATTCACCATCAGCAGGTCTACCATGCCTAGTGTTGTCTTCAGCTCGTCCAATGCTATATCCATCCAGAAGTTCATGGTATCCATGATGGTCAACTTTGGCTTGGTCTTCAGTTGTTGCATCACACTCATCTGTACAGCAGGTGCCAGGTTACCCAGCATCACAAATTCAGCATCCTGGTAGCTGTCAGGTATCTTTGGGTCAAACTGTGCCAATACATTCAATTCCGTTACCAGCGTATCGCGGGTATTCATATCCAGGTGATAACGGCCGCTCCAGAAGAAGCTTTTGCCATCCGGCACCACTTCCACACCTTCAAAGGTCACACCACGTGCTTCCAGTTCACTTATCTCAGCCTGCGGAAAATCGCCACCTACAATAGAAACCTGCCTGATGGGTTTAGTAAAATTAGAAGCTGCCCATGCGGCATATGTGGCTGATCCGCCTATTATGCGGTCCGCCTTTCCAAAAGGGGTTTCTAATGTATCAAAGGCCATTGTGCCCACTATCAATAAAGACATAGTATTATAAAATTTGCAGCAAATGTAATGCTACAAACCGATAAATCCATCGGTAAAGGCCGGTGAGCACCAGCATCGGTATTTAATCGTCTTTTTGGGCCTTGGCCAGCAGGTCGCGTATCTCGCGGAAGCAGGTGATGTAATACCAGAAACAAATAATAAGGCCTGCCGTAAGTATAAATATCTCTATCAATGGCATTTTCATCATACCCCGGCCGGCGACTACCTCCATGTATTTTTCTTTAATATTCCTGTTGATGTAAAAATAGACGGGCGCATATATAGCAATCGTCACCAGATATAGGATACGCTGAGTCTTCAGTTGTCCCGGTTCATTCAAAATAAAATTGATAAATGCACTCAACACCTGGCAGCCAATAGCAATAAGCAACACATCATGGTAGTTCATCAGCACATTACCATTATCTGCATCAAGGCAATACACAAACAGGATGAACAACAGGCTTTGTACAATAGGGTCAATAAGTTTAAAGACCAGCACATTATTACTCCTCATCAAACGGCTCGCCTTCTGCTTCTTTTTATGTCTCATTCAGCACGGAAATTACAAAGAAACACCCAATATCGCGCAAGGCAGCGCAGATATGCCCAATACCATATAAATTTACGCCCATGAAAGCAATGCTCTTCGCCGCCGGCCTCGGCACCCGGCTCAAACCTTTTACCGACAATAATCCCAAAGCCCTCGCATTGGTGAACGGTAAAACATTGCTGGAACACAATATCTGTTACCTGCAAAGCTTCGGTATCACCGATGTCGTGATCAATGTCCACCATTTCGCCGATATGATCGAAGAACTCCTTGCTGCGAATAGTAGTTTCGGCAGCAAGGTGACTATATCCGATGAGCGGCAGGAGGTCCTCGAGACCGGTGGCGGACTTAAAAAAGCAGCGCCGTTGCTCTCCGGCCCAGATCCCTTTATTGTCATGAATGTGGATATACTCACCAACCTCGACCTTTCAAAAATAATAGCCGCACACAAAGCCGATAATGCACTGGCCACACTTGCCGTGATGAGCAGGGCATCATCCCGTCACTTGCTTTTTGATAAAGAAATGGCTTTGTGTGGCTGGACAAACAATACTACCGGCGAAAAAAAGGAATCACGCGATACACAACATGCCGCACCTTTTGCTTTCAGCGGCATACAGGTGGTGGCCGCATCCCTATTGAATGATATGCCTTTCGAAGGCAAATTCTCCCTCATTGACGAGTATCTATATCTCGCACGGCAGCACACCATCCGTGGCTATGATCATACGGGCGATATATTCATTGATGTAGGAAAGCCGGAGAGCATCGAAAAAGCCGCAGCGCTCTTTCCATAAATACCTAATGTAGTATGGCCTGCAATACCGGCAGCGATTTAATGTTGCCCATGTGCTGTGTATGGCTTTGCAAAAAAGCAATGTACCATTCCAGCAGTCTTATCCGCATTGCCCCGTTCATCTCTATAGTATGCGTCTGTTCCAGCTCATCAGTATTCATCAGCATATCCAGCTTCCTGGCATCCTCCTCCTGTGTATATGGGGCCATTGCTGGCGGATGAGCAGTGAACCCTCCATCCTGTAAATTCAGGTGTGGTGTTTCTGCGTTGTAATTACCTGTAAGGTCGTACCCCAGCAAGCGGCTGCAATGAATAATAAAATACACCGGAAAATTTGAAACATCCTGCACACGCATTTGATCAAGCGCTATGAAATAGCTGTAAGTAAGATCAAACAGGTCTTCCAGTGGCGCATGTTCGGGCAGCAGGCGCAGCAGTAATTCAACCGAAAATAGAACAATGCTGTTTTTGACCACATTCTCCTGCAGGTCTGTATATATATATGCAGGCTGAAACTCCCTGATACGCTGCATATTCTTTTGTGGCTGCCGGTATACGACCAGGTCGAGCAACATACCCGGCTGAAAAGTGCCGGCCCTGTTCTTGCCCTGCTTTGCACTCCGTACACCCTGCACTATATAGGTTTGCACACCCGATACACTCGTAAATATAGTAGTGATGAGGCTGCTGTCGCCATATTTTATGGAACGAAGCACTATTCCATTTGTCTTTTGCAGCATAGTATTTATTGCACGAACACTATTTTGCCCGTATAGGTTTGCGAGCCGTCACTGCTCGAAACAAAAACAAGGTAAACACCCGTTTGCGGCCTGTGGCCTGTATAATCCAGTCCGCTCCATGTGGCCTGGCCACCATAGGCTATCGTCTTATATACCAACTGCCCGTTTATATCTGTGATGCGCACATCCGCATTAGCCACCAGCCCGTTGATCGCTATCGTTCCCTCATAATCATGCTTCACCGGGTTAGGGAAAATTTTCACATCTGCATTGGTCGTTCCTCCTTCTGTAGCAGTGCTGCGATAGCTCACCAAACCCGCGTCGGTACCTATATATACATCACCGGTCACTTTGTCTATAGCTATTTTTCTGATGTTGTTTGATGGCAGAGGGCTGTTATCAACAGTAAACCTGTAAATGATCTTTTGGGCATCAGCCGATAACAGCCATACTCCTTCATCGGTGCCTACCCACTTCCGGTTGGCGCCGTCTACCGCTATTGTTTTCACATTATTGCCTGCAAAAAGATAACCGGCAAACTGGTCGTACTGCACAATAGGTAAGTTAGCATCGCATGGCGGCGTTTGTGTAAATGGCGACGAACAGTTGCTCACTATCCCGATACCATTGTCTGTTCCTATCCAGATACTGTTGTTCTCATCCTTGGCTATGCAAAACACATTATTACTCGGCAGGTTGCCATTCCCTACCCCGGTGGACAGGTGGTAACTGTTATCATCCGCAGTGTTGCTGAGTGTGCCGTTATAGTTATATACTGTAACCCCCGATCCGTAATCATTCACATACCATATCTGGTCATTATCATCAACTAAAGTTTCTCCGCCGTTAAGAGGCCCGGGTACCAAAAATTTATACCATGTTCCGTCAGCTACCGACCTTGCGTATAACTGGTGCTGCGAATACAGTGTTGTTACCCACAAATTTCGCTCATGATCCAGCGCCAGCCCCATCACCAATCGTTGTCCTTGTCCGAAATATGCCAAACTTGTATCAAAAATTGAATTGTTTTTTTCCAGGTCAAATGTTCCGTCGCTATTTAAAATAAAAAGACCGTAAGTATAGGACCCCATATACACCGTACCCGACACTTCATCTTTTACTACCCCTACAAAATCAGCGAGGGTATCAAATGGCCGGTATTCATAAGCCTTATAAGAAACCCATTTATCGTTTACCAAATTAGACAGCCCGTCACGGTTGCCCGCGCTCTGAAAAATACCATTGTAACCCCCATGTGCTACCCATACATTCTTGTTGTTGGCATAAATGTCGTACGAAAGTGCATCATTTGGCCCCGGCGGTGTTAGCTTGTAAGCAATGTTGCCGGATTTTACCTGTAGTCCATAATAACCATCAGCGACCCATACCGAACTATCCGCTAATTGTACTGCCTGAAATGGTTCGCCGCAAACAAAGGAATCCACAAAATTAAAATGGAGGTCCATCGTCCTCACCATGCCCTGAAAATTAGCAGGCGCAAATTCACTGATCAGCAAGCCGCCAATCGCGCCATCAATATGCTCTAACACAGATTTGGGAGTATATACCAAATGAAAAGTATCATTCACAAATGCATAAACAGACGTTTTGTTCGATACGAATAACTGACTATTCACCACAGCTATATCGTTAAACTTATGAACGCTGTCTATCACCTGCCATACCTGGAAATCCTGGAGCTCAGGGTTACTTGTATCTGCACGGTATAAGCCGGCTGTTGTAGCCGCATAAAACTGGCCATTCGACTTCCCGAAACAAGTAACGGGAACAGACTGGTTATGGTGGATGAACTGGTATGTCTCAACGATATTATGACTCGTAAGGTCGATCACTAATATCCCGACCGATGTACTCAGGTAAGCTGTGCCATTTTCAGTAAATACATGGTTCACTGTCTTATCACCGGAAATGCTCTTGATCTTCAGGTCAGGTATATTATAAAATGTATTGTCCTTGAACAGGTCTATATTACCATCTGTATACACCAACACTGTGGTACTGGTGGTAGCATCATAACCCACACATTGCATCCCTATATCCGACATACCCTCCACCTTACTAAAGGACTCTTCATTTTTTGTACCGGGGTTATACGTGAAGAACGCCTGGTTGCAGGCAGTAAATATCGTACTGCCATCTGTCGCCAAACCAACAGCAGTGTTATAAGGCAACAGCGACCGCCAGTACCCGATAGGCCTGTCTTGCGAATGTGCAGGCAAGTAACATAAGATCAGTACAGTAATGAATGGATATATACGCTTGAAAAACATAATTGATCAGAAGTAATTGAATAATAGAACTAATAACGGAGTGAACTAATGTATATTGTATCAGCCCACGGATTTTGAATAAAACAACACCTTTTGCCCGGTATGACCGCCACTTTTTATCATTTATGCGCAATTTATGAATAATCCGCGTTAAAAACAGGAATTCAAATAGCCACATGGCCCTTACTAAATCCTACTACGGTTGGTCGTCTTTTTGCCATTTGCTCGAATTCACTTTATTTTACTATACCATACCTCTTACCTATGATAAATATAAAGGGCATTGCAGCGCTTATTGCTAAAAACAGATCGTTGTTATTCTCAATAATTATATCTGTATATGCCCTGCCCATATTATTCACTCAGCTTCCCGACTACTCACTGGAAGGCTCCTGGAAAATGACCGAAAATTATGCGATTTATAAGTCTTTTGTCTTTGGCAAGGACATCATTTTCACCTATGGCCCGCTTGGCTTTCTTTCCACGCGCAATAACGAATTCATCAACAGTTTTTTGATCTTCCTGGCCGACTTATTCCTACTCATTGGCATTTGCCATATTCTCTATAAATATGCTTCCCGGCAAAAAGGTTGGCTATTGGTCAGTTTTATCGCTGTTCTTTTTCTCCGGACATCAAATTATACCCAAGTTCTCTTCCTTTTATTCAGTCTATACACTGCCCTAAATTTCAAGAACAGTGGCACCAACTCATTCGAACTGGCGTTTGGCTCATTTGCAGGTATCCTTTTATTTTTTATTAAGGTCAACTATGGGCTTATTTCATTTGCCTTCATCGCCATAACAATGCTTTTATTGCTGTTAAAAAGCCCCGGCAAGGCACTCTTCTATTTATTGTTGAATGTTACCTTCTTTGGGATCATTTGTCTTTGTGTACATATCGACCTTGCCGCTTATATTAAAAACAGCCTTTTGCAGGTATCCGCATTCGACGAATCCGGCTATCGTATCATCGATGCAAAGCAACCGCAGTACCCATCTGCATTATTACTGGCTGGCCTCTTCCTGTTATCCGCCGTCAATTACTTCTATAAGGCCATCGCTAAAAAAAGCTGTACGCTGCCTGATTCACTTTTTTTCATCACCCTTGCTTTTGCGTTCTTCCTGTTCTACAAAAATGGCTTTACCCGCGCCGACAACTCACACTATGTGTATTTTTTCAATATTATCCCTTTTTTCTTCCTGGCTGTATACATTCTATCCGGCGCCGGCAACAAATGGGCCGGCAAACTGGTCGTATTGTTGAGCATTGTCATTCCCGGTTATAACCTTATGCTGATACAAACAGAATTCGACCCTGCCAGATATCCTGCATACTTTGCTGGCCATCTGTCCACCATGACCTATTTCAAAGGGCTTTTTCACCCGGAAAAAACTGCACCTGATGTCGTGCGTTCTATTCCTCCTGCTCCACTCAACCAGATCGGAAACGCTAAAATTGACATCCTTACCTGGGAAACCAGCTTACTGATCAACAATCAGCTCAATTATACTCCCCGGCCTTTGTTTCAGTCATTTATGGCTTATTCCGGTGCCTTAGACTCCGTCAACGCACATCACTTTTTCAAACCCGGCCGGCCGGAATTTATCCTGTCACAAAATTTCAGTATTGATGGCCGCTATTATTTCTGGGATGAGTCGTTTACAAACGCCACCATTCATCTAAACTACGAAGTAACCGACTCTTTCAACTTTGATAGCACTAAACGCCTGGAACATCATGCTATCGAAGATTACTTCCCATATCGTTCTTACCTGTTGCTCCGGGCAAAGAAAAATGCCGCTATGTACCCCCAATTTACCCCCATCAGCAATACCTGGAAAAACATGGGCGATACAGTGCAGGTAAACTTCGACGATACGGATGCAGTATACATGACAGCAAATATCCAATACGATCTGTCCGGAAAAATGAGGCGGCTATTTTACCAGGTACCGGCGCTCAACGTCACTCTTTTTTATGATGATACCTGCCAGGATTACCGGGTAGTGGTACCTATCATACATAGTCCTGTGCTCATTAATAAAGCGGTGATAGATAACAGCGACCTCGCTAATTTCTATACCGGCAACTTAAGAAGAAACAGGCGGATAAAAGCATTCTGCTTTCACGCAGTAACGGGGGGCATAGCCCCCCGTTACCAGGTATCTTTTATGAAGCTCAGCAATTATTGAGCCTGTTTTCCCACCCTATTTTTTATTGATCCTCGGCTGTGTCTTTGCTCTCTCAGCCTGTAGTTTTTGCATTTCCTCCAGCCTTTGCGACCATTTAGACTGGGTAGGAGGCTTATTCCTGTTTTCCTGTATCTGGGCGTGAATAGCCTTTTCATCAATAAAATACTTCTGGATGATGAATTGCTGCGCAATACTCAGCAGATTCGAGAAGGTATAATAAAACGTAAGCGCCGCAGCCATTTTATTGAACACACCCATCAATATCACCGGGAAGATGAACGGCATATACTTCAGCATCGGGTTGTTAGGGTCTTGTGGCGTCATGTTGCGGTTATACACGGCAAGAAACAAGCTGGAGGCTGTCATCAGCAAAGTGAATAAACTCAGGTGATCCCCATAGAACGGAATAGTGAACGGAAAGGTCACAATGCTATCGTAGGTAGAAAGGTCATTTGCCCACAGGAAGTGCTGCTGCCTGAATTCTATGAAAGATGGAAACATGTAGTACATAGATAACAATATAGGCAGTTGGAACACCATGGGCAGGCAGCCACCCATCGGGTTCACCCCGGCAGTACGGTACAGTTTCATCTGCTCCATGCTGAATTTCTGCTGATCGTCGCCAATTTTGGCACGCAGCTCATCCAGTTCCGGTTTCAACACCCTCATCTTCGCAGATGATAAGTAGCTCTTATAAGTAAAGAAAGAAAGTATCAGGCGGATAAATATCGTGAGCAACATGATGATGATGGCATAGTTGCTAATGAAGCCCGCCAGGAAATAGAAAACAGGTATCAGCGCCCATTTATTGATGTACTTCACAAATGCCATGATGCCATAGCCCAGCGGCACCATATCATCAAGCCCTATCTTGTAGGATTGCAAGGTGTGGTAATCGTTTGGCCCTACATACCACCTGAAAGAAGCCGACTGTACATTGCCTCCCGGCTTCAGCGGCAGTTCCATAACGCCCTGGCAATTGGCCACCACATTGGTGTCCGCAGCAGGCAAAGACATAAACTTCACGTCCATCTTACTGAAGCTTTCGTCTGCTACCAGCACCGTGCTGAAGTATTGCTTGCGGAACCCCAACCACTGCGAAGCTCCGTCGTTATGAATGATCTTTTCTTCATTCTTTGCCGTGAAGTAATCACGCTCATCATTTTTATTGCGGTAGTATACCTGTGTGCTCAGCCGTTCATTGCTGATATCCTTTTCGGTGTGCAAGCCCTGAACGCTCCATTTCAACGGCAGGCTGTTTGCACTCATGCCTGTAAGGGCTATAGTGCAATGCACCATATAGTCATCGGCCGGCAGGGTATAAATGAGTTCTACTTTTTTACCACCTCCGAGGTCGCCGGTGAAATCTATTGTTTTATCGCCATTAGGCTCGGTCCTGCTCACCGGGCTGAAGTACAGGTCTGCGGTCGACTTACCATTATCAAACGGCAGTATAGTGCTTAGCTGGTTGCCGGGGCCGTTAAACAGGTACAGCGGTTTGCCAAAGTAGGTTTTATATGCCTTTATAGCAGCAGATGTGGGGTATGCCCCCTTGGTGCTGAATTGCAGTGCTATCTTTTTGTTCTCCAATGTCACAGTTTCCGCTGTGCCATTGTAAGCCATGGGTTGCGATGCGCGCAATGCTGCGGCCGCTGAGTCATTGCCGGCAGTTACCGCGGCAGTTGTAGCAGTGATAGCCTTGCTGCTATCTACCACGGGGCGTGGATGTGCCTTTGCAAAAGCGATAGAATCTACCCTCTTTTGCTCCGTGTACACTTTCTGTTCGTGGTTATTGTAGGTGAAATACCCGATCACCAGCAATATCAACAGTCCAAACCCAATAAATTGATTACGATCCATATGGAAAAATAAGGGCGCAAAGGTATGCTTTTTTGCGCGGATGGGTGGCTATGCTTATAGGCAGGCAGGGGTAACGGGTCGGTAAGCACCCTACTAATAACTAAAATTTATTCTTTCCGGCTGTAATGTATATAAATATTAAACTATTTCACCATTACTGCGCCTTTACAATTCAATAGTGCGCTGTCTTTGGCCAGACTATCTATATGCTCCAGAGCGTCTTCCTCATTGGGGTATTTCTTTTCCATATTGGCAAACACACAATCACAGTACGTTTTTGCTTTCTCCGCCGAT
This sequence comes from uncultured Bacteroidota bacterium, assembly GCA_903877645.1. Lineage (GTDB taxonomy): Bacteria > Bacteroidota > Bacteroidia > Chitinophagales > Chitinophagaceae > Nemorincola. The sequence goes on along the minus strand of CAIRES010000048.1, from coordinate 86,290 downwards.
CCTGTCCATGGCTTTGCCTCTTCGGTACAGGCCTGGTAAAAGGTCGCCTTGTCCTCTCTGCTCCAGGTGTTCTTGCAGGAGGTAACTACGAGGAGCAGCAATACTGAAACTACTATTAGGTGTGTTCTCTTTTTCATAGCTATTTAACTCGTTTTTTCTCCGGATCTTGCTTCTCCATAAACACACTATAAATTACAATCACTTCGTTAAAAACATCATAAACTACTGTGTAAGGAAATCTATCTAACACGCCATGCCTTGTAGTACCATCGAAGTAAGAATGAGAATAGGGGTTTAATAACAGTTTCTCATAGAAAGACTCTAATGATTCTGAAAATTCAATCCCAAGACCAGTAACCAGCGATTCATACCATAGAAAAGCCTCAATGCCATCCGTTATTGCGGTATCTGTAATCTCCAAGACGTAATTCACTATGGCCTTATATTGTTGATGATCATTTCTCTGGCTTCGTCACGCGTATAGGTTTTGGAAAGGCCTGCCAAATATCTGGCACGTTCAGCCCGGATCAATTTTTTTCTGGCATCACTTGCACTTTCTGCATCGTGTTTATATTCATTTACCAGATCGTAGATCATGTTCAGCAAATTTTCATCGCCTGATTCTATTTTGCTATGCAGCTCTTCTTTAATTTCAACGACAGTCATAGTATTGTTGATTTACCCAAAGTTACTGAAAATATCAATACATATATGTACTACAAACCCTGCAAAAACTCCTCTTTCAACTGGTACAATTCCGGGTAATTCCTTCCCTGTCCATCATAATCCAATCCATAACCTACTACAAATTTGTTCTCGATCTCAAATGCTACATAGTCGGCTTTCACCTCGTATTGCAAAGCTGTGGGCTTGGTAAGAAAGGCCGCTATCTTCACAGAGGCGGGCTGCCGCTGGTGCAGCCCCGGTAAAAAAGAGTGTAGTGTTTTGCCTGTATCTATAATATCCTCGACGATGATGATGTGCCTGCCATGCAGCTCTTCTTCAAGTCCTATCGCCGTCACCACATGGCCTGACGAAGAGGTACCCTTATAAGACGCCAGTTTGACAAAGGATATCTCCGCCTCAATAGTCAGGCTCCTGAAAAGGTCTGCTGCAAAAATGAAGGAGCCATTCAGTATCCCTATCAGCAAAGGGTTCTTGTCTTTATAATCACTATTGATCTGTGCTGCCAGGTCGCGTACCCGCTCTTGTATACTTTCCGCAGATATAAAAGGAGAGAATATCTTGTCGTGTATGCGTATATCGGCCATGCCCTATTCTTTTACACGCAGTGTTTGGCCCACTTTCACATCGCCGCCCGGCATGCTGTTCCACTTCATGAGCTGTGCTACTGTTATGTCATGCTTCTTAGCTATCGAAAAAGCAGTATCCCCTTTTTTCACCGTGTAGGTTTTCGCGCCCTTAGTTCCTTTTGCAGGTTCATTAGTTGCTTTCTTAGCCGGGGCCTCGGTTACCGCTGGCCTGTTATCAGCTATCAGCTTGCTGTCATCTGCATACACCGCTTTATCCAGTTCCGCCTTCAGGGCCGTCAGGTCTTCCTCTTCCTTTGTTGTCGCAGGCTTTTCTGTCGCCACTACTTCAGTTTTGGGTGTCATTACGGGCCTTACAGGTGGTGCCGGTTTTTCAGGGGCGGTAGTTGCCGTTTTGTGGGCGGGTACAGGCTTTACGGCAGGCACATGCCTTGGCTCGGCCGGCTTAGGTTTGTTGGTAGAGATAAAGTCAGCCCCATCATCGCCTGCGTTATCACTGCCTCCCGCTACTGTACTACCGGTATGCGTTCCGGCTCCGCTGCGGGCTACCAGCGGTTTGTGCGTGGCCATGGTCTGCAATTGCAGCACTGCGCCTGTGGCAGGTTCTTCATTTACCCGCAGCAGGTTCAGCGCCATTAACCGCTTCAATTGTATGCCCTCATGCTGCGATATCATCAGCAGGCTTTCGCTTTGCCGCACGGTATGTGTTACGTGTGTACCCACACCTTTTTTCTTTTCAACGTATACATACATACTGAACGGCAATGGCCCATCAGGCAGGTCATTCATCTCCAGCAGCTTGGGGTAGCGCACATTGTATTTCACAGCATATCGCAGCAGCATATCACCTTTAAAGGCGTAAAAAGCTTTAAGCCCGTTCACCACAGTTATCTTACTGTTACTAAAGGCACTATCTGAGTTAAGTTCTACTTCCACAGCCGGCACCGGGGATTCAGCGGGCTTGGTTACTACCTGCTGTGCGCTGTCGTCGGTTTTTTGTATGGTGGTTAGATCGGTATGGCTTTTCAATACTATCGTGGTATCCTTAAAGTCAATGTGTTGCTTAACAGGCGTATCCTCAAACGGATCAGCCTGTACTACTATGGGCTCTTTGTAAGATACAGGCACAGCAGTATTATTCATAGCAGCAGCAGTATATTGCTGCAGATCGAAATCTTCTATTATCTTGATCAGCCTTTGCGCATACTGTGGGTTAGTGGCATAGCCACATTTTTTCAAACATACCGCCCAGCCCGAATAATCAGTTTCGGGAATAGAGAACAATGGCGAATAGCGTTGATTGCGCTTCAGGTGGTCAGAGTGGTCTTTGTAAGAGTCTTCGGCACATTTGTATTTTTTGAAACATTCGCCCGGCGCATCATCATCGTGCATAAAGGTCTCACCATCCCAGCCGTTCTTGCATTTGATGCCAAAGTGGTTATTGGCCTGCAACATCAGTTCGCTGGCTCCTGCCTCAGTCTCCAGTATACCCTGCCCCAGCGTGATGGAAGCCGGCACACCGGCACGCTTCTGCTCAGCTATGGCGTAGGGAGCATACTGGGCTATATACTTTTTTGCCCGCTCGGTATACCCATCGTCTTGCGCCCCGGCCTTTACAGCAGTGAGCAGTACCAATGCAAAGCAACACAGTATATATTTTTTTATTCCCAATTTTATATAGTTATAACTACAAATGTACAATCTATAGTGTTAAAGACCTGTAAAAGGTGGGTAAATGGTTAGGAGTAGCATTATTTCACACAAGGCAGGCGCATTTTTTGTTGCGCATTTATATTGCTCACTTTACTATTGGTAATCAATAAGTTGCGTCTGAAACTGGGCTAAAAGTTGCTCACTTTTTTGCTCACTTTTACATCTCTAAAGCTATGGAACGGTTGAGAAAAGGTAAATAAAAGTTCCACTAGTGGTTAAAACACCGAGTAGTAATTTTTAACGCAAAATCACAGGCAGACATTGATAAATGCCCTTTGATTGCACAAAGGTCGTGAAGAAAGTAATACGAGCCAAGACGAAAAATCTATAGGGAGTTTTATAAAATAGATATACTATCTATTGCTATGTAATTTGTACATTGCAATGATCCGATTTCTTTCAGAGTTGAGCAGTCGAAAACATATTTATAAAATAGCCGAGCCGGATAGCATACAATTATTTTTTATGAAGAAGACCCTACTATATTTGAGTCTCTTTATTGCGACAAATTCTCATGGCCAATCCAATTGCGATTGTTTTGACCGACTTTACAACCTGGCAAATGTTGATACCAACCACCGGTACGCAGAAATAATGAATGATGCAATTTCATTTCTGCCCAAAGAGCAACGAGGAGCATTTTACAGAAAGATCGGTTCGCATTACAATAGCAGCAAGAATTATGACTCGGCGGCAATTTATTACACGAAAGCGGTGGAATGCGGATATGATCTTGATGTTATTGTACGCACCGAACCTCAATCCTATATGCGTATGGATACGAGTAGAATGAAAAAACTTGCAGAAACTTACCGACAAAGAATCGATATCGAGCTATACAATGCTTACATAGGTCAAATTACCTTGGATCAAGCTGTTCGTAATAATAGCCTATTGCCGGACTCCAATGAGGATACGACGTACTGCAGGCAAAGATTGCTGACTTCAATTGAGCAAAATATAGATAAAGGTACTTTTCATTTCCTAAAATGGGTTTTTGATAACTACCAATATCCAACCTTTGAGCAGGTAGGTTTTGACATGAACCTGTGGGCGATGGTGCTGCACGTTACAGCATATGAAAATCATGATGCCGATTATGTTTTAAAGAAACTAACTGAACTCAATAAGTCGGGAAGTTTCCCTGAAAGATCACAAATACTATTTCTTAAAGACAGGCAGGAATATCAAAACCATAGAACGAGTGAAGCTGGTGCTTTTTGTCAATACTATAATTCAATCAGGTATGGAAATAAAGCAGACAGCATCCGCTACGAATACAATTTGGTTAGCCTGAAAGATGAGGCTAATAAATACCGTAAGGCATTGCCGGCAGGTTATTCCCCGCAACCTTATCCCCAAAATTACTTTTGCCTGAAAAAATATTCTGGAAAATGAAGAGCGTGACAATAATAGGGCTTACCATATTACAGGCGATAGTATGTCATAGTCTATCTGCTCAGCATTTGACTCGAAATAATGATCCTGTCTTTTTTACTCCACGAGAGAAGGGGATATTTCAAGACGATTTTTCTGAGGATACTATAGGTCGATTTCCTCACAAATGGCGCCTGTGTGTATGCAACGCAGACAAAAGCCCTATTAACAATCACGACTCGAAAGTTGACGAAGATAGTACCTGCAGGTATATTGCCATGAAAACAGATCCGCGCCACAGTACCGTGAGCATAGAGCCGGATATGCGGCCAGATATTTACCTGAACGATAGCTTTACCTTGGAATATGATTTCAATATGGTATCGGAAGAAACCCGTGTGTTTACATCACTCCAGTTACCTGAAAATTTCTGTTCCGGTGAAACATTTTATTTATACAAAAATGGAAATGGATATTCTATAGAATACGAAAGCAATGCATATGGTGAGATACCGGGGGCAAAGCACTATAAGAGCATACGACCGATCGCTGATTTCGACTACCAAAGGTGGCACCACTTCGCCCTTTCTTTTTATAAACGTGTCATTCACTGTTACATTGACGGGATGCTTGTTGTCAATATAGCAGATTGTGAATATACCCCCGGAAGTTTTTGTATATCTCCGGAGAAAGATGATGCCAAGTTTAAAAATATAAAGGTAGCTACAGGTGAAATATATACTCCGTTTAAAGAGCTTCTTTTGAGCAAAAAAATGACCACTCATGCTATTCGTTTTGATCCTGGCAAATCTGATATTTTGCCGGAAAGCATGCATTACATTGATCAACTCGCCGAGTGGCTTAAATCAAATACTACTGTAAAGATCGAGATCGGTGGACATACAGATGGTGATGGAAATGCAGAGACCAATCTAAAACTATCGCAAGAAAGAGCAGATGAAGTAAAACGCCAATTGGTATTGCAACACGTTGACGCAGCGAGGATGGCCACAAAGGGGTACGGCGCTACCAAGCCATTGCAGCCCAATACTACAGAGAAAGGAAAAGCGGAGAACAGAAGAGTGGAGTTTATGAAGCAATAATTTTGTCCGTTAATCAGCTAAGCTATGAGCAGGAGATTCCTAGCTAAATTACCTACCTTACCCTCGGCAATATTACAAAATGGCAGCATTAAAAGAACAATTATACCAGCTTTGCAATGACTACATCAGCAAGCGGGAGGCAGAAATAAAAAAGGTAATCGCCGATGCACAGGAAGCTGCCGCCAATGAAACGAAAAGCAGCGCAGGCGACAAATATGAAACGGGCCGCGAAATGATGCAGCAGGAAATAACCCAGAACCAGGGACGGCTGAACGAATTGAATCAGCTTAAGGCCACGCTTAAACACATCACACCCACGCAAAAAGGAGCAGTAGCGCTACCGGGATCAATTGTATATACCAATAACGGAAACTTTTACGTAGCCATAAGTGCAGGGCCACTAAAAGCAGAAGGTACCAGCTTTTACGCTATATCTGCCGCCTCGCCGATAGGTTCAAAATTGATAGGGCAAACTGCAGGATATTCGTTTGACCTCAATGGAAAAAAATTTACTGTAGGGGAGGTTGTTTGAGTTTCACATTCGATCTGCACTTGTAAAAACCTATTCACCCACCTTCCTCACCATCATCAACCCATCCCGAATAGGTGCCAGCAGATGCACTACTCGTGGGTCTGATTTTACCTTATCATTAAAGCCTTGTATGGCCTGCGCGTTCTTGCTTTGCTGTTCTATAGGTAATACCACTTCGCCATCGTACAGTACATTGTCTGCCACGATGTAGCCACCGATGGATAGCTTATCGAAAACGAGATCGTAGTACCGCTCGTAGTTCTGCTTATCAGCATCTATAAAAACGAGATCAAAAGGCCCCGCCAGTTTCCCGATCACCTCCGTCGCTACTCCTATGTGTTGTGTTATCTTATCCTGCAGGCCTGCCTTGGTTATGTATTCGGCAGCCATGTCTTCCAGTTCCTCATCTATCTCTATGGTGTGCAAATGCCCGCCATCCTGTAGGCCCTGCGCCAGGCATATAGCCGAGTAACCAGTAAAAGTGCCTATTTCCAACACCTGTTTCGGCCGCACCATGTGGGCTATCATTTGCAGGAAAGCCCCTTGTATGTGGCCGGAGATCATCACAGCATCTCCTCGTTTTAGATTCGTCTGCCGGTTAAGTTCGGCCAGCACCGGCAGCTCTTCGCTGGTGTACTGTTCTGTATATTCTTCTATTACTCTTGGCAGCAGTGGATTGGTCATTCTTAAAAATTAGGTTGCAGTTTGTTGTGTGTATAAAACTCGGTCATGTAAGTCACTACCTCATCGGCAGTGTCAAAAATTTTGATCATCTCCATGTCGCCGGGGCTAATGTTGTGCTCCGTTTCCAGCATGGCCTCCTTCATCCAACTGAACAGGCCATTCCAGTATGCCGACCCGATGCAGATCATCGGTGTCTGTGTGAATTTGCGGGTCTGTATCAGCGTGGCCACTTCAAAAAACTCATCCATAGTACCCCAGCCGCCGGGCATCATGATGAAGCCCTGCGAATACTTGGTGAACATCACTTTGCGCACAAAGAAGTAATCGAAATTCATAGAGGTGTCACCATCTATATATGGGTTTTGGGATTGCTCAAAAGGCAGGTCTATGTTGAGGCCCACCGAGCGGCCCGACGCGATGCTGGCGCCCTTGTTGGCTGCCTCCATAATACCGGGCCCACCTCCTGTGATGATACCAAATCCCTGCTCGGCCAGCCGCTTCGCGATCTCCACAGCCAACTCGTAATACTTATGCCCCGGCTTGGTGCGCGCGGAGCCAAAGATGGAAATACACGGGCCTATCTTGGCCAGGGTCTCGAAGCCCTGCACAAACTCCGCCATTATCTTGAATATCTGCCAACTGGAGTGGGCTTTAGTCTCCGTCCAGTCGCGCATTTTAAAATTGGTCAGTTGGTCTTTCATGGTCAGGAAGTAGCCCCTTCGGTGGGCCGGCCCTTTTTAGAAGATAATAATAACAGTAAGAAAGTAATGCCTGCGTTAATAATAAGCAGCTCGGTGCCTATGGTATAGCCACCCAGCCATTTAGTATCGTACTGCTTCAGGATATAGCATAGTACGGGCGCCGCGATACACACTATCGGCACCAGCTCACTACGCACCTGCCGCTTAGTGAAGATGCCGAACACGAACAGCGCCAGCAACGGCCCATAAGTATAACCTGCCACCACCAGCAGCAACTGTATCAATGAGCCATTATCAATATGCCTGAATATGAACACGCAGGCCAGGAACACAAGCGCAAATGTTTTATGTACAATGAGGCGGATACGTTTTTGCTGTTGCTCTGTCATGCCCTCCTTTCTGCGGATGCCCAGTATATCTATACAGAAGGATGAGGTAAGGGCAGTAAGAGCGCCATCGGCGCTGGGGAACAATGCCGAGATCAACCCGATGATAAAGATGATACCTATAAATGGCGGCATGTATTGCAATGCCAGGACCGGGAAGAGATCATCGCCCATAATGTTTTTGCCATTGAGCACAAACTGCATTTGCATTTTGCCATTCACAAGTACATTCTGAAAAACGCCCCCCTTGCTCATCCCATAGAGGTACAGCAATCCGCCCAGCGAAAGGAAGATGAATACCACCATGCCCTGCAAAAAACTAAGGGTGAGCATGTTCTTCTTTGAGTCACGCAAGTTACTCACGCTGATGTTCTTTTGCATCATTTCCTGGTCCAGCCCGGTCATGGCTATGGTGATGAATGCGCCACCCAGTATCTGCTTCATAAAGAAGCCGGGACTCAGCGGGTCTGTCTGCCAGATGCGGGTGTAACCCTTTTGGCTCATGGCCTGCCACGCAGTACCCATATCGTAGTGCAGCGAGTGGATGATGAAGCCCACGCATACTATGAGGGCAAGTAGCATAAAGGTAGTTTGCAAGGTATCTGTCCACACTATCGTCTTTACGCCACCCCTGAAAGTATAGAGTAGTATCAACCCAAGTATTACGATAGAGGTCACCTCAAAAGGTATACCCATAACACTCAATACAAATTTCTCCAGCACTTTGATAACAAGGTACAATCGCAGTGTAGCCCCCAACGTGCGGGAGAGGATAAAGAACAGCGCACCTGTTTTGTAAGATGTCCCCCCCAGCCTGTGATCAAGGTAGGTGTAGATAGATGTAAGCTTCATTCGGTAATACAGTGGCAGCAAAATAAAAGCCACAGCAAAATAACCGATGAAGTAACCGATCACTACCTGGAAATAATCGAACCCGGCCTTACCCACTGTACCCGGCACAGAGATAAAGGTCATCCCCGATAGTGATGTACCGATCATACCAAAGGCCACCAGCCACCACTTGCTGCTCCGGTTGCCTATAAAGAACGACTCATTGGTAGAGTGCCGCGAAGTATAGAACGCTATGCCCAGCAGTACCGCGAAATAAATAACTACAATAAATAACAGCAGCCCTGCACCCATGTGGTAGAAAATAAAAATGCTTTGCCATTCTATTGGCAAAGCATAAAGATATACAGAATTGAATTAAAGCCCTGCGGCAAAACCTATGTGTATCTGCGGCTGCCCCGGATAATATGGACTATTCACACCCTGCAATACATCATATACTCCTTCGATGTAGACACTCAACCGGCCACTTAAAGGTTGTTTATATCCTATGCCTAAAAATACACACGAATTGGTAGCGCTTGATCTTGTTGCGTTTACGTTACCATAATTATCCAACGGTAATTTTTCATAAATCAAGTCATATTCATACGAACCTGTAACATAGAGTCCCTTATATACAATATAACGTGTCCACACGTTCGGATAAATAACGCTCTCAGTTTGATACAGTATATTATTAGGATTGTACGGATCAACTGTATAAGGAGACCTTGAATAAAGATAACCCAAGCCTACACCTGCCGAAAAATGGTCAGTTATCCTGTAGCCTACGAGTGCAGAAATGCCAAGATTTACATATCCATCTCCAAATGCAAGGCTAGGCATACCACCGATAATCAGCTTATCCGGATCGTAGCCCTTTTTCTTCTTAGTTTTCTTTTGGTAGCCCTGCTTGCCCGAGCTGGTATATACATCCTGCGCCGAGGCGTAATTGTAAGCAGTAAACAACAATACGATCAGAATGATCTTCTTCATGGGAATAGTTTATATGTTCAAAGTTACTATAAAAAACTAATCAAGGCGTAGCCGCATAGCTTTTTTAGGTTAGTCTTAAGACATTAATATCTTGCCGGGGTTTAATATGCCGTTAGGGTCAAAAACATTCTTTATCTGCTGCATCAGCCCCATTTGTACGCTGCTGAAGGCAATATCCATGTATTCCCGCTGCACCAGCCCTATGCCATGCTCGCCGGATATAGTGCCGCCCATGCGCACCACTTCTTTAAACAGCTTGCGGATGCCCTGCGGTAGCTTGTGCTTCCAGTCCTCGTCGCTCATATTGCCCTTTACAATGTTCACATGCAGGTTGCCATCGCCGGCGTGGCCATAGCATACCGACTGAAAACCATACTCCCTGCCCAGGTCTTTGATGATCTGCAGCAGCTCGGGCAGTTCCGCCCTTGGCACTACCGTATCTTCTTCTTTGTATATCGAATTGCTTTTTACCGCCTCGCCCACTTTGCGGCGCAGTGTCCACAGCATTTGCTTCTGCTCATGACTGTCGGCAAACAGCACCTCATCTATATCGTATTGCTGCACTATTTGCGATATGGCTTCGGCGTCGCGGTACAATTCGTCCGTATGGTTGCCATCCACTTCTATCAGCAGGTGGGCGGCTATATCTTCAGGTAGATTTACGCCCTGCGATTGCACATACTTCATAGACCACTCCAATGCATCGCGCTCCATAAACTCCAGTGCCGATGGTGTGTAGCCTGCCAGGAAGATGGCATTAACCGCAGCACATGCCTCTACCGCCTTGCGGAACGGCACCAGCAGCAGCAGGTCGTGCTTCACAGCAGGTATCAGGCGCAATACAATTTTAGTGATGATGCCCAGCGTACCCTCGCTACCCACTACCAGTTGGGTAAGATTGTACCCCGTGGAGTTTTTCAGCACATTAGCGCCTGTCCATATCACCTCGCCATTGGGTAGTACCATTTCCAGGTTCAGCACATAATCCTTTACTACGCCGTACTTCACAGCCCTTGGCCCTCCCGAGTTCTCGGCCACATTGCCCCCAATAAAACAAGATCCCTTACTTGCAGGGTCAGGCGGATAAAAAAGCCCTTCAGCCTTTAGATGTTCCTGTAGCTCTTGTGTGATCACCCCCGGCTCGGTCGTCACCTGGAAGTTGCGCTTATCCACATGTAGTATCTTATTAAAGCGCTTCATATCCAGCAGCACACCGCCAAATACCGGCAGCGCACCGCCGCTTAGTCCGGTGCCCGCACCACGGGGCGTCACAGGGATGTTATGAGCGTTGCAATACTTCATGATACTGCTGACTTCTTCTGTAGTGCCTGCCTGCAGCACTATCTCCGGCAGGTAATGCAGGTCTTCGGTCTGGTCGCTGGCGCAGCGACTGAGGTTCTCGTCATCGGCCTGCACATATTTGTCTTCCAGTATGGTTTTGAAGAAAGCAATATCCCCGGCTTGTATCTTTTGAAAAGGCATGGTGCAAAAGTAGATAATTGCTGGTAGTAACTTACAAGCCTATTCTTTTCCTGAGATGCTTCAACATACATCAAGGCTTCCTAAAAACCCTTCTTTCGTCATATCAAATACAGGCATACTGAAGTGTCGGAATGCAGAAACAATACGTTGATAATTCTCTGCAGTTTTTTTCACCCAAACATCCATATCACCGGTAGTGCGTATATACCCATTTAGTATAACAGCCATCCCACCTACAAGTATATATTCTACATCATGCTGATTAAAGCTTTCAATAAAATCTCTGAAGTCGTCATTGAAAATATTAGCCATTATCTTTTTCTTCTTGAAAAAACTGTACGGTCAAGCTGTGTCTTTGACGTTGTACCATACGTCTGATTGATCAGGTACCATGCAGCTTCCAACCGTTCGAATGGTGTTTTATCGCGCCATTCTGTTACGTGGTCGTCGGCCTCCATAGCGGTGGTGGCTTTAAATGCAGTGCGATCTAAACGAAATTTATCTTCCAAAATAAGGGTGGTTATGCCTGTTCCTACAAAAATATGTAAAAACTTCTTCTTTTATATCCGGTTACCACCCGAAAAGCGTGATTTTTCGCAAAACAAGGTACTATGTATTGCATAATACCATAGTTTGCCTACCTTTGTTCTGAAATCGAAGCGCAATGGCAATAGAGAACACAGAATCGCAAATGAGAAAGGGCTTGCTGGAGTTGTGCATTTTGGGCATCATCCAGCGCCAGACAGAGGCTTACCCCAGTGACATACTGGAGCAACTGAAGGGCTCCAAGCTGGTAGTATTGGAAGGCACATTATATCCCCTTCTTACCCGGCTGAAGAACTCGGGTATGCTCAGTTACCGCTGGGAGGAATCGCTATCCGGGCCGCCAAGGAAGTATTATACGCTCACTGCCGAGGGGCTTGGTTTTTATGAGCAGCTCCGTACCACCTGGGATGAATTAAGTAAAGCAGTAAATGACCTAACAGTTTCATTATAAAACCACCTAAACAAAAAACACATATATGCAACGTATCATTCAGATAAACATTGCCGGCAGCGTACTGCCAATAGAAGAAGACGCATACATTGTCTTAAAAGAATACCTCAATACCCTCCAGCGCCAGTTTACCGGCGACGATGGCAAGGAGATCATTGAAGACATCGAGAACCGTATTGCTGAGTTGTTCGCTATCCGCCTGCAAGGTGGGGTGCCGGCCATAGACCGCTCTGATGTACAGAAGGTCATCGACAACCTCGGCTCTGCCAGCGACCTGCGCGATGGCGCCACCAACAGCAATCAATCCAATTACCGCAGCTATAATAATACGGGCTGGCAGCAGCCCAACCAGGGCCGTCCATACCCTTACTCGCACGATCGCCTGCTGCGCGATCCTTACGACAAGGTTTTCGGCGGTGTGTGCAGCGGTGTCGCTCATTACTTTGATATAGATCCCGTTATCATCCGGCTCGTTATGGTAGTGGCGCTGCTCACTTTCGGCATCGGCTTCCTTACCTATATCATCGCCTGGATGGTGATCCCCGCAGCCAAGAGCCGCGAAGAGCTGTTCAATATGAACAACGGCAACCCCGTTACCTTTCATGACATCACTAAGAACGTAGGCAATGAAGTGCAGGACCTCAAGAAAAGAGGTGAACAAATGAGCCGCGAACTGAAAGACTTTTTCAGCAAAAAGAAATAACGGTATTGCATAAATTTAGTGTTGATTAAGGCCACCACATAGGCACATAGAACACATAGGCAAGATTAACAGCAGCCTATGTGTACTTAAAACTCATGAAGTTCAGACCACATAGACTATGTGCTCTATGTGCCTATGTGGTGGAAAATTTCGCGCTATATTGTACTCACTCCATTGCTATCGGTAGTCAGCACCTCGCTCATATAATTCAGGAAGGGGCGCATCTTCTTATAGGTATCGCTGGCTGCCTTCGCAAATGACGGGCTCAGCACCTCTGCGTCTGTAAAGTCGTGCCTGAGTATGAATTGCTTATACCTCAGCAGGTCTATCCCGGGATGGTCCTTAGCATATCCCCTGGGCGCAGAGATTACTTTATCGCCACGCATTTCGCCAAATGTGCTTTTCAGCGACTTACCGGCGAGTATCTTTTCCAGGTCCGTATAATTTGCGTCTATATCCTGCCTGATGCGTTGCAGGTCGCCCGGGTTAGGGCCCCAGAAGCCACCAGCTACAAATGAGCCGCCCGGCTGAATATGAAAGTAGTACCCGCCACGCAGTTGCTTGGTGGCACGCCTGAAGCCGCCGCTCCAATGCGTATTGAAAGGGATTTTCTCCTTGGAGAAGCGCACATCCCTGTATATCCGGTACATGCTCTTCTTCCCCGACTCGGTTTCAATATTGTCATGTTTGTTCATCTCTGCCAGCAGATCGTCGGCAAAGGCTGCCATATTTTCATGCGCTGCCGTATAGCGGTTTTTATTATTGTTAAACCAATCCCGGTCATTATGCCTGGAGAGATCCTTCAGAAAATCAAGAGATGCTTTGTGTATCATTGTGCCTATAGCTATGCTATTTGTATGCGGATTTAGGTTTACCAGGTCGGGGTCTTTCTTACATGCAGCACCCTCAAAATGACAACTTGCTGCTGTTCTTCGTTGATCATATAATGAATAAGATATTGAAAAACGTCGGTCATTACACAACGCACATCATCATATCTGTAAGAGCCGATGAAAGGTGTTTGAGCAAGGGATGAAAACTTATTATCAAGGCAGTCGAGAAACCGGTCTCCCAGCTTGGTATCCCGGGTGTTTTCTCACATTACAGCCTCATCTATATCCCTTCTGGCATTGGTTGTGGTGATAATTGAGAAGATCATCATTGAGGGATATATTATTTATATTGCTTCCTCACCGTCTCCCAATCTCTAAGCTCAGTATTACCTTGGCGCACATTTTCCATCTCTGCTCTCCCGAGGGATATTTGCCATTCAGGGATATTTTGTCCGGCAGTTTCGTCTTCCATTTCAAATTCTGTATATTTCTTCTTCAGCAGATCCCATTCTTCAATGGGCATTTGTATCTGCACACCTGTGGTGTGCCCCGCTTTGTCTGACAAATACTGAAGGTTCATATCTAATACGTTTGCCATGCAAATTTAAGTAAAAGCAATGATAACTGATGCAAAGACAATATGTTAATAAACTGTGCATTTTGACAATGCCGTAACAATAGGCTAATACTTTGGCATGCATTTTTCAGTAACTTTGAGTATAAACCACGCGCATATGTTTGACGATGATTTTAATGACGAGGAGTGGGGATCAATGGATGAAACACTTCAACGCTACGAAGAAGTAAAGAAAGGGGAGTCTACGAGGATATTGGATGAAGAGGAATTTGAGCGGGTGATCGAGTACTATTTCCAGGAAAGTAATGAAGAGCAAGCCTTACTGGCCTGCGATATAGCAAGAACATATTACCCATTCTCGGCCTCTGTACTACTCCTTAGGGCTGAGATACTGACACAAGCACAGAAATACGGGCAGGCACTCAAAGCGCTTGATGAGATGGAGCAATACGACGGCAACAACATTGATGCCGTGCTGCTGCGCTCTGATATATTACTGGCACAATTCAAATATGACCAGGCAGCCTTGTGGCTGGAGCAGCGCAGTAAAGAATTTGAAGGCAAGGAAAAGACCGAAGTATTACTGGAATTGTCGGATGTGTATGACGAGAGCGAGGAGTTTGATGCCGTATTTGATACCCTGAAAAGGGTAATAGCCATAGACAGGCGCAACGAAGAGGCCCTGCAGAAGATCTGCTTCTGGTCTGAATTCACCGGCCGGCTGGAGGAAAGCGTGACACTCCATACCCAACTTACTGATGACGACCCATACAATGCCCTCGGCTGGTTCAACCTGGGCGCGGCATACCAAGGGCTGAAGATGTATGAGAAGTGCATTGATGCCTACGAATACTGCATAGCTATAGACGAGAAATTCGAATTTGCTTACCGCAATATGGCCGATGCCTATATGCGCCTCAAATGGTACGAAAAGGCCCTGGAAGTACTGGAAAAGCATATAGAGATAGCCAAGCCGGAAGATGTGATCTTTGAGGCCATGGGCTACTGCTGGGAGAAGCGCAAAGATTTTGCCCGCGCCCGCCAGTTCTACCGCCAGGCATCTCAACTGAACCCGCAGGATGATGGTATCTTCTACAAAATAGGGGAGACCTACAGCCGCGAAAAACAATGGGAAAAAGCAGTGAAGTCATACTCTGTGGCCCTGCACCTTGATAAAGACAATGCCTCTTACTGCATGGCCATAGGCAACTGCCTGATGGAGATGGACGTAAAAAGCGAAGCCCTTGTATGCTACCTCAATGCCGTAAGGCTGAAACCGGGTAACAAGACCACCTGGGTAGCCCTCATCCGTGGCCTGTACCTTACCGGTTACTTCGACGAGGCCATTACCCAGATAGCTGTAGCCCGCGAGCATTGCGGCGACAAGGCCGACTTTCATTACTACCATGCCGCAGCCCTGTTTGAGCTGGGCAAGGCCAAGGAAGCCTCGCTGCACCTGGAAAAAGCATTAAAACTGATGCCTTCCAAGTCGAAGATCTTTACCGAGCTGAACCCCGAATACCTGCTCCGCAGCAGTGTTACCGAGCTGATAGCCAAGTATAAGAAACCGAAAAAATAGAATTAATCAAATATTCTCAAAAACGCCCGGTAATGCCGGGCGTTTTTCTTGCTATGGAGTTTATTTATTCATTTATCTTTGTATCAATAATGAGTATAGATACCACATATCTTGAACGTTGCATTGCTACTCTTGACAAAGCACTAAGTTTGTTGCAGGCATCTGACCCTGACAACATTGATTATGATATGTATCGTTCCGCATGTATCAAAGAATTCGAGATCATATTGGAGCAAAGCGGGAAGCTCCTGCGCAAGGCGCTGAAACCGTTTTTACACTCATCAAAGGCTGTAGATGCACTTACTTTTAAAGAAGTATTTAGGCACAGCGTTCGGCATGGCATAATTACTGACGAAGAGTCTGAGCGATGGCTGCAATACCGGGATAACCGTAATAACACCGCACACGATTATGGCGTTAACATTGCCGAGGAAACACTTGCCATACTACCCCAATTTAGCACAGATGCTACCGGTATTGTTGCAGCGATACACAAAATGAATAACTAATGCTGATCAGAGAAAAAGACAGGCTGGCTTTGCTGGATATATTTGCCTCGGCAAATGTACCCTTTGAAGTTTGGGCCTATGGCAGCCGTGTGAATGGCGATGCACACTCTGGCAGCGATCTGGACCTGGTGATCCGCAGCCACGACCTTAAACGTATCCCCGCTGCCGTTTTTGGGTCATTATACCACAATATCAAAGAAAGCAACATACCTATACTGGTAGAACTGAAGGATTGGGCATTACTGCCAAGCTATTTTCATGCCAATATAGAACGGAAGTACGAAGTGCTATTTGATAACAGGAGCAACTTCGTACAGGCCGACATTCGTACGGCCTGATAAGCTTTCGATACCCTCATCATTCCATTTGTTTCGAATATTCTAATTCAATTGAAACGGTTTCATACCATATGCCCGTTTATACATGTAGTCGTAATATCCATTGAATTTCATTGAATCTATGCCGCTTACTTTTTTGATCAGAGTAAAATCATAAGTTATTCCTTGCGTGGTCTTCGATTTAAAATGGACAAGGCCGTAATCTTCATTTAAATAAAATGTGCTATAAGAATGTCCGTATACAAAAGATGATATACCTTCTACATGATAGCAGGGCAGTTTTCCAAACACAGTACTCACCGTTTCAGTATTCTTGAGCTGGTACTCAGTGCTAATTGTGATCGGCTCATTAGCTTTGATCGGGTAAAGCGAGTCTATAGCCCAGACCTTACCAACTTTGAAAATCCAGGTCCATTTACTCCCAATTTTTATATGAGACTTAAAATATGGATATGGGCAGAATTGCAGGACTTGATAACGTTCTCTTGCGGGGTGTAAAAACAACTCGGAATCACACGTTTTAATTGCGTCCCATTCATCACCAGCGATGCATTTATGTTCATTCAATCTATATGTGCCGTTTTTCATTGCTAAAAATTCCCATTGACAATACTTTTGCCCAACGCAACGGGGATGATCAAGATCTGTACAAAATAGGCCCAAGGTATCCTTACCCATATGGTTACTATTGGAGTCGCTACGATTGACTTCGAATATAAAAAGGCTCTTAGTATTATACCCAATATTGGTAAATACAATTGGCTTGTGATTATCTCCATGCGGCGAACATGAAAACAATAGACATAATAATACAAAACCTGTTGTTTTCATGACGTAATCTCATTTGAAGATAGTAATTTAATCCTTTCCACCTCCCCCTCACACCGATTTATTAGTGATATATTAACGTTCCTGTGACTTTACATGGGTATTATTCCTTACCTTTGCACGCCCGTAGCGGAAAATCGAATTCGCGGAGGGCAAAGAAAAAGCAGCGGCCCTCCCTGATCTTCTTCATGGGGAGGGTTAATTTTTAGAAGAAGAAGCACTATTAAAACAACTCCGAAAGGAGCAAAAAAGAGAGAAAACTGATTTATGGATATTCGTAACATTGCCATCATTGCGCACGTTGACCACGGTAAGACAACACTGGTTGATAAGATTCTACACACCACAAATGTATTCCGCGACAACCAGGAGACAGGCGACCTGATCATGGACAGCAACGACCTGGAACGCGAGCGTGGTATCACCATCCTGGCCAAGAACATTTCTGTAACCTACAAAGGTGTGAAGATCAACGTAATTGACACTCCGGGCCACGCCGACTTTGGCGGTGAAGTGGAGCGCGTACTGAAGATGGCCGATGGCGTATTGCTGCTGGTAGATGCGTTTGAAGGCCCTATGCCCCAAACACGTTTCGTATTGCAGAAAGCCCTGAACCTGAACCTGCACCCTATAGTAGTCATCAACAAGGTGGACAAGCCAAACTGCCGCCCTGATGAAGTACATGACGCAGTATTCGAACTGTTCTTCCAGCTGGATGCTACCGAAGAGCAGCTCAACTTCCCTACATTATACGGGTCATCTAAGCATGGCTGGTTCAATAACTCACTGACACCTACAGAAGACATCACTGTGCTGCTGGATACGATACTTGAGAAAGTACCTGCCCCTACAGTAATAGATGGCCCTGTGCAGTTACAGATCACTTCACTCGATTATTCTTCTTTCCTCGGCCGTATCGCTATCGGTAAAATTACCCGTGGTGTGCTGAAGGAAGGCCAGCCTATCATGCTGTGCAAGATAGATGGCACCATGCAGCGCAGCCGTGTTAAGGAGCTCTACGTGTTCGTGGATATGGGCAAGAAGCGCGTTACCGAGGTACAGTGCGGCGATATCTGCGCTGTTGTAGGTATAGAAGGCTTCCAGATCGGCGAAACCATCGCTGATATAGACAATCCTGAAGCAGTGACCATCATACCTATTGATGAGCCTACAATGAACATGCAGTTCAGCATCAACAACTCACCTTTCTTTGGTAAAGAAGGTAAGTTCGTTACCAGCCGTCACATCCGCGACAGGCTCATGAAGGAGCTGGAAAAGAACCTGGCCCTCCGTGTGCAGGAAACAGATGATGCCGATAAATTCCTGGTTTATGGCCGTGGTATCCTTCACCTCAGCGTATTGGTAGAAACCATGCGCCGCGAAGGCTATGAGCTGACCGTAGGCCAGCCACAGGTGATCACCAAGGAAATAAACGGCAAGAAGAACGAGCCATATGAAGTACTTGTGGTAGATGTGCCTGCTGAATTCAGCGGTAAGGTGATCGACCTCGTAACACAGCGCAAGGGCGAAATGCTGATCATGGAAACTAAAGGCATGATGCAGCACCTGGAGTTTGATATCCCATCGCGTGGCCTGATAGGCCTGCGTTCGCAGATGCTTACCGGCACACAGGGCGAGGCTGTAATGGCCCACCGCTTCAGCGAATACAAACCATGGAAAGGATTTATACCCGGCCGTAACAACGGTGTACTCGTAGCAAAAGCCCCCGGTAAGGCAACAGCCTATTCTATTGACAAACTACAGGACAGGGGATCTTTCTTCATCGATCCGGGACAGGAACTGTATGAAGGCCAGATCATAGGTGAGCACATCAAACCGGGAGACCTGGTGGTGAATACCGCAGAAACCAAGAAGCTGACCAACATGCGCTCAAGCGGAACCGACGATACATCGAGGATAACACCAAAGATCGACTTTACGCTGGAAGAGTGTATGGAGTATATACAGCAGGATGAGTGTATAGAAGTAACACCAAAGAATATACGCCTCCGCAAAATATCACTGAACGAAGAAGACAGGAAGAAAACGCAAAAGATGATGAAATCTGAGGCTTAATTCCTTCTTTCTCTATATTCTTAAAGGCTATCCCCCGGGTAGCCTTTATTTTTTTATCTGCGGTACTGGCATTGTTTTTTTAATAGCTGCCAATATGAAACAATCAGTAGAAATACCACAAGGTACCGACATACCCGAAATACCACAGGAAGTACCGCAGCAACCCGATACCACCAAAGAGATAAAGCCCGTGCCCGAAGAAAAACCCATAATCCCGGAAAGGCCGGAAGTGACCCCCGGCAAGGAAGAACCAACCATCATACCAACGCCGGGTAAAGCAAAGTAGCTACTTATACCGGTCAGACATCAAAATTATTGACTTATTCGCACGAGATTTCCTACCACATAGGCACATAGAGCACATAGTTCTTCGATAGCTATCGGGATGGTATGCACTTCATAAGCTCTAAGTTCACATAGATTTAATTTCTCGCGCCTATGTGATCGATGTGTGCCTATGTGGTGGTATTAAATAGCACTTGGATCATTGCTGAATTTTGTACACGGAACAGGTAGCTAATTGGGTATTACTAGCTTTCAACCACTGCTTTGTGTATCTTCTTTTTCAGCTTGCGTACTTTGTTTTCGGCATTACGCCTGAAGATGAGTGCGCTGTTCTCGATGAGCAAGCCGCCGATAATACCGGCGATACCGTATGCTAATAACCTGGATGCTTTCATAAACAGATTACGTATAAATTTCCTGCCAGTAAAAATGCTATGCCCCTTCTGATTATATCTCACCACAGTCCGCCCGTTAAATAGTAATTATCTACTCTGACCTTTGTGTTGCTCCTGCTATCCATTAAATAATCGTTATCGCCCAACGAATAGAGAATATTTTACGTCTATTATATACAAACCACTCACACACATGAAGTTTTTGTATATTTTCATTCTTTTTATTACCGGTTCGTTGTGCGGCATACAGCCTGTTGCTGCCCAGGAATTCCTCTACAATGGCGATTTCAACCTCAGCGGTGCCGGGTGGACCACTGCCTGCACCAGTGTAGAGGCCTATACCTACGAAACCACCTATGGCGGCACAGACCCTACCAACCATGTGGCAGAGATCGATGATGAGGCCTGTATGTACCAGGATATTTGTGTGCTGCCCGGCTATACTTATGTGTACACTATGGATGCCTCGCGCAGGTCATCAGGCCCGCCACCCACGGTCACCACCCACATCAAAATAGACGGCCTCAATGCATCAGGTACTGTAGTAGCCACCTATGTGGATATGGATTTCAGCAGGAGCAACACCACGTTTGCTTTCACCCCGGTTACGGGTATACCGCTAATCGTTGTGCCATGTGGTTCGGGGGTGGTGCATCTGCGGCTTACACTCACAGACAACACTGCCGGCACTTCCAGCTATGGCATGATCATCGATAACCTCAACCTGCAGTTTCAAACACCTCCTGCCATCACCGGGCCGGGCACTTTATGCCAGGGCCTTGCAGGCCCATTCAGTGTTACAGGCGGTTGCCCCGCAGAGATGAGCTATGCGTGGACGTTCGGTAGCGGCACACCTGCCACATCCACATTGCCTGCACCTTCCGCATCGTGGGGTAGTGCGGGTACATACCCGGTTTCTGTTTTGCTGGGCAATGGCACCTGTACGGTTACTACACCTACCGCTTCGCAAAATGTGCTGGCCAGGGTTACCGTTACTATTCATGATACAGGTTGCTTTGGTGGCCCTGTGGTGTTCAGGGGTACTACTTATATTACACCCGGCACCTATACCGTCATCACCAGCAACCCGGGTGGTTGCGACTCAGTAATCACACTCATCATCTACATACGGCCTGCCATCACCGGCAATATCAATGCGGCCATCTGCACCGGTGGCAGCTATACGGTGGGTGGCAATACCTACACCACCGCCGGCGATCACCCCGCCGGTACTTATGTCTCTTATACCGGCTGCGATTCGGTATTAACGCTGCACCTCACGGTGAACCCCATACCTACCCCGCCTGTTGTATCCGACACACCGGGCTACTACTGCCCCGGCCAGTTGTTCGTTCCTTTTATTGTATCCTCGGGTATCAACATTCTGTGGTATACCGCTGCTACCGGTGGGGCAGGCAGCCCTGTTGCCCCTTCATTGGGCACGGGCACACCGGGCGTGCAAACAGTGTGGGTGAGCCAAACCGTGCTGGGCTGCGAGAGCCCCCGCGTGCCGGCCAGCATCACTGTCTATGACCAGATAGTACCCAACTTTACTTACAACCTGAAGTATGGCTGCCCCGAAGATACCGTGGTGTTCACCAACACATCCACCAATGCGCTGTATTACGAATGGGAGTTTGGCGACGGCTATTCTTCTACTCATGCCAACCCCACACACATTTATACGCAAGGCACTGATGTGATCACCTTGTTTGCCAGCACAGCTGCGTGCACTGACAGCATCAAGCAAACCATCAGTCACATTCATCCACTGCATGCGGCTTTCAGCAGCGACAGCCAGGTCATTTGCCAGGGGCATACCATCACTTTTACCGATGCCTCGGCAGGTACCACGCCATCTTATCTGTGGAATTTCGGTGATGGCACAACCATTGCTACTGCAAGCCCCGTACACACCTACCCGAACAGTGGTGTGTATAAAGTATTTGAAGTAGTGACAGATTTCATACCCTGCCACGATACCGCATACCAGACTATTTATATTGATTCCAACAGCCCCGTTTCCATTCATATCACTGATCCTGTATTGTGCGAGGGTACTTATACTACCTTCTCTGCGGATTACTCAACGATCGGAAGTACCGACATACTTTGGAACTTTGGTAATGGCGACAGCGTGGAAGGAGTGAACCCGGTCATCAGTTATGCTTTTGATACCGTTGGCACTTTCAACATCAGCGCTACTGCACAATACCGGGTATGCCCCAATGCTGTTGCCTACGGCACCATCACTATAGAGCAGCAACCGGTGATAGACCTGGGGCCTGATAAGAGCATCTGCAAAGGCAGCGATATACTGACACTTGCCGACCTGCAACCGGCGCCTTACCTTAACCCCACCTGGCTGTGGAGTACGGGCCAGACAACACCGGCAATAACAGTAAATGCACCCGGCACCTATACCGCCACCATTACCGTAAAGGGCTGTAGCGCCAGCAGCACTATAAATGTGGTGAACGATTGCTACATGAACATACCCAATGTGTTCTCGCCAAACGGGGACGGGATGAACGACTATTTTTTCCCACGCCAATACCTGACGAGTGGGCTCATCACTTTTGGTATGCACATCTACAACCGCTGGGGCGAAATGATCTTTGAATCCACCTCGCTTGATGGCCGCGGATGGGATGGCAAGTACAATGGCGCAGACCAGCCGGAAGGTGTTTATGTATACACCATAGATGGCACTTTCAAAGACGGGCAAAAAGAACACCACCAGGGAAATTTGACCTTGCTGCGGTAGTTGATCCCCTACATAATGTTATTGTATTTTTTCAGGAATCTCGTTTTCCGTAAATTTACAATATGGGGGGGTCAATGAAATCATTGCTTTTTGCAATTTGCGCAGGCATATTCCTGCCGGCTATGGTGCATGCACAGATCATCGTAACGTATGCTGGCAATGGCACTTCAGGGCATAGCGGCGATGGTAGCCCCGCAACCATGGCAGAATTGCAAACCCCATCAGGGGTAGCTGTAGATACCGCGGGCAATGTTTTTATTACCGACCAGAACGGCAGTTGTATCCGCAAGGTCAGTAGATCCGGCATCATCACCACTATTGCAGGCAGCAGCCACAGCATCACAGGTTATAGCGGCGATATGGGGCCGGCAACGGATGCTGCATTGTATTGGCCTGAGGGGCTGACAACTGATGTTTATGGGAATGTATACATAGCTGATCAGAATAATTGTGTGATACGTAAAGTGGACGCATCAGGCATTATTACAACGATAGCGGGTACGGGCACAATAGGCTATAGCGGGGATGGTGGCCCGGCCACCGCGGCCTTGCTCTACCACCCTGCAGATATCACTGTAGATGGTTCCGGCAATGTATACTTCGTGGACCAGGACAATTGCGCAGTGCGGAAAATAGCTGCCGCAACCGGCTTCATCAGTACAATTGCCGGTAATGGCTCCCCTGGTTTTGCAGGTGATGGCGGTCCGGCTACTGCATCGAAATTGTGCTTTCCGCAAGGGATCGCGTGCGACACCAGCGGCAATATTTATGTTGCTGATTTTTATAACAGAAGGATCAGAAAAATAGATCTGGCAGGCAACATATCTACAGTAGCAGGCAATGGTACAACGGTGTTTAGTGGCGATGGCGGCCCCGCAACGGCAGCGGGTATTGACGATGCATCGGCAGTAGCAGTGGACAGGCACGGCAATATTTATCTTACTGATTACTATTCTTTCCGGATCAGGAAAATAGACAGCGCGGGTATCATTAATACTGTAGCCGGCGATAGCCTTGCCGGGTACAGCGGCGATTGTGGCCCGGCTACTGATGCTGAACTCAACTACCCTGAAGGAGTGGCGGTGGACGGGGCAGGCAATATATACATCGCCGATTTCTACAATCATCGTGTGCGCATGGTTACCGATAGCGCCTATTGCCCGGTTATTGCCACCACCTCTGTGGAAACAATACAAACAAAAGGTGTTGCCATTTTCCCAAATCCTTCCGCCGATGTATTCAATATCAGCTTGGCCACGAATGGCATACCCGGTAATAGTGAGCCGAACGAAGTGACGATCTTCGACATTACCGGGCAGAAAGTTTTTCACAGCTATTTTTATATGGATCAGACCCGGATCGATGTTTCTGCTTATCACCCGGGGATCTATTTTGTATACCTTTCTTCCGGTAGAGGGTCATGTGTAAACAAAGTGATCGTTGCCCGACCATGACCGCTAACATATTTAATTAAAAATATAAAAAGATCCCGCGAGGCCGTTTGAAATAAATAAAATGATTATTCATTAACCTTTTATGAATTCGGAATCTGCTTATTTCAATTCAGAGTTAGTTTTTTGCCTGGCTACCCATCCTTTTTGCCATTACCCCTGTCTTAATAGTAGTATTTGTTACAAAAGTTTTATGTAAAAATGATGATTATGTTACTTTTTTCTGAAAAATACTCCTTATATTTATAGTCGTTCGATATAATATCCTTAATTCTAAATAAAAGTACAGCATGAAATACCGTTTACTTATTTTGTTATTCGCAGGATCACTTACCTATTCTAACAGCAGTAATGCACAATTAGTAGGTGATAATACATTCCTTTCGGGTAAGTGGCTGCAAGTTGCTATTGCGCCAAATGGCTCATGGGGAAATACACGCACGCCCCCGGCGGGTTATTTTACACACGGATCAGCGAGTACCTATGCGGATCCGATAACCGGCACTTCGCCTACAAGTGGTATGGACTTTTCATACGATTGGGGTCATGATGGCTTTACCGTTGGTACAGATCCGTTTTATGGTTCTTATTTTTTACCGGGTACCCCGTTCGACGGATGGTCGGTGCAGGTAAACGGCGCCAGAAGCGATGCGTATTATACTGATGCGTTCTCCGGCTTTTATTATAACTCCACTACCGACTCACTCAAAGGCACAACAGATTCTTTTGTCGTTCAGAATGGTGGTTGCAATGCAAATCCAAACAGGCAGATCGGTGTATGGCATGGCGGGTTCGGGCCGGGAGGCAAGCTGAAGGTAACACAGGTAAACATCCTTGACACACTAGCCTCATGGCTAAAGGTAAATACCAAATTTGTGAATACAGGCACAGACACTATGCATGGTGTATATTATTTTGTATCTGCCGACCCGGATAACGATGTACCGGAAGGTGGATCTTATACAACAGATAACCATATCTGCTACCAGGGTGATGGACTCAACAGGCACGAAGTAAACTCTGTGCCGGATCCCGGGGCGCATCCACGTGCATTTTCGGGGTTGGCTACAAAAGACTGCCGCGCAAAAGCCATGATCTATCAATCATGGCCGCCATCTACGGTTGCAGGTAATAATCTTGACCTGGTGTGGAATGAAACGGCTACGGGTATGGGTGGTACTTACTACACCCTTGGCTATACTACAGTAGAACAGGACATTGCTTATGGACTGATATATAAATTAGGAGACCTTGCCCCCGGCGACAGCACTACGCTTTCTTTTGCCTGGATATTCTCTGACTCAACCGCTATAGACAGCGCATTCCCTGAGCTGGCTCCAAGGATCGTAACAGAAGGCAGTGGCCATGGCACAACAGATTCTGTATTTGGGTGTACCATGAACGGTTGCAATGTTTCAGGCAATTCATTCACTGTGAATATTCCCGGCGCTGAAGAAGACGACTGGGCAGGCAGCACATGGACTTGGTCGCCCACTACCGGTATCACTTCTTCGCTGGCCAGGGGCTCACAGGTAACCATAGATATGATGGGCCTCAGCGGGCCAACCGTGTTTACGGTTACCGGTACTAAAGACATTGCACACGGCCAATGTGCGAGCATCAGTGGATCGAAAATATTTTATTTATACGCGCAGCCTTGCTTCCATGCTACAAGCGATGTACCCTGCCTCGGAGATACTGCTCACCTCAATGGCCAGGGCGACTCTACGGGAGCTACCTATCTGTGGTCTGGTCCTGGCACTGGCGGCAGCTATACCAGCACACAGCAATATGCCCACATCTACCCATCAACATGGGCTGACACCGGCACCTATCGCCTTATTAAAACGGTAGGAAGCGCGCATGATACCGTTTATACCCATTTGACCATCCGCCCATTGCCTATAGTAACGGCAGGCAGCAATTCACCGATCTGCTCACAAACAACTTTGTTACTTACAGCTACCGCTTATACCGGTGGCGAAACCTATACCTGGAGCGGGCCAAACAGCTTTGCATCGGGCATGCAAAACCCAAGCCGCACCGGCGCCCCTACAAAAGACCAGGGACTGTATAAAGTAGTGACCCTGCTCAATGGCTGCAGAGACAGTGGCTATGTAAATGTAGTAATAGATACTACACCGGCAGTACCTGTTCTGACCAGCAATGGCCCTATCTGTTCGCACAGGGATACCTTGTACCTCACAGCAAATGATGTGACGCCGGGAGTATCGTACTCATGGGTTGGCCCTAACGGCTTTGCTTCTTTATTGCAAAACCCTAAGATAGTCGCCGATGTGAGTGTGCTGTATTCAGGCACCTATACGGTTACTGCAAGAGTAGCTACCTGCACTAACTCAGCTACACTGAACGTGGTGGTAGATAAAACACCTGACAGGCCAATACCCCTTAGCAATGCGCCGGTATGTACGGGTAACACACTCAATGTGAGCGCTACCAGCGATGCGGGATCTACTTATAGCTGGACCGGGCCAAATGGTTTTACCTCTGCGTTCCAAAGTACCAATATACTGGGCGTAACTATGGCAGCTTATGGTATCTATTCAGTGAGCGCCACCATTTTCTATGTGGGCATCACCAATGGCTGTACCTCTGATACGGTGACACTGAATGTGCCTATAGATTCTATGGTGACATCGAGCTTCACTTACAGCATCAACTATGGCTGTATCGCAGACACGGTGAACTTCAATAACACCTCTATCGAGGCCGACCGCTTCCTGTGGGAATTTGGTGACGGATCTTCTGCTGTGTCTACCAGCCCTTACCATATCTATGTCACACAGGCTATTGATTCTGTGACGTTGTACTCCAGCAAAGGGGTATGTGTAGACAGCAGCAAGCAGGCCATCAACCTGGTACACCCGCTGCATGCAATATTTGCTGTAGACAGTACCGTGATCTGCCAGGGCCATGCCATCAATTTTACCAACTCATCTGTAGGTACATCAGCAAGCTATTTATGGAGCTTCGGCGATGGCACTACCAGCGTTGCGTCTAATCCTTCGCATACATTTACTAAAGCCGGTATCTACAATGTATTTGAGGTAGCTACCGACTTTATACCATGTACCGATACGGCATTCCTTACCGTAAACATAGACTCATTGAGTCCTGTATACATATCGCTCTCCGACCCGGCACTTTGCCAGGCCACCTATATCACTGTTACCGGCGATTACTCACTGATCGGCAATACAGGTATCATCTGGAACTTCGGCAATGGCGACAGCGTACTCAACACTAATCCGGTGAGTTTCGCATACAGCAACCCCGGCACCTACACCATCACGGCTACTGCACTGTACCGTACCTGTGCCGACGCCAGCGCTACCCGCACCATCACCGTAGAGCCGCAGCCAACGATAGACCTCGGTGGCGACAGAACGATCTGTAAAGGCAGCGATGTCATTACCCTTGCTGATGGCTCGCATGGCAGCACAACAGGTGCAAGCTGGTTGTGGAGTACCGGAGAAACCTCATCATCCATTGTTGTTATTGAGCCGGGCACTTATACCGCCACCATCACGATGGACGGATGCTCGGCCAGCAGCAGCGTTACTGTAACCAATGATTGCTACATGAACATACCAAACGTGTTCACGCCAAACAATGACGGGCTCAACGATTACTTCTTCCCGCGCAGCGCGCTCACCAGTGGCCTTACATCCTTCAGCATACAGGTATACAACCGCTGGGGCGAGAAGGTGTTTGAAAGCACATCGCTCACAGGCGCCGGATGGGATGGAAAGCTGAATGGCATGGACCAGCCTGAAGGCGTATACATCTACATTATAGATGGCACCTTTAAAGACGGAGAGAAAGAACACCACCAGGGCAATGTGACGCTGCTGAGGTAAGCATATAATAAATGTACATTACCCGGAGGGCGCCATGAAAATGGCGCCCTCCTCATTTTTGGGAAGAAATGCCTAATTTAGTACCATGAAAAAAGCGATCTTTTTATTTATTGCCATCTGCCTTTACGCAATGGCACATGCCCAGGATAAAAAGCCCGATATATCAGGCATGGCACCTGTAGCATGTGATACCCTTCTCCCTTACCAGAAGTTCCCTACGCTGCCCGCATTCAATATCAGGGAGATGGATAGTATCACCATCTTCAATACCTACAATATACCCGATGGGCGGCCCGTGGCGCTGATGCTTTTTATGCCCGACTGCAAGCACTGCCAGCGTACAATGGATGCGCTGATCCGAGGTATGGACTCTATTAAGAACATTCGGTTTTACCTGGTTACTGCAGTACACAGTATGAAGGCTATAAAAGAGTTTTATAACGAGCATCACCTGGAAAGGTATAAGAATATAGAAGTGGTAGGAATGGACTATGAGTTCTTTTACTTCAGTTATTACAATACCCGGTTCGTACCGGATATAGCATTGTATGACGAACACAAAAAGTTAGTACACCTGATAGAAGGCGAGACCAACGCAGGTGAGGTGTATAAGTGGATACATTAAAGCCTGTTAGTTCGCTCTTCTACTATCTTTCCATCGTGCATGATGAGTGTACGGTCGGTCATAGCAGCAAGTGCATCGTTGTGGGTGATCATGATGAACGTTTGCCCAAGCTGCTTGCGGAGGTCGAGGAATAAATTGTGCACGGATTGTGCATTGGCTGTATCAAGATTGCCGGTAGGCTCATCGGCCATCACAATAGATGGTTTGTTCACCAAAGCCCTTGCAATAGCTACACGCTGCTGCTCGCCGCCGGATAATTCGGAAGGTTTGTTATCCAGCCGGCTGCCCAGGCCTACAATGCCCAGCATATCAGCAGCCTGCTTCAGCGCATCTTTTTTACTCACGCCTTTTATCCATAACGGAACAGCCACATTCTCGACGGCCGAGAACTCAGGCAGTAAGTGATGAAACTGGAATACAAAGCCTAAATGTGTATTGCGGAATTTCGCCTGCTTCTTTGAAGGCAACTGCAAAATATCAGTGCCATCTATGAGTACGCTGCCGCTGTCCGGCTTATCGAGCGCGCCAATGAGGTGCAGCAGTGTGCTTTTACCGGCACCCGAAGGGCCTACAATAGATATGATCTCGCCCTGCTCCACAGAAAGCGATACATCGTTGACCACCGTCAAAGAGGGGTATCTCTTAAAAAGATTTTTGGCATGCAGGATGGCGCTCATGGGTGCTTGTGTATTACGAAACAGCAGTAAACTTTTGCATCTGCAAGTTATCTATAAAATCACAGAACTGGGAATGCGGTGAACGAGAAGTTAAAAGCACATTATCAATCCCCAAATGTGCTAAAATTTGGCTTTTTGGTTTTAAATTTTCCCTTACATTTGCGGGAACAGTATAAAAATAAACAAATTATAATATGTTTTGGACACTCGAACTAGCATCACATCTTGAAGATGCCCCATGGCCTGCCACAAAAGATGAGCTTATTGACTACGCAATACGCTCAGGTGCGCCACTTGAAGTTGTAGAAAACCTGCAGGAGCTCGATGATGAAGGTGAGATATACGAAGGCATAGAAGATATATGGCCCGACTATCCGACACAGGAAGACTTCTTCTTTAACGAAGACGAATATTAAGTTGCATGAATGAGCCTTTCTAAAAAAACTGATCCCGCGTATGCGGGATCTTGTCTTTAGATAATACACCTTCATCTGAAAATGACAGTAGACCACACAAATTACCTTTACATTTGAACCTATAAAATCAAGGCCTATGAAAAGCATTGCGGTTTTTTGCGGATCATCAGAAGGATATAATGAAGTATACCGGGAGGCTGCCTACGATCTGGGCAGAATGCTGGCAGAGCGGCACATCCGCATCATATACGGTGGTGCAAGAATAGGGCTGATGGGTGCCCTGGCCGATGGCGCACTACAACACGGAGGCCATGTAACGGGTGTGATACCCGAATTCCTGAAGACAAAAGAAGTGGCACACGAGGGGCTTACACACCTCATCACTGTGCATACCATGCACGAGCGCAAGCTGAAGATGCATGAGCTGGCTGAAGGCGTGATAGCCATGCCGGGAGGATGGGGTACTATGGAAGAACTGTTTGAGATGCTGACCTGGGGGCAACTGGGCCTGCACAGCAAGCCTGTAGGACTACTGAATGTGAATGGCTATTATGATGCCCTGCACGCCTTTTGTACCAACATGGTACAGGAAGGTTTTCTGAGCGAGTGTGCAAACACCTCTTTGCTGATGAGCCAATCGCCGGAAGAGTTATTGGAACTGATGGATGCGTATATCCCCACAGACGGAGAACAACTGATCACGAAACAAACATCATGACCTCTCCCTGACCCTCTCATCCTCCTTCGCCACAGCTATGGCGGATGAAAAAGGAGAGGGAGGCGTCACATAAACGGAGTCGGGCTGCAAATTTCAGACCGACTCCGTTTTTCATTATTTGGGATTATTATTATCTCACTACGCTTACTTTACCTCTCTGTACTGTATTGCCCTGCTCATCATTGATGGCAAAGAAATAGAGGCCTGCGGGCAGTAAAGATATATCGAGCGCATCATTGCCAGCAATTGTTTTATTAGCTACTTCACGGCCATTCACAGAGAACAGCGTGCAGCTTAACCCTGTTTGGTTGCTGCTGAAGAACAGTGTGTTTGCAGCAGGGTTAGGATATACTTTCACCAGCTCACTTGCTGTAGCAATGGTGGGTACTGCATTTACATAGAATGGCACGCCTGCCATAGTTACATCATCCACATAGAGTGTGCTGCTATCGAGATTCGGAGTAACGCCGCCGCCGCTGCTGGCAAATAATATGCGTATAGTGTCGATGTTATCTACAGTATCTATGTAAGTGAGGTTGGCAGTTATCTGTGTAAAAGAAGTTGATGGCAGTATCTGTAAAAACGCAGTGCCGATCACAGAATCGTATCCGCGGATAGGAGCCAGCGCCTGAACCAGCAAGTAACCGGTATCGATACCTGTAACGCCGCTCACCTTGCCCGGCTGGTATTGCACCCATGCGCTAACGCTGGTAACACGGTTGGTGGCCGGTGTGCCACCGGTGTATGTGGGTGGAGATACAGTGCCGGCCAGCGGATTGATGGCAATACTTGCGCGGGAGTTAGAAAGCATGCCCGGGAAAGGCCCGATAAATGAATCGACAACTGTAATGAGTTTTGCGGAATGAGACCCACCATGCACAGTTGTATTTTCTTCAAAAAGCTGGCGATGAAAATCGGAAGGGCCAAAACCGAAAGCTGAGCCGAAAAACTGGCCGTCAAAAATAATGAGTGAGTCAATACCATACCATGCATAAGGCGCCTGGATACCAACCGGACTGGTGGTGCCGGAGGTGCTGCTACGCCATGTTTCCATGTCCGCGCCGGGAATGGCTTGCGCAAATGAAGTCGCACTGATGATCAATGCAGCAAAGAGAAAGTAGATTTTTTTCATTCCTGTGTGATTTTTATTTTGATTGAGTGGTTATTACTATTGCGAAATTAATGATTTATTGATTCCAAACACTTTTGTATAGCGTTAAAATCAGGAATATCACTTGCATTCTCCAATACCTCGGCATAGCGCACTACACCTTCTTTGTCAATAACAAAGGCTGAGCGCTTGGAAACCCCGTCCATATCATTGAACCAGTGATCGTAGATGGTATCGTAGGCAGTAGATGCTGTTTTATTGAAATCACTTAATAGCGGGAAGTTGATGTTTTGCTCCGCCTTGAACTTGCCTTGCGCAAACAGGGAATCAACCGAAATACCATATACCTGTGCATTCATACTGTTGTAAAAGGCAATATTGTCGCGGGTGGCACATAGTTCTGCCGTGCAGGTGCTGGTGAAGGCAAGCGGATAAAACAATAGAAGGACGTTTTTGCCGCGCTGCTCGCTCAGGGTTACTTTGTTCTTTTCGGTATCACGGAGAGTGAAATCGGGTGCCTGCTGGCCTGGTTGTATTGGCATATATTATATTTTTTTACAAAAATAAGGGAAATGAAGGGGAGAAAAGGATCGATCTTGATGGTTAACAAAAATATTTTTGCTGAAACTTTTGGCAAATTCTCTTTTGTCAAACGCAGCCCGTTACTCCGTGAGTCTGTCAAAATGTGCCAAATTCCTGCCAAAATAGCGACATTTGCCCCCCCGCAAGGCAATGGCATAAAATGTGTTGCTTGGGTAATGAGGCAAACCTCACCAACTTAAAAACAATTAAAAACTATAATTATGGCTAAAAACGTGAACATTACCCCCCTTCATGACCGGGTAATAGTGAAACCAGCAGCTGCTGAAGAGAAAACTGCCGGTGGTATCATCATACCGGATACTGCAAAAGAAAAGCCACAGCGCGGCATAGTAATAGCTGCAGGCCCGGGCAAAAAAGATGAACCTATGACCGTAAAAAGCGGCGATACCATATTATATGGTAAGTATGCAGGCACGGAAGTATCGCTGGAAGGCGAAGACTACCTGATCATGCGCGAAAGCGATATACTGGCGGTAGTATAAAACCCCCAAACCCCTAAAGGGGGCTTTCCCTTATTATTAAATTTCAAAAAAGTAAAAAAATCAAAGAATATGTCAAAACAACTTTTCTTCAATATAGATGCACGCAACAGGATGAAGCGTGGTGTGGATATACTGGCAGACGCAGTAAAAGTAACCCTCGGACCAAAAGGCCGTAACGTGGTTATCGAAAAAAAATTCGGCGCGCCGAGCATCACTAAAGATGGTGTGACCGTAGCCAAAGAAATAGAACTGGAAGATTCTATTGAGAACCTGGGCGCACAAATGGTAAAGGAAGTAGCATCTAAAACTGCTGATATAGCAGGTGATGGCACTACTACTGCTACCGTACTGGCTCAGAGCATAATAGGCGAAGGCCTGAAGAACGTAGCCGCAGGCGCCAACCCAATGGACCTGAAGCGTGGTATAGACAAGGCAGTTTCTGCTGTTGTGTCACACCTGAAATCTCAGAAACAAGATGTAGGCAATGATAACAAGAAGATAGAACAAGTAGCTTCTATCAGCGCCAACAACGACAATACCATAGGCGCCCTGATAGCGCAGGCTATGGCGAAAGTAGGTAATGAAGGTGTGATCACTGTAGAAGAAGCTAAAGGCACTGAAACTACTGTAGAAGTAGTGGAAGGCATGCAGTTCGACCGTGGCTACCTGAGCGCGTACTTTGTGACCAACACAGAGAAAATGCATGTAGAGTTGCAGAACCCATACATACTGATCTATGAAAAGAAAGTAAGCACGCTGAAAGACATCCTTCCGATACTGGAAAGTGTGGTACAGAGCGGCCGCCCTTTACTGATCATTGCTGAAGATGTGGATGGTGAAGCATTATCTACATTGGTGGTAAACAAATTGCGTGGCTCGTTGAAGATCGCTGCTGTAAAGGCTCCGGGCTTTGGCGACCGCCGCAAAGAAATGCTGCAGGACCTTGCTGCCCTCACAGGCGGTACCGTTATCAGCGAAGACCAGGGCTACAAACTGGAAAACGCTACGATAGCTTACCTGGGCCAGGCTGAAAGCATCACTATAGACAAAGACAACACTACGATAGTAGGTGGCAAGGGCGAAAAAGAGAACATCAATGCCCGTGTAAACCAGATCAAATCGCAGATAGAAGCTACTACCAGCGACTACGACAAAGAAAAATTACAGGAGCGCCTCGCTAAGCTGAGCGGCGGTGTAGCTGTACTGTATGTAGGCGCTGCGAGCGAAGTAGAAATGAAGGAAAAGAAAGACCGCATAGACGACGCACTGCACGCTACCCGCGCGGCTGTGGAAGAAGGCATAGTACCGGGTGGCGGCGTAGCTTACATCCGCGCTATCGAATCACTGGATAATGTGAAAACCGACAACCCTGATGAGAAAACAGGTGTGGCCATCGTGCGCCGCGCACTGGAAGAGCCACTTCGCCAGATCGTAGCTAATGCAGGCCTGGAAGGTTCTATCATTGTACAGAAAGTGCGTGAAGGCAAGGCTGACTATGGATTTAACGCGCGTACTGAAGTATATGAAAATATGTTTGCAGCAGGCGTAATAGACCCTACTAAGGTGAGCCGCGTAGCGCTGGAAAATGCAGCATCTATCGCCAGCATGTTCCTCACTACCGAGTGTGTGATCGCTGACAAGCCTGAACCAAAATCGGCACCAGCCGGCGGCGGAATGCCAGGCGGAATGGGCATGGATTACTAATTAGCTGATGTGATGATTAGCTGATGGAGTAAAGAATACAGTAGTCCCGGTGCGAGCCGGGACTTTTTTCATGCCTGTCCCGGCAAAAATAAGTATCCCCAAAATATCCCCCTTTCCTGTTGCTAATTATGCACGGATTTATTTGAATATAGGCAAAGAGTAGTACCTTTATGTTGTCAAAACACAATATATGAAGCCACGCACACAAAAAAAGGTCTTATTTATCGGTAGGTCGATGCTGTGGTCGGTGCTGCTGTATATGAGTATGATGCTGGTGATCAACTGGGATGATGTGAGCAGGGCTATGGGGCGCAATGCAGCTACTATTGTGGCTAATACGCAGCAGCAGGATCAGTTTACAGAGCCTGCAATACCTGCTAAAGCAATCATCACTGTACATGCCGGCATCATCAAAAGCATAGTGGTGATCTTAAAGACAGTAAGCGGAATAGCCTCTTCTTCGCATTAAGCCAGTTTTACTTCAAAATAGGAAAGCCTGCGTATTGCTACACAGGCTTTCTGAATTATTGAAAAAAGAGTATAATTATGCCATTACCAGGTTCATATGCTCAGAACTCACCATTTGCAGTGCCAGGCTCTTGATAGATGGATAAACCAGCTCATAAACACCTTTTTTGCTTGGTGGCACATCAGCTTCCTGCATGGCCACTATGTATATAATGGATTCTGGTATGTCTAATACCGTGCATACTTTAGATATAGTTCGCTGACTTGGGCGTTTTACTCCCGTCTCTATCTGGGAAAGAGAGGTTTGTGACAGTTCGCATTTTTCAGCCAGCTCGTACTGGGTGATGGAAAGTTTCTTTCTGATCGACTTAATTGCCAGGCCTATGTTCATTTGAGTAAGTTTTAAACTATTTGGGTGAAATCATTGATAATTAATAAATTACCATCTTTCTTTAAAAACTGCTTCTACTTAATAAGACGGAGTAAAAGTGAAAAACGTTTGGTAAGCGTACCTATTTTGATTAAAATAAGATGTTGGCAGCCCCACTGAAAGGCATTTTTGTGGCTACATTTGCCCGGTGTCAAACAGCTTCTCCAAAGAATTTACATTAAACAGAAAGAGCCACCTGGCCGTAGTGGTACCCGAATTGAGGAAAGACGGCATGTATTTCGAGGTCAATATTAAGTCTTACCCCCGCTTCCACATGACGTGGTCGGCACTGGGGAGGTACGATATAACGGGCGATGAGGTGGCATCTATACCCTATGAGGTGGTGCTGGCGGTGAGCGATATTATAGAGAAGATGGCCAGACGAAGGTAGAGCGGAGCAACAGGGCGGAAAGCGGGATATGAATGCTACCAGCAATATTACTCGTAGTACCCGTGGCGGGCAATTATAATTACCGCATCATTCGTCACTGTGTATACCAGGCGGTGCTCCAAATTGATCCGGCGACTCCAGCTTCCTTTGTTGTTGCCTTTTAGCGGTTCAGGCTTACCTTTCCCTTTAAATGGTTCTCTCTGAATCTCTTTTATGAGTTCATTAATTTTCTCAAACATATCCTTGTTAGCCGCAGACCATTCTACATAATCTTTAAATGCTCCCGGAAGAAATGTTAGCTTCCTCATTTTTTCAACAACGATTGTGAAAATTGTTCAAACTCATCTGCTGAAAATGAAATGAAATTGCCGGTATGAATATCCTCTAATGCTGCTGCGATCTTATTCTTTACTTCAGCGGGAGTTTCTTTTCTCAGCCTTTTCACGGGTTTATTATCAGTCATGCTAATGCTGATCTCTTTATAGCCGGTCCTCTCCACCAATAGCTTTACCATATCCAGCATCTGGCTATTCAATTCTGCAGGTTTTAAACGGATCGTGGTTTCCATATTGCTATTCTATTATAGCAAAGATATGAATAATTCCTTATTAAGGGGAGAGCGACTATACTCCATAGAGCGGAGCAACAGAGCGGAGAGCAAAGGAATGCTACAGCCTACTTCACCCGTTTTATCTTTATGAGCGCAGATTCTCCTTTGTTGTTGTAGGCAAGAATGCTGTAGATAGTCTTGCCATCGCGCAAGATGATGTCGGCAGTATTGGGTGGCTCTGCTCCTTCGTTCTCAGCCTTTATGGTGAGCGCATTGAACCCGTAACCAGCAATAGGTATGTGCAGCACTTTCTTCTGTTTCACCAGGACGTAACCGGTGAGAAAGGGTATGCCGTTGAAGTACACTGATATTTTGTCTCCATCTACCGTACTGCCATCCCACACTTCCACTACTACGGTATCAGAATGCCATTCGTACGCTTTTTCTATGCCCTTGGTTATCTTATCGGTAGCTATCGGTGTAGGGTCTATGGCGACGGGCTTCGGAGGTGACTGTGCTACATTTTTCGGTTTGCGACCCATGGTGATGACCGTATCAAATTTCTCCTGAGTATTGAATAAGGCATCCAGCTCCCCATCCAGATCGAATACTACTGTGCCTGGGGTACATGCGGTGCGGTCGGCCTCAGCGCCATTGATAGGGCCGGTAAGGGCATAGCCATTACCGCTATGCTCATAATCCAGGTTCGCATCTACCAGGCACATATACGCCGAGGTGTGTACATCGTGAGAATACGCTATCGTCTTCTCGCTAAAGGTGAGCCTGCGGCTGTGCTTGTCCAGCACGCCCACTATCGCCGTCTTGGTATCATTTGGCTCTGTATAGGTATAGGAGTAGCCCTTTATATCGCCATGCGCATTGGCCGTAAACACCAGCTTGTAGGCAAACACCTCGCCTGTATTCATACGCAGGCTGCCACGCAAGGTGTATAGTTGCGCATGCACGCAAGTGGTGAACAGGAGCAGAAATATGGTGAGGAGTTTTTTCAAAGGGATGTTTTGGCAAAAGTAGGGGTTTACTTAATAATGCGAATATTGGAATTCACGGGCTTCTTCTAAATATAAATTGTCTGTTATGAGGACATTTAAATCCTTTGTCGATTTAGAAAGATATACGATTACTTTCTTTTTGTGTTCCTCGGGAAGCAAATCATTGTTATGGCTAACCTCATCATTTATCATTTGCTTCAATGAGGCAATGTATAGTTTCTTCTGCTCTTCTACGCTATATGGTTTATCAAAGTCATCTTTGTAGTGAGCGTACGTATATATTGAATAGGCTGCATAGCCTCTTATCCTCCCACATTGGTGGGCAAAATAAGTGCCACTTTCCTTTAGTGTACTATAGATCGCATTGATGTCATCATAAATTTTTATCAGTGTATCTCTGCGGCCTGTGTACTTAATGCTGTCTTCTTTCATTTCAAGGAAGTAAGCATAAACTATATAATAAACATCTTTTCCACATTCACTATCGAACGAGATAATATCATCACCGTTAATAGTATGTCTTGTTTCAGCATATGCAATATCCGGTGGCGACGGATTATCGCTATGTAGATTAGGGAAGCTATCTATTATGGTATTGTATTGCGTTCTGCTAAATTTTACCTCATAGATACTTCCTGCCATTATAGTGATGGTGTCCTGTTTTGCATGTACTGAATCGTGCTTTTCGGGATTGGGAATTGTTAGCTTGGAAGTATTTGAATCGTTTTGGACTGTAATACTTTTAGCTACTGGTTTATGTTGCGTGTTTTGGCAACCGATGGACAGCAGTAGTAAAATGAATATGGGAAATAGGATTTTCAATTGGGGTGGCTTTTTGGCAAAAGTATGGGATTGTAGAAATATACACACCTGTAAATACTATAACCTATTATCCCACGTTAAAAATATAGTGAGGAGTTTTTTCAAGTGGATTACTTTACAATAGCCCCCGGTATATTAGGGTTCTCAGGGTTCACCATAAGTTTTAACTGTGCAGGATGTATGATGAGGTCCATATCCTCAATAGGTATAGCCCCCAGCAATACTTCTTCTCCTATCACCATAGCCCCGGTGAGGCACTGGCGGTTGGCATATTTTAAATGGATAGGCCCTACATAGCTGCATAGCCTTTTGCTGCCATCGGCAATGGTCACCTCGCGCTTTTCAAACTCTTTCAGCATTAGTTGCGTGGCAATATGCTGGGGTATGCACAGGAACAAGGCACGTGTATCTACAAGTGCCCTTGCTTTTATCGCCGTTAAATGATCGTTTGCAGGATTGGCAATTTCCAGGTCTGCATATATTAAGCCCATATTTCAAAGTTACGTTATTTGAGCCATTTTACAAACTGTTATCGCTATACTATAAAGGACGATCAGCCGTTTACATCTTAGAATGGCAGAGACAATCCTACTTATTGTTGTTGCGGTATCATCTGCCTGCTGATCGCTGCCCTGGCTTATGTGGACCTTGTAGAATATGCCTATCCTGCTTTGGGTGAAGTGCGGCTCAAGAAAAAAGTTTTTCCCTTTGCAGGTATTTTTTGCTGAAGCTCATTTTGTACGTTGCTGCATTCCATACTTCGCTATTGATCTTTCATCAGCCATCTATGAGGCAGGTGTTTATGGTTGAGTGTGTGGTGGTGCTGCTGGTCAAGTATTTATTCACGTGGCTATACGATCAAAGTATAAGTATAAGTATGAGCTGGTGGCGATAGAGCTGCCCTTATTGATCATTTCTTGCCTGCCTGTATTTTGGTATTGCTGGGGGCAATGGGGCTGGATAGGGGATTGAGGAAGTTTAATACAAAGGCTCCTGATGGGTGTTAAAAACACGGAGAATGTAAATATTCACTTCATCAAATTCATAAAGAATAATGTGCGGGAACCGATCTAAAATTTTATAGCGAACATTATCATAACTCAATGATGCTGCAAACGGGGATTTTTGTATCTTTTTAAACGTATCATGCACTTCATTTTCAAATCTTTTACCCAAACCCTTTTGTTGCGATTGATAATACGCAGCACCATTTTCAATATCCCGCAATGCCAATGAGTAAACCTGTATCTTCCTTGTCATGATAAAGAGAAACGTCCTTATTCAATATTGAGTGTTTTTCGGGCTTCGTCCCAATCCTTGAAACTATCCGGATTTTCTTTTATCTGCTTGCGAGCTTCATTTACGAGATCGATTTGTTTTTCGGTCAGTATATTCTTTGGCAGGCTACCCTCTATCGTGAAGCCAAGGTTTTTAACCAAGTCGGTAAAAAAGGTAACTTTATTATCCGGAATATTGATGGTTAAGTGTTGCATGATATAATTGTTATTGCTCCTGTAAAGATAAGAAATTTATTTTTCGTCATTATCATCCTGTTTTTAACCAATTTGCACTTCAGCTATCAATTTGTGAATAGCGGTAAGGTTTTGATATATATCAGCGAATTTTGTAATTTTCAAAGGTTGTTGGTGTTCTTCACCAACGACCTAGCGCAGGGAAGGCAACACAATCGTTTATGGTAATCGCACCGAGGGCTTCGCTATACAAACAAGGAGTATGGACATTTCACCCTTCGCAAGTCCTCTCAGCGAGATTGTTGGTGAAGAACACCAACAATGGCGTAAAGGCTGAACACAATACGCTATCACATCACCCTCTTCCCCCCCGAATAAGTCCTCTCCACCTTCACGCCCAGCAACTCGCTATCAGCCACCTGCATCAGGTCTTTGTCGAGGATGATGAAATCTGCTTTTTTGCCTGCCTCTATGCTGCCCACTTCCTGCTCTAAGAAATCTGCTTTGGCAGCCCAAACGGTGATGCCACGCAATGCCTGTTCCCGAGTAAGCGCATTCTCCATTTGGAAGCCATCGGCAGGAAAACCTTTGGCGTCTTTGCGGGCCACTGCTGCGTAAAATGTTTTGAAGGGGGAGATGTCTTCAACAGGGAAGTCTGTGCCGAGGGGCAGCCAGCCATTTTGTTGCAACAGTTGCAGGTAGGCGTACGCACCCTTCAGGCGCTCTTCACCTATGCGGTCCTTTGCCCAATACATATCGCTGGTGGCATGTGTAGGCTGTACAGATGGAATAACGGATGCCTTGCCAAACAGGTCGAAGTCATTTTCATTGACCACCTGTGCATGCTCTATGCGCCAGCGCCTGTCGTTGCTGCCCTTCAGGTACTTATTGTATACATGCAGCACCATGCGGTTGCCACTGTCGCCAATGGCATGGGTGCATAGCTGGAAATCGGTTTTGATACTAAGCGCCGCCAGTGAATCGTAGTGCACAGCAGGGTGCAGCAGAAAACCATACCAGTCTGCCTTATCGAGGTAGGGCGCCAGCAGGCAGGCACCACGGCTTCCCAATGCACCATCGGCATAAGCTTTGATTCCTTTTACATACAGCCTGTTGGTTTTGTATGGGCCACGCGGCAGGTAGCGGTTGTAGTTGGCGGTGTCATCACTCAGCATTACATAAATGCGCATTTGCAGTTTGCCCTCGCGCTGCAGGGTATCTATCATTTCCACATCGGTATACATGAGCCCGCAATCGGTGATGGTAGTGAGGCCCTGTGCAAAGCAATTTTTCTGCGCTGCCAACAGCCACTTTTCATAATCGGCCTTTGAGGCTGGTGGTATGATGCGGGTGACAAGCTCAACGGCATTATCTATGAGCACACCGGTGAGGTGGTTGTTCTTTGTTTCTATTTCACCCCCGGCAATCTTCTGCCCTGCTGTGATGCCTGCCATAGTCAGCGCCTTGCTGTTGGCAATAGCTGCATGGCCATCTACCCGTTGCAGCAGCACCGGCTTATTCGGGAAAAGCTGGTCCAGGGATGCATTGTCCGGGTATGCTTTGCCCGGAAATTTGTTCTGGTCCCAGCCACGGCCACGTATCCATGGTTCGTTGGGGTGTGCTGCCGCAAATGTTTTGATACGGCCTATAGCCTCGTTCCAGTCTTTGCAGTCGTAGAGGTTCACTTCAAATAAACCCCTGCCATACCCCACAAAATGTGCATGCGCATCTATGAATCCGGGATATACAGGCTGGCCGTGCGCATCCACCACCGAATCGGCAGTGTAGGCATTGAGTATATCCTTGCTTTTCCCTACTGCTATTATTCTGCCGCCCTTTACTGCAAATGCTTCGCTCACCAGGAAGGAGCCATCTACAGTATATACCCTGCCGTTGTGCAGGATGAGGTCTACCCGCTGCCTGTTGTGGCACGAGGCGAGTAGTGTGCTTATAGCTATAAGAAAAACAATGACCGGCAAACGGGGAGCGCGCAAATGGATGGTTTTAGAGTGTAAAAGTAGATAATACACCTGTAATACCCGAACTTAAACATGATAACTCCCGTACTATCTGATGCTACCACATAGGCACATAGACCACATAGCCTATGCTCTCTGACCTGCGCGAATTTGAGTACACATACGTGCATACGTTACTCCCCTATGTGGCCTATGTGCCTATGTGGTGGAAAAATCGCGCAATTCGTTCATCTATTTGTCTTGCGATCTTAATGAGATCAACTTAATCACTTCGGGATATAAAAGGCTTTGTCTATCTTACTGCAAATAAAGAAAAGCTTATGGCCCGCAACTTACTTCTCCTGATGTTATTACTGCCTGTGATAGCTATAGCGCAGCGCAATCAACGTATAAAAGGAACCGTAGCAGACAAGGAATCTAAAACGCCGCTGATGGGTGTGAGTGTGGCCATAAGTGATGTGAGCCCCGGCATAGGCGCAATATCGGATATAGACGGGCATTTTGCTATAGACAGTGTGCCGGTAGGCAAGCACACCATTACCATATCTTATGTGGGCTACCAGAGTGTGACGATGAATGATGTGCTGGTAACCAGCGCCAAGGAAGTGGTGCTGCCAGTGGAACTGGAAGAAAGCGCCATAAAAATGAAAGAGGTAATGGTGAGCAGCAAGCGCGAGCACATTAATGATATGGCCATAGTGAGCACCAAGACCTTTGATGTGCAGGAAACAGAAC
This sequence comes from uncultured Bacteroidota bacterium, assembly GCA_903877645.1. Taxonomy (GTDB): domain Bacteria; phylum Bacteroidota; class Bacteroidia; order Chitinophagales; family Chitinophagaceae; genus Nemorincola. The sequence goes on along the minus strand of CAIRES010000048.1, from coordinate 43,802 downwards.
GCTATGCCGGCAGCCGCGCCGACCCCGCGCGTATGGCATCCAACTTTGCCGGGGTGCAGGGAGGGGACGATTCGCGCAATGACATCATCATCCGTGGCAACAGTCCGCAAGGTGTGTTGTGGCGCGTAGAAGGCGTAGACATACCCAACCCCAGTCATTTTAATATACCCGGCACTACGGGCGGCCCGGTGAGCATACTGAACAACAAGACGCTGGCCAACAGTGATTTCTTTATGGGCGCATTTCCTGCCGAATACGGCGATGCCGTAGCCGGTGTGTTTGATGTGAAACTGCGCAATGGCAATAACGATAAGTATGAATTTACGGGGCAGTTCGGCTTCCTGGGCACTGAGCTGGCGGCAGAAGGGCCGCTGTCGCGTAACAACGGATCTTCGTTTTTGTTTACTTACCGCTACTCTACTTTGCAATTGTTCCAGGGCCTGAATATTAAAATAGGCACCACATCAGTACCCAATTACCAGGATGCCACCTTCAAGCTCAACTTCCCCATCGGCAAAAAATCAGATATAGCGGTCTTCGGTATCGGCGGCCTCAGCAACATCAACCTGATCGTGAGTAATGAGACCCAGCCCACCAGCGAACTGTATGGTGAAAGCGACCGCGATCAATACTTTACCTCCAACACCGGCATCATAGGCGCTACCTACAGCCATACCATCAACTCCACTACGTTCACCAAATTCACTGTTGCCGAAACGGGCACCGACGTTAATGCCCACCACAACTACATCTTCCGCGATGCCACCACATTCGCTGTCGACTCACTAAAGAACATACTGGGCTACGATTTTGCCACCACCAGTACGGTGGCACATTGGTATATCAATAAAAAGATCTCCCAAAAGCAAACGATCAAGGTGGGTATAGTGAATAACTACTACCACCTGAACCTCACGGACAGCAGCAGGCAGTACCCACCCACCCGGCAAGATTGGGAACACCGCGAGGATTTCAGCGGAGGCACAGACCTGGTGCAGGCATATGCCCAATATAAGTACCGCCCATCCGATGCACTCACCTTCACAGCAGGGCTGCATGCGCAATACCTGACCCTCAACGGTTCTGAATCCCTGGAGCCACGCGTAGGCATGAGGTGGGCGGTGAGCAATAGTGACGTGATCACCGCAGGGTATGGCCTGCACAGCGAGATGCAGCAACTGTACCAGTACTTTGCAATAGATACCAATAGGGTGATGAACAATAAGAATGTGGGCTTTACCCGCAGCCACCATTTTATACTGGGGTACGATAAAGCATTATCTAAAACACTGCGGCTGAAATTAGAGACGTACTACCAATACCTCTTTGATGTGCCCGTGGAAACAAGGGCAGGTTCTTCCTACTCCACACTCGACCAGGGTACGGGCTACTCCAGGGATTTTCCGGGCACTTTGCAGAATACCGGGCTGGGCTACAACTACGGCTTCGAGGCCACACTGGAAAAAACATTTAGTCACGGCTATTATGTATTGCTCACAGGCTCGGTATTCGACTCCAAAGCAAAAGGAAATGATGGTGTGTTCCGCAACACCGATTACAACAGCCATTATGCGCTGAACCTGCTGGGCGGCTACGAAAAAAAGATAGGTAAGTACAGCACCCTCATCACCGGTATCAAGGTCACTTATATAGGCGGCAAGCTCTATTCACCGGTAGATACCGCAGCATCCAATAAACTCGGCGATGTGGTAGTGGTAGACAGCCAGAGAAACAGCCTGCAATTTCAACCCTACTTTCGCACGGATATAAAGCTGGGCTACCGCATCAACGCAAAAAGGGTAACGCATGAGATCGGGCTGGACCTGGTGAATGTATTCAATACCAAAAATGTACTCTCTGATACCTACAGCTATACATTGGCACAACTGGGCAAGGACCCCTATTATTACCAGTACCAGCTCGGCTTCCTGCCCATATTCTATTACCGGCTTGATTTTGGCATCAAGCGAAAATCATGATTTGGTGAGTTCGTCGCAACCAGGGGGTGTAGCGCACTTTGTTTTTTCGCTTAACTTTGGCTTATGAGCGCAGTACTTTTCATTAAAGAGAATGGCGTAGGGTATATTACCCTCAACCGCCCCGATAAATACAACAGCTTCAACCGTGAAATGGCGATGGCCCTGCAGGGCTACCTCGATGAGTGTGAAAAAGACGACGAGGTACGCTGTATCTACATCACTGGTGCAGGCAAGGGCTTTTGTGCCGGCCAGGATCTTGCCGAGGCCATCAACCCCACACCCGAAGAGTTTGCCCGCATGGTGCGCGACCACTACAATGCCACCATCCTGCGCCTGCGCCATATCGAGAAGCCCATTATAGCAGCAGTAAATGGCATAGCCGCCGGTGCCGGTGCCAATATAGCCCTGGCCTGCGACATCGTGCTGGCCAATGAGAGCGCCTCCTTCCTGCAGGCATTCAGCAAAATAGGATTGATACCCGATAGCGGCGGTACTTATATGCTGCCCCGGCTGGTGGGCATGCAGCGTGCTGCAGCACTGATGATGACGGCAGAAAAAGTAAGCGCAAAGGATGCTGTGGCTATGGGCATGATCTACAAATCTTTTGCCGATGACGTGTTTGAAGCAGAAAGCAAACAGATGGCTGTGAACCTCGCACAGATGCCTACAAAGGGAATTGGACTCACCAAACGCCTGCTCAACAGCACATTCGACCACACACTTGAGCAGCAACTGGATATGGAAATGGAAGTGCAGGGACTTGCCGGCAGCACCCACGACTTTGGAGAAGGGGTGATGGCATTCCTGCAAAAAAGAAAACCTGAATTTAAAGGGAAGTAACAGCCGGATTCAGACTAAAGTATTTTTGTCATCACCATGTTGCAGCGATAGCCACCTGCGCCACCTACACCTGCAGCGGTAAACTCCAGGTTGATCACATTGCCCGTGCTGTCAAAGGTACCGGTAGCATTTACACCATAAGAACCTGCAGCGGGGCTGATAGTCATATGGCTTTTACCATTGATAACGCTGTCCACTATAGCTACCACAGTGGTATTGCCACCATCAAAGTTGGAAATGTCTACCGTATACCCGCTGTTGGATGCATCTACTGTGATGACGCTCTGCCAGTTGTTGACCGTTGTTACTGCCGGGCTGCAATTGGCTCTTGTACAGTTATAGGTGCCGAGGTATACAGTACTCCACCCGGTAGAGCAACTGCTACCCGAATAGCCGGTAGGACATATACACACATTAGAGGAGCAGGTACCACCGTTCTGACAGGTAGTGCTGCCACACTTATCTTTACAGCTACTGATATATATAATAGAGCTAAACGCCCCTATGGTGAGCAAAGCAGTAATAATAATATGGCGGAAATTCTTCACGATAAAATATATTGATGTAGCTGTAAAAAGATGAGTAAAAGTAAGGAATATAGCATGGTTTCGGGCATCGGGCACGGGTGTTTAACAAATAGTTGGGTAAATTAATATAGCCATTGACTATCTGCAGGTGAGCGGGTAGGGGCGGGATTATTTGTATTATTGTATCTTTATGAATAGCGCGGCAGATGTTATTTTTGCCTGCTTTACATACACAAACACCAAAAAAATAAACAAATGGCACTTGAAGAAAAAGTAATGGAAGAACTGAAGAATGCTATGCGCGCCAAAGACGAAGCCGCGCTGCGTACCCTCAGGGCTATAAAAGCCGCCATCATCATCGAAAAAACATCAGAAGGTGCGAACGGCGCTATAGACGAAGCCACCGAAAGCAAAATGCTGCAAAAACTGGCCAAGCAACGCCGCGACTCGCTGGAGATATTTGAAAAACAAAACCGCGAAGACCTGGCGTCAAAAGAAAGGGAAGAGCTGGCGATCATAGAAAAATTTCTGCCGCAACAACTTACCCCCGACGAACTGAAGGCCGAAGTGAGCGCTATCATAGCACAGGTAGGGGCCAAATCACTTGCTGATATAGGGAAGGTAATGGGCGTAGCCTCCAAACAACTGGCCGGCAAAACCGCCAGTAAAGCCATATCTGATATGGTGAAACAACTGCTGGCGCAATAGGCTGATCCATGATATTAGACATCGTAGGGATCATCCTTATTGCTTTATTTTTTATCCGCGGCTACATGAAAGGTGCTATTGTAGCCGCTTTTTCTGTACTGGCCATACTGTTGGGTATCATCTGCGCGCTGAAGCTGTCGCAATCGCTGGCTGCGTGGCTTTTGGAGAAGGGCTACATCACCAGCGGCTGGGCGCAGGTGGTCAGTTATATCGTCCTCTTCATAGGGGTGGTACTCATTGTGCGCCTGATCGCCAAGCTGATAGAGAAGGCGCTGGAGGGCATGATGCTGGGTGTGGTGAATAAACTGGTGGGCGGTATTATGTATGCCTTCCTTGGCGCTGTGCTATGGAGCTCTTTCCTTTGGCTGGGCAACCGTATGAACATCATTACCCCCGAGACCATAGCAGCATCCAAAACCTACTCGTGGCTATCCAAACTCGCTCCGTGGGTCTTTGAACAGGCAGGCAAATTATTGCCTTTTGCCAAAGACACCTTCGCCAACCTTGAACATTATTTTGACTCCCTCAACAACAAACCGCCGCAGCATGTGGGTGCTCATTGATAATTACGATTCCTTCACCTACATATTGCAGCACTACCTGTTGCAAACAGGCAATGAATGTACCGTGGTCAGAAATGATGAGGTGTCGCTACAGCAGTTGATCGCGCTCGACCCCTCCCGGCTCATCATTTCCCCCGGGCCGGAAACACCTTTGCAGGCGGGCATCACCATGGCTGCCATAGATCATTTTCATCAGCAGATACCGATACTGGGTGTATGCCTCGGGCACCAGGCGCTGGGTATGTACTTCGGGGCAGAGCTGGTGCATACCAGCTACCCCATGCATGGCAAGACAAGCGAGGTAACCCACAACGGCCACGCGCTATTCAATAATATCCTATCGCCGTTTACCGTGATGCGGTATCACTCACTTGCCGTCACCGGATTTAAAAACACCGCATTGCAGGCTACCGCACATACCGCAGACGGCACAGTAATGGCGCTTGTCCACAATCAATATCCGTGTACGGGAGTGCAATTCCACCCGGAATCTGTGGGCACTGAATATGGGTTGCAGTTGTTGAAGAACTGGGCGGATATGTGATTTACATGAACTTCACTGACCCCAAGTATTCCCGCTGCCGCACGAAGGCATAAGGCTTACCACCGAAAAAATGAGTTTCATGATTGTAGAGGACGATCATGATGTAGCCACCGTAGCATATAGGATCGTATGTTGTCAAGCTTGGCCTGATGTTCATATTGCACAGATGCTTTAGGCTTGCTACAGGAAATGTAACTGTTCCACCTCTTGCACTTACTACATTGCTCGTCATCGGCATCAAATCTGGAAAGCGACTATGCCCACCATAAATAATAACAAACCCATAATCAGCATTTGAGGTATTGTCTCCATTAAATGTAAAAGTAAAGTCCCTGGTGGTGTCTATACTTGTAGGTAAAGCCCGGGAGAGTGTAGGCATTGTTCCTGACACATCTTCTGCAATTACCGGTACTAAAGAAGAGCCCGGAGTTTCCCAATGATTAATACCACCTTCATTCCAGGTTACAATAGAGCCATCATAGTGACAAAAGAAAGGATTATATCGATAAGTGGTGACCAATGGTGTACCATTTACCGACACCAAACTTACTCCGGTAGAATCTCCCGAGAATACAGCAGCTTGCCACCCTCTGTTGTATGCGATAGTGATACCTGAAGTATCAGTTAAGCTCCCTGTAGTTTTATTTGCAACAAATGCGCCGGTTACATCCATGTAGTTTGTCGTCGTTAATTGTGTTGTCTCTATGTCAGGTAAAAGGGAGTCAAGATTCCACGGAATACCCGTTAAATACGCCGGAGCGCTGCCTCCCCTTTTACAAGATCCGGCACCAATAACCAATAACAAAGCAATAATAATGATCAATCTGGGCATAAAAAAAATGAAGGATGTTAGTAACAACGTCCTTCATTCCGTTTTATTGTCAATTACTTCTATTTCCCCTTCGGCACCAGCAGGCCTTTGTACTCCGCAGGAGTATTGAGCAGTGCCAGTGCCTTATCCAGCTCTTTATCGTACTGCAGGCCCTGGGCTATACGGCCGCGGGTGTAGTAGTAGCGCGAGGCGATCTCATTTTCCAGCATTTCCTTCACCTGCTCTTTGTGTTTCAGCAGGTCCTGTTTTTTATCGTGCGATAGCTTTGAGCGTAGCGCGTCAAATTCGCCCTTTGTTTCGTCATAGTATTTCTCCCTTTCCGCTATCTTCATCAGGGAGTCCAGTCCTTCTTCCGTTTCTGTTTTGTAAGAGTAATCTTTGTTCTCTACCCACTTGGCAAATTGAGTGAACTCAGCATCAGTAAGGGTAAAGCTGCTGGCTGGTGCAATAGACGGGTGCTTGCCTGCATAGTCAGTAGCATAGTCAAACAGGTAATTTTTTGTGTACAGCGTCACGGCTATCATGCTCATCGGTTCGTCCTTCAGGTGCACATCGGGCTCTATGCCACCACCACTCAGCACCACGCGGCCATCCTTTGTTTTAAATGCTTTTTTCAACGAGTCGGGCACATAGCCCACACTACCGTCGGCATTGCGGTGGGCATAGTCTATGGCCTGTATACAGCGGCCGCTGGGCGTATAGTAGCGGGCTATGGTCAGCTTCAGGCGGGCATTAAAGCCCAGTGGCCTGGTTACCTGCACCAGCCCCTTGCCATACGAGCGCTCGCCTATGATCACGCCCCTGTCCAGGTCCTGCATCGTACCTGCTACTATCTCTGATGCCGATGCCGATGAATGGTTCACCAGCACGGTCAGCGGCAGGTCTTTGTTCCATACATTGCCGGGCGTTTTGTATTCCTTATCCAGGTCGGGTATCTTACCCTTGGTGCTCACCACCAGTTGGTTCTTGTCTACAAATATGTTGCACAACGCCACCGCTTCTTCCAGCAGCCCGCCGGGATTATTCCTCAGGTCCAGCACCAGCCCTTTCAGTGCAGGCTGTACTTTTTGCAAGCTGTCGTAGGCATCCTTCACCTGCCGCGCGCACCCCTGCGTGAACTGCGTGAGCCGCACGAAGGCAATATCATTATGAGGCCCTATCAATGCAGCATAAGGCACACTGGATATGGCTATCTCGCCACGCTGTACCATCTTCTCAGATTCGGTATGATTGAAGGCGTCCTTTATCCGCATAGCGATCTGTGTGCCGGGCGAACCCTTCAGTAGCACACTCAGGTCTTCAATGCTTTTTCCCTTTACTTCCTGCTTGTCTATGGCTACCACCTGGTCGCCGGGGTGCAGACCGGATTTCTGCGCTGGGCTATTCTCGTATACATCGCCTATGTATATTTCATCACCCTTGCGGCGCATACTGGCGCCTATACCGCCATACTTGCCGGTGGTCACAAATTCGTACTCCTCTATGTCCGATTCGGTGATGTAATTGGTATAAGGGTCCAGGTCTTCCAGCATGGCATCCACGCCTATTTTTACGAGCTTGCCCGGCTCTATCGGGTCCACATAGTAGGTGTTCAGTTCCTTAAAAAGGTTGGTGTATATATCCAGGTTCTTCGATATTTCGAAATAGGGGTCACTTGTGCGCGCACGAATAAACAAAAATGCTGTTGCCGTCAATACCACGCCTGCAATAAACCCTTTTGCCTTACTCCATTTCTTCAATGATATCATCTACTATACTTATTAAGATAAGCAATTTACAACGTTTTAAGCCCTCAAAAAATTTTACCCGCTATAAAATGTGCCAAAATCCTTGTATTTGTGATAATTATAGTAATTTGTATGGGTAATGGCCTCTTACCCAAAGCTGTTTTTTATGCCAACACACAGACATTTACTTTTTTTCATTCTTTTGCTTGCAGGCAGTGGCAGGGCTTTCGGCCAAAAGCCCTTTGCAGAAGGCACCATTGTATACAAGGTGAAGCTGGTTACACCCGGGCAAAAGGACATTGTAGGCTCCTACATATTCGAGATAAAGGGTACCCAGGTCAAAAAAGAGCTGAAGCTCAGCAATGGCTACCAGGATGTCGTACTCATCAACTGCACCGCAGGCACCGTCTACTCCTTACAAACCAGCAACAACAGGAAGTACGCCATTCAACTGAAGATGGATAACCTCGTGCAAAGACAGGATGCCTTCGCCCATTTCAATGTGAAGAACGAAGTACTGAACGTGAAGAACATTGCGGGCTTTGCCTCCTGCAAGGGCGATGTGGTATACCGCGATGGCACACAGGCCGAAACCTATTATACAAAAGACTGGTATCCTGCGCAGTCCATTACCTACGAGCGCTACCCCGATGCCAAATTCCTTCCCCTGTATTTTTTCTACAAAGACGAGCAGGGAATCTCTATGGAGTTTGAAGCAAAAAAAATAGAGCCTATGCCTATACCCGACGCGGTATTCCGTATACCATCCGATTATAAAATGATCTCTTACGAAGAGTATAAGCAACTGAGCAAGTAACTTGTTTCCCTATCTTCCTGCTTGTTTAAAATAGGAACAGCATAAGTGCTCCGCGAACTTTGCGTGATCTTTGCTCCTTTGCGTTAAAAAGTAATAATACTGGCGTTATTACAGAAGTTGTGCTTTATCCGGAATACAATAAATTTGCAGCATGGCAGCTACCGGCAAGGTCATTTATGGCAACGTGATGAAGGTTTTGGTTTTACTGGTCACCTTTGCATGCGCCTGCCTCCACACTACCGCACAAACCGCCAAAACCGCCGAAAACAAAGAGCTGCCACCCCCGCGCGACCTTAAAATACTGGACGAGCATAAAGATGCAAAGGGTAACACCATCCGCAAAATAGAATACAGGCAGGGCAAGCTCACCATCACCGAAACAATTGTGATCCCCTCCGATGCCGTATTTAATATCCACCACCCCATAAATCCCGATACGCTCGATAAAGACTCTGTAGTGCTCATCGTCAATAAGTCGAAGTACAATGTGGAGGTCTTTTACAAGCGAAGAAAGGTACGCTCCTACAAAGCCGTTTTTGGGCCTAAGCCACTCGAAGACAAACGCATGGCTGGCGACCGCTGCACACCCGAGGGCGCTTTCCAGATACAGAGCAAGAACCCCAACTCGAAGTACGATAAATTCATGCTGCTCAACTATCCCACTGCCACATCACTCACCCGTTTCAACGAGCTGAAGGCACACGGCGCACTACCCCAAACCGCACTGCCCGGCGGCAATGTGGGCATACACGGCATCTGGAAGGGCGGAGATGATATGATAGAGATGGGTGTGGGCTGGACGGATGGCTGCATCGCCCTTTGCAACAAGGATATAGAAGAGCTCTACAAATTTGCAGGCATCGGCACAAAAGTATTCATTAAAAAATAATGCCGCAACCTCTCTTGATACTTCCTGCACAATGTTTACCAACATAGCCCACGGTTTCAACCGTGGGTCAAATAAACAGTCGGGTCACGCAACCGTTTTAGAATATCCGGCTATCAAAAATTCCACATTGCTGAAATTGAGTTTCATGCTCGCTATGAGAATTCCCCCTTTTGGCGTGGGTTATGTGCGTTGGCGAAGGGGGTAGGGGGATGTTTTTTTAATAATATTGATAACGTTTCATTATTAACGGTTTAAATTACGCTATGAAATCTGCCCGACGCCTTTCATCAAAAAATAATATCTTCTTTCAACTTAACGCGCTAAACATCAATGCTTTTATTACCTTTGGCAATAGTTAAGCGTTAGTTAAGTAAAAACACTAAAAACAAAAAAGATCTCCATGAAAAAGATCATCATTATGACTGCTGCGCTCTTCGTCAGCGCATTATCGGTTTTCGGGCAAGGCAAGGGCACCCCTGCTGCAAAGGATACCGTATTCTTCGACAAGAGCTTCGTGGATGCCGGCGCCCCGCCATCCGAATCTACCGAGTTTCACCTGGTACCCAAGTTCTACAAAGCCGGTGAGCTGGTACCCGAGCAGCCGGTAGCCCTTACTGCTGCCAAAAAAGAGGCTATGGACATTGCCCGCGCCAAGCCCTCGCCCCTGCGCAGGGATTGCATCAACCTCATTTACACCGTAGACCCTGTATACAGCGATGGCTCCATCACCGGCGCCGTAAAAGGCACCATCGTCATCAAGTGGGACCTCAAAAGAAAACTGTGGATGTTCAACTACCTCAAATACCAGCTTATCAATATAGACCAGAATGCATGCGTATTTATGTACGAGGCCGAATAATACAATAGTCATTCATTAAAAAAAGCTACAGGCATACCATATGTTTGTAGCTTTTTGTTTTGCATCGCGCCGGAAATTCCCCCTTTTCATCTGCCATAGCTTTTGCTACGGCTATAGCGACGGAAGATGCGGGAGGCCTTGTGCGTTAGAGAAGGGGGTTAGGGGGATGTTTTTTGTAACAACACAGGTATCTTTAAGCATACGACCAACGTGGCATCGTTTTTGTTACATCTATTACTAAGAAGAAAGCTGTAGTACCAAACACAGTAAAACATTCCGCGGCGAGGAACCGCAACAGGGATCCTGGTGAGGAGCCGGGTAACAAAAATGGAGTAGCGTATAGCTACTCCATTTTTTATTGACTATATAAATATGATTGGCACTACTTCACTATAAACTTACCCGATTGCGTTTTGCCATCTGTGATCACCTGGTACAGGTATAAGCCTGCCGCATATCCTTTCACATTGAATGTCGCTATCGTCTGGTTATTCACTACCTGCTCGTCCATATTACGCCCTGTTATGTCCATCAATTTTATCATCACATTGCCCGATACCGGAAACTCAAAATTGATCGTCATACTTGCCGGGTTAGGATATACTGTGATGCCCTGCGCAGCCTTGCTGATTGTATTATTCGTACCCGGGTTTGTTGTTGTGTTGGCTTTGCGCTCACCTTCGCCGCCTCCACTGCCGCAGCAAGGCATACCCAGCGAGTGCGAAGTGACCATAGCATACAATGTGCTATCCACATGCCCTACCGATGCAGGTACGGCACCAGCAGCATCTGCCGCAGATGCTATCCATTTTGTAGAGTCTCTGAAATCCGCAAGCGTACCACCTGTGAAAGTATACTTCTGGTAAGTATGGTTATTGATCTTTAATGCCCCGCCGACAGTATGTGCACCCTGGGGTATTATGTTCATACAATAAGTAGCATCAGGCTCATAAGCTATACCATGATAGAAGGCTGGTGAGCCGGGAGCCGCCGTAGTGCAGCCGGGGCAGCGCACCTGTATCCCGTCCGCATCATCAAGGTTCACGGTTGTGGCCCATGAGGTAGCAGTGCTATACACAGTAGTACCGGTATCGCTGCAATAGCTGGATGCACTGGCATTTTCTGCTCCGGCATAGCGTTGCAGATACGACATTGAGGTGCCGGGGATCGGCATATACACAATGTCATTTACACTGTCAATGCTCATCGTATCAGGCAGTCCGTAGCAATTTACTGAGGCGTTATACATCACCAGCATCGTGCCCACCTTTATATTCTGCCATAGTATATTATCAGGTGCCAGTCTGTAATGCCCCCTGTTAATACCTGCATTTCCTGTCGTGCAGCTCGCGGTATCAAAGTTACCCGAATTATCATCAATGATCCAGCCACTCACATCACTGTAATCACCTGCATCCGCGCCACAATTGGCTACGATCATTTCTGCATACTGGCAGCCTGTGTTATTCAAAGGCCCTTGCGATATTTCTGTTACAGCTAAAACACCCGGATTCGATTTTAATACCGTCCCATCGGCGATAGACGGGAAAACCAAAGTATCAGGCATTGCCTCAATAAGTACCTTTGCAGTATCTGGTGCATAAACCGATAAGATACCTTCCGCTCCAAAATGTTCCATAGCATGTGTAGTATTAAAGATACTCACTAGAGACGTTAATGAGGTCCCATCCAATATGGGATAATAAAGTTCAGATGAATCTGCGGCAAGTACAGAATCTGCGTTTAAGGAATTCGCATAAGCATTTGCTACTGTCTTATTAATATTCGCATAATAAGAGATGATCCTTTTCTTAGCATTAAACAATGCGGCACCTGTAGTGGTGAATTTAATGTTCGAAATACTATCCACCGGGTACTTGATGTTTATACTATCATAAACAATGGTAGCGCTATCTGCATAGCCATCTTCCAATAGCAAATAAGCCCTCGTTAGTTCGCCGACCCCCGAATTTAATTGCCCAACCCAATAATACAGGCTGTCACGGTGATTCACACCATCACTATCATTCATGTAATAGTTGATGTTGAATTTGACCGCCATATAGGCATCTACCGGGTTATCGTTTAGAGCAATAACCGCAGGCCTGTGCATAGCCACGGGAACTGCAGTAGTAGACGAAGAACTACCTGCGCTGATCACCGAACCAGGCAATGCACATTGATCAGCTTGGCCGAAAGGAGTTATCGTAATACTTGACCCTGGGGTATATGTATCGATTCCTGTACTTGAAGTGCCTGGTTGATCTAATATGCTTGCACCGGATGCGCTTGAATACAAATAAGTGATAGGCACGACATAGGATGCAGACATATTAGTATACGAGCTACCGGCCGAGAATGTATTTCCCGCAGTGGACCCGTCTGCATAAAGGTGCCCAGCATAATAAGTGCTGGCATTAAGCCCTTGCAGATAGCGTATTCCATCACCACCAGCCGTATAGTCGGCCCCTGTAGCTGAAATATCAAAAATATTATTGGTGTTTGTATTACACTTATACCATAGGCCCGTAAGATCATCATAATTTTTATAATTACTTAAGTTGGCTGCACCTAATCCCTTGTAAGTATTATTATGTATCTGTTCCTCAGCAAGTACATCAGTCACAGTGTTGTCGGCTAATACACCTACTGTATGATTAAGAGATGGGTCACTCACTACAGTGCCTACACTCTGGAAAGTGTTGCTGTATATACTGTAGTTATGCGCGCTAAGCATATTAATACCGATTGCCTGCACACCTGAAAAACGGGTGGGAGACACTACATGAAGCGGAATACCAAACGTACATTTGGTGACTATTGGCGACATTGAATTACTCAGTTCTACACCTATGGTATTGCTATTAAAGTCTGTATAGGCAATGCTGGGTGTATGGCTGGCATCCACCCCATCATGGTATATGGCATAGGTAAAATCCGAAAAACTGCTCCGGGCTATGGGGGCGCCGGGCGCTGGTGAAATGTACACGCCAATTACATTGAAGCCCATATTTTCGCCATAAATACCATAAGACGTGACCGATGGAATTTCATTTGTAAAATGAGAGGCGCTGATATTCACTCCTTTTACACCCGTCCCGTTAATATCATAGAAGATAGGTGAAGAAAGAATACTTATATCATCATTATTGAAAGTACAAGTTTTGAAAGAGCTGAAATTATTTACCTCGGAATGTGTTGTTGTACTGATGTTCGCATAGGGGACAAAGTAGATGCTCATATTGTTGTTATAAAAAGTACTGTTGGACGCTTGCACTGCTCCGCCACCGCCGGCATGCGCAGTAGTTGTTATATCGCCTAACGCCACACCGGTCTTAGCATAAGATATTGTGCTGTTGGTCATTTGTACATAACCTTGCCTACTGCTGGTGATGGGGGTTTGTGTTGCGCCTGCGCTACCCCATACGCGCACACCACCCCACGTAGTAGATGCGCTGGTACAGCTATTCGTATAACGGGTAAGTGTTGAGTTAGTTAATGTAAGACGGCCCTAATGTACCTGTAGAAGTAGAGTTATTCACATCAATAAAGCCATCTGATGCCATTTCCACTGTCATATCAGTAATATGAAGTGAACCGCCGGGTTGTATGGCAATATTGTTAGCAGTAATTACAGACGTTGCCACCCCTGATGCATCATGCACAGGATTGCTTGTAGGTGTCCATGTTGTCGCCCCCGTAATTGTGTAGCTACTAATTGCTAATGGCCCCCATTTACTATAATCTTCCCCACGTATTTGGTTGCCTAAGTACCATTCCGTATTCAGATCGGTAGTTCTCATCTGCCAATTATAATTAGAAATGTTTGGCGAACCTGTGCAAGGACCAGTTAGAATGGTTGGGGAAGAAGATGTGAAAGTCGAATTTAATGAAGTATGTGATAAATAAGCCAAACTCGGATTATCGCTAAAATCATCATGCACTAAAAGCATATCTCCATTTTTATTTAATTCCAAATCCGAATAACAATAATTCGTAGTAGATGAAATCGGAGTAATCGTTACTATACTTCCCGACACGGGTGATGAATAACCTAAGCCTCCTGTTGAAATTAAAAGGCCAGATCCATCATAAAAAGATTCATCATCATACGCAAAACAAAAAACATTCTTAGGTGACGGCAGGTACTCAAATCCCCAGATAGATTGAAAACCTGGGATTGATCCTGATATTGTTGGCGGAATGTAAGCAGACAATGCACCGGTTGCCAGATTAAAAGTAATAAAGGCATCGCCGTAAAACCCTGTATGGCTGACATAACCAAATAATTTATCGGATCCGACTGTAAATATTTTTGCTTTTGTCGTAACAGCAGGGTTCATCGTATTATCTGTGCTTAGCTTTGTTGATGCGTTAATAGGCAACGTACCGTCTGCATTAATATGCCATTTCCTTAAAGTGGCAAATGGCGTTGAAATAATACCATCAGGATTAACTGTATAGATATCTCTTGATCCGTCAGTATTCAACGCATCTGCTGCAATTTCAAATGCAGAGCCTGCCAGATCAGCATCAAATACATTGGAATTATAGGTTGAGCCTGTGCACGTTGGTTGATCAAGGGCATCATCGTAGGGGAATGAATACCATGATGCAGTTGACACTGCAGTATTTCCATACGAAGCAGTAATATCTACTTCTATTACCCTTAGGATTGCGCCGCCACCGGCTGAATTCCAGAACATCACATAATAACCATTACAGCTTCCCGGCTTGGGTACCGTCACTATTTCAGATAAAGGCTGCCCGGGAGTCAAACTTACTGAACCACAAGACAGGTCATAAGGAAGATCATAGACGTCTCCGGATGTATTAACGCTAAATCCAAACACCTGTGAGCCATCAGGCGCATATATTCCATCTATGTTTACTGAAAACAGTAATTGACCTGCGCCATTATATGTACCGTTTTTATAAAAATCCTGGTAACCAAATAAAGGATAATGAATATCAACTAAATAAGGAGTAGCAAGAAAAGAAGAAGATGCAGGAGCTACCTGGCAAGTCATACGGTTATTGCTGCTACAGCCTGCACCATCTTTTCCGAATATCGTTAAATAGCCGGCCTGGGCAAAAGCACCATCCGAATAACAGAGCAATGATGTGATGAGAATGGATGCCCGCAGCACCCATGATGAAATAAATGATAGCCTCATGATTTTTTATTTTTAGGTTAAAAGAATAATATCTTCATGAAAAACTTCAGCACCAGATCATTACATCATCCATTTCGGTATTACTTATGCACTAATACTTTTCCACTCCATACCTGTGTTGCAGTACGTACATTTATTATATACAGGCCTGCGGGTTCATTTATCTGTATATCTTTCGGTCGGTTAGTAGCCATTGAGAACTCCTGTACCTTTTGGCCAATATTGTTAGTGATAGATACCTCCGCCTGATCAACAATACCGGCAGCAATGTTCATTGTAAAATCATTAGCACAAGGATTGGGATATATACTTACCTTTTCGTTTGATTCGGGTACATTCTTTATCCCTACCGTAGATCGGATGTATTCTATTTTTCCGCACCCAAAATCAGTGATATAAATATCTCCACTTGCATCTAGTGATACAAATAAGGGAGCCAACAGCTTTGCTAATATAGCTTCCTGCCCTTCATCCGTGCAGCTATCAACTCCTATTCCTGCAATAGTGATGATGATGCCTGCTGTGTTCACCATGCGTATCCTGAAATTAGCTTCATCTGCAAGATATACATTGCCAAATCCGTCTACAGCAACACTGAAGACATCATTCAATATTGCCGCTGTAGCAGGTTGGTTATCTCCATTGTAGCCACTACCTGCATTTCCGGCAATCGTAATAATATCTCCCGTGTTTTCTATTTTTCTGATGCGAAAGTTTCCCTGATCTGCAACATATACATTATTGCTTGCGTCTACAGTTAACCCATATGGACGGGATAAAAGCGCAGCAGTAGCAGGCATGTTATCGCCATTATATCCATAACTACCATTGCCGGCAATGGTAGTTATAATACCTGCCGCATCTACTTTACGCACACAATTGTTCCAGGTATCTGCGATGTATATAATGCCCGATGGGGTTACTGCGAGCTCATGTGGCAGATCCAATTCTGCTGCTGTGGCTGCAGCTCCATCGCCGCTGTAGCCAATACTACCATTGCCTGCCACAGTGGTAATGATCCCTGTTGCATTTATCTTCCGTATACGGTTGTTGTAATTATCCGCAATATATACATTGCCCGCAGCATCTACCGCCACTCCGGTAGGCCCTTTTAGCTCTGCAGCTGTAGCAGCAATGTTATCGCCGTTATACCCCGCCACACCGGTACCCGCTATGGTCGTAATAATGCCTGCTGTGTTTACCAAACGAATTCGGTTATGGCCGGCATCGGCAATATAAAGATTCCCCGACGCATCACTTGCGGTACTGTATGGTTGGTATAGTTCTCCATCTATCGCAGGGCCTCCATCTCCCAATGATGTGCCGCCCCCGGCTATCGTTGTAATGATCTGTGCATTAGCATCACAGGCGCAAACAATAAGCAATAAAAGAGTAATGATCTTTTTCATAAAATAGAATTATACTTCTAATTTAAAACAAATTCATCGCCTGTGGTTCATTAAAAAAGTCTTGTTACAATAATAGACGCATATAGCAGTAAATCCCTTGGGTATTTCAATTAATAAAGTTTCAAAAACATGCATCATATTCCCAAAACAACTTTCTGAACGGTCGAAAAAGTTTCTGAACGGTAAAAAACAGCCCTTTTTTTGCCCTTTTTTTACATAGTTTACAAACAATCACTATATCTATTTTATAAAACTACCCATAACTAAAACGTGTTGGAGCGTATGCAATTGAAACCGACCTTTGTGTTGTATTTCTCGCAGAATCGGGTATAAATCCTTGTGCATTGGCTGCGAAGTAAAGAATCAACAAGCAACACATTTCTTTGTGGCCTTGGGGTTAACCTCCGTGATCCTTGTGTGAAAATTTCGAATGGCCGTAAACAAAAATCAGGATTATCTAACTGTCCCACCTACAAAAAATGGGACATCCAATGGGACATTCTGAAAGCACCAAAACAACCAAAACCCTCGCCAATACTCACTTACATGAAAAATAATAATCAGAGTTATCCACATAAAAAGTTTTCACCGCATGGGACATTTACCCACATTAATCATCAACAACTCCCGATAGCTATTAAAAAACTAACCCCTACTGCCTCACGACTTTCTACTTTTTACTTTTGACTTTCTACTAACGACCAACACCTAATGACTAACGACTAATTTACTACTTTTGACTATGTTCTATTCATTCAAAGGGTTTATACCCGTGGTACATCCTTCGGCATTCGTGCATCCGCTGGCCGCCGTTACCGGCAATGTCATCATTGGCAGGGATGTGTATGTAGGGCCCGGCGCTGCCATCCGTGGCGACTGGGGTGGCATCATCATAGAAGATGGCTGCAATGTGCAGGAGAATTGCACGATACACATGTTCCCCGGTATCACCATCACATTGAAGGAAGGGGCGCATATAGGCCACGGCGCCATTGTGCATGGGGCGCACGTAGGCCGCAATGTATTAGTAGGTATGAACTCTGTATTGATGGACGAAGCCGAGATAGGTGATGAGTGCATTATCGGCGCTATGACGTTTGTACCCGCCAAAATGGTGATACCACGCCGCAGCCTCGTAGCCGGCTCACCCGCAAAGATCATCAAAGAAGTAAGCGACGAAATGATCGCCTGGAAAACCAAGGGCACACGCCTCTACCAGATGCTGCCGAAGGATTGCCATGATAGCCTCATCGAATGTCAGCCGCTAAGTGAGCTGCCTGCAAACAGGCCATCGCAGGAAAGCCTGTACAGCACATGGGAGCAGGTTAAGAACGACCCTGCTATTAAATAACGTACACAATTATCAACTTTCGGTTAATAAAAAATGCCCCGCATTTGCGAGGCATTTTCCTGATAAAATTTTATCTGCTGATTAAGCGTTGTTAGCTTCTTCAGAGTGTACCAGCTCGTTTACGAACTTAGCCACAGCAGCGATGCGCGCATGGTTCAGTGCATAATGTATGAACTTACCATCACGCTCAGTGATCACGATGTTTGCACGGCGCAGGATAGCCAGGTGCTGAGAAGCAACCGACTGCTCAAGACGCAATTTCACGTAGATGTCAGTAACATTCATACGCTTATTTTCTTCGAGCAATTTCACGATCTGCTGACGCAGTTTGTGATTGATAGCCCTTAAAGTCATAGCTGCGTTTTTTACAGCTACGTAGTCTAATTTGATCTGTTCGTTAGAACCTTCACTTTTCCGAATTACCAGAGTGTTTGCTGATACCGTTGTTTCCATTAAATTAAAATTTACGATGTTAATTGATTAAAAAAAGTTGATTATTCCAGTTGTTGTTGCCCATCATTAATTCATAACGGGAGTGCAAACATACTCATTTAAAGCGATATGAAACACATAATATCTAAAAAAAAAGTTAAGGCTGCGTTAAAGTGTAATAATTATCATGGGATTTTTATCATAACACTATATAAGCAACTACTTATGAGTGTAAACTTGTTTCAAATAAAAAGGCTCCGCTTCAGATAAATTTACATAATTCTTACAATTGAATTGCTCATTTGCATATTTTACCCATACCTCCAAATCTATCTCCGTATTATCTTCTACTTGTAAATTTATGATTGTCAACGCATTAACTACATTTTCAGGAATATTAACTATAAGCAGTGTATTTTCTTTTTTCTCTATTAGTTCGTTCAATTGCTCTTCCATTATATGCTGCGGAGGCGCAATACAGTTGAATGCATTGTCATACACGCATATAAAATACTCCTTTTCACGAGCAGTTAACACGGTAATATATTGTGCATATTTGTCCTCGTATTTTACTTGCTGCTGATGTGCCAGCAGCGTCAATTTATTATCAAGCAACAACGGAATATTCAACGCATAACAAAAGCCCTTAGCCGATGCCAACCCTATACGCAAACCTGTATAAGAGCCCGGCCCGGCACACACTACTACACCACTCAGTTGTGCGAATGTGATGCCTGCATCCTTCAACAGGTCTTCAATAATAACATTGATCGTTGCAGCATGTTCTCTCGATACGTCATTAGCCCGGTGAGCCACCACAGCCCCATCGCAGCCAATAGCAAAATGACTTTTATCGCCGGACGTATCAATATGTAATAAGTAATTCATAACAGCGCAAAGGTAAGCGCTAACTAAAAAACTAAATCCATTACTTTTGATGTATGGAAAAGAAAATCATCCGCACAGATAATGCGCCCGCACCAATAGGCCCTTATAACCAGGCCGTACAATTTGGAAACATGCTGTTCATATCCGGACAAATTCCGCTCGACCCCGCAACAGGTAATCTTGTTATGGATAGCATACAGGCAGAAACCAAACTGGTGATGAATAATCTGCAGGCTATCCTCACAGAAGCAGGAATGGATTTCAGCAATGTCATCAAAACCACCATCTTTCTTACAGATATGGGCCAGTTTGCACAAGTAAACGAAGTGTATGGCAGATACTTCACAGAAAATCCTCCGGCCCGCGAAACCGTCCAGGTATCCGGCCTACCCAAGGGCGTAAACGTGGAAATAAGTATGATCGCAGGGAAGTAAAATTTGTAAAATCAGACAAATGTCCGTAACTTGTGGTCAAATTGCACATGTTATGAAAGGCAAACATCCTGCAGAAAGTAAAAAGTATGGTACAAAACCGATAGACTCTTCTATTGTTTCGGAGCCTGCTGTAGCTTACGGCGATGTGCCGGATGCCATGACCATGCGGGGCATAGGCATTATGGGCATGCAAGGCAAAAAAGATTTTGCGGCTATACAAAGTGATAATGATATGATCAATATCATCAGGGCGGGCATACCCAAACAGGCTATGACCCACCTTATGGATGTTGCAGATCTGTCGCTCTCCGAAATGGCAGCTATCGTACACACGTCTGACAGAACCCTGCGCCGCTATACAGCTAATCAAAAACTATCGCAGGAGCAATCAGAGCGGATGATAGAAATGGCGAGGCTGTATAGTCGTGGTGAGGAGGTGTTTGGTTCTATGGATAAATTCAAGTTGTGGATGGATAGCATGATACTTGCACTGGGCAATAAAAAACCCAAAGAATATTTAGATACTTCTATGGGCATTAATATGCTCATGAATGAACTTGGCCGCATAGAACACGGAATTTTTGCCTGATGATAGTTTATCGCATTAGCGACTGCCGCTATGTAAAGGACCTTTCTGGCCGCGGCGCTGCCCTATACGGCGGCCGGTGGAACAGTAAGGATACACACATGGTCTATACCGCGCAGAGCCGCGCATTAGCACTCCTGGAGTCTGTAGCGCACATAGGCAGAATACCCGCACAAGGCTACTGCATGGCCACTCTGGAAATACCAGACAATAGCATACAACACTACCCTCTTGAAAAGCTACCCAACGGCTGGCAAAACAACCCGCCACCTGACCATCTTGCAAGAATCGGCGACCAGTTTATTAAAGCCAACAAATACCTGGCATTAGAAATACCTTCAGTATTAATGATGGAAGAACACAATTACCTGCTCAACCCCTCCCATCCGTTCTTTCACAAAGTAAAGATCATTGCAGACCGGCAGATGCAGATAGATGAACGCCTATACCAGGCATAACCTCTACCCCCTCTTCACCTCCTTCGCCCATGCATCTTTCAGCGTAGCTGTGCGATTGAAAACCAGGTGCTCCGGTGTGCTGTCGGTATCTACACAAAAATAGCCCTTGCGCATGAATTGCACCCGGTCTCCCGGCTGCGCAGCGGCCAGTGCAGGCTCTATGTATACCTCCGGTAAAATGTGCATAGAATCGGGGTTGATGTGGTCTTTAAAATCACCTTCCTCGTTTGCCGGGTCCTCTACTTTAAACAGGCGGTCATACATCCTTACCTCGGCTGTTTTGGCATGTGGTATGCTCACCCAGTGTATCGTGCCTTTTACGGTAAGGCCACTGGTATCGCTGCCACTCTTGCTCTCGGGCAGATAGATACAATGCACCTCTGTTATATTGCCTGCATCATCCTTTGCGCAGCCCGTGCATTCTACAATGTAGGCGTTCTTCAGGCGCACCTTATTACCCGGCGCCAGGCGGAAGTACTTCTTTGCAGCCACTTCCATAAAGTCTTCCCGCTCTATCCAAACCTCGCGACTGAAGGGAATTTCCCTTGTGCCTGCGGAGGCATCCTCGGGGTTATTGTCTGCTATAAAAATATCTTCCTGTCCTTCGGGGTAATTGGTGATCACCAGCTTCACGGGGTCCAGCACAGCCATCACCCGGTTAGCTATTTTATTCAGGTGCTCCCGCACGCAAAATTCCAGCATACCTATGTCCACAATGTTCTCGCGTTTGGCTATGCCTATAGTATCGCAAAACTGGCGTATGGCCTCTGCTGTATAGCCCCTGCGGCGCATACCGCTCACAGTTGGCATCCGCGGGTCATCCCAGCCACTTACATGCTTTTCGTTCACCAGTTGCAGCAGTTTGCGCTTGCTCATCACCGTATAGGTAAGATTGCGGCGGGCAAACTCGTACTGGTGCGATGGAAATATCCCCAACTGCTCTATAAACCAATTATACAGCGGCCTGTGGTGTATGAACTCCAGCGTGCATATACTGTGCGTGATCTCTTCTATGCTATCACTTTGGCCATGCGCAAAATCGTACATAGGGTAGATGCACCACTTATCGCCCGTGCGGTGATGGTGTTCGTGTTTGATGCGGTACATCAGCGGATCTCGCAGCAGCAGGTTGGGGTGTGCCATATCTATTTTGGCACGCAGCGTTTTTTCGCCATCCCTGTACTTGCCATCGCGCATCTCCCCGAATAGCTGCAGGTTCTCTTCTATGCTCCGGTTGCGATACGGGCTGTCAGTACCCGGCGCTATCGTCGATCCCTTCATGGCAGCTATCTCCTCGGCAGTGCTGTCATCCACATAGGCCAGGCCCTTTTCGATGAGTGTTAGCGCAAAACCATACATCTGATCAAAGTAATCAGACGCATAAAATTCATTGTCCCACGTAAAGCCCAGCCACTCGATGTCGTTGCGGATGCTGTCTACATATTCCGTGTCTTCCGTCACCGGGTTGGTATCATCAAAGCGTAGATTGCACTTACCATTATACTTCTTCGCCAGCCCGAAATTGAGGCATATAGAAGTAGCATGCCCTATATGCAGGTAGCCATTAGGCTCCGGCGGAAAACGGGTATGTACCCTGCCACCATTCTTGCCGTCGGCAATATCATTTTCTATTATCTCCTCTAAAAAATTCAAGGAACGTTCTTCGCTCATGGGGCAAAGATAGTAGATAGTAGAAATGTTATCTTATTTATAGTGTTGAAGTGCTGAAAAAAACATCAGGAGCAGATCAAACCACGAATTCATCAATATTATAGTACATAACTCCCCTAAATCATTATTTTTACACCATAATACAAGCTATGAACAATGATCTGAAACGGCCGGTAAGGGTATTGGTGGCCAAGGTGGGACTGGACGGGCACGACCGTGGGGCAAAGGTGATCGCCACCTCGCTGCGCGATGCGGGTATGGAAGTCATTTATACCGGCCTGCGCCAAACGGCTGAAATGGTCGTGAATACAGCCTTACAGGAGGATGTTGATGCTATCGGCATCAGTATACTCAGTGGCGCGCACAATACCGTGTTCCCAAAAGTAATGCAGTTGATGAAGGAAAAAGGTCTTACAGATGTCTTGCTCACAGGCGGCGGCATCATACCCGATGAGGATATGAAGGTGCTGCAGGAAGCAGGTGTAGGCAAGTTGTTCGCGCCCGGTGCGCCTACCAGCGAGATAGCCACATATATAACGGATTGGGTGAAGGAGCATAGAAACTTTGTTTAAATTCCGGGTATCAAATTCCAAATACCAGAGATCAAATTCCAAGGTCCAAATATCAATTTTAATTTATCATACTCATAGAACAATATGTATTCAACAATACTTACAACGATCGAGAACGGCACATGTATCATTACCATCAACCGGCCGGATAAGATGAATGCCCTCAATAAAGATGTAGTGACAGACCTCGGCCATGCACTGGAGGAAGTATATACCAATAGTGAGATAAGATCGGCAATAATAACCGGGGCAGGCGAAAAGGCTTTTGTGGCCGGGGCAGATATTACTGAGTTTCTGTCGCTGGATAAAGAAGGTGGCAGCGCATTGGCAAAGAAAGGCAGGGTAAATGTGTTTGATAAAATAGAGCATTGCCCCAAGCCGGTGATCGCTGCGGTCAATGGCTTTTCATTGGGTGGCGGCTGCGAGCTGGCTATGGCCTGTCATTTCAGGGTAGCCAGTACCAATGCCAAATTCGGACAACCAGAGGTGAACCTGGGACTGATTCCCGGCTATGGTGGCACCCAGCGCCTCACTAAATTAATAGGTAAGGGCAAAGCCATGGAATTGATGATGACCGCAGATATGATAGGCGCAGATGAAGCCAAAATACTCGGCCTCGTGAATTATGTGGTGCCTATAGAAGAGCTACTCCCTAAGGCAAAGGAAATATTACAAAAAATACATACCAAAGCCCCTATTGCTATCGCTAATATCATAGCTTCTGTAAATGAAGCAGGCAATTGTGACCCCGGTGGCTTTGACAATGAAATAAGCCGTTTCGGGGATTGTTTTGCAACAGAAGATATGAAAGAAGGCGCTCATGCGTTCCTCGAAAAAAGAAAACCAGTTTTTAAAGGAAAATAATTTATATCTTCAACCTCAAAATTCTCTGTACATGTCGGCGAGGTATATCCGAAATTTATTGATGCTATGTATCTGTTTTGCAGCAAGCTATACTTTGCGTGCCCAGGACGCATCAAGACTATATGTTGAAAAAGACGGCTGGGCTATAGGCACTAACTGTGGCATGAGCGACCTTTGGGGAGATGTAGGCACCAAATCAGTTGTAGACCATTATAACAACAGCAAATATTTTGATAAGGTCACGTTCATGGGTGGTATGTTTGGCCGGTATTCCATACATCCCTGTCTTGGTGTGAGACTGGCCGCAAATTACGGCTCGCTGTATGCCACAGACAAATGGAACTATGACCTCGCAAAAAAGGCTACCTCACAGGATGCTGACGCTTACCAGCGCTATGCACGTGCGCAGAATGCAAAAGACTATATATTCGAAGGCTCTATTTTGCTGGAATTCATGCCCTTCAGGATGAACCCCGAGAGCAAAATGGCCGGCAGAAGAGGCCAACCATTCCTTGGCCTGGGCTTTGCTTATTTCCACTATACTCCATACAGCACAGTGGCAGCCAGCCCCAGCTATGTAGCCACTTATGACCTGCACCTGGAAGGCCAGGGCTTTGGCGATGGCTTCCCTCCAAAATATTCTTTGTGGCAGCCTGCAATACCTTTGGTGATTGGCTATCGCTGGGATCTCGGCCAGCACCTCAACCTCGGTATAGAATATATGTACCGTAAGACCTTTACTGATTACCTTGATGGCGTAAGTGGCAAATACATCAGTGCCGCTGACTTTAAAGCACATTTGACTCCTAAGGATGCTGCCCTTGCAGCACAGGTAGCTGACAAAGGCTATTGGCTGAACCTGGAGCCACCTAATGCAGCCGGTAACCTGAGAGGCAACCCAAGCGATAAAGATGGTTACTCAACGATCACCATCACTTTTTACTACAAAGTGCATACCCGCAACCGCACCTGGTGGAAGTGATCCTGATGTGATGAGTGGTAGTGTGAGAACCGTGTAGCGTTTATATTCTTGCCCGCCAGGGAATTTCAGGGGCATTATTGATGTGGCCTATGTAGCGGGCAAGTACAAAAAGATAATCAGATAAGCGGTTAAGGTATTGAATAATGAGCGGCGGTATAAATTCCTCATGCGATTGCATGCTCACACACAGCCGCTCTGCCCTACGGCATACACAGCGCGCCACGTGGCAGGTAGATGATGCCAGGTTGCCGCCCGGCAGTATAAACGAACGCATCTCCGGCAGCACTTCATTCATGGCATCGATCTTTGTTTCGAGCCAGGTTACATCTTCTTCATGCAGATCGGGCAACTTCATTTTCACTTCTTTACCGGGGTTGGTAGCCAGTACGGAACCTACGGTAAATAAACGATCCTGTATCTCCCGCAGCTCGGCAGTGACCTGATCGTTTTGGGCGAGGTCGCACGCCATGCCTATAAATGAGTTGAGCTCATCCACAGTGCCATAGCTTTCTATGCGGATGTGATCTTTAGGCACACGCACTCCGCCTATGAGGCTGGTGCCACCTTTATCGCCTGTTTTTGTGTATATCTTGAACATTTGAAAAAGCAAAATTAAAACGTAAAAGTAAAAATGGCACAGTAGGCATTACCTGGCCATTAGTGCATCAGGGTTGGGTTTTTGTGCTTTATCCGTCTCTACCGATCCATCGCGTATCCTGATGACGCGGTGGGTGTAGCTGGCAATATCTTCTTCGTGTGTTACCAGCACTACGGTATTGCCCTGCTCCTGTATCTGCCCGAAGAGTTCCATGATCTCAATAGAGGTTTTGCTGTCAAGGTTACCGGTGGGCTCATCGGCCAGCAGCAAGGAAGGGTTATTGATCAATGCCCTGGCAATGGCCACACGCTGGCTCTGGCCGCCCGATAGCTCGTTGGGCTTATGATGCGCCCGGTCGCCGAGGCTTACTTTTACCAGCATAGCACGGGCGCGTTCTTCGCGCTCTGCTTTACCAATGCCGGCATAGATGAGCGGTAGTGCTACATTCTCCCAGGCTGTAAGCCGGGGTAGCAGGTTGAACTGCTGGAATACGAAGCCGATCTCCACATTGCGCACATCAGCAAGCTGGTCATCGCCCATATTGCTCACATTCTTGCTGTTGAGTATGTATTGCCCGCCACTCGGCGAATCAAGGCAGCCCAGTATATTCATCAGGGTAGACTTACCCGAGCCTGATGGCCCCATAAGGGCCACATATTCATTCTGCACAATAACCAGGTTAATGCCTTTGAGCACGGGCAGCTCCTGCTTACCGAGGTAGTAACTTTTACGAATATCGTTCAGCCTGATGACTTCTTTCATCTTTAGTAGATAGTAGTTAGAATTCTGTAGTCCGTTTTCAAAAATACGCATAATTTTAGCCTTTGTATGCTGCGCTTTCCATTTTTAACTATGAAATACCGATTCATTTATTCTTATCATTATCGGTGTATCTGTAAATCAAGTTTGTTATTCTTTTTTGCTCTCCCATTAATAGGAGTCCGATAATTATTTTTGACGTGTACAAGATAAAATATTGCACATCGTATTTTGTTTTAGCCATTCCTTGACTTATTTGCATCGACAAATAATAATTATATGTTTGCTTCAATAGGAGGGGAACACTATCTATCACAACCAAACCACCGATAATGATAACTGAAATTCCAATAATTGTTTTTCTGTTAGCATTAATTGGGATGATTTCGTCAAATCCGGATGTAAGTTTAAGTTTATTGATCAGGTAATCAGATCTGAAAATGAGCATGTAGGTGAAAGCTAAATAAATAATCAACATTACTATTAACGAACTGGCCATCCATATCATATCAAAAGTTGAGGTATCCTTCATGTAGGGTACTAATTGCAAAAACTGAGGTGCTAGTTCAATTGTATATTTCAGGAATAATATCCCCATAATTTTCAGAACGATGTTAAACAAGTTTCGAGGCGACATAATTTTGAAATATAGCTTTATGAGAAAAAAATAAAAATACAACATTAGATGTAAGAAGCATAGCAAATCAGATAAGAGTCTACAAATCCTACAAATGAATTACAAAGACCTTTTACCTATTTTTACCCAAAACGTTTAGTCCGCTTCATCCCGGATGCTTAATTTGTATCTTTAAAAATTGTACAACCCTTAAAAATAAATACCAGTGAGCATTTTAATTACGATACAACCTATTTCACCCATTGTATGCTGCGCTTTCCAAATTGTAAAATAAATATAGGACTGTCTGTCACCCGCAAGCGGGAGGATGGCTATCATGATATTGAAACGGTGTTCTACCCGCTTACGGGGCATAACACACCCCTGCGCGATGTGCTGGAGGTAGTGCCTGCCGCCACTACGCAACTGCACATGAGCGGCCTTGCCGTGGCCGGGAGTAACGAGGATAACCTGGTATGGAGAGCTTATCAATTGCTCAAAGCAGACTTTGACGATAAAGTGCTGCCACTGGATATATACCTGCACAAAGTATTGCCTATGGGCGCAGGCCTGGGTGGCGGCTCGGCTGATGGGGCTTTTCTGCTGAAGCTACTGAATGACTATTGCGCATTAGGATTAAGCGATGAGCAACTGATCGGGTATGCTTTGCAGTTGGGTAGCGACTGCCCGTTCTTTATCCTCAATACGCCGCAATACGCTACTGGCAGGGGCGAGGTGATGACCGGCATTGCGCTCGATCTTTCGGGTTACAGCATACAGCTTATATGCCCGGGGCTACATGTGGCTACAGGCAAGGCATTTGGTATGCTGACGCCTGCACCTGCTAAGTGTGATCTGCGCCAATTGGCAACATTGCCGATAACAGAATGGAAAGAACATGTGGTCAATGATTTTGAAGGGCCTGTATTTGCGCAGCACCCGGTATTGAGCAACATAAAACAGCAGCTATACGACCAGGGTGCGCTATACGCTTCTATGAGCGGCAGCGGCTCGGCAATTTTTGGTATTTTTAATAAAGGCATGAGGGCAACTATCCAAACCTCAATCCCATTCGGGGGTTTTAATATCGATTAACGAATGTTTAATTTTGAACAATGATAGACACACCGAGGTATAAAGAATTGCAGGAGCAAATGGCACTGCAGACGGACGAAAAAGGCCGCATAGACATACTGGTGGATATAGCAATGGAAGTAAGGAACTTTGATGTGGAGGGTGCATCTATAATGGCTGATGACATTATGGACCGTGCCAGGCTGGTGGGCTACAGGAGAGGGCTGGGCCGAGGGCTGAACCTGAAAGGATCCTGCTACTGGCTGAAGGGCGAATATGATGCCGGGCTTGAGGTGCTGAAAGAAGCGCTGAGGATAGCCAAGGGCATTAAAGACCGGAGGCTGGAGGCCAGGGTACTATATTACTTCGGCAATATATACCGCGACATGGGCGACTTCGCTAATGTACTCACCAACTTTGAAAAGGCGCTGGCCATTTATGAAGAGCTGGGCGATGAATTTTCGCAATCGGTGATACTGACCAGTGTGAGCAACCTGCTTTATGACCTGAATGACTTTGACAGTGCGCTCGAATACGCCCTGAAGTGCCTGCCCATCTTTGAGCGGGCTCATAATGTGAGCAGCCTGATCAATATCTATAACACCCTCGGCAATATTTATTTTAAGAAGGAGCAGTTTGGCGAAGCGCTTGGCTATTTTGAAAAGAACCTGAATTACTCGGAGCCGGAAACAGCCAATTATGTAATGGCAGAAAGCGGACTGGGTAAGGTCAATTACAAGATGCAGCAATTTGAGCTGGCCGATAAATATCTGTCGAGCGCATTGATGCAAGCTAAAGAACTGGGCAATGCCGAGGTGCAGATCATCTGCAATTTTTACCTGGGCAGGTTGTATATGGATGAAGGCAATTACCGCAAAGCCCTTCAATACCTTGATGCAGCATACACATTGGCCGGCGACTATATGCGCAAACACGACATCATGAGCATACATGAAGTGCTGGCAGCGCTGTATGACAAGATGGGTGATATACCAAAAGCATTTTACCACCTCAAATCTTTTGAGCAGTTAAAGGAAGAGATCTTCAAGCAGACGATCATCAATGAGCTGCGCAATATGCAGGTGCGCCAGCAACTGGAGCTGGCACAAAAAGAAAAAGAAGTAGCCGAGCGCACTGCGTTCCTGAAGCACCAATTCATGGCCAATATGAGCCATGAGATACGCACACCTATGAATGCCATAGTAGGCATGACGCGCTTATTGCTGGCCAAAACGCCAAAGCCCGACCAGCTCAGGTACCTGAATGCGATACGCCTCTCGGCCGACAACCTGCTCGTTATTGTCAACGATATACTGGACCTGTCGAAAATAGAAGCAGGGAAGATAGTTATCGAGCATATTGATTTCTCAGTACGCGAAGTAGTGCAGAGTGTGCGGGATATGCTGATGTTGAAAGTAGAAGAGAAGCATATAGCGTTGCATGTAACACTGGATCAGGGTATACCCCGCCGCCTCACCGGCGACCCCACGAGACTGAACCAGGTACTCATCAACCTGGCAGGCAATGCGGTGAAGTTCACTGATAAAGGATCGGTGGAGATCAATATATCGTTGCAAAAAAATGAAGGCGGCAAGCTTTGGCTGAAATTTGATGTAACAGACACAGGCATTGGTATAGCTGCCGAATATGTGGACACCATCTTCGATAGCTTCACACAGGCGGGGTCTGATGTGTCGCGCAAGTTTGGTGGCACAGGCCTCGGGCTTACCATATCCAAGCAATTAGTGAACCTGATGGGCGGCGAAATATCTGTACGCAGTATAGTGCAGCAAGGCACCACATTTACGGTAGTACTGCCGTTTGAAGAAGCGCAAACACAAGAGAGCGCACAACAGGAAAATGTGCTCGATGAAACCTCCATGCAAAGACTGAGCAAGCTAAAGATATTGCTGGTGGAGGACAACGAATTTAACCGGATGGTGGCCGAGGACACGCTAAATGAAGTGATACCTGGCGTAGACCTGCACTTTGCCGCGAATGGGCAAGAAGCACTGGACCAAGTGCAAAAAGAAATGTATGATGTAGTGCTGATGGATATACAAATGCCGGTGATGGATGGCGTTACAGCCACAAAGCTCATCCGCAAGCTGCCACAGCCCGCTGGTGCAGTGCGGATCATAGCCATGACGGCCAATGTGCTGCAGGAAGACGTACAGCATTACCTGGAAGCGGGCATGGATGCTTATGTATCCAAGCCCTTTAAAACAGAAGAGCTGTTGCAGAAGATGGATGCGGTAATAGGTGGCCGTTGCTACGTAAGCCCCAATAAACAAGCAAATACAAAAAACACAGAACGCACTTTTGCCCCCCTGCCCGAGCAAGTCACTGATATGAGGTTCTTACAGCAATTTACGGGTGGCAATACGGAGAAGCAGCATAAATATATCGGCATGTTCCTGGACAATGCCCCCAAATTACTGGCGGCCATAGACCGTGGTATCGAAACAAAAGACTATCCGTCTATTAAAATAGCTGCACATTCGCTAAAGCCGCAGTTGTCTTATATGGGTGTAAAGGAGGAGATCAGTAACATTTTCCTGATCGAGCAATCATCGGGCGAAGCGGCGCATTTTGATACTTTGCCGGCACTGGTAGCCAACCTGAAACGGCTATGCGTGAAGGCATTTGAAGAATTAAGGCAGAATTAATCAAAAGTCTTTTATCCGGGGGCAAATAGAAAGGAAAGGCGGGTATCTTTGCCTTTTAAAAATTTTCTATCCCTCTTTTGTTTGGAATTTGGGATTTTTCAAAGTATTTTTCTGAATAATTGAACCAATACATTATGGCAGCAGAACACAAATCGCAATATATTTTCCTCGTTGATGACGAGCCCATACAAAACGAAATGCTCAAGGATCACATATCCGAGCGTTTTGATTACCAGCTCAAAACTTATGAGAATGGAGAAGATGCTATAAAGGACATGGGCCTGATGCCTGCGATAGTGGTGCTTGATTTTCATCTCAATGCACACTTACCGAATGCGCAGAATGGCGTGCAGGTGCTGAAAAAAATAAAAGAATTAAGCCCTGCCACCGAGGTGATCATGCTCTCCGGCCAGGACAAGCTGGATGTGGCTGTAGACAGTATGAAGCATGGCGCGTATGATTATGTAATAAAGGGCGAAACAGCATTCTCGCGGATGGAGAACCTGCTGAATAATATAGTGGAGCTGCACAGTATGCGTGCTACCAACTCTGCGTATAAGAAAGTGATCACCTTCCTCATTGTAGCTATGGTGGCTGTATTGCTTATCTCATTGTTCCTTGTTAAGAAGTTCCAGTCATTCGGGTAAATATCTCTTAACATCATCAAAAAAGTGTCCCGCAATCTTTATGAATTGCGGGACACTTTTTTGGTTTAATGTGTTTACCTAGTGTGCTTTTCCCAGCCATAGTTCAGGATTCAGATTAGATGACCCGCCTTTTTTACCGTTGGCTTTATAGATCGCAAATTTTACTGTTGGCTCTCCATTGTCATCATTAGCTACTACACCAATTGGTTGATTTGTCTTTACCTGTTGTTCTTTGCTTACCGATACACTTTGAAGATTATTATACACGGTAAAGTAATTACCATGCTTTATCATGACCATTTTCACACCATCCATTGTGAGCACTGTGGAAACAGTACCATCAAATACAGCACGTACAGTAGCGCCGGGAGATGTTTGGATATCCACGCCTGTATTATTGATCATCACCTTTGTTTCGATAGGGTGCGGGTGTGTGCCAAAATGGTCTGAAATAAAGCCTTTTTCAACAGGCCAGTATAGCTTACCCTTGTTTCCTTCAAAGTTGCTGGACAAGGCGATGTCAGTCGGCGTAAGTAATAGTGGTTGTGATCCTCCGGTCTTTGGTTTTGAGTGAGGTAAAACTTTAGGCGGATTATTTTCTGTGTTATTATTGTTGCTGCTATTAGTAGCGTTAGCTGTTGCATTTGCTTTCTTTTCTGCGGCCTCTCTTTTTCTGTCTTCTTCTTCAGCAGCCTTGGTGGCCTTTGCAATTTCCCTTTCGATGATCTGGGTAATCAGCTTATCTACCTTTGCCGCAGTTCTGCGGTTACTTTCTATTTGTTTCAGCAGCTCACTTTCTTTTCCTTTGAGGTCCTGCATTACCTGGTTGGTGATGTTGGTTTCCTGCAGGAGCACTTGTTTCTGCTGCTGCTGAGAAGTCAGGAGCTCATCTTTTTGTGCTTTCTCGGCATGTAGTGT
The DNA here is from genome assembly GCA_903877645.1 of uncultured Bacteroidota bacterium. Taxonomy (GTDB): domain Bacteria; phylum Bacteroidota; class Bacteroidia; order Chitinophagales; family Chitinophagaceae; genus Nemorincola. The sequence continues at coordinate 11,412 of CAIRES010000048.1, read as the reverse complement.
GCCTATTTTGTGCTGTAGTTGGTTTTGCGTGGTACGTATTTGCTCTACCTGCTGCTTGCGGAAGTCCCTGAATTTTTTGAGGTACTTCATCCTGCGCATGGCATCATTAAAATCAGTTGATGAGAAGAGGAAAGCGAGCATATCATACGAACTACGTGTTTCGTAAGCATAGCGAATAGATTGTGCGTAGCGAATTTTTAATTGTTCTAATTTTTGCTTGAGGTTATCTACTTCTTTTGATGAGGAGCGAATGGTATTATCGATGTCCTGCATCTCATCATTGATATTGGCTATCAGGTTTTGCCTTTGTGCCAGTTTGTTCTGGAGGGCGCGTAGCTGCCCCATAGTGGCTTTTTTATCATTTTTCAATGCATCCAGTTGTTGCTGGGTCTCATTGATGGCATCCATGATCTCTTTGCGCTTGGCCTGGAGTTGTTCTTTTGAGTATTGTATCTCTACGGTCTTCTGCTGTGCTGCGGCACAAACAGACAATAAAATAAATAGCAAAAGACCTGTTATCCGCATGAGCATACCTTAGTGTGAAAACAAAAATAATTAATTATTACTCCTTATCGCCCTTATTGGGCACATTTAAGATGATTTTACGATCTTTTTCCATAAAAAAGCAGGTTTAGGTTTTTTTATTGCTCAACCTTGTTTTCTTTTGCTGCAAAAGAATAATGCTATGTTATATTCAATGACAGGGTTTGGGCATGCCGAGGCGGCAGTTAATGGCAGGCAAGTGACTGTGGAGGTGAAGGCGCTCAATGGTAAACAGTTTGATATGAATACCAAGTTGCCGCCCATCCTTCGCTCTTATGAACTGGATATACGCAACCTGCTGAACGGGATGCTGCTGCGCGGCACGATAGACCTGGCTATCAATGTGCGACAGGAAGGGGCCTCAAAGCCGATGGTGATCAATACTGACCTTGCCTTGTTTTACTACCAGGGCATGAAGCAAATAGCAGAACGCACCGGCCTGCCGGAAGAAAACGTGATCGCTACGCTGATGCGGATGCCTGAAGTGGTAGCGCCTGACCAGGATGGTATGCCGGAAGAAGACTGGCCAGGGGTGAAGGCTGTGATCATAGCTGCAGCAACTGACCTTATAGAGCACCGCAGGCAGGAAGGCGTGGCATTGCTTAAAGATATCAGGGAGCGCATTAATAACATAGATCAGCTACACGACAGGATACAACCACTGGAACCGGAAAGAGCTACCCGAGTAAGGGCACGCCTCACGCAGTGGCTAGAAGACATGGTGGGCAAGGAAAAAATAGACCCTAACCGTTTTGAGCAGGAAATGATCTACTACCTGGAGCGCATGGACTTCTCGGAAGAAAAAATAAGGCTGAAACAACATTGTGAGTACTTTAATGATACCGTGAATGAGAATGATGCAGCCATAGGCCGCAAACTCAATTTCATTTTGCAGGAGATAGGCCGCGAGATCAATACACTAGGATCAAAAGCCAACCATGCCGAGATACAGCAGATCGTCATCAACATGAAGGACGAGCTTGAAAAAGCAAAGGAGCAGATATTGAATATTCTTTAACTTTGTGCAGGTAGCATGGATTTAGATAAGCTCATATCGCAGATACAATCTATAGACGGCAGCCTGAAGCAGGAAGCCAGCAAGGCCGTGAACCGCCTGCTCACCATCCGCAACTGGCTCATTGGCTACTACATTGTAGAATATGAACAGAAAGGCGAAGATAAAGCGAAGTATGGGGATAACGTTCTAAAGATCATATCCAATGCACTTAGCTCAAAAGGCCTTTCTGAAACCAATCTGAAATTAAACAGGCTGCTTTATATTGCCTATCCTACTATAGCGCAAATTGTTCTCGACGAGTTAAAGAATAAAATAATAGGAATTGGTCAGACGTCTGACGAATTCGAAGATGATTTAAATGTAATTCGTCAGACGTCTGACGAATTAGGAAATGGAATAATAGGAATTGGACAGACACTGTCTGCCCAATCTTATGGCGAGCTAAGTGAGAAAATGATCAACAGCCTTTCCTTCTCGCACATAACCCTTTTATTGCCGCTTGAAAGCCCGTTAAAAAGGGCCTTCTACGCCATAGAAGCCATAAAAGGCACCTGGAGTGTGCGTGAACTGAAAAGGCAAATAAACTCCCTGTTATATGAGCGGAGCGGCATTTCTAAAAAACCGGAGGAACTGTTGGCGCAACTGCACGAAAAAACGGAAAGACAGCCGGCTACATCTTTTATCAAGGACATTTATACATTTGAATTCTTAGGGCTGCCGTTTAAAGATGCGGTGGAAGAAACCGACCTGGAAACAGCCCTGCTGGACAACCTACAGGACTTTTTGCTGGAAATGGGCCATGGATTTTGCCTCGAAGCCCGGCAAAAGAGGATACTGATAGGTGATGAATACTTCTTTATAGACCTGGTATTCTACCACCGCATACTGCGGTGCCATGTACTCATAGACCTGAAGGTGGCCGACTTCTCGCACAACAATGCCGGTCAGCTCAATACCTACATCAACTACTATAAAAAAGAAATAAAGCTGGCCGATGATAATGACCCGGTGGGCATATTGCTGGTAGCCAATAAAAATGATGCGTTGGTAGAATATGCCACCGCAGGCATGGACCAGCAGCTATTTGTACGCAAATACATGCTGGAGCTGCCTGATAAAGAACAGATAGCCCAATTCATCAAAAATGAATTGAAGAGTTTATAAAATTGAACCTTACTTTTGACCTAACAATGTACCGAGCACTACTCATACTTAGTTTTTGCTGCCTGATAGCGGGTTGCCTGCCTGCACCTTATTTTCAGAAAGAGGAGGGCATACCTCAAAACGCATGGGCCTACAGCTTCAGGCCATCATTCTCTGTGGACATTACCGATACTACTGCCGCATACCGGCCTTACTTCCTGATCAGGCACACACAGGCATACCCTTACTGCAATATATGGGTGTGGATGTACATTAACGTACCGGGCGACAGCGTGGTGAAGAAAGAAAGGATCAATATTACCCTGGCAGAATCGTCGGGTAAATGGCTGGGGCGTGGTATGGGTGAGATCTATGAACAGCGCATGCTGCTGAACCTTGGCGACTCGATAAAATTCAATAAGAAGGGTACCTACAAAATAGCTATTGAGCAAAACATGCGGGTGAATCCACTACCCGAAGTGCTGAATGTAGGACTAAGGCTGGAGAAGACGGGTTTTAGCAGAAATAATTAATTGTTTTTGAAATAAGCGCACCTGTTTAAATTAGTTAGATGACCCAATAAAACGTTAACAACTAATTACTAACGACTAACTACTAAAGAGAATGCGCGTTTTTACTTCTGTATACCTGCTGCTACTTGCTTATACCACAGCTATCATTGTTTTTTGGGGGATGAGCCTTGAGAAGCAAAGCGGACATATCTACTCCCAGGAGATCATCACACTCAAGAACACTATAGACAGCGTACAATATCCTGCGGCCTATAATGAAGAAGTAGTAAAATTAAAACACAACCTTTCGATGCGCACCACGCAATATGTAGGCGAGGGTTCCACGTTTCTTGTGGTGATACTCATCGGTGCATTTATCGTGTATCGTTCTTTTATCAGGCGCATCATGTTGTCGAGGCAGCAAAATAATTTTATGCTGTCTGTGACGCATGAGCTCAAGTCGCCTATTGCGGCCATGAAGCTGAACCTGCAAACACTGGAGAAGCACAAGCTGGATGAGGATAAAACAAAACAGTTGCTGGAGCGTTGCATCAAAGAATCAGACCGGCTCAATGACCTTTGCAATAATATGCTGTTCGTATCGCAGATAGAAGGGCGGCAATACAAGCAGGCAAGGGAAAGCTTCGACCTTTCTGCAATGGTAGAAGATGCACTGCAGGATTACGCGGCACGTTATCCACGCAGGTTTGAGGAAGAAATACAGCCGGGATGCAAGATCACGGGGGATAAGACCATGCTGCGGATGGCAATAAACAACCTGCTCGAAAATGCGGTAAAATACACACCTGCCGATAAACCGATATTAATAGCCATAGAGCAAAAGAATAAGAATGTAATACTCCAGGTCATAGACGAAGGCGAAGGCATATCAGATACGGAGAAAAAGAAAATTTTCACGAAGTTTTACCGCATAGGCAATGAAGAAAGCCGCACATCAAAAGGCACGGGGCTGGGGCTGTATCTTACCAATAAGATAGTGCTGCAACACAAAGGGCGCATTACCGTTAAAGATAACACGCCCTCAGGTTCTGTATTTGAAATTTGTTTGCCCACTTAATACGGGAAGCATTGCCTTACTACTATGGCACTTCTACAACATTCAGTATTTCGTTGAGTATTTGTTCGCTGGTTACGTTCTCGGCTTCTGCCTCGTAGGTAAGGCCTATGCGGTGGCGCATTACATCGTGGCAAATGGCACGGATGTCTTCCGGTATCACATAGCCCCTGCGCTTGATGAAAGCATACGCTTTGGCCGCTAATGCCAGGTTGATGCTGGCACGTGGCGATGCGCCGTAATTGATAAATGGCTTCAGTTTGGCCAGTTTATACTCTTCGGGGAAGCGGGTAGCGAAAACTATATCCAGTATATACTGTTCTATCTTTTCGTCCATATACACCTCGCGCACCAGGTGGCGGGCCTTCATAATATCTTCTGTGGAAACGACCGGGTTGATCTTTGTCATACCTCCCGGGTTGAGGTTGGTGCGTATGATCTGACGCTCTTCTTCTTTCTTAGGATATGTGATCACCAGCTTCAGCATAAAGCGGTCTACCTGTGCCTCGGGCAGTTCGTAGGTTCCTTCCTGCTCTATGGGGTTCTGTGTGGCCAGTACCAGGAAGGGTTCATCCAGTTTGTAAGTATTATCACCTATTGTCACCTGGCGCTCCTGCATGGCTTCCAGCAATGCGCTCTGCACCTTGGCGGGTGCGCGGTTTATTTCATCTGCCAGTATGAAGTTTGAAAATATGGGGCCCTTGCGCACCGCAAATTCATGCGCCTGCGGATTGTATACCATAGTACCGAGTACATCGGCAGGCAACAGGTCGGGGGTAAATTGTATGCGGGCAAAACGTGCATGTATAGCTGATGCCAGCGATTTGATGGCCAGTGTCTTTGCGAGGCCCGGCACGCCTTCCAGCAATACGTGGCCATTGGCCAGCAGGCCTATCAGCAGGCGCTCTACCATTGTCTTCTGGCCTACTACTACCTTATTAAGCTCCATCGTGAGCAGGTCTATAAAGGCGCTGTTCTGGTGGATGCGTTCATTAAGTTCGCGGATGTCAACCGATGATGATGATACTTCCATATAAATTACAAAGGTTTATTAAAATCCAAAAATAGAAAGGTAAACGCAAAAATGGTGAATGTATTTTTAGTTTTAACTTTTTTTAAAAAACAGGTCCATTATACTCGTACCAAACCACTCACGGCAGGGGCCGGGCTTGCCCCTGCCCCTACTCGCGCTGTGCAGATAATTCACTCGCGCGCACGTAATTTCTCCCTTTGAGAGGGTCGGGGTTGTCTCCCGCAAACCACTCACGTTAGGGGCCACGCTTGCCCCTGCCCTGCCTTGTGCGTGTTACACCTGAATAGCTTAGTTTTGCTCCTTATCTATTATATATGGACAATTTTGACGAAAGATGGGCCGATACTGAAAAAATGCTCACCGAGCGTTTCGGTAAGGTGCCTGATATGGAAGGTATACTATTCCTGATAGGGGTGAATGAACTGGGTAAGATGCCGCGCAAAAAATTCTCGAAAGAGCAAAAACAAGACCTGATGCATATAGCCGTTTGCACCTTGCTTACCCAACTGGGCTACTACGAATTTGTAGGGCGAGACGAGGATGGCTGGCCGCACTTTAAAGAACTGGAGGCCGTACCTGTGCAAGGGCTGAACAACCAGGAGCACATGCTGCGGGAATGTGTGATCAATTATTTTGAGTAAGCGTTATCCCCCCGAAAAGTAAAGGCTTCCGGAAAACGGAAGCCTTTACTTTTTTATAGAAGAATAAAATTATTGCTTGGTAAATCTCCTGGTCGTTACCTGCTCGCCGTTGCTGTTCACGAGGCGGACGAAGTAAATACCTGAAGGCATATTCTCAATGTTCAGGTTAGCGCCTGCAGGGTTTGATACTTTGTATACAGCCATTATTTTACCAATGATGTTGTATACAGTAATAGTCTTCACATCAGCAGCAGGGCTGTATACTACATTCAATTCATCCTTCGCGGGGTTTGGGTATAGCGCTACATTGTTGTCTGTATTCACTATGCTGCTTACAGCAGTAGGCACACCCGGATGTGTGACCATAAACACGATCTGCTTAGAAAATCCATAGCTGCTCTTACCTCTTGTAGAATCGGCAATGTTGATAGTGATGGCACGTGTGCCGCCGCTGGCGCCGGTAAGGTCAGGGAAGAAACCAAAAGCTTCTACGGTGTCATGTGTTGCATTAGGAGGATAAGTGGAAGAGAACATATTCCCTGTAGTGCCATTCCATAATACACCGCCTGTATTGTCGCGGCAGGATGCATCATCACATATACTTAACGCAGTAGCGGTATACCAATCTGGTGGAAAGGTAGGTGCAGAAACAACCCTCCATTTCAGGATCAGTGTATCGCCGGTGATGTTGGTGATCAGGTCATTAGAATCCGCAGAGGTGATCACATTCATGAACACAGTATCGTGCGCCACTGTAAATGATGTTGTTGGTGTTGTCGACTGAGCTTTAAGCATTGCCGGCATCAACGAAACTGCAACCATTAAAGCAAGTAATATTTTTTTCATTTGATTATGTTTTACACTTTCTAAAAAATAAAGTTACATAAAAAAACGAAGAGCCCATACAGGCCCTTCGTTTTTATGAAATATTTAATAATTACTTATTGCTTTGTAAACCTGCGGGTTACTACCGCCTCGCCATGGCTATTCATAAACCTGACAAAGTAAATGCCTGAAGGGATATTCTCAATATTAAGGTTAGCGCCGGCTGGGTCTGATACTTTGTAAACAGTCATTAGCTTGCCTATGATGTTGTATACCGCTATTGTCTTCACATCAGCAGATGGATCATACACGACATTTAATTCATCGTGTGCAGGGTTGGGGTATAGACTGATGTCAGAAGATCTGTTGATCGGATTTAAACCCAAGGCGGTATGGTTCACAACAAAAGTTATCGTTTTTGAATAACCGGCGCTTCCTGATGTAAAATCAGTCAATGTAACATTTACCCAATGAGAGCCACTTACAGCACCAACAAGATTAGGGAAAAATGCAAAATTCTCAGCATAATCATGAGTAATATTAGAATGATAAACAGCTGAGAACTGAGTGCCAGAGCCGCTCAAGCTATTCCACAATTGGTTGGAAGCGTTATTGCGACATTGGACATCGTCACATACCTGAAAAGCTGTATCAGCCAACCATGACGGCGGAAAATCTGATGCATTGGTCACTCTCCACTTTATGGTGAGGTCACCTCCCGTGATATTGGTAATGTAGTCGGTAGAATCAGCAGAAGTTATTACACTCATGTACACAGTATCACGTTGAACAGTAAAGGTAGCCGTTTGTGCACTTACCGTAAGTGGCGATAACCCAACGGCAATCATCGATAATACAAGTAATATTTTTTTCATCGTCAAGGTTTTATCCTGTTACTTATTATAAACCACATGCCAGCAATACAACATAAACATGTGCCAACAATGCAATCAAAATTACGGAAAAAGCAGCATATACCCACTTTTTTGACTTTTTTTTTAAAAAAAATATCCTAAAAATTTAAGCAAATAATTCATGCAATTACACAAACATCATGAGATACCCACCACTCCCCCACCCAACCTTCAGCGCTCAGACCCACGCATAAGGTAGCATTTCTACACCGAGACGAAAAGCTACTTCTTACGTTTTTTGATAGCTGATCATAAGACTCTATGCAGGCCATGATGTCCACAACTTCCTGGTGCAGGATACCTTGGCCTACAGTCTATAAAAAAATCGGGGCTGACTCTTTAGAAGAGTCGGCCCCGAGGTAAATATTACTTATCTCCTATTTGATAACATTAAGCTTCTGTGTAAGCACTTCGCTACCGATAGATGCTTTCACGAAGTAATCGCCGGTTGCAAAGGTAGACAGATCAATGAGAGTGCGGGATGTACCCGGTTTGCGCATTTCAGCAGGCATGCTGTAAACGAGTTGGCCTGCCATGTTGTACACTTCCACCTTAACATTATCCGCAGCAACAAGGTTCAGCGCTACTGTCGCAGACTGTGAAGCAGGGTTAGGAAAAACTTCCATGCTGCCGCTATTACCATTTACTACAGCTAAGCCCACATGGCTTATAGTAGTGTCAATGGTCCTTACCGCAGCATAACCTGCCTGGTAAACATACTTGGTCGCATCATCTTCAATCCAAACTACGATCTTACCGTTAATGCTCGAATCATAGCTCCAAACCCTGTAATCAGAAGCCCATGGATGGTTTTTTGTCCAACTACCGGTAACAGTCTGGGTAGAACCTGTGGTGAACGCAGCCAAAGTGCTGCCCGCAGCAGGGAACATGCTTTCGGCTACTTCAGGGAACAAAGTCTGTGGTATAGATTCTGTGCTTTGGTTAGCAGCATAAAGCATAGTATCAACAGTCAACGCGGCATATGCTTTCAAACCTGCCGGTATAGGGCCTGCAGAAGTAATTACAGCACTGAATGTGTATGCATGGGTAGTAGAGTTATGCGTAGGAGTTACAGCGATAGTGAACGGAGAACCGAAAGCACCCAGTTGATGTATGATCGAGCTGCTCAGACCACCTGCACCCGGGTACACATACTGTCCGTCCACCTGTGCATCAGGCACGCCACTTACGCCGTAGTAAGAAAGCCTGTTGCTTACGAAAGGTGCAAGTGTTACGCTATCCATACAATCGCGACCTGGGAAGTTAACATGGTAGCGAACCATAATGCTGTTAGCGATGTTATTTACATACACAGAGTCAAGGTTTGGAGTAGCTGCGGCACATGGATCGCAGGAAGCTTGATTGAATTCTTCGAGTAATACAGTCTTCGGATTCAAGTGGTCTACTACTAATACAGAAGAAGTAAAGGTATCATTAGTATTATTTTCGTCAACACCTGAACCGTTAATATTATCGCCCCAAACCTTGATCACATAAGTACCTGCTGTTGTTGGCACCCATGGAGTAGAGCTAGTATATGTGTAATCACTACCGAGTGGGATGCTTAATCCTGTTGATGTAGAAGTAACTGGTGCACCACCATTTATTGAATAATTAATGTTAACTGATGTAGTAGTAGTTACACCGAAGTTATGCAGTATTCCGGTAAGTGAATTGCTGGATCCTGTCTGAACAAAAGGAGCTATATATAATGCAGTAACACCGAGGTCTAAAGCCGGTAAAATGGCAGTCTTGACATTGTCTACCACTAAACCCCAGTTATTATTTGTTGTGTCGCGAAAAGCGACTGTAATAGTAGACCCATTATACGCACCGATTGGAACCTGGTGTGTCGTAAGCGAGCCTGTAGCAGCTGGCGCACTATATATAGTTGAAGTAAAAGACCCCGCTGTACTACCAGCTGTTGGCGATACTTTCACTTCTATGCTCTCGCCTGAACCAAGATCATTATCATCCCATTGAAAGACCATGTTAGCACTGGTCACGTTGAATGAAGGTGTGATCAGCCAACGATCTGCAGACGCGGCCGGAGCAAAGAAAGACGTAGTGATCATTTGGTAATCACCTCCTGAAAATGCTTGCACAGGAAACCATGCATTGATGTCTAATGAATCCTGCAGCCAGGTTAACGAGGTAAACGAAGTGCTCACAGTATGCCCGTCGTTTATCAGAGACCATCCTGGAGGCAAATGCCCAGCGTTGAAATTTTCTAGCGCCAATTGTGCATTAGCGGAAGCAGCAAAACCAATCGCCGCCATAAAAGTGAGTAAAACTTTTTTCATTGTTTTGCTTTTAGATTACTTGTTAAAATTATTAAAAGATGATTTGAACTAACGAAGTTAGGGGAAAAACGATTTACTAAACAAAAAAAAATCTTTTTTTATGTTCCTTGTATTAAAAAAATATTAAAAATCACCCTTTAGAGGTTAGTTTTCTGATATAAAGTGCTTTTTAGACTCTGCCTTTTGAAAAATCAAGTGTATCGTTTTGCGTTCCGACATAACGTCTACCTTTGCGGCTCAAAACATATACTAATGAGCGATAAGCATTACCAACTTGATACCAAACTTATACACGCTGGTGTATCTCCAGACCCTACTACCGGGGCTATAATGACACCAATATACCAGACATCAACCTATGTGCAGGCCGGGCCGGGCGACCATAAGGGCTATGAATATGCCCGCACCCAAAACCCCACCCGCACCGTATTGCAAAATGCACTTGCAGCTATAGAGAACGGCAAGTACGGGCTTTGCTTCGGGAGCGGTATGGCCGCCACCGATGCTGTGTTGCGCCTGATGATGCCCGGAGATGAGGTAATAGTATCCAACGACCTCTATGGCGGCACTTACCGCATCATGACCAAGGTTTTTGCGCATTACGGTATCAAGTTCCATTTCATTGGGATGCACGATGCACACAACATCAGCCGCTACATCAACGATAAAACGAAGATGATATGGATTGAAACCCCTACCAACCCGTTGCTGAATGTAATAGACATTGCCGCCTCAGCAGCCATCAGCAAAAAACACAACCTGATACTTGTTTGTGATAATACATTTGCCTCGCCATACCTCCAAAACCCGCTCGACCTGGGCGCAGACATCGTATTGCATTCAGCAACCAAGTACCTGGGCGGCCACAGCGATGTGGTGCATGGCGCTCTCATCATGAATGATGCCGGCCTTGAAGAACGCCTGCGCTTCGTACAAAACAGTTGCGGCGCTGTACCCGGCCCGCACGATTGCTGGCTGGTATTGCGCGGCATCAAAACACTGCATGTGCGTATGCAACGGCATTGCGAGAACGGCGCTGCGGTGGCCCACTACCTCCGCTCACACCCCAAGGTGGACAAAGTATACTGGGTAGGCTTTGAACATCATCCCAATCATGACATTGCCAAAAAGCAGATGCGCGGCTTCGGGGGTATGATCTCCTTCACGCTGAAAGACGATAATATGGACGCAGCAGTAGCTGTATTAAAGAAGACGCATCTTTTCGCACTTGCAGAATCGCTGGGCGGCGTAGAGTCGCTCATTGGCCACCCCGCCACAATGACACATGGCTCCATACCCCGCGAACAACGCATTGCAAATGGCCTCTCCGATTCGCTCATCCGCCTGAGTGTGGGTATTGAAGCGATTGACGACCTGATCGAAGATCTGAAGCAAGCGATAGGGT